>NZ_CP016162.1:1214000-1821000 GCF_001941865.1 Pseudomonas alcaliphila JAB1 | reverse complement strand
GGTTTCTCCTTGCTCATCGAGCTGCGGCGAGCGCGTCCAGCGCTCACCTCTGGTCACAATATGGAAACGCTGGCCAGGCTGAATCCGTGCATAATATCGGCGCTTTTGCCTGCCCAGAGACTCTTCATGCCGCGTCGTTTATTCAAGCGCTACATGCCCACCCCCGACAGCATCAAGGGTAACAAGTCCCTGCGCTTTCTCGGCAAACTCATTCATGATCCCAATCTCTGGCATCTCAATCGCCATTCGGTAGCCCGCGGCATGGCCATCGGCCTGTTCTGGGCGATGATCCCCATGCCCATGCAGATGCTGGCCGCCGCAGCCGTCGCCATCCCGTTGCGCGCCAACCTGCCGATTTCCATCGGCCTGGTGTGGCTGACCAACCCCATCACCATGCCACCGGTTTTCTACTGCACTTACAAACTGGGCGCGTGGATCATGCAGACACCGCCCGTGCGCATGCCGGAGACGCTGAGCCTGGAATGGATCACGGCCGAGGTAGCGGTGCTGTGGAAGCCGCTGTACCTGGGTTCCTTCGTCGCGGGGGTCATCCTCGCGATACTGGGCTACGTGCTGACCATGCTCTACTGGCGCTGGTGGGTACAGCGTAGCTGGCGCAAGCGTCAGGAAAAGCGCCGCCTGGAGCGCCACTGAAAAGAAAAAGCCGTCAAAGTCGACGGCTTTTTCGTTCTTACTCGTAGCGTAGCGCCTCGGCCGGCTGCACCTGCGCCGCCCGCCATGAGGGGTAGAGCGTGGCGAGGAAACTCAGGATCAATGCCGCCGAACAGATCAACGCCACGTCCAACCACTGCAGATCAGACGGCAGGCTGCTGATGAAATACACATCGGAGCTCATCACCTGCTGCCCGGCAAACGACTCCAGCCAGGCCACCAGCGCACTGACATTGAGCGCCGCCAGCACACCGAGTCCCGTGCCGATCAGCGTACCGACCAGACCGATGACCGAGCCCTGCACCATGAAAATCGCCATGATCTGCCGCGGTGTGGCGCCCAGGGTACGCAGGATGGCGATGTCGCCGCTCTTATCGGCGACCACCATGATCAGCGTGGCGATGATGTTGAATGCTGCCACCGCGACGATCAGCAAGAGCAGCAGACCGATCATGGTCTTCTCCATCTTCATCGCGCTGAACAGACTGCCCTGGGTGTGGGTCCAGTCATCGGCGCGATAACCTGCGCCCAGTTCGGCGACCAGCGCTTTGGATACCTGCGGCGCCTGGTAGAGATCCTTCAGCGCCAGACGAATACCCGGCAGCGTACCTTCCGGCAAGCGCTGCATGGCAGCGGCATCGACGACGTTGATCAGTGCCAGTGAGCTGTCCAGCTCGGCACCGACCTTGAACACCGCCGCCACGTTCAGCCGCTGCATGCGCGGGGTGACGCCACCAGGCGCGCTGCTCAGCTCGGGGATGATCAGGGTCAGCTTGTCGCCCACCTGCAGGCCGAAGCGGCGCGCGGTGATATCACCGATCACCACGCCGAACTCACCCGGCTGCAGATTGTTCAGGCTGCCCTGACGGATGTGCTCGGGCAGGATCGATACCTTGCCCTCCTCCACTGGGTCGATGCCGTGGATCTGGATCGGCTGCATCAGCCCGCGATGCGAGAGCATGCCCTCCAGCTCGGCATAAGGCGCCGCGGCCTGTACCTGCGGATTGGCCATGGCCTTGTCCGCCAGGGCGCGCCAGTCGGCGACCGGCTCGACGCCGTAGAGCATGGCGTGCGGCACCATGCCGAGAATGCGCGAGCTCATTTCCTTCTGGAAACCGTTCATCACCGATAGCACCACGATCATCGCCAGCACGCCAAGCGCCAGGCCGATCATCGAGGTCAGCGAAATGAAGGAGATGAAATGGTTGCGGCGCTTGGCCCGTGTGTAGCGAGCGCCGATGAAGATACTCAGCGGACGAAACATCAGAGGGTCACCAGTTTGCCGTCCTGCAGGCTGAGCACGCGATCCATCTGCCGCGCCAGCTGCATGTCGTGGGTCACCACCAGGAACGCGGTGTTGGAGTCACGGCTGAGCTCACGCATCAGCTCCTGAATGCCTTCAGCGGTGTGCTGGTCGAGGTTGCCGGTGGGTTCATCGAGCAACACCAGCCCGGGGCGGTTGACCAGGGCACGGGCAATGGCCACACGCTGACGCTCACCACCGGACAGTTCGGACGGTTTGTGATTGAGGCGATGGCCAAGCCCGACTCGCTCGAGCAGCTTGGTGGCACGCTCGCGCGCCTCGCTGATCGACGTCTTGCCGATCAACAGCGGCATGCAGGCATTCTCCAGCGCAGTGAACTCGGCCAGCAGGTGGTGAAACTGGTAGACAAAGCCCAGCGCGCGGTTGCGCAGCAGACCTCGAGCGGTCTCGCTCAGCGCCGAGAGTTGCTCGCCGGCCAGCCAGACGCTGCCCTCGCTGGGCGTATCCAGGCCGCCGAGCATGTTCAAAAGGGTGCTCTTGCCGGAACCGGAGCTGCCGACGA
Source organism: Pseudomonas alcaliphila JAB1 (assembly GCF_001941865.1). Lineage (NCBI taxonomy): Bacteria > Pseudomonadati > Pseudomonadota > Gammaproteobacteria > Pseudomonadales > Pseudomonadaceae > Ectopseudomonas > Ectopseudomonas alcaliphila. Next base: position 1,818,502 of record NZ_CP016162.1, on the reverse strand, counting down.
TGGCCACACGTTCACCGGGAAAGAGTTCCAGCTCGAGGCCATCGAGCACCACCACCGACTCGGGGCCCTCGTCGTAACGCTTGCTCAGGTTGCGACAGCTGAGCACGGCATTGTGCTGTTTCATGGCGTTCTGGTTCATGGACTCACTCATAGCGCAGGGCCTCGGCCGGCTGGGTACGCGCAGCGCGCCAGGCTGGATACAGGGTGGCGAAGAAGCTCAGCAGCAACGCCGCGGTACAGACCATCACCACGTCGGCGCTCTGCAGTTGCGAGGGCAGGTAATCGATGAAGTAGACATCGGCATTGAGAAACTTGATGCCCAGCAGACGTTCGATGCCGGCGATCAGGCTGCTGACGTTGAGCGCCGCGAGAATCCCCAGCACGGCGCCGATCAAGGTGCCGACCACACCGATCACCGTGCCCTGCACCATGAAGATGGCCATGATCTGCCGCGGCGTGGCGCCGAGGGTGCGCAGGATGGCGATGTCGCCCTTCTTGTCGGTCACCACCATCACCAGGGTGGAAATGATGTTGAACGCGGCCACCGCGACGATCAGCAGCAGAAGCAGACCGATCATGGTCTTCTCCATGCGAATGGCCTGGTACAGGTTGCCGTGGGTACGGGTCCAGTCGCGGGCGTAGAAATCACCGTCGAGGGTCTGGGCGATCTCCCAGGCGCTGCGCGGCGCCTGGAACAGATCATCGAACTTCAGGCGCAGGCCCTGTACCTGATCCGGCTTCCAGCGCTGCAGGCGCGCCAGGTCGCTGATGTTGGCCAGGGCCAGTGCACCGTCGATCTCGCCGGCGCCGACGTGGAAGATGCCGGTCACGGTAAAGCGCTTCAGACGCGGGAACATGCCGGCGGGGGTCACGGTGACCTCGGGCGCGACAAAGGTGACCTTGTCACCCAACTTCAGGCCCAGCTTGGCCGCCGCCTTGTCACCGATGACCATGGCGAAATCACCTGGCTGCAGGCTGTCGAGACTGCCCTGCTGGAAGAAGCCGTCGATGATCGACACCTTGCGCTCCTGCTCGGGGTCGATGGCATTGATCAGCACCTTCTGCACCTTGCCATCGTGTGTCAGCAGGCCCTGCATCTGAGTGAAGGGTGCCAGCGCCTCGACTCGCGGATGGCGCTCGACCTGTCGCGCCAATGCCGGCCAGTCGCTGACCGGGGTCGGCGATTCGACCGTGGCGTGAGGAATCATCCCCAGCACCCGAGTGCGCATTTCATGGTCGAAACCATTCATCACCGACAGCACCAGGATCATTACCATCACCCCGAGGGTGAGGCCGAGCATGGACGTCAGGGAAATGAAGGAGACGAAGTGGTTGCGACGCTTGGCCCGCGTGTAGCGCGTACCGATAAATACGAACAGAGGTCTGAACATGTCGGAGAGATTCGGGGGAAAGAAAAAACGTCCTTGTGGCAGGGCCAAGTCAGCAGCCTTACACTCAGAAGCAACTCAAAGTCTGCTGCGTATCGGGCATGCTGCGTTAAAGACACTTGGAAAGCCGCTTATGACCAGCGCGCTTCAGTGTGGCCCCGAAGGGGCGAGCGAAGCGAGCAATGCTCGTTTACCATTCGTAACCGAGGCTTGTTCGACGACGCTTGCCTGGCACGCATCCAGTTCGCGAGACTTTCAACAGGGTCTTCGACCACCACCGCTTTCATGGGTTCGCCATGTCGACTAACGATGTAGATGATCGCCGCGAATACTATCGTATCGACGATACGATCGCACTGGAATTCAGCCTGCTGTCGGGGGCAGAAGCCCATGCCAGCGACGCGCTTCACGATCCATCGCCGCTGTTCAACCTGCTCAGCGATCTGCACCTGATGGACTTCGAATCCCAGCATCTGCTGCGCCATATCACTGAGCGCGACCGTACCCTGGCCAACTACCTGAAGGTGATCAACAAGCGCGTCGACCTACTCGGCCAGGCCGTGGCGCAGAGCCTGCTGCGCGACATCGGCGCGCCACGCCAGGTATCGCTGTCCGAAGGCGGCATCAGCTTCAATAACGCCCAGGCCGTAGCGCCGGGCAGCCATCTGGCGATCAAGATGGTGCTGATGCCGCAGGCGCTCGGTCTCTTGCTGCGTGGCCAAGTGGTGCACTGCAGCCAGCGCGCGGATGGCCAATTCGAGATCGGCACCGAGTTCGAAGCGTTGACCGACGCACAGCGCCAGTTGCTGGCTCGGCATATCCTGCAAAAGCAGGCTTTGGAGCGTCGCCAAGCCCGCGAATGACAGTCGCCAAGGAACCGCCATGTATCGTCTCGCTCTGCTTTTCACCCTGCTCGCCCCTACCGCTCTCTTCGCCGATACCCTGACCATTCCCCTGGGCAGCCAGGGCGCCGATCTCGACGCCAGCAACCTGCCGCACAAAGGCCAGTCCAAGCGTTCGGTACTGGAGCGTTTCGGCCTGGCCGATGAAGAGCACAAGCCCGTCGGCCAGCCGCCGATCACACGCTGGGACTACCGCGAATTCAGTGTCTATTTCGAATACGATCACGTGATCAACAGCGTGCGCCATCACCAGCCACGCCACCTCGACACCGTCAAGGAGCAACAGTGACTCTCATCTACGGCCATCGCGGCGCCAAAGGCGAAGCCCCGGAAAATACCCTGGCCAGTTTCCAGCGCTGCCTGGAACACGGCGTCGACCGCTGCGAGCTGGATCTGCATCTGTCGCGCGACGGCGAACTGATGGTGATCCACGACCCGACGCTCAAGCGCACTACCGGCCTGCGCGGCAAGGTGGTCGAACACGACGCTGCCGAGTTGATCAAATACGATGCACGCAAGGGCGGCCCTGGCTGGGTGCGCCCATGCCCCGTTCCGCGCCTGGAAGAATTGTTCCAGCAGTGCAAGTTCGAGCATTGGCAACTGGAGGTGAAAAGCGCCTCGAAAGTGCGCGCCGCGCGCACCGTGCTGGCCATCTCGGAGCTGGTCGAACGCTTTGGTCTGCGCGAGCAGATCACCATCACCTCCAGCTCGCGGGAGGTACTCAAGGCCGCGCGCGAACTGACCCCGCAGTTGCAGCTCGGTCTGGTTGCCGAGTACGCCTGGCTCGACCCACTGAAAGTAGCGGCGCATTACGACTGCCACCTGCTGGCGCTGAACTGGACGCTGTGCACCCCGGAGCGCCTGCTCAAGGCGCAGAAGCAAGGGCTGCACGTGTCGGTATGGACGGTCAACGAGCCGGCACTGATGCGCCGCCTGGCCGACTTCGGTGTCGACAGCATCATCACCGACTTCCCCGGCATCGCGGTGCAGACGCTGCGCGGCTGAGCCTTAGCGCCCTCTCCCCCGGCCCCTCTCCCGCAAGCGGGAGAGGCGAGCAAGCCAGAGCAGCCCGCGCGTAGCCCGGATGCAATCCGGGAGCTGGAGAGAGAGCATTCCCGGATTGCATCCGGGCTACGAACACAACGCCCGAGAACGAAAAAACCGGCCCAAGAGCCGGTTTTTTCGTTGCTGCCGCCTGAGACGCTAGAAGCTCTCCCGATTCGGCCAGCGCCACTCGGAAGCCACTACCCAGCCTGTCTCCCCGACCGGCTCAGGCCGCCGGCCGGAGCCGCTCAAAAAAGCCGGTTGAGGCCGTCGAACGCGGCAACCCGATAGGCCTCGGCCATGGTCGGGTAGTTGAAGGTGGTGTTGATGAAGTACTTGATGCTGTTGGCTTCACCCTTCTGGTTCATGATCGCCTGGCCAATGTGGACGATCTCCGAGGCCTGATAGCCGAAGCAATGCACACCCAGCACTTCCAGGGTTTCACGATGGAAGAGGATCTTCAGCATACCCACCGGTTCCACCGAGATCTGCGCACGGGCCATACCCTTGAAGAAGGCCTTGCCCACTTCGTAAGGCACCTTGGCCTGGGTCAGCTCACGCTCGGTCTTGCCGATCGAGCTGATCTCCGGAATGGTGTAAATGCCGGTCGGCACGTCATCGACGAAGCGCCAGCTGCCGTTGTCGACGATGCTGCCGGCGGCGGAACGCCCCTGGTCGGCGGCGGCGCTGGCCAGGCTCGGCCAGCCGATCACGTCACCGGCGGCGTAGATGTTGCTGACCTCGGTGCGGTAATGCTCGTCGACCTGAATCTGACCACGGCTGTTGACCGCGATGCCGATGTTTTCCAGGCCCAGCTGATCGGTATTGCCGGTCCGGCCGTTACACCACAGCAGGGCGTCGGCCTTGATCTTCTTGCCCGACTTCAGGTGCAGGACCACACCGTTCTCCACACCCTCGATGCGCTCGTACTCTTCGTTGTGACGAATCAGCACGTTGTTGTTGCGCAAGTGGTAGGAAAGCGCGTCGGAGATTTCCGAGTCGAGGAAGCTGAGCAGTTGATCGCGGTTGTCGATCAGGTCGACCAGCACACCCAGGCCACTGAAGATCGAGGCGTACTCGCAACCGATCACTCCCGCTCCGTAGATGATCAGACGACGCGGTGTGTGACCCAGGCTGAGAATGGTGTCGCTATCGTAGATACGCGGGTGGCGGAAATCGACATCGGCCGGGCGGTACGGACGCGAACCGGTGGCGATGACGATCTGTTTGGCCACCAGCTTTTCCACCACACCATTGAGGCAGACGACTTCGACGGTCTGCTCGTCAGCGAAGCTGGCGGTGCCGAAATAGGTGTCGATGCGGTTGCGCGCGTAGTAGCCGGTGCGTGAGGTGACCTGCTTGGCGATCACCTTCTCCGCGCTTTTCAGCACGTCGGGGAACGAGAACCAGCGTGGCTCGCCGATCTGGCGGAACATCGGGTTGGTATTGAACTGCATGATCTGCCGCACCGAATGGCGCAGCGCCTTGGACGGAATGGTGCCCAGGTGGGTGCAATTGCCGCCGACCAGCGGACGGTTGTCCACCACGGCTACCTTGCGCCCGGCCTTGGCCGCGTTCATCGCCGCGCCCTCGCCCGCCGGGCCGGAGCCCAGCACCACCACATCGTAGTTGTAGACCGCCATGTTTACTCCTTCAGATCAGGCCGGAGCGCTTGTGGCGCACCCTCGGCGGGGCCGGCAGCGGATAATAGCCACCGGCTATCAAAGCTACCACCCGGCTTAACGCTTGCTCGCGTCGTAAGCCAGGTCGGTGTTCGGCGCTTCGCTCTGGTCGCGATTGACCTCCTCGCACTTTTCACGGCTACCGCCGCAAATCGAGCATTCCTTCTCGATACCCAGGTTGGCGATGCCACCGCAGGAACCGGCGATGGGTTTGCGCCCCATGATCACGCCAATGGCCATCATGCCGACGACCAGAATCATGGCCAGAAATACAACCAGAAAAGTCATTGCTCATCTCCTGCAGCGAATAGCTGCTCGAATGCGGTCGTGCCCTGTGTGACGAAGCCCTCGCCCTCACGCGTCACGAAAAACGCCGCGATACCGTTGCGCTCGGCGAAGGCCATGCCGGCATCCGGTCCAAGCACCATCAATAGGGTAGACAAGCCATCGGCGCGCAAGGTCGATGGATCTGCCACCGTCACCGCCGCCAGCTTGTGGTTGACCGGCTTGCCGCTCAGCGGATCGAGCGTATGCGAGTAGCGCTGGCCGTTCTCTTCGAAGTAGTTGCGGTAGTCACCTGAGGTGGAGATACCGTAACCATCGAGCTGCAGAATGCGTTGGGCCACCCGCTGATCGTCGCGCGGGGCCTCCAGACCGATGCGCCAGTGGCTGCCATCGGGCTTGAAGCCGCCCGCCTTGAGCTCGCCGGTGGCCTCGACCAGATAACTGGTGACGCCCAACTCGCCCAGACGCGCCACGATCAGATCGACGGCGTAACCGGCCGCAATGCTATTGAAGTCGACCTGAACATCCGCATCCTTGCACAGCTGCTCGCCGTCGATCTTCAGGTGCTGCTGACCGACCCGCTGTCGCACTTCGGCCAAACGCTCGGCATCCGGCACCGCCTCGCCCTGCCCTTTGGGACCGAAGCCCCAGAGGTCGAGCAAGGGCTCCAGCGTCAGGTCGAAATAGCCCTGGCTCTCCTGGTGCAGACGATCGCCGGCACGCACCAGATCCAGCACGCCCTTGGGCATGGCCTGGCAGGTACCCGCTGGCGCACGGTTGAATTGCTCGATCAGCGAATCATCGCGATAGGTGGACATCTGCAGATCGATCTCGGCGAGGATCGCCTCGGTCGCGGCCTTGAGTTCGGCTTGCGGCGCGACACCTTCACTGCGGACGTATTTGATCGAATAAGTGCTGCCCATGGTAGGGCCGCCGAACTCTTCGATCCGTTCAGAATGTAAGCAGCCCGTTAGGGCTGCCGCCAGGGCGACAGCGATAACGGGCTGGAGTACAGCAGACCTCATGCGTTAGCCGCCGAAGTCGTCGAGGAGGATGTTCTCCGGCTCGACACCCAGGTCGGTCAGCATCTTGATCACCGCGGCGTTCATCATGGGTGGGCCGCACATGTAGAACTCGCAATCTTCCGGAGCCGGGTGGTCCTTCAGGTAGTTCTCGTACAGCACGTTGTGGATGAAGCCCTTGAGGCCGGTCCAGTTGTCTTCCGGCTGTGGGTCGGACAACGCCAGGTGCCACTGGAAGTTCGGGTTTTCCGCGGCCAACTGATCGTACTCTTCGTTGTAGAACGACTCGCGCATGGATCGCGCGCCGTACCAGAAGCTGATCTTGCGCTTGGATTTCAGGCGCTTGAGCTGGTCGAAGATGTGCGAACGCATCGGCGCCATGCCGGCACCGCCACCGATGAAGACCATCTCGGCATCGGTGTCCTTGGCGAAGAACTCACCGAAGGGCCCGTACACGGTGATCTTGTCGCCCGGCTTGAGGCTGAACACGTAGGACGACATCTTGCCCGGCGGCAGATCGTCCTTGCCGGGGGGCGGCGAGGCGATACGGATGTTGAACTTCACCAGACCGCGCTCTTCCGGGTAGTTGGCCATGGAATAGGCACGGATCACGGTCTCGTCGACCTTGGACACGTACTTCCACTGGTTGAACTTGTCCCAGTCGCCGCGATACTCCTCCTGGATGTCGAAGTCCTTGTAGTACACGGTGTGCGGCGGGCATTCCAGCTGCACATAACCACCGGCGCGGAAGTCGACGTTCTCGCCTTCCGGCAGCTTCAGCGTCAGCTCCTTGATGAAGGTAGCGACGTTGGGGTTGGACTCGACGGTGCATTCCCACTTCTTAACGCCGAAGACCTCTTCCGGGACTTCGATCTTCATGTCCTGCTTGACCGGGGTCTGGCAAGACAGGCGCCAGCCCTCACGGGCCTCACGCTTGGTGAAGTGCGACTCTTCGGTGGACAGCATCTCGCCGCCGCCGGATTCGACGACGCACTTGCACTGCGCGCAAGTGCCGCCGCCGCCGCACGCGGAGGACAGGAAGATGCCGTTGTTGGCCAGGGTCTGCAGCAGCTTGCCGCCGGCCGGCACCACGATGGTTTTTTCGCCATTGATCTCGATGCTCACGTCACCGCTGGAAACCAGCTTGGCACGAGCGGCGAGAATGATCAGCACCAGCGCCAGGACGATGGCGGTAAACATGCCGATGGCGAGGAAGATTTCGTAATTCATCTGTTCATCCTTTCCTTACAGCTGCACGCCGGAGAAGGACATGAAGCCCAGCGACATCAGACCGATGGTGATGAAGGTGATGCCCAGACCCTGCAGGCCCGCCGGTACATCGCTGTACTTGAGCTTCTCGCGAATACCTGCGAGCGCGGCGATAGCCAGCGCCCAGGACAGACCCGAACCAAAGCCATAAACGGTACTTTCGGCCAGGTTGTAGTCGCGCTCGACCATGAACAGGGTGCCACCCATGATGGCGCAGTTCACGGTGATCAGCGGCAGGAAGATACCAAGCGCGTTGTACAGCGCAGGCACGTATTTATCCAGCAGCATCTCGAGGATCTGTACGATGGCAGCGATCACGCCAATGTAGCTGAGCAGACCGAGGAAGCTAAGGTCGACCTCGGGCAGGCCGGCCCAGGCCAGCGCGCCATCCTTGAGCAGGTAGGTGTAGATCAGGTTGTTCGCCGGTACGGTGATGACCTGCACCACGATCACCGCGATACCCAGACCGATTGCGGTCTCGACCTTCTTGGAGATGGCGATGAAGGTACACATGCCGAGGAAGAAGGCCAGCGCCATGTTCTCGACGAACACGGCCTTGGCCAGCAGGCTGAGATAGTGCTCCATTAGTAGGCCTCCTTGTTCGATACCTGAGGCGCCATCTTGAAGCTCGGCTGCTCGATCTGATCCTTCTTCCAACTACGGATGGCCCAGATGAACAGGCCGATCAGGAAGAACGCCGAAGGCGGCAACAGCAGCATGCCGTTGGGCTGGTACCAGCCACCGTCGTTGACCACCGAGAAGACCTCGTAGCCCATCAGCTTGCCGGCACCGAACAGCTCGCGGATCACACCCAGAGCGATCAGCATGGCGCTATAGCCCAGACCGTTGCCGATACCGTCGAAGAACGACACCACTGGTGGATTCTGCATGGCGAAGGCTTCGGCACGGCCCATCACGATGCAGTTGGTGATGATAAGGCCGACGAACACCGATAGCTGTTTGGACAGACTGAAGGCGTAGGCCTTGAGCACCTGGTCGACCACGATGACCAGCGAGGCGATGATCACCATTTGCACGATCATGCGGATCGAGTTGGGGATCTGACTACGAATCATCGAGATGAACAGGTTGGAGAAGCCGGTCACCAGAGTCAGGGCGATCGACATCACCAGCGCGGTCTTCAGGTTCGAGGTCACCGCCAAGGCCGAGCAGATCCCCAGGATCTGCAGGCCGATGGGGTTGTTGTTGAAGATCGGGTTGAGCAGGACTTCTTTAATGGTTGGCTGCGACATGATCAGGCCTCCCCTTTCTGCAAGTTGGCGAGGAACTGCGCGAAGCCGTTCTCACCGAGCCAGAAATGCAACAGATTATTCACGCCATTCTGGGTCAGGGTTGCACCCGCCAGGCCATCGACCTGGTGCTTAGCCTGCGAACTCTGCGCGTCGACGTTGCCCTTGATGATCTGGATGACCAAATCGCCCTGCTCGTTGAACAGGGTCTTGCCCGGCCAGTGGCCTCGCCATTTCGGGTTGTCCACCTCGCCGCCCAGACCGGGGGTCTCGGCATGCTGGTAGAAGCCCAGCCCCTGAACGGTGTTGAGGTCGCCCTTGAGCGCCATGAAACCGTGCAAAGTCGACCACAGGCCATAACCGCGCACAGGCAGGATCAGGGTTTCCAGTTCGCCGTCGCGTTCGACCAGGTACACCGTGGTGTAGCGCTCGCGGCGCTTGATCGAGGCGATGTCTTCGGAGCCGCGCAGGGCTTTGGAAAGCTGCGGGTCCTTGGAGGCCACCAGCGGGTCGAAGGTAAGGGGGTCCTGAGCGTCGCTGAAGGTGCCGCTTTCCAGGTCGACGATACGCGCATTGATGCGCTCATCGAACAGCGCCTTGACCTGCGCCGCGCTCATTCCCGGGTCGCCCAGCCCGGCAATCGCCAGAATGCTGCGCTGCTTGTCGAGCAGGCGGTTTTCCACCTGGGTCGGTTTCAGTGCCACGGCAGCGCCGGCGACAAACACCGAGCACACCAGACACACCAACAGGGCCACCGCCAGGGTGCGGGCAGTGGATTCTTTTTGACTAGACATTGCGTGCCAGCCTCCGCTTGATATTGGCTTGAACGACGAAGTGGTCGATCAGCGGTGCAAACAGGTTGGCGAACAGGATCGCCAGCATCATGCCCTCGGGGAAGGCCGGGTTGACCACACGGATCAGCACCACCATCACACCGATCAGAGCACCAAAGATCCACTTGCCGGTGTTGGTCATGGAGGCCGACACCGGGTCGGTGGCCATGAAGAACATGCCGAAGGCAAAGCCGCCCACTACCAGATGCCAGTACCAGGGCATGGCGAACATCGGGTTGGTGGTGGAACCGATGACGTTGAACAGCAGGCTCAGGCCGATCATGCCCAGCATCACGCCGGCGACGATGCGCCAAGCGGCGATCTTGGTGATCAGCAGGACCAGACCGCCGATGGCAATCGCCAGGGTGCTGGTCTCGCCGAGCGAGCCGTGAATGGTGCCGACGAAGGCGTCCATCCAGGTGATGCCATTGTTGATCACGTTCTCGATGCCGCCGGAGGCCGCCAGGCTCAGCGAAGTGGCGCCGGCAAAACCATCGACCGCCGTCCAGACCGCATCACCGGACATCTGCGCCGGATAGGCGAAGAACAGGAAGGCACGGCCGGTCAGTGCCGGGTTGAGGAAGTTCTTGCCGGTACCACCGAACACTTCCTTGCCGATCACCACACCGAAGCTGATGCCCAGGGCCACCTGCCACAGCGGAATGCTCGGCGGCAGGATCAGGGCGAACAGCACGGAAGTGACGAAGAAGCCTTCGTTGACTTCATGCTTGCGGATCGAAGCGAACAGCACCTCCCAGAAGCCGCCGACGATGAAGGTCACCGCGTACACCGGCAGAAAGTAGGCTGCGCCCTGGATGAAGTTGTCCCACAGGCTGTTCGGATCGAAACCGGCCAGCGAGCCGATCAGGGCGAAGCGCCAGCCTTCCTGACTCGCCAGCAGCTCGGGGCTCTGAGCGAAGATCAGGTTGGCCTGGTAGCCGGTGTTCCACATGCCGAAGAACATGGCCGGGAAGGTGCACAGCCACACGGTGATCATCATGCGCTTGAGGTCGATGCCGTCGCGCACGTGAGCGGTGGTCTTGGTCACGCTGCCAGGACGATAGAAGAAGGTGTCGATGGCCTCGTAGAGGGCATACCACTTCTCGTACTTGCCGCCCTTTTCGAAGTTGTGCTCGATCTTGTCGAGGAATGCACGAATGCCCACGGATTAACCCTCCTTCTCGATGCGGGTGAGGTTGTCCCGCAGGATCGGGCCATATTCATACTTGCCGGCGCACACATAGGTGCACAGTGCCAAGTCTTCTTCGTCGAGTTCCAGGCAACCCAGTTTCTGAGCCATCTCGGTGTCGCCAACGATCAGATAGCGCAGCAGTTGAGTCGGCAGGATATCCAGCGGCATCACGGCTTCGTAGTTGCCCACCGGCACCATGGCGCGCGGGCTGCCGTTGGTGGTGGTGGTGAAGTTGAACAGCTTGGCGCCAGCCAGCTTGGAGACGAACACGTTCAGTACCGAGTGCTTGTTAACCCCGGCACGCAGGTAATGCATCATCTCGCGGTCATTGCCTTCCACCAGGCAGGACACCTGATTGTGGTAACGACCGAGGAAGGCGAAGGCACCCTGAGCGGTACGACCGCCGAACACCGAGCCGGAAATCACCCGGTTGAAACCTGGTTTGAGCTCACCAGCGGTAAGTTCTTCCAGGTTGGCGCCCAGGCGGGTGCGCAGCAGACGCGGCTGCTCGGCGACCGGGCCGCCCAGCGCAACCACACGCTCGACGAACAGCTGACCGCTGGTGAACAGTTTGCCCACCGCGATCACGTCCTGATAACCGATTTGCCAGACACTCTTGCTGGTGCTGACCGGGTCGAGGAAGTGAATGTGAGTGCCTGGCAGCCCCGCCGGGTGCGGGCCGGCAAAGGCTTCGCTTTGCACCTTGGCAACATGCTCGCCCGGCAGGCTGACACCCTCGGCCTTGCACAGGAAGATCTTGGCCAGGTTACCGAGAACCTTCAGGCCGTTTTCGAAGTCAGCGGCATGTTCACCGATGATCACCGCAGGATCGGCGGCAAGCGGGTGGGTATCGACTGCCGTCACGAAAATCGAGCTGGGTACGGCATCCAGCGCCGGCACCTTGCTGAACGGACGGGTGCGCAGCGCAGTCCAAAGACCGGACTGCTGCAGGTTCTCGCGAACCTGCTCGTCGCTCAGCGAGTCGAGTTGGTCGGCAGCATACTGGCTGAAGGTTTCCTGCTCGTCGCCTTCGATGTCGATGACAACGGACTGCAGGACACGCTTCTCACCACGGTGGATGGCGCTGATCACGCCAGCAGCGGGGGCGGTATAGCGCACGCCGGGTGTCTTCTTGTCGGTAAACAGCAATTGACCGAGTTTGACCCGGTCACCGACCTGCACTTCCATCGTCGGCTTCATCCCGTGATAGTCGAAGCCGATGACGGCGACACTGCGTACGGGCCTGGCGGCCTCGATACGCTGTGCCGGCGCACCCGTTATGGGCAAATCAAGCCCATGCTTTAGTTTGATCATAGGTTTGCCTAACCACTGATTTAGAAAGCTTTTTATAGGACAGGCGGCGCTACCGAAGGTCTAATAGACCCGACCACGCCGATACGATATGGGCGTGGAGGAAGGCGCCAAACCTGGGTAAAAAATCCGCTTGATTATAGAGACGCCCCCCGGCACTGACCACCCAAGCGCTTGCTTTTTTTGGCCTTTCGGTAACAGGGCGCAACAACTCGATGCGGCTCGAGATCAACTCGACAACCTCGCTAGGCCAGATTCCGGGCATAAAAAACGGGAGCCGAAGCTCCCGTTTTTTTTGCAACCTTGACGCTTAGTGCGGGAAGGCAGGCGGGTTGACCCCAGCCATGTCTTCCATCACGCGCACCACCTGGCAGCTGTAACCGAACTCGTTGTCGTACCAGACGTACAGCACAACGCGGTTATCGTTGGCGATGGTGGCTTCGGCATCCACCACGCCGGCATGGCGCGAACCGACGAAGTCGGTCGATACCACTTCCTGCGAGCTGACGAAGTCGATCTGCTTCTGCAGATCCGAGTGCATGGCCATCTGGCGCAGGTACTCGTTGATCTCCTCGCGAGTGGCGGCCTTCTCCAGGTTCAGATTGAGGATGGCCATGGACACGTTCGGCGTCGGCACACGAATGGCGTTGCCGGTCAGCTTGCCTTTCAGAACCGGCAGCGCCTTGGCCGCAGCGGTAGCAGCGCCGGTTTCGGTGATGACCATGTTCAGCGCGGCGCTACGACCACGACGACTGCCTTTGTGGAAGTTGTCGATCAGGTTCTGGTCGTTGGTGTACGAGTGAACGGTCTCGACGTGACCGTTGACGATGCCGTACTGATCATTGACCGCCTTGAGCACCGGCACGATGGCGTTGGTGGTGCAGGAAGCCGCGGAGATGATCTTGTCCTCGGCGGTGATTTCACTGTGGTTGATGCCGTGCACGATGTTCTTCAGCGCGCCCTTGCCAGGTGCGGTGAGGACGACGCGATCGACGCCCGGGCAGGCCAGGTGCTGACCCAAGCCCTCGGCGTCACGCCACACACCGGTGTTGTCCACCAGCAGTGCATTCTTGATGCCGTACTGGGTGTAGTCGACTTCCTTCGGGTCCTTGGCATAGATCACCTGGATCAGGTTGCCGTTGGCCGTCAGGGTATTGTTCTCTTCATCGATGGTGATGGTGCCGTTGAACTTGCCGTGTACCGAGTCACGACGCAGCAGGCTGGCACGCTTGACCAGATCGTTGCTGGCGCCTTTACGCACAACGATGGCACGCAGGCGCAGGCCGTCGCCACCACCGGTCTTCTCGATCAGGATGCGCGCCAGCAGGCGGCCGATACGACCAAAGCCGTAGAGGACCACGTCGGTGCCTTCACGACCGGAACCGTTCTGCTTGCCGACCACCTCGGCCAGCTCGTCCTTGACGAACTGCTCGACGCTGCGACCAGCGCCTTCGGCCTTGAACTTGGCAACCAGCTTGCCCAGGTCCACGGAGGCGGCGCCCAGCTTGAGCTCGCTCATGGCCTTGAGCATGGGGAAGGTGTCGTGCACCGACAGTTCAGCCTCATCGGCAAGGCGATGGCGAGCGAAACGGTGAGCCTTGAGGATGTCGATGACCGAACGGTTGATCAGGCCACGGCCATAGATCGAGGTCACCACATTGTTGTTGCGATAGAGCTGACCAATCAGCGGAATCATCGCTTCCGCGAGGGCTTCACGATCGATCCATTCACCGAGACACTGGTCGGGCTTCTGAGTCACGGGCAGTACCTTCCACATGTAGGGGCTGAAAAAAGGGGCTACATTATGACGGCGCGCGCGGGCATGAGCAATGCGCGCCTGTCGCGACTGACATTGACCACCAAGCCCCGCTACAATTCCCGGCCTTTCGTCACGACCGTGAGCCGCCCGTGTCCGTACTGCGTCTTCCGTCTCTACCGGCCAGCGCCGGCAAACAACAGTGGGGCAACCTGCCCGGCGCCGCGCTGTCCCTGACTATCGCCGAAGCGGCCAGCAATGCCGGACGCTTCACGCTGGTGCTCACCGAAGGCAGCCAGAGCGCCGAGCGCCTGCAGGAAGAACTGGCGTTCTTCGCCCCCGACCTGCCAGTGCTGCACTTTCCCGACTGGGAAACCCTGCCCTACGATGTCTTCTCGCCACACCAGGACATCATCTCGCAACGCATCGCAGCGCTCTATCGCCTGCCGCAGCTGAGCCGCGGCATCCTCGTAGTGCCGATCACCACCGCCCTACACCGCCTGGCACCGAAGCGCTTCCTGCTGGGTGGCAGCCTGGTGCTGGATGTCGGCCAGAAACTCGATGTGGAGCAGATGCGCGGCCGCTTGGAGGCCGCTGGCTACCGCTGCGTCGACACCGTTTACGAACACGGCGAGTTCGCCGTGCGCGGCGCATTGATCGACCTGTTCCCGATGGGCAGTGACACGCCCTACCGTATCGACCTGTTCGACGACGAAATCGAAACCCTGCGCACCTTCGACCCCGAGACCCAGCGCTCGGTGGACAAGGTCGAGTCGATCCGTCTGTTGCCGGCGCGTGAATTTCCGCTGGAAAAGAAGGCTGTCACCGATTTCCGCGGGCGTTTCCGCGAGCGCTTCGACGTGGATTTCCGTCGCTGCCCGATCTATCAGGACCTTTCCACCGGCATCACCCCCGCCGGCATCGAGTACTACCTGCCGCTGTTCTTCGATGAGACAGACACCCTGTTCGACTACCTGCCAGGCGACACCCAGGTGTTCTCCCTGCCCGGCATCGAAAAGGCTGCCGAGCATTTCTGGACAGATGCGCGTAGCCGCTATGAGGACCGCCGAGTCGACCCGGAGCGCCCGCTGCTGCCACCCGCCGACATCTTCCTGCCGGTCGAGGACTGCTTCGCCCGCCTGAAGAGCTGGCCGCGAGTAGTGGTCAATCAGGACGATATCGAGCCCGGCGTCGGCCAGACCCGTTTTGACGCACGCGCCCTGCCCGACCTGGCGATTCAGGCCAAGGCCGGCGAGCCGCTGGCGGCGTTGCGCCGCTTTATCGAAGAATATCCAGGCCGCGTGCTGTTCTGCGCCGAATCAGCCGGTCGCCGCGAAGTGCTGCTGGAACTGCTCGCCCGCCTCAAGCTCAAGCCCCGGGAAGTCGAGGGCTGGCCGGCCTTCGTCGCCAGCCCTGAACGCCTCAACATCTGCATCGCACCACTGGATGAAGGCCTGCTGCTCGACGACCTGGCACTGATCGCCGAAAGCCCGCTGTTCGGCCAGCGCGTGATGCAGCGTCGCCGCCGCGAAAAAGGCCGAGAAGGCGGCGACAACGTGATCAAGAACCTCACCGAGCTGCGCGAAGGCGCGCCGGTGGTGCATATCGATCACGGCGTCGGCCGCTACCTGGGCCTGGTGACCATGGAGTTCGACGGCCAGGCCGCCGAATTCCTCGCCCTGCAATATGCCGACGAAGCCAAGCTTTATGTCCCCGTGGCCAGCCTTCATCTGATCGCCCGCTACACCGGCAGTGACGATGCCCTGGCGCCGCTGCATCGCCTCGGCTCGGAGGTCTGGCAGAAGGCCAAGCGCAAGGCGGCCGAACAGGTGCGCGATGTTGCCGCCGAGCTGCTCGACATCTACGCCCGCCGCGCCGCTCGTGAAGGCTTCGCCTTCCAGGACCCGGCACTGGACTACGCCACCTTCAGCGCCGGTTTCCCCTTCGAGGAAACCCCGGACCAGCAGGCCGCCATCGA
This sequence comes from Pseudomonas alcaliphila JAB1, assembly GCF_001941865.1. Classification (NCBI taxonomy): domain Bacteria; kingdom Pseudomonadati; phylum Pseudomonadota; class Gammaproteobacteria; order Pseudomonadales; family Pseudomonadaceae; genus Ectopseudomonas; species Ectopseudomonas alcaliphila. The sequence goes on along the minus strand of NZ_CP016162.1, from coordinate 1,802,590 downwards.
TGCCGTGCGCGCCGACATGCTGGCCGGCAAGCCGATGGATCGCCTGGTCTGCGGCGACGTCGGCTTCGGCAAGACCGAGGTGGCCATGCGCGCCGCCTTCATCGCCGTGCACAGCGGCAAGCAGGTCGCCGTGCTGGTGCCCACCACCCTGCTCGCCCAGCAGCACTACAACAGCTTCCGCGACCGCTTCGCCGACTGGCCGGTGAAGGTCGAGGTGATGAGCCGCTTCAAGAGCGCCAAGGAAGTCGGCGAGGCCGTGCAGCAACTGGCCGAAGGCAAGGTGGATATCGTCATCGGCACGCACAAGCTGCTGCAGGACGACGTCAAGTTCCACAACCTCGGCCTGGCCATCATCGACGAGGAACACCGCTTCGGCGTGCGCCAGAAGGAACAGCTCAAGGCCCTGCGCAGCGAGGTCGACATCCTCACCCTGACTGCCACGCCGATCCCGCGCACGCTGAACATGGCCGTGGCCGGCATGCGCGACCTGTCGATCATCGCCACGCCACCAGCGCGGCGTCTGTCGGTGCGCACCTTCGTCATGGAAAGCAACAAGCCGACCATCAAGGAAGCGCTGCTGCGCGAGCTGCTGCGCGGTGGCCAGGTCTACTACCTGCACAACGATGTAAAGACCATCGAGAAATGCGCCAGTGAGCTGGCGGAGCTGGTGCCCGAGGCGCGTATCGGCATCGGCCACGGGCAGATGCGCGAACGCGATCTCGAGCAGGTGATGAGCGACTTCTACCACAAGCGCTTCAACGTGCTGGTGGCCTCGACCATCATCGAGACCGGTATCGACGTGCCTAGCGCCAACACCATCATCATCGACCGCGCCGACAAGTTCGGCCTGGCCCAGCTGCACCAGTTGCGCGGCCGTGTCGGTCGTAGCCACCACCAGGCCTACGCCTACCTGCTCACGCCACCGCGCAAGCAGATGACCCCGGATGCGGAAAAACGCCTGGAGGCCATCGCGGGCGCTCAGGATCTCGGCGCCGGCTTCGTCCTCGCTACCCATGACCTGGAAATCCGCGGCGCTGGCGAACTGCTTGGCGACGGCCAGAGCGGGCAGATTCAGGCGGTCGGCTTCACCCTCTACATGGAAATGCTCGAACGCGCGGTCAAGGCTATCCAGAAAGGCGAGCAGCCGAACCTCGACCAGCCATTGGGCGGCGGCCCGGAGATCAACCTGCGCGTACCGGCGCTGATCCCCGAGGACTACCTGCCCGATGTGCACAGCCGCCTGATCCTCTACAAACGCATCGCCAACGCCAGCGACGAGGACGGTCTGAAGGAGCTTCAGGTAGAGATGATCGACCGTTTCGGCCTGCTGCCGGAGCCGACCAAGAACCTCATGCGCCTGACCCTGCTCAAGCTGCAGGCCGACAAGCTCGGCATCAGCAAGGTCGACGCCGGCCCGCAGGGTGGACGAATCGAGTTCGCTGCGGAAACCTGCGTTGACCCGCTGACCCTGATCAAACTGATCCAGGCCCAGCCAAAACGCTACAAGTTCGAAGGCGCCACCGTCTTCAAGATCCAGGTGCCGATGGAGCGTGCGGAAGAACGCTTCAACACCCTGGAAGCCCTGCTCGAGCGCCTCGCGCCCACCACCTGAAGGACTCACACATGCGCCCATTGCACCTGATCGCCCTGCTGCTCTGCCTGTTGGCACCGAGTGCTTTTGCCGAACGTCTTTACCAGGTCGAACTGCTGGTCTTCCGCCAGGCCGGCGAGCCCGTCTTCGCCCCCAAGGTGGCACCGGACGACTGGGCGGGCACGGCATTGCCGATCACCGGCAACGAACGCCCGACAACGCTAGATGGCGAGGCGGCCAAGCTCAATCCGGGCAGCGGTTATCAGGTATTGCTGCACAAGGCCTGGAGCCAGACCATCGGCAGCTCGCCGAGCCGAGTGGCCGTCAGCAGCGGTGAAGAGCGCTTCGGCCATCATGTGATCGAAGGCACCCTGAGCTTTACTCAGGAGCGCTTTGCCGACCTGGACCTGGAGCTGTGGATCAACCAATTCAGCGTCGACGGCCTGCTCGAGAGCAGCGAGCACATGAAAGTGGCCCAGCGCCTGAAGGACAACAGCCTGACCTACCTGGACCATGGCAGCCTGGGCGCACTGGTACGCATCAGCCCGCTCTGAGCGGAAACCTGATGCCGCCAGCCTTGCGTAGGAGCCTCGCCCCAAGGCGAAGTTTTTCAAGTGCGCGCCGCCCTGATTCGCGGCGGGGCGCTGCTCCTACAGATTCGGCGCGTCGGCGCCTGACTGACGGGCATTGAGCGCTGTCTTTGTAGAGCAGCTAGTTACTCAGCACGCGTGCCAACACCGCCTTGACCGTCCCCATGCTCTGCTCGATCACTCGCTCGATCTCGGCCATGGTGATCAAGGCGCTGGATTTACCCGCCGCCGGATTCACCACCAGCGCCAGGCAGGCATAGGGCAGCACCAATTCGCGCGCCAATACCGCTTCGGGCATGCCAGTCATGCCTACCAGGTCGCAGCCATCGCGCTCCATGCGGGCGATTTCCGCCGCCGTTTCCAGTCGCGGCCCCTGAGTGCAGCCATAGATTCCGTGATCGCTGAATGCCGCATTTTCGGCCCGCAGCGCCGCCACCAACGCCTCACGCAACTGCTTGTCGTACGGCTGGCTGAAATCGACGTGGGTCACGTGCTCCAGATCGCCTTCGTAAAAGGTGTGCGCACGCCCGGAGGTGTAATCGATGATCTGATGTGGCACGCAGAAATGCCCAGCGCCCATGGCAGCATGAATCCCCCCCACCGCATTGACCGCGACAATGGCCTTGGCGCCGGCCTGCTTGAGCGCCCAGAGGTTGGCCCGGTAGTTCACCTGATGCGGTGGAATCCGGTGCGGCTGGCCATGGCGGGCGAGAAACAGCACTTCGCGCCCGGCGTAACTGCCCCGCAGGATATCGGCGGAGGGCGCCCCGTAAGGGGTATCCAGCGGCAGCGCTTCGTGAATCGTCAACCCTTCCAGCTGAGTCAGGCCGGTGCCGCCGATAATGGCGTAGACAGTCATAGGCAGGTCCTCAGTCGAGCAACTGGGCAGCTCTCAGGGCCGCCACAGCAGTAAGCCAGCGTGGCGCCTGGCGGTATTCGGTAGTGGCGTGACCACGGCCACGCATGCGCTCGAGGCGCGCAGGCGGTGTCACTCGCAGACGCTGCAAGGCGCTGAGCGCCAGCTCGGCCGAAGCACGGTCATTGCACACCAGGCCCATATCGCACCCCGCAGCCAGGGCCGCCTCGATACGCTTGCCGGCATCGCCGACCACATGGGCGCCGGCCATGGACAGATCGTCGCTGAAAATCACACCCTCGAAGCCCAGCTCACCGCGCAAGATGTCCTGCAGCCAGCGACGGGAGAAGCCAGCCGGTTGCTCGTCAACCTGAGAATAGATGACATGCGCCGGCATCACTGCATCGAGCTCGTGCACCAGACGCTTGAACGGCTGCATGTCGCAAGCGCGGATATCATCGAGACTGCGCTCGTCGAGCGGGATGGCGACATGAGAGTCCGCCTCGGCCCAGCCGTGCCCGGGGAAGTGTTTGCCGGTAGCGGCCATCCCCGCCTGATGCATGCCGCGGATGAAAGCGGCCGCCAGCGTGGTGGCCCGCTGCGGATCACCCTCGAAAGCGCGACTGCCTACCACCGCACTGCGCTGGTGGTCGAGATCCAGTACCGGCGCGAAACTCAGATCCAGGCCAACTGCCAACACCTCGGTGGCCATCAGCCAGCCGCAATGCTCCGCCAGCACCTCGGCATTGTCGTTGTCGGCGATGGCGCGCATCGCCGGCAGACGCAGAAAGCCCTGGCGCAGTCGCTGTACCCGGCCACCTTCCTGATCCACCGCCAGCAGCAGATCCGGGCGCAGGGCACGGATACTCTGGCATAGCTCGCGAACCTGGCGCGGCGATTCGATATTGCGGGCAAAAATGATCAGACCGCCCACTTCGGGCTGGCGCAGCATCTGGCGATCCTCGGCGGTCAACCAGGTGCCAGCGATGTCCATCATCAAAGAGCCTTGCATGAGAGTATTTCCTTACGTGAAGTCTTGGTCTGCAGCCCACTGCGGGCAGGGCGCCTCATCGATACGCACCTTGCAGTGCGGCGGTACGCGCTCGAAAAGCGCCAGCATGTCGGCGTTACGCAAACGAATGCAGCCATGGGACAACGGCGTCCCCATGGGTTCCGTATCCGGTGTGCCATGCAGATAAATGTAACGGCGAAAGGTATCGACCTCGCCCAGGCGATTGCGCCCCGGCTCAAGACCGCTTAGCCAGAGAATACGGGTGAGAATCCAGTCGCGGCCAGGAAACTGCTCGTGCAGCTCAGGTGACCACACCTCCCCTGTCCAGCGACGACCGCGCAATACGGCGGCCAGAGGCAAACCTGCGCCGATCTTCGCGCGTACCTGATGCAGCCCGCGCGGCGTACAGCCTGAACCGTTAAGTTCACCCACCCCATTGAACGCCGTGGAGACAGGCAAGCTCAGCAGCAGCCGCCCAGCACGAAAGCCGTAAAGCGCCTGGTCGGCAATGGAGATATGGAGTAAATCGAGATCGGACATGGGCCGCTAGCTTAGCAGGCCGCAGGGCGAAGCCAAGCCCACCTGCCGTCGGGTCAAACCTTGGGCGCGGCGCTCGGTGTCTTGCTGCGCGGTTTGAGTTGCGCGCCAGCCAAGGCGGGGTCGGCAACCCCAGTCTCAGAACGCATGCCTGCAGCCAGGAACGGCACCATCATGCGCATCACCTGCTCGATCGAGGTGTTGACGCCAAAATCGGTCTCGGCCATCGCCCGCAGCGCCTTGATACCGGACATACTGAACGCCGCGGCGCCGAGCATGAAGTGCACGCGCCAGAACAGCTCAAGCGGTGGAATGCGCGGCGCAGCCTCATGCACCAGCAGCATGTAACGACGGAAAACCTTGCCGTAGACCTCTTCCAGGTACTTGCGCAGGTGTCCCTGACTCTGGCTGAAGGCCAAACCGAGCAGGCGCATGAAGATGGACAGGTCATTGCCGCTGCGCGGCTTAACGGCCAGGGCCTGCTCGACCAGCAATTCGAGCAGCTCTTCCAGGGAAACCTGGGTTTCGGACTTGGCCTGACGGCGATCAAGTTCCTTTTCCAGACTGGCACAGAACGGCCCGAGGAAACGCGAGAAGACCGCCTGAATCAGCGCCTTCTTCGAACCGAAGTGGTAATTGACGGCAGCCAGGTTGACCCCGGCCTTGCTGGTGATAAGACGCAGGGATGTCTCGGCGAAGCCTTTTTCCGCGAACAGCTGTTCCGCAGCATCGAGAATGCGTTCAACGGTTTCCGACTGAGCCATGAGTGATCACCTGACAAACACTTGTTTGAAACATACGTTTCATCCCACTGAATTGTCAAGCCGCATGAGCCGTCTTTTGGCCGGCTGGTCACAGCTTACAACAAGCAGAGACGCAGATTACCCGGCATGGGTAACAAGCCGGACGGCAGTCATCCAAAAAATGGACATTGCCAAGACTCGCTTACTGTATATAATCCCAGTCACTGTATAAAAAGACAGAGCCCAGCCATGCTGAAACTGACGCCACGCCAAGCCGAGATTCTCGCCTTCATCAAACGCTGCCTGGAAGACAACGGCTACCCACCCACCCGCGCGGAAATCGCTCAGGAACTGGGGTTCAAATCGCCCAACGCCGCAGAAGAGCACCTCAAGGCCCTCGCCCGCAAGGGGGCTATCGAGATGACTCCAGGCGCTTCACGCGGCATTCGCATTCCCGGCTTCGAGGCAGGTGCCGCGAACGAGGATGCGGGCCTCCCGGTAATCGGCCGTGTCGCCGCCGGCGCACCGATCCTTGCACAGCAACATGTCGAGGAATCCTGCCAGATCAATCCGGCATTCTTTCAGCCCAAAGCCGACTATCTACTGCGTGTACGCGGCATGAGCATGAAAGACATCGGCATCTTCGATGGCGATCTGCTCGCCGTGCACACCACCCGTGAAGCCCGTAATGGCCAGATTGTCGTCGCCCGTATCGACGATGAAGTGACGGTCAAACGCTTCAAGCGCGAGGGCAACAAGGTCTGGCTGATTGCCGAGAATCCTGAGTTTGCCCCGATCGAAGTGGACCTGGAACACCAGGATCTGGTCATCGAAGGTTTGAGCGTCGGTGTAATCCGCCGCTGAGGAGACACCATGTACGTGCAGCAGTCGTTCGAGCGCCCACAACTTCCCCTTTTCGACGCCTTTCTTGCCGGAACGTCGAGCGAGCCACGGTTAGCGACCAATGACATCACTCGTAGCGAGGATGATCAGGCGTTCAGCGAACTGGCCCTGCGTGGCGCTGCCGGTCACTGCCTGCACTTGCTGGCCCCGATTCTACGCGAGCTGAGCGAGAACCAGGATGCGCGCTGGCTGACCCTGGTGGCACCACCAGCAAGCCTTACGCAAAGCTGGCTGCGCGAAGCTGGCCTGAACCGTGAACGCATCCTGCTGCTGCATCCACGGCTGGGGCAGAATGCCCTGGCACTGGCGGAAGAAGCCCTGAAGCTCGGGCTTAGCCATACCGTGATCAGCTGGTTGCATCCGGTCGAGAACAGCACTCGCCAGCGCCTTGCGCAGGCCGCCAATACCGGCGGGGCGCAAAGCCTGAATATCAGCCTGGGCTAAAGATCCACCAACGAAAACGGGGCTCCATTGGAGCCCCGTTTGCGTTAAAGCGTAGCGGCTTCAGTGCAGAACGCGCGAGCCTTCTTCTTCACTACTGAAATCGCCTTCAGCCATTCGGCCAGCCATCTGCACGCCGACATTGAGCATGGCCTTGGCCACCTCGATGTGCTGCCCCTGCAGAAAAGCCTTGGCATCAGCGGAGAAGTCCAGAGTCACCAGCGCCTCTTCATCCTCTGCGCGACGCAGGGCAATACGCCCATCGGGCAGTTCGACGATTTCCAGGAAGGATGTTGGCATGGCTCAGTCTCTGTGCAAAAACACGACATTGTAACAGTCAGCCGGGGTCATCCCCAGCCCACTGGTCCAGTTAAACCCAATCAGCACTCGCTGAGGCCTTCGCGGAAACGCAGCACCAACGCCTTGAGTTGCTGACGCCAGGCATCGACATCATCGAGGCTCAGCTCGGCCGGCTCTTCGCCAAGGCTGACAGCGGTGATCAGCGGCATGGACGGATCGACCTTGGCCTTGCGCTCCTCACGCGGCGGCTGGAACAACGCAGCATAGGCCGCCAGCAACTCGGCCAGCCAGGTTTCGCGCTGCTGCGCCAATTCGACCAACTCGGCCAGCTCAGGGCTGGGCGAGCCGTCAAGCACCGCCTGTTGTACGAAGGACTCGACACGCGAAGGCGTAACGTCGTTCATGCGGTAATAGCCGGCAATCTCATGACACAGCCCGAGCAGTCCACCGTACAGGTGAAACAGCGCGGCTTCTCGCTCGGCCTGCACCAGTGCCTGCACATTGAACGCGGAGGACGCTTCGGCCTTGCGCCAGTTATCCAGGGCAATACCGGCGAAGAAAATCTTCTGGTTGGTACGGGTATAGATTTCTTTGGCCATTACGGCGACCTCCACAGCAGATCGGGTCATGATACGCGCGTCTGCCCTGCCTGACGCGCATCTCGTCAGGCATTCAGGGCGCCGCAGTTACGACGCCAGGCCGACGCGCGGCAGATCGTGACCAAACGCTAGCGCTTGTCCTCGACCTTCCATTTGCCGCCATCGTAGAACGCGCGCCAGCCGGTGGGTTTGCCATCGACCTCGGACTGCACGTACTGCTCCTTGGTCTTGCGGCTGTAGCGAATCACCGCTGGACGACCATCGGGGTCCTTCTGCGGGGCATCGCAGAGGAAGTGGTACTTGGGGTCGATCTCATGCTTGTGCGGGACGATCTCCAGCACCAGCGGCGCACGCGTCTCGCGGTTCTTGGGGAACTGGCTGGCAGCGAGGAACAGGCCCGATGCGCCGTCGCGCAGCACGTAGGTGTCGTCCACCTTCTCGCACTTGAGCTCCGGCATATCCACTTTGTCCATCTTCGGCGGCGCCGCTTCACCGTTCTTGAGCAACTTGCGGGTGTTCTTGCAGCTGGCATTGGTGCAACCGAAGAACTTGCCGAAACGGCCGGTCTTGAGCTGCATCTGGCTACCGCACTTGTCGCACTCCAGGCTCGGGCCTTCGTAGCCCTTGATGCGGTACTGGCCCTGCTCGATCTCGTAGCCGCTGCAATCGGGATTGTTGCCGCAGATGTGCAGCTTGCGGGTTTCATCCAGCAGATAAGCATCCATGGCCGTGGCGCAGATCGGGCAGCGATGCTTGCCCAGCAACACCAGCGACTCGGACTCGCCCTCATCATCGGCTGCGATCTCATCGCCCGGCACCAGGTTGATGGTGGCCTTGCAGCGCTCCTTCGGTGGCAGCGCATAGCCCGAGCAACCGAGGAACACGCCAGTGGAGGCGGTGCGGATCATCATCGGCCGGCCGCATTCGCGGCAGGGGATGTCGGTCAGCGTCGGCTGGTTGGCGCGCATGCCGCCCTCACCCGCCTCGGCCACTTCGAGCTTCTTCTTGAAATCACCGTAGAACTCGTCGAGCAGGTGCTTCCACTCGCGCTCGCCCTGGGCCACATCGTCGAGATGTTCTTCCATGGTGGCAGTAAAGCTGTAATCCATCAGGTTGGCGAAGCTTTCGTCGAGACGCTCGGTGACGATGTCGCCCATCTTCTCGGCATAGAAGCGACGGTTGTGCACCGTGACGTAGCCGCGATCCTGGATGGTGGAAATGATCGCCGCGTAGGTGGACGGGCGGCCGATGCCGCGCTTTTCCAGCTCTTTGACCAGGCTGGCTTCGGAGTAGCGCGCCGGCGGCTTGGTGAAGTGCTGGCTGGGGTCGAGCTGGATCAGCTTGAGGCCCTCGCCTTCCTTCATTTCCGGCAGGACATCGTCCTCGCCCGGCTTGCTCTGCTGCGGCAGCACACGGGTGTAACCGTCGAACTTGAGGATGCGACCCTTGGCACGCAGCTCGAAATCGCCAGCGGCAACGGTAACGCTGGTGGACAAGTACTCGGCCGGCGGCATCTGGCAGGCGACGAACTGACGCCAGATCAGGTCATACAGGCGCTCGGCATCACGCTCCATGCCGGACAGCTGGGTCGGGCGCAGATTGACGTCGGACGGACGAATCGCTTCGTGCGCCTCCTGGGCGCCTTCCTTGCTCGAATACAGGTTGGGCTTGCCCGGCAGGTACTTGTCGCCGTACTCGCTGCCGATGAAGCCACGCACCATCTCTACCGCGTCGTTCGACAGGTTGGTCGAGTCGGTACGCATATAGGTGATGTAGCCCGCTTCGTACAAACGCTGAGCCATCATCATGGTTTTCTTCACGCCGAAGCCCAGGCGGTTGCTCGCCGCCTGCTGCAGGGTGGAGGTAATGAAGGGCGCCGACGGCTTGCTGCTGGTCGGGCGGTCTTCGCGCTTGACCACGCTGTAGCTGGAAGCCTTGAGCTTCTCCAGCGCGGCCATGGCCTGCGCTTCATTGACCGGCTTGAAGGCTGCGCCACTTTCGCGCACCACCTCGAAACGCACCTTGGCGTTCTTCGCGGTGCCGAGGTCGGCGTGCACTTCCCAGTATTCTTCCGGGACGAAGGCGCGAATCTCTTTCTCGCGTGCAACGACCAGCTTCACGGCCACCGACTGCACACGACCGGCAGACAGGCCACGGGCGATCTTGGCCCACAGCAGCGGCGAGACCATGTAGCCCACCACGCGGTCGAGGAAGCGCCGCGCCTGCTGGGCGTTGACGCGGTTGATGTCCAGCTCGCCCGGCTTGGAGAAGGCTTCCTGAATCGCCTTCTTGGTGATCTCGTTGAACACCACGCGCTTGTAGCGGCTGTCATCACCACCGATGGATTCGCGCAGGTGCCAGGCAATGGCTTCCCCTTCGCGATCCAAGTCGGTTGCGAGATAGATGGTGTCGGCATCCTTGGCCAGGCGGCGCAGTTCTTCGATCACCTTTTCCTTGCCGGGCAGGATCTCGTACTTGGCCTTCCAGCCGTGCTCGGGGTCGACGCCCATACGGCTGAACAGCTGGCGTTTGGCCTTTTCCTTGGGCGACAGCGCAGGCGCTTCACCAGCAGCAGCCTTGCCGCGCTTGGCAGGCTCCTTGGTGGCACTTGCCGAGCCGCTGGTAGGCAGGTCACGGATGTGGCCGATGCTCGACTTCACCACGTACTGGCTGCCCAGATACTTGTTGATGGTCTTGGCCTTGGCCGGGGATTCCACGATGACCAGCGATTTGCCCATGGATCAGAAAATTCCTGAATTGCGAAATATAGAAGGCACGAAGCCGGAGGTGTTTACAAAGCAGCGAGCGAAGGTCAGGCAAGGCGAAAACAGTCGAAAAAGCGCGGTGTACGAGCTGTACATGAGCATTTTGAGGCTGGTTTCAACGCAGCATGGCCGAGAGAAGCAATTTGTAGACGCCCTCTAAGGCCCCGCTATATATAGTGGCGACCAAGCGAAGGTCAAGCGCAGGGAGCTGCGCAGTCAGACTTGCGAAGCGCCGATGGGGCTGACTTCGGCCTGAATCAAAGCAAAGCGTGGAACGCGCTCGCCGTCCACTTCGATCTCTTCACAGAACATGCTCAGCGGCCTTACCCACAAGCCAAACTCGCCGTACAGCGCCTGGTAGACGACCACCTCTTCCTCGCTCTCGGAATGGCGCGCCACACCGAATACACGGTACTGCGGGCCTTTGTAGTGACGATAGAGTCCTGGCTGCAACTGCATGAGCGGTTCCCGAAATAAAAAGCCGTAAAAAGCAAAACCGGGGCACTAGGCCCCGGTTTCTGTCCGCTGACGCTTAAACGCGCTCGAAGACGGTGGTGATGCCTTGGCCAAGGCCCACGCACATGGTGGAGACACCAAAGGTGCCGCCGTTCTGTTTCATGACGTTGAGCAGGGTACCGGAGATACGGGCACCGGAACAACCGAAGGGGTGACCCAGGGCGATCGCGCCGCCGTGCAGGTTGACCTTCTCTTCCATCTTGTCGAGCAGTTTCAGGTCCTTCAGCACAGGCAGGGCCTGGGCGGCGAAGGCTTCGTTGAGCTCGACGAAATCGATGTCAGCCATGCTCAGACCGGCACGCTTGAGCGCCTTCTGAGTGGACGGCACCGGGCCGTAACCCATGATCGCCGGATCGACACCGGCAACGGCCATGGCGCGAACCACGGCCATCGGCTGGATGCCCAGATCCTGGGCGCGCTGGGCGCTCATGACGATCATGCAGGAGGCGCCGTCGGTGATCTGCGAGGAAGTACCTGCAGTCACGGTGCCGCCTTTCGGGTTGAACGCAGGTTTCAGCGCAGCCAGGCTCTCGAGGGTGGTTTCCGGACGAATGGTTTCGTCGAAGTCGTACACCTTGAGGAAGCCGTTCTCATCAAAGCCTTGCATCGGGATGATTTCATCCTTGAACTTGCCTTCGACGGTGGCCTTGTGCGCCAGACGGTGCGAGCGCTCACCGAAGGCGTCCTGCGCCTCGCGGCTGATGCCATGCATCTTGCCCAGCATTTCTGCGGTCAGGCCCATCATGCCGGACGCCTTGGCGGCGTACAGCGACAGGTGCGGGTTCGGGTCGACACCGTGCATCATGCCGACGTGGCCCATGTGCTCCACACCGCCGACGACGAACACGTCGCCGTTGCCGGTCTGGATCGCCTGCACGGCAGTGTGCAGGGCGCTCATCGACGAGCCGCACAGGCGGCTGACGGTCTGGCCGGCACTGGTGTGCGGGATCTGGGTCATCAGCGACGCCATGCGCGCGATGTTCCAGCCCTGCTCCAGGGTCTGGTTGACGCAGCCCCAGATCACGTCCTCGACTTCAGCCGGGTCGATCTTGGCGTTGCGCTCCAGCACTTTGCTGATCAGGTGCGCGGACATGGTCTCGGCGCGGGTATTGCGGTGCATGCCGCCCTTGGAACGACCCATCGGGGTACGACCGAAGTCGACGATCACTGCATCTCTAGGATTCAGGCTCATATTTCTACTCTCGCTCTGTTCGCTGCACGATTAACCGAAGAACTTCTGGCCCTTGGCGGCCATTTCGCGAAGTTTTGCGGTCGGGTGGTACAGGGCGCCCAGCTCGGCATACTTGTCAGCCAGGGCGACGAATTCAGCAACACCGATGGAATCGATGTAGCGCAGCGCACCGCCACGGAAGGGAGGGAAGCCGATACCGTAGATCAGGCCCATGTCGGCCTCGGCTGCGGTGTCGACGATGCCGTCTTCCAGGCAACGAACGGTTTCCATGCACAGCGGGATCATCATGAAGTTGATGATGTCCTCGTCGGTGACTTCACGCTCTTCGACCACGATGGACTTGAGCAGCTCGTAAGCAGCCGGGTCGGTGACCTTCTTCGGCTTGCCGCGCTTGTCGGTCTCGTAGGCATAGAAGCCCTTGCCGTTCTTCTGACCCAGGCGATTGGCGTCGTACATCACGTCGACGGCAGTCTTGCCTTCGACAGCCATACGGTCCGGGAAGCCTTCAGCCATGACGTCACGGCCGTGGTGGCCGGTGTCGATGCCGACCACGTCAGAGAGGTAAGCCGGGCCCATGGGCCAGCCGAACTTCTCCATCACCTTGTCGATACGCACGAAGTCGACGCCGAAGCCCAGCAGCTTGGAGAAGCCGCCGAAGTACGGGAACAGTACGCGGTTGACCAAAAAGCCCGGGCAATCGTTGACCACGATCGGGTTCTTGCCCATCTTCTTGGCGTAGGCAACGGTGGTGGCCACGGCCACTTCGCTGGACTTCTCGCCACGGATGACTTCCACCAGCGGCATCATGTGCACCGGGTTGAAGAAGTGCATGCCGACGAAGTTTTCCGGACGCTTGAGCGCCTGGGCCAGCAGGGAGATGGAGATGGTCGAGGTGTTGGAGGCCAGGATGGCGTCTTCACGCACCGCATCTTCCACCTCGGCCAGCACGATCTGCTTGACCTTGGGGTTCTCCACCACGGCTTCGACGACGATGTCGACGTTGCCGAAATCGCCGTAGGACATGGTCGGACGGATGGCGTTGAGGGCTTCGGCCATCTTCGCCGGGGTCATGCGGCCTTTCTCGACGCGCTTGCCGAGCAGCTTGGAAGCCTCGTTCAAGCCCATCTGGATACCCTCTTCACGGATATCCTTCATCAGGATCGGGGTGCCCTTGGAGGCCGACTGGTAGGCGATGCCGCCACCCATGATGCCGGCGCCGAGTACGGCGGCCAGTTTCACGTCGCGAGCGATTTCGTCGTGGTGCTTGGCTTTCTTCTTCAGTTCCTGATCGTTGAGGAACAGACCGATCAGGCTCTCGGCAACCGAGGTCTTGGCCAGCTTGACGAAGCCGGTGGCCTCGACTTCCAGCGCCTTGTCACGACCGAAGTTGGCGGCTTTCTGAATGGTCTTGATCGCCTCGACCGGAGCCGGGTAGTTCGGGCCGGCCTGGCCAGCGACGAAGCCCTTGGCGGTCTCGAAGCACATCATCTGCTCGATGGCATTGAGCTTGAGCTTTTCCAGCTTGGGCTGACGCTTGGCCTTGTAGTCCAGCTCGCCGGAGATGGCGCGCTTGACCAGATCGAGAGCGGCGGCCTGCAGCTTGTCTGCACTGACCACGGCATCGACGGCGCCCACTTTCAGGGCGTCTTCGGCACGGTTTTCCTTGCCCGAAGCGATCCACTCCACGGCGTTATCGGTACCGATCACGCGCGGCAGGCGCACGGTGCCGCCGAAGCCTGGGTAGATGCCCAGTTTGACTTCCGGCAGGCCGATCTTGGCACTGGCGCTCATCACGCGATAGTCAGCGGCCAGGCACATCTCGAAACCGCCACCCAGGGCGATGCCGTTGATGGCGACGACGGTCGGCACGGCGAGGTCTTCGAAATCACTGAAGATCTTGTTGGCTTCCAGGTTGCCAGCCACCAGCTCTGCGTCGGGCAGTTTGAAGTTGTCGACGAACTCGGTGATATCGGCGCCGACGATGAACACGTCCTTGCCACTGGTGACAATCACGCCCTTGATCGAACCGTCAGCCTTGATCGCGTCGACGGAAGCGCGCAGCTCGTTGAGGGTAAGACGGTTGAATTTGTTGACGGACTCACCCTTGAGGTCGAACTTCAATTCGACGATGCCGCTCTCAAGAGCCTTAACCGTGATGGCTTTACCTTCGTAAATCATCAACTGATCTCCACGGTATGGAAGCTGAACAGTACACATCGGAGCCAACCGGCAGGCCAGCCCGCGGCAGCGCCGCACGAGCATAGCCCCAATCGGTACGACACACCCACCGACGCGATATTCGGGCTGCATGTGGCGCGCCTAACAAGGCAAACGCTCAATTCATACGCCCGTTTGATTTGGGTGTGCACACCTTCAGGGAAAAGCCTGCACTTGTCAATTGGCCTCTTTTCGTCGATTTCCCGACGATTTCTGCAGGCCTGGTCATTCGTGGCCTCCGGCCGGTTCCGATAAACAGCGTCAATAACGCACCATTGCGAGGGTTTTCCTGCTTGGTATAGACACGCCGAGGCGCCTAGCCAAATCGCCCCGCTGCGGGTACAGTCGTCTCACTTTCAGCTGGCACAGCGCCACCTGAGGGCAACACAAAAACAAATCGAGCCCCACGATGGGCCACACGGAGTCGCCAATGTCGAGCCGCCGTTCGCTTGCATTTCCCCTGAGCGCCCTGCTCCTTTTCGTCTTCACGTCGCTCTCCTCCACCTTGCTCAGCGCTGCGCCAGCCGATGATCTGCTGCGTCTACACCAGCTGCGCCTGGCAACCCAGAAAAGTCTGGGCGACTTCTACATGTATAACGGCATGGAAGGCGATCAGCGCTACGCGCGAATGATTGGCGAGTCCCTTCAGGAAGGCCAAGCGCACCTGGACGGCCTGGGCGAAATGCCCGGCGATGCAAGCAAGGCGCTACGCGCGCAGCTGCAAACCAATTGGCAAAGTTATCGCAGCGGGCTCCAGGCACTGATGGAAGCCATGCGCAGCCAGGGCTTCACCGACCTGCAACCCGTCGCCGATCTGGCCGAGAACAACCAACGCATCATGGCCATTGGTCAGGAGCTGTATCAGAAGATTCAGCAAGAAAGCGGTTTCAGCGTACCGCAGCTGACGCAGAAGAGCCGTGAGCAGAGCCTGCTGATGCAGAATATCGCTCTGGACTACGCTTCACGCAGTGCCTCGGTCGGCGCCAGCTTCTTCGGCGGCGGCGAAGAACGCGCCATCGACGAGCTTGCCGGCGAATTCGCCAGCAAGCTGAACAACCTCAGCGCCGCCCAGCAGAACACCCCGGAGATCAATGCGGCCCTGAACTCCATCGGCACCAAATGGCGTTACATCGAGAAATCCCTGCGCAACTACAACGAAAACACCGTACCTTTCCTGATCAGCAAGTATTCCGACAGCATCATCGAAGGCCTGGAAGCCGTTGCCGCCCAGTACGCCACCAGCCAACACTGATGCTCCATGTTTCCGGCCTGCCTGGCCCAACTCTTGCCCGGTGCTAGCACCGGGCTTTTCTTTGCCCTTTTCACGACCAGTCGCCCTATCCCACACAATGGGGCCATACTTGAGACAGAGCCATTTGCCCCCTTAAGGAGGAGTTCACCATGCCCTACCAGCACATTCTGGTCGCCGTCGACCTGACCGAGGAATGCGACCCTGTCGTGACACGTGCGCAGAAGCTGGCGAAGGCCAGTGGCGCCAAGATGTCTCTGGTGCATATCGTCGAACCCATGGCCATGGCCTTCGGTGGTGATGTGCCGATGGATCTGTCGATGCTGCAGCAACAACAGTTCGAGCAGGCACGCGAGCGCCTGGACAGCTTTACCGGCAAGTACCCGGAACTCACCGCTGATCAGCGTCACCTGGCCTACGGGCAACCGCGCCAGGAAATTCACCGCCTGGCCGAAGAACAGGGTTGCGACCTGATCGTGGTCGGCAGCCATGGCCGCCACGGCCTGGCGCTGTTGCTGGGCTCGACCGCCAATGACGTACTGCACGGCGCGCCCTGCGATGTACTCGCAGTGCGCCTGAAGAAAGGCGAAAAAGGCGCTTGAGATCGCGTCGCGGCTGAAGCCCCTCCCACAGTAGCCGCGTTGGCTCTGCCTGTGGGAGGCGCTTCAGCGGCGAGCTTTTTTGGCTTCGGCCCTACTCGAACGAATCGCCCGCGCTCATGACCAGCGGGCGAATCTTCTGCAACTGGGTCTCCAGCGACACCGTCATGCTCGATGACATCGAGAAGAAGGTGAGGAAGGCCTTGAGGTTGGAGTCGCCTTCACAGGTGTCGTGAATGCGCTGCCAGAAAGCCTGATTGACCAGCTTCAGTTGCTGGAACAGGCGCACCAGCCCTTTCAGCTCCCAATCGGCCAGACGCCCCTCGCGCATGTTGAAATACTGCCGCGTCAGGTACAGCGATACCGCGCGCAGGATGAATTCCTGATTGTTGGCAAAGGGCAGATGGTGCTGTGCCATGGGTTTCAGGCGCGCCAGCACCGGACAGGCGCTAGTGGCCATGATAACCCCAAGCAGCGCACGCAGGCCCTCCTCCAGGCCGACCTGCTTGGTGTACTCACGCTCCGGTGTGCGCACCCAGACGCTGGCCTTCTTGAAGGCTGGCAGGCCACGAAAATCCTCGATCACCCGATGCAGATCGACCGCTGCCGGACAATGGCTGAACTGCTCGCGACTCAGCGGACAATTGCTGCATTGCTGATGCTCAAGGCGCGTCCAGGCGGGAGCCTGTTGCGCCTGGACGGGGTCATATTCGCGATTCAGCTCGATCCGGTAGCTGAACTGATGATTGTCGTCGAGAGTAATGCGGTACTCGATGGCCATTGCCCGTTCGTTCCTTCGTCAGCCTTCCAGCTCTGCCCAGCGCTCGAGCAACTCGTCCATTTCCTTCTGCAAGCCCTCGAGACGCGCCAATACTTCCGTGGTGACCTGCACCGACTGCTGGTAGAAGGCAGGATCGGATACCTGCTCCTGTACCGCGGCCATTTCCTGCTCCAGGGCATCGATCTGCCCGGGAATCGCTTCCAGCTCGCGCTGCAGCTTGTAGCTTAGTTTCTTCTTCGCCGGCTCGACGGTCTCTGGCACGGCAGTCACTGCGGCCGCGGCCGGCGCTTCGACGATGGCCGTGGCCAGTTCGGCTTTGCCGGACTTGCTTTCACCCACACCGAGCAGGCGCGGTGAGCCGCCCTGGCGCAGCCAATCCTGATACCCGCCGACGTACTCGCGCACCTTGCCTTCACCCTCGAACACCAGGGTGCTGGTCACCACGTTGTCGAGGAAGGCCCGGTCGTGGCTGACCATCAGCACGGTGCCAGGGAAGTTGAGCAGTACTTCTTCGAGCAGTTCCAGGGTTTCTACGTCCAGGTCGTTGGTCGGTTCGTCGAGCACCAGCAGGTTGGCCGGCTTGCTGAACAACTTGGCGAGCAACAGTCGTGCCCGTTCGCCGCCCGATAGCGCTTTGACCGGCGTACGGGCGCGTTGCGGGCTGAACAGGAAGTCGCCCAGATAGCTCAGTACATGACGGTTCTGGCCGTCGATAGTGATGAAATCGCGGCCTTCGGCGACGTTGTCGATTACCGTCTTCTCCGGCTCGAGCTGGTGACGTAATTGGTCGAAATACGCCACTTCCAGTTTGGTGCCGACCTCGATCTTGCCGCTGCTCGGTTGCAGGTCGCTGAGTAACAGCTTGAGCAGCGTGGTCTTGCCGGTACCGTTGGCGCCAAGCAGGCCGATACGGTCGCCGCGCTGCAGGACCATGGAGAAATCCTTGACCAGGAAGGGTCCGCCGGCATGGGCGAAACTGATGTTCTCCGCCACCATCACCTGCTTGCCGGACTTGTCCGCAGTATCGAGCTGGATGTTCGCCTTGCCCTGGCGCTCGCGTCGCTCGCTGCGTTCCGCACGCATCGCCTTGAGCGCACGTACACGCCCTTCGTTACGGGTGCGACGGGCCTTGATGCCCTGACGAATCCACACCTCTTCCTGGGCCAGGCGCTTGTCGAACAGCGCATTGGCGGTTTCCTCAGCAGCCAGTTGCTGCTCCTTGTGCACCAGGAAGCTGGCGTAGTCGCCGTTCCAGTCAATCAGACCGCCACGGTCCAGTTCGAGGATGCGCGTAGCCAGGTTCTGCAGGAAGGAGCGGTCGTGGGTAATGAACAGCACGGCGCCGCCAAAGTCTTTCAGCGCCTCTTCCAGCCAGGCGATGGCGCCGATGTCCAGGTGGTTGGTCGGCTCATCGAGCAGCAGCAGATCCGGCTCGGACACCAGTGCCTGCGCCAGCAGCACACGGCGGCGCCAGCCCCCGGAGAGCTCGGCCAGGGTCTTGTCGGCCGGCAACTGCAGGCGGCTCAGGGTGCTGTCGACCAGTTGCTGCAGACGCCAGCCGTCTTTGGCTTCCAGCTCCTGCTGCACGTGCATCAGCTGCTCGAGGTCGTCGTCGCCATGAATGTTCTGCGCCAGATGATGATAACGCGCCAGCAACTCGCCAACGCCGGCCAGGCCTTCGGCAACCACGTCGAACACCGTACGCTCGTCGGCACGCGGCAGCTCCTGCGGCAACTCGCCGATCTTCAGCCCTGGGGCGCGCCAGATTTCACCGTCGTCGGGCATCTGGTCGCCCTTGACCAGACGCAGCATGCTCGATTTGCCGGTGCCGTTGCGGCCGATGATGCACACCCGCTCGCCCCGCGCGATCTGCCAGGACACTCCATCGAGCAGGGGCATGGCGCCATAGGCGAGGGATACGTCGGCAAACTTGAGCAGGGTCATGGGCATCTCCAGAAACAGGGGGCGCATTCTACCCGAGTTGCCAGCCGGCTGTTGCCGTTTCCACAGACGCAACAGGTGTCGCCCCTGCTCATCATCTGGCGCAGGCAAAGCGCATCTTTGCTACATGTGTCCATCTGGCCCGACGGCATTCACCACGCACCGATGAAGCGCTAAGCTAGAGCAATGCAACGACACGGACCGTGTTGCCCCATACCTCTGCTTCTCCTGGAAATGCCATGCGCAGTCGCTTTCTCTCTGTAGTTTCCTGTCTGATTCTTACCGCCACCGGCATCGCCAGTGTCGAAGCTGCCAGCCTCACCCAGCAGCGCCAGTACTATGATGAGGCCAAGCGGGCCTTGGCCAAGGGCGACAGCGGCCCTTATCGCCAGTACGCCAGCGCGCTACGCGATTACCCACTGACGCCTTATCTGGCCTATGACGAGCTGACCAACCGGCTCAAGTCGGCCAGCAATGCCGAGATCGAGAAATTTCTCGCCGAACATGGCGACCTGCCCCAGGCCAGCTGGATGAAACTGCGCTGGTTGCGCTGGCTGGCCGAGCGTGGCGACTGGAAGCCCTTCCTCGATCACTACGATGCCAAGCTCAACTTCACCGAGCTGGACTGCCTCTACGGCCAATACCAGCTCAGCCACGGCCTGACCGCCGAAGGCAACGCCACTGCCGAGAAGCTCTGGCTCGTGGGCAAATCCCAACCCAACGCCTGTGACCCACTGTTCGAGCGCTGGGCCGCCAATGGCCAGCTCACCGAGCAGCGTCGCTGGCAGCGCACCAAACTGGCGGTGGAAAGCGGCAACTACGGCCTGGCCAACTTCCTGATCAAAGGCATGCCAACGCTCGGCGAGCGCGGCAAGCTGATGGTGGAAGTGGCGCAAAAGCCACAACTACTGAAGAACACCGCGCGCTTTGCCCCCGCCGATGACGCCATGAGCGACGTGGTCGGCCTCGGCTTGCGTCGCCTGGCTCGGCAGAGCCCGGAAGATGCCCTGGCTCTGCTCGACGGCTACGCCCAACGCATGAAGTTCTCCGCCGACGAGCAGGTCGCCATCGCCCGGCAAATCGGCCTGCGCCTGGCACAACGCTTCGACCTGCGTGGCCTGCAGGTCATGGCCAAGTACGACCCGCAACTGCGTGACAACACCGTCAGCGAGTGGCGCGCACGTCTGCTGCTGCGTCACGGCCGTTGGGAAGAGGCCTACCAGCTGACCCAGAACATGCCGTCCGACCTGGCCAGCAGCAACCGCTGGCGTTACTGGAATGCGCGCAGCCTGCAATTGGCACAACCCAACAGCCAGCAACCGGCGGTGCTGTTCCAGGCACTGGCCAAGGAGCGTGATTTCTATGGCTTCATGGCCGCCGATCAGGTCAAGGCGCCTTACGCCCTGAATAACCAGCCGCTGGCTCTCGATCCCAAGGTGGTGCAGAAGGTACGCAATACCGCCGGTATCAAGCGCGCCATGGAGTTCCATGCACGCGGCCAGATCGTCGATGGGCGCCGTGAGTGGTACCACGTCAGCCGCCTGTTCAGCCGTGACGAACTGGTGGCCCAGGCGCGCCTGGCCTATGAAATGGAGTGGTACTTCCCGGCCATCCGCACCATCAGCCAGGCCCAGTACTGGGACGACCTGGAAGTGCGCTTCCCCATGGCCCATCGCAACGAGTTGGTACGCGAAGCCAAGCGCCGTGACCTGCATTCGAGCTGGGTGTTTGCCATTACCCGCCAGGAAAGCGCCTTCATGGCCGACGCCCGCTCCCACGCCGGCGCCATGGGCCTGATGCAGCTGATGCCGGCCACTGCCAAGGAAACCGCGCGCAAGTTCGGCATTCCCCTGGCTTCACCGCAGCAGGTACTCAACCCGGATACCAATATCCAGCTGGGCGCTGCGTACCTGAGCCAGGTATATGGCCAGTTCAACGGCAACCGCGTACTCGCCTCGGCCGCCTATAACGCCGGCCCCGGCCGCGTGCGCCAGTGGCTGCGCGGCGCCAATCACCTCAGTTATGACGTCTGGGTGGAGAACATTCCGTTCGATGAGACCCGCCAGTACGTGCAGAACGTGCTGTCCTACTCGGTGATCTACGGCCAGAAACTCAACGCGCCGCACCCGCTGGTGGCGTGGAACGAGCGTTTCTTCGACGATCAGTAAAAGAAAAGCCCCGATCAGACAGCATCTGATCGGGGCTTGCTATGACACCTGCCCTGCTATTCCAGCACTTCTACCGTCATGCCCAACTGCAGTTCGCCGACACCGCGCGGCAACAGGTTCTGCCCGAAGAACACGTCACCTTCGCGTTCACGATAGGTCTTGAGCGTGGCCAGCGGCTCACGCTGGGCGTTGCGCTCGCCGGTCTGCGGGTCGATGGTGGTGAGGATGCAGCGCGAGCAGCCCTTGGCCACCTCGAACTCCACCTCGCCAATGCGGATGCGCTTCCAGCTGTCTTCGGCATAAGGCTCACTACCGGTGACGACCAGGTTTGGGCGAAAACGCAGCATGGACAGTGGCTGCCCGACTCGCTGGGAAAGATCGTCCAGCGATGCCTGGCCAATAAGCAACAGTGGAAAGCCATCGGCGAAGGCCACGCGATCCCCCGGCTGCGCATAGGCAGTGTCGACCTGGCGGGTGCGGCCTTCCGGCACCTGCACCAGGCGGCAAGGCTTGCCCAGCAAGTCGCTGAGCCAGACGGCCGCTGCATCGCCGGCATCCGGCACGCGCAGGCTGTCACGCCAGACGACGACGCCACGCAGATCCTGCTCGGGGTCGGGCAGCGCCACGGACAGATCCTCACCACCCGGCGCACTCAAGGTCAGGCCGCCACGCGCATCGTACAGGGCGCTCAACTGGCTCATCTGCGGCAGCAGGCGTTGGGTGATGAAGCGGCCGTTGTCGGCGTCGACCAGCATCCAGCGCCGATCACCATGCAGCCCAAGTCCGTCGACCGCACTGCGCTGCAAGGCCTCGCCGCGGCCGGACTTGAGCGGGTAACGGTACAGCCCCGAGAGACTCGGCATGGGTCAGCTTCCTGTCGGCAAAACGCCGTTATACGAGCTGACGGCGATGCTCACAAGCACCGAGGCCCAGAAAACGCTGCTCGTTCGACGGCAACGCCCGGCAGGTTTCACCCGCCCTGCAGCGACTTCAGCGAGGTTCGTCCAACTCGAGACGTTGACGAATCACATCGACCAGCTTGTCCGGCTGGAACTTGGAGAGGAAATTGTCGCAGCCGACCTTCTTCACCATCGCCTCGTTGAAGCTGCCCGACAGCGACGTGTGCAGCACCACATAGAGATCCTTGAGGCGCGGGTCATTGCGAATTTCGCTGGTAAGGCGATAGCCGTCCATTTCCGGCATCTCGGCATCGGTGAAGATCATCAGCAGCTTGTCGGTCATCACCTCACCGGCGTCAGCCCACTTCTTCAGCAGGTTGAGGGCCTTGAGGCCGTCACTGGCCATGTGCAGGCGAAGACCCAACTGCGTCAGGGTATCGCGCAGCTGGCTGAGCGCGACGCTGGAATCATCCACCAGCAGCACTTCGCGCCCGCGTGCCTTCTCCAGCAGCGGGTCGGCGAGCTTTTCCGCGGAAACCTTGGTGCTCATCGGTACGATCTCGGCGAGCACCTTCTCCACATCGATGACCTCGACGATCTGGTCCTCGACCTTGGTGATGGCGGTCAGGTAATGCTGACGCCCGGCGCCACCCGGGGGCGGCAGGATCGACTCCCAGTTGAGGTTGAGGATGCGGTCGACGCTGCCGACCAAGAAGGCCTGAACCGAGCGGTTGTACTCGGTGACGATGATGGTGCTGCGCTCATCCGGCACCAGCGGACGCATGCCGATGGCCTGGGACAGATCGATCACCGGCAGGGTTTGACCACGCAGGTTGACCACACCGCAGACGAAGCGATGGCGCTGCGGCATCAGCGTCAGTTTGGGCATCTGCAGGACTTCCTGCACCTTGAACACGTTGATGGCGAACAACTGCCGGCCAGCCAGGCGGAACATGAGAATTTCCAGACGGTTCTCGCCGACCAGTTGCGTGCGTTGATCTACTGAATCGAGGATGCCGGCCATCATGTGCTCCGAGGTATATAGGGTGATTCTAGTCTGCCGTTTCGGGTTATCGGCGGACTGCCGGCAGACTGAAGCATTGCTGGCGCGCAGCCATCATGCCTCAGCCCTGTGTACCTGACCAGCGAGCAGCGACGAATGCTTGGGCAGATGCAGACGCAGGGCGCCGGGTTCGGCACGAAAACGCAGACCTGTACTTTCCATCGGTTCGCCGTCGAGATTCAGGTCCAAACCCTCCAGCGCTTCCACCTCCAGCCAGGGCAGCCGCGCGCTGACCGCAACGCTCTGCAGGCCAAGAATGCCCCCGGACAACAACGTGCCCAAGGTGCCGACGACATCATGCGCCGCCGGCACGATGCAGACATCGAGCAGACCATCGTCGATGGTCGCATCCGGGCAGAGCAGATGCCCACCGCCAGCCTGACGGCCATTCCCGATGCCCAACGCCAGAAACTCACCCTGCCATTCGAAATCCGGTCCATGAAAACGACCGGCTGCCGCGCGCACTTCGGAAAAACGACTGAGCCCGGTGAGTAGATAGGCGGCGCCACCCAGGACTTTCTTGAGCTCTTCAGGAGTATTGGCCGTAACGTTGGAGCCGAAACCACCAGTGGCCATGTTCAGAAACGCCCGCTCGCCCGCCATGCCCACGTCTACCGCCACCGGCTCGCACTCGAGCAGGGCCAACGCCGCAGCAGGCGTCAACGGAATACCGGCTGCGTGGGCAAAATCATTGGCCGTGCCCAGCGGCAGCAGAGCCAGGCTGGCATCGCTTTGCGCCTTGACCAGCGCCTCGACCACATCGCGCAGGGTGCCATCGCCACCGCCAGCGATCAGCGTCGGGTAACCGGCGGCCAATCCTTCCCCGACCAGCCGCTCGGCGTCGCCACCTTCCCAGGTCAGGCGCACGGCCAAATCCCAGCCGCGCTCACGCAGGCCGTTCACCGCTGCCCTCACTTCTTCGTTCAGCGCCTGCTTGCCATGCAGGATCAACCAGGCCTTGCGTTCGCGCATTGCGCGTCCTCCTTGAAAGGATCAGCGAAAGCCTAGTGCCTGGCCCTCGTGAAAATTAATCAGATTAATCGATATCAACACTGTAAAAATTGCGCTTTTAAATCGATCAATCCAAATGGATCATTCACCCATCAACGCTGCACGGGACTGAACTCGTGCATGACTGGAGGATTGACCATGATCGATGTACGTCCGTTCGAACAACTCGGTGGTGCTCACCATGGCTGGCTCAACGCCCGTCACCACTTTTCCTTCGCCGAATACTACGACGCCGAGCGGATGAACTGGGGCCGCCTGCGCGTGTGGAACGACGACGAGATCGCACCGCACTCGGGTTTCCCGCCGCACCCGCACCGCGACATGGAGATCATCACCTACGTTCGCGAAGGTGCCATCAGCCATGAGGACAACCTGGGCAACAAAGGTCGTACCGAGGCCGGCGACGTGCAGGTAATGAGCGCCGGTACCGGCATCGCCCACAGCGAGTACAACCTGGAGGATGAAACCACCAAGATCTTCCAGATCTGGATTCAGCCGAACCAGGCCGGCCTGCCGCCCTCCTGGGGCGCCAAGCCGTTCCCCAAAGGCGACCGCTCGGGATCGTTCGTCACCCTGGCCAGCGGTTACGAGGAAGATGTCGACGCCCTGCGCATCCGTACCGACGCACGCCTGGTGGCCGCCACCGTCAAGGCGGGAGAGAGCGCCGAATACGCCCTGCAACCGGGTCGCAAGGCCTATCTGGTGGGCGCGACTGGTGCTTTCAGTGTCAACGGCGTAGCCGTCAAAGCTCGTGATGGCGTGGCCATCGCCGATGAAACGCTGATCCGCATCGAGGCGCAGGAAGATAGCGAGATCGTGCTGGTGGATGTCGCCTGATGCACAAACCATCGCCCTCCATTACGGAGGGCGACTGGTTTCTGTGGTGACGTAGGGCGTACTCGCGAAGCAGTACGCCGCTGGACTTGTGTAGCACCGAGGAACGGCGGACTGTTCGCTGGCGCTCCTGAGTCCGCCCTACGCCACCACGCCCTACGCCGGGTAGCCGGTGATCTTGCGAATACGCTGGTACAACGGCTTGAGCTGACGATACATGCGCTGATAGACCTGCCCGTAGAGCTGCTCGTAAGTGTGCTGCGCAGCCGGGTTAGGCTGAAACACCTGGCCAACCCGAGTCATCGCGGCGATGGCGCTCGGGTAATCAGGGTGCAAACCCAGGCCCACCGCGCAGTTGATCGCCGCGCCCAGGCCGCTGGTCTCGTACAGATGCGGACGCTCGGCCGGCAGGCCGAAGATGTCGGCGGTCAGCTGCATCGCCGCATCGCTCTGCGAACCGCCACCGGACACGCGCAGGCGTTCGATGCGGGTACCAGAACGTTTTTCGATACGCTCCTTGCCCTGGCGCAGGGCGTAGGCCAACCCCTCCAGAATCGCCCGATACAGATGCGCGCGGGTGTGTACGTCGCCAAAGCCGATGATCGACCCCTTGGCCTCCAGGCCCGGCTCGCGGATGCCAGGCGTCCAGTACGGCTGTAGCATCAGGCCCATGGAGCCAGGCGGCACGGCGTTAACCAGTTCGTCGAACAGCACCTCGGGCGGCACACCCAGCGCCTCGGCGCGTTGCATTTCGCGCAGGCCGAACTCGCGCTTGAACCAGCTGACCATCCAGAAACCGCGGTAGATCATCACCTCGGTGTTGAAGTGATCCGGCAGTGCCGCCGGATACGGCGGGATCAGCGGGATGGTTTCCAGATAACGGCTGCGCGTGGTGTTGATGGTCGCGGTGGTGCCATAGGACAGGCAAGCCGTGCCGGGCTCCAATGCGCCGGAGCCCAATACCTCGCAGGCCTTGTCGGCCCCGGCGGCGATCAGCGGCAGGCCTTCCGGAATACCGGTATGGCGGCTGGCCTCGGCGCTGATCTGGCCCAGTTGCTCACCCGGTTTGAACAGCTCGGGCAGTTGCTCACGGCATACCTTCAGCGCCTGCCACTTCCAGTCGCCGGGCGCGGCCCAGCGCAGGCGCTTGTAGTCGAACGGCAGGTAAGCCACGCAACTGCTGGTGGAATCGACGAAGCGGCCACACAGGCGATGGGTGAGAAAACCCGAAAGCAACAGCACCTTGTGCGTGCGTGCCGCAATGTCCGGCTGATACTGGGCGACCCAGTTGACCTCGGCCTGGCCACAGAAATGATCGACTGCCTCTTCGGCGCGCACCAGCTTGAATAGCCAGCCCCACAGGCCCTGGATACGCCCAGCCACATCAGCACGACGCTGGTCGAGCCAGAGAATTGCCGGGCGCAGCGGCGCACCCAGCTCATCGACGTGAATGATGCTGCCGCGCTGGGTGGTTACGGCGACGCCGCGGATCAGACTGCGGTCGATATCCACCTGCTGCCACAACAGGCGGCAGGCCTCGCCGAGGCTGGCCCAGTAGTATTCCGGATCCTGCTCGGCCCAGCCCGGCTGGCTGGAGAAGTAAGGGTCGAGCTCGACCTTGCCCTTGGCCAGCAGGTTGCCCTGGGTATCGAACAGCAGCGCCCGCACGCTCTGGGTGCCGTTGTCGATGCTCAGCAGGTAGCTTGGTTCGCTCAAGGTGTGGTCCTTCATGTCATGCGTTTGGCCATGCGTAGCCCGGATGAAATCCGGGAGCTGCCTGTTGGTTCAGTCCCGGATTTCATCCGGGCTACAGCAAGTCTGGATCGGCGGATTGCAGGTGCGCACCCCGCGACACTCTACGGGCCTGTAGGAGCGAGCTCTGCTCGCGAACCCGGTTGACGCAAAAGCTTCGCGAGCAGAGCTCGCTCCTACGGACAGCAGGCAGCGTCATCATTCAATATCCGGCAGGCTGTAACAGCGTTGCCACAGCGCCAGGTAATCCGTCTCTTCCTGCTGCCAGCGCGAATCGTTCCAGCCCAGACGGGCCTGGCATAGCGCGCGGATACGCGGCAGTTCAGTGCGGCCGCCGCCTGCCAGCAGCAGGCCCAGGCGCGTGCGCCTTAACAGCAGACCGTCCAGATGCAGCACCAGCTCACCCTCGGCGGCCCAGGCCAGTTCGGCCCAGAGGGTGTCAGTGCCCGCGACGCAATCGCTGCCCACCTCGTCGATCAGGCGCAGCACCTCGCCCAACTGGCGACCATGGCGCCCAGCCAGACGACGTTGCTGAGCCGGGCTTAATGCCGGCATCGGCGTCGGCGTACTCGAAGCGAAGACCGCGTCGCCCTGATCGTCCACTGGCTTACCGACGAATCCGGCACAGGCACGCAGCACCTCCAGCGCCAGCAGGCGGAAGGTGGTCAGCTTGCCGCCGGCCAGGGTCACGCTGCCCGGCTCGACCCACAGGGCGTGCTCACGCTTTTCGTCCGAGGGTTTCAACCCGGTGCTGCCATTGCCCACCACCGGGCGCACGCCCGCCCAGGTCGACAGCACATCGGCGCGGCTCATCTGGGCGGTCGGGAACTGCTGGGCGCAGGCGGCCAGTAAATAGTCGACCTCTTCGACGCTGATCGCCGCCTCGGCGTCCAGATCGCCCGCATGATCCAGATCGGTGGTGCCGATCACCGTGGCCCCCTCCCAGGGGAAGACGAATACCGGCCGGCCATCGGCCGCATGCATAAAGCTGAAAGCATGTGCCACTGGCAGGCGCCAGCCCGGCAGCAACAGGTGGCTGCCGCGCAGCGGGCGGATGCGGCCATTGCCGGGCTGGCGCAGGCGATCGGCCCAGGCGCCGGTGGCCTGGGCCACGGCGCGGCTGCGCAGGCGGTAGCGGTTGCCAGTCTCGATATCCTCGGCCAGTACGCCGACCACCTGCCCTGCCTCGCGCAGCAGCTCGACCACGCGCATGCCATTGAGTGCCTCTGCACCTTCGGCACGCGCCTCGCCCAGCACGCGCTGCACCAGGCGCGCGTCGTCGGTCACCGCATCGAAGAAGCGCGTGCCACCGAGCAGACCATCTTCACGAATGCCCGGCGCCAGGTAACGCAGTTGCTGCAGCGGATAGAACAGGTGATTGCGCTTACCGGCCAGCGCGTCGTAGAGGCTAAGCAGGCCGCCGAATACCTTCGGCCCGGGAAAGCCGCCGCGGTAGTGCGGCATGACGAAACTCAGCGGCTCCACCAGCCCCGGCGCCTCACCGAGCAGACGCTGGCGCTCGCGCACCGAGTCGCGGGTCAGCCCCAGATGGCCCTTGGCGACGTAACGCAGGCCACCATGGACCATTTTCGACGAGCGGCTGGAGGTGCCCCAGGCGAAATCGCGCTGCTCCAGCAACAGGCAGCGCCAGCCGCGCCGCGCCGCCTCACGCAGGATACCGGCGCCGCAAATGCCGCCGCCGATCACCAGCAGATCCCAGTCGCACGCGGCCAGTTCAGGCAGCGCGCGTGCGCGCCAGGTGGCGTTCCACTGTTCCATGCTCAATCCTGCAACAGCACGCCAGGAGCCAGGCGCTGCTCCGGGTCGAAATGCGTGGCCAGGCTGCGCAGCGTGGCCATGCCCAGCTCGCCCTTCTCCGCCGCCAGGTAAGGCGCGTGGTCGCGACCGACGCCGTGCTGGTGGCTGATGGTGCCGCGATTCTCAGCAATGGTGTGACTGGCCGCTGCTTTCAAACGCTGCCAGCGCGCCATGGCCTCGGCGTAGTCGCTGCCGGGGCGGAACACGTAGGTGGTGTAGATGCTCGAACCTTCGCCGTAGACATGCGACAGGTGGGTGAAGACGTGCACCCGCTCGCCGTCTTCAGCCAGTTCGTCACGCAGGCTGGTCTCGACCTTGTTCAACAGGTTGTCGACGTTGGACCAGTCGGTGGCAGTTTCCAGGGTGTCCACCAGGTAGCCGCGCTCCCAGAGGCCATGGCGCAGGTAGGGGAAGCGGAAACGGTTCTGCTCCCACTTCTTGCCCAGCAGGGTGCCGGTGAACACGCCGCCAAAGCCTTTCAGCAGGCGCCGTGCCTGTTTCAGCGAGGCGGCGTTCTGCACCCGGCTGCCGGTGACGCCGAAGGTCAGCATGCATTTCTCGTCACGGGCGCCGCGCAGGGCCAGGTATTTTTCCAGCAAGGCGATCTGCTGCGGGTGACCGGCCAGGGCCAGCTGGGTACGGGTTTCGATGGCGTTGGACAGGCGCAGCATGGACAGCGGCACGCGCGCCTGGGCCAGGCTGCGAATGGCGCTCAGCGCCTGCTGCCAATTGGGCAGGAATACTGCGTAGAAGCGCTCCTGCTCGGCCAGGCGACTGATGCGCACGCGCACTTCGGAGATCACCCCAAAGCGCCCTTCCGAGCCCATCACCAGCTCGCGCAGATCGGGGCCAGCGGCCGATGCCGGAAAGGTGGGAATCTCCAGGGTGCCGGCGAAGGCTTCCAGCTTGCCGCCGGCGAAAAGTTGCTCGATCCGCCCGTAGCGCAGCGACTGCTGGCCGCTGGAGCGGCTGGCGACCCAACCACCGAGGGTCGACAGTTCCCAGGACTGCGGGAAGTGGCCCAGCGTGTAGCCGCGTGCGCGCAGTTGGCTTTCCACCTGCGGGCCATTGGCGCCAGGGCCGAAGGTGGCGATCAGGCTGTCCTCATCGATATCCAGCAGGCGCGTCATGCGCTCCAGCGACAGGGTCAGCACCGGGCGCTGGCCGGCCTGCGGGTTGATGTGGCCGGCCACCGAGGTGCCGCCGCCGTATGGGATCAGGGTGACGTCATGCTGTTGCGCCCAGGCCAGCAGCTCGCGGATCTGCTCGGCGCTTTCCGGGCAGGCGACGCCATCGGGAAACAGGCCGAACTCGCCGGAGCGCATGGCCAGCCAGTCCGGCAGGCTCTGGCCACGGGCGTGACGCACTCGTACCTCGGCGTCCTGGCTGATCAGCGGGTTGGGAGCCAGACGTGAGGCCGGCACACGCGCCAGCACGTCTTGCAGGCTGGCGTCGACCAGACGCTGGCCCGGCCCGACCAGTTCAGCGAGAAAGGCCTCGCCATGGGCCGGCAGTTCAACCTCGGTCGCTTCGTCACCCCATCCGTTCCAGCGTCGCATCGCATCCCCCATTCCGATCAGCACTTATGGCTGCCTATACTAGCCAGCCGCCGATTTCCGTCACTGTCGAATCGGGACAAGCGCTATCGCCAATCAAGACAGGCATCGCAGAACAAGAATAATCCATGGAAAACCTCGGCTATACCTCGGTTCCCGCCCTGCTCAAGTACCTGCGCCAGGCCGAACAGCTCGGTCTGGATATCGACCGTGCGCTCGCGGCAGCCGGTGTCCAGGCGCAGGATCTGGCCGACAATGGCAAGCGGATTCCCAGCGAGGTACACGAACGCCTGCTGGCGCATCTGCTGGAGGTGTCCGGCGACCCGCTGTTCGGCCTGCACTCGGCGCGTTTCGTCCAGCCCGGCTCGTGGAGCGTGCTCGGCTATATCGCCATGAACTGTGCCACCCTCGGTGAGGCCATGGGCCGCATCGTGCCCTACGAGAAGCTGGTGGGCGACATGGGCACCAGCCGTTTCGAAGCCGCCGATGATCACGTGCGGCTGATCTGGAGCTGCCGCCATCAGGCGCCAGAGGTGCGCCGCCATATGGTCGAGAACGTGCTCGCCTCCTGGCTGCTGTACGCCCGCTGGATCGCTGACTCCGAGCATTCACCGCGTGAGGCGTGGTTCGAGCATGCACAGCCAGCCGCCACCGACCTGGCCGAATACCAGCAGCTGTTCGGCTGCCCGGTGCGGTTCGAACAGCCCTGCAACGCCCTGCTGGTGCCGCTGGACTACCTCGGCGTGCCGCTGCGCCAGGCCGACGCCAACCTGCTGCGCACCCTGGAAGAACATGCCCTTACCCTGATGGCCGGGCTGGACGACAACGAGCCGCTGCCGCGCCGGGTGAAGAACGCCCTGCGCCTGCTGCTCAAGGACGGCCTGCCGCGCAAGGAACGGGTGGCGGAGAAATTCGACATGACCGTGCGCACCCTGCAGCGCCACCTGCAGCAGGCCGGCACCAGCTACCAGCAGATCCTCGACGAGCTGCGCCAGGAGCTGGCCGAGCACTACCTGCTGCGCAGCGACCTGGCGATCCAGGACATCGCCTGTTATCTCGGTTTCACCGAATCACGCTCGTTCCACCGCAGTTTCAAGAGCTGGACCGGGCAGACGCCGGGCGAGTTTCGCGAAAGCCGGCGCAGGGACAATCCGCTGGGTTAGCAGGCCGCTGAAAAACGTAGGCGAGGCAGGCAAGACAATACCGATGGCGGCCCCGCAAAAACGACCGAAAAAAGCACTGGGCCCGCACTCGGGTTTACGTGCTGTAAATGAGCATTTTGACTGGGCTCGCACGCGAGGTCGTTTTTAACGCAGTATTGCCAACGCAGGTAGTTTTTCAGCGGCCTGCTTAGCGCGGAGTTCGGAAACGTCGCGCGAGCCAGTAATCCAGGCTCAACCAGCGCCCTGCCCCACTGAAGAACAGCGCCACCAGCATTACCAGGTAGGTGGCGGCGAACTCGATGCCGTTGTTCAGCACCACGAACTTGCCGCTACCGGTCAGCCAGTCGTAATTGCCGTGCTCACGCAGAATCGCTCGCGCCCGCTCGAGTTTCTCCGCCGCCGCCAGCACGCGCTCGTTGGCGAGGGGTGCGGACGGGTCGGCAATCGCCTGCCAGCCATAGGGCCAATGCACAGCGAAGATCGCCACCAGCATGGTGATGATCAGCGGAATGCTGATCCAGCGCACGGCAAAGCCGAACAGCAGCAGGATGGCGCCACCAGCCTCGGTCAGTGCCGCCGCCCAGGCCAGCAGTTCGGGGAACGGCAGGCCCAGGCCCCAGTCGGGGTTACCGAACCAGGCGGCGGTGGCGTCGATATCGGCGAGTTTGCGCGTGCCGGCCATCCAGAACACCGGCACCAAGTACAGGCGCAGCAACAGCGGGCCGAGAAAATCCAGGCGCCGGGTGGCCTCCAGCGCGTCCTGGAAGCGATTGAGCAAAGCGATCATGGCGGTCAGTCCTCGGGATACGGAAACCAGATATCGCGCGCCTGCCAGTCATCCAGCAGCGCGCGAGCGTTAGCGAAATAGTTGCGATCCGCGGCCAGGCCATGGGCCGTGGCCAACTCCAGCTGCGCCCGCACAGCTGGCTCGCCGGCCTGCAGCCGCAGCGCCAGCTGATAGGCAAACGGCGCCAGCTGCGTGAAGCGCACCTGATCCTGGCGATCACGCCAGACCAGCAGGCAGGTCGGCTCGGCAGGCGGCTCCGTGGGGCAGTGATCGGCACCGATGCTCTGCACCGGCCAGCGATAGGCCAGCGGCCAGGCCAGTGGCGACCAGCCGCGCTCGGGCAACTGCGCATCGCTGACATCCAGCGCCAGCTCGACCCACTCGTAATGCGCCAGCTCCAGCATGAACGCAGGGTCGTCAGGCTCGGCGTGATAACCCTGCTGCAGCCAGGCAATGAACTCCTGGCTGATCTCGAGAAAGTACGGCGTGCTCGCCCGATGCTCGGCAAAGAACGCGCGCAGCAGCCGCTGCCAGCGCTCAGCTCCGAGAATCTCGCGCAGCACGGGGAAGGCGCCGCCGACCAGGCTGGCGACGTTATTGAAAAACAGCTCCTCGTAGACCGCCATGCGCTCCGCTGTGATGCCCGGCAGCAAAGACTGCGCCTCAGGCTGGCGAATACGTGCAGCGAAATCGCGCTGCAATTGCACGCCGCTCATGTGCCGTACCTGCTCTGCGGTTGCACAGCCTGCTGCAGGCTGCGGATGTGCGCCAGCTCGGCATACAGCTCGGCCAGCGGCGGGAAGTTGAAGTCGCGCTCCAGCAGCGTCGGGCGCACGCCATGCTGCGCGTAAGCGCTGCTCAGCAGCGCCCACACCGGGTCGATCACCGGCGCACCGTGGGTGTCGATCTTCAGGTCTGCCGCCTGGTCGTAATGACCGGCGACGTGCAAATAGGCGATGCGCTCACTGGGCATCGCGGCAATGTAGGCTTCGGCATCGAAACCGAAGTTCAGGCTGTTGACGTAGACGTTGTTGACGTCCAGCAGCAGCTGGCAGTCGGCACGCTCCAGCACGGCGCGAACGAAATCCGCCTCGTCCAGCTCGCCAGGCAGGCTTGCATAGGCCGAGACATTCTCGATGATCAGCGGCCGTTCCAGCGCATCCTGAACGATGCGCACACGCTCGGCGATGCGCGCCACCGACTCTTCGGAAAATGGCAGCGGCATCAGGTCATACAGCTGGCCATCGTCGGCGCAGGCCGACAGATGTTCGCTGTAGGCCAGCACACCATGCGCATCAAGAAAGCCCTTGATGGCGTGCAGCAACTCCAGGTTCAGCGGCGCGAAACCGCCGAGGTTGAGGGACAGACCATGGCACAGCAACGGCCGGCGTTCGCTCAGGGCGCGCAACTGCTTGCCCAGCCGGCCACCGACACCGATCCAGTTCTCCGGCGCCACTTCGAGAAAGTCGGCGCCACTGGCGTTATCACCGATCAGCTCGGCGAGCAGCCCGCGACGCAGGCCGAGACCGGCGCCGGTGAGGTTTGCGAGGTGCATGATCCGTCCTCCCCCTGCCCTTACTCGCTCTTCTCGCCGCCACACTTGCCTTCGCCGCATTTGCCCTCGGCGTCAGCCTTCTTCTCGGCACCACACTTGCCCTCGCCGCACTTACCTTCCTTGTCGGCTTTCATCTCGCCACCGCATTTGCCTTCGCCACAGGAACCTTCCTGCGCCTTCTCGGCGGCGGCCAGGCTGTAGCCGCTGGCCAATTCCTGCGCAGCGAAAGGGTTGCTGGCCGCTTGGGCAGTGAACGCCATGGAAGTCAGCAGCGCGGCGCCCAGGGTGGCAGTCAGGGTATTGAGTTGTTTCATGGCATCTCTCCATCGGTTTCGAATGCGGGGCCGGATTGGCGCCCTCGCAGCAATGGACGAGGCAGGGATGCGAGCGTTACAGCGGGCGAAAAAGCTTTTCGTAGCCCGGATGAAATCCGGGGAGCTTTGCCCGCTACCAGTCACGGCTACGACTGCATGGATGCAGGAGGTAGAGCGAAGCAGGATGCCAGAGCCGAAAGCCCCTGCCACAGGCACAGAAACATCCACCGCCCCGTGGGAGGCGTTTCAGCGGCGAGGCTTTCGATAGCCAGTAGCCCGAACAGCCACAGCAAACGTTGGATGATAAAAGCGTCATCCACCCTACGCGCGGTGTACCAGGCTTAATGCTGGGGCAAAAAGCGGAGGTCAAGCGAATACAGCACTCTGCCGGGCAGAGCGGTAAGGCTATGACAGGGAGGACATTTTCGTGTGAAGCGAAGCGGGATGGTGCGGAGTTAGATGGAAGGTTCTACTATCGGATTAGTACCGTCCTCTATCTAACTACTGTTATGTGAGTGCCAACAAGGAGCGCTGAATGATCAATCCTGTTTACACACAAGCGATCAGTATCCTTTCAGAATTTCTGGGTGCTCCGGCTCAACTAAAGAGCGAGAACGGTGCCCGGTTTCGGAGGGGATCTGGGTACCTACTAACGGTCTACCACTCTAATCTGGCTAGCGGAAATCGCGCTGAGATTGCGTTCAACCCAAGTTTCGTACCAGGAATCAATCAAATCTGCGCTTTGACCAGCCATCAGGTGAACCCAGATCGCAGATATAACTGGCCACGAGTAGGAATTAGAAGCTCCGACGAGTTGAATACCGTTGTGGATGTTCTTCGTAGATCCATCACATAACCAGTCACCGCACGGGACCACTTCTCCGCCGCTCCGCAGCTACAAACTGGCCCGTGGGTTTGAACGTTAGGCGACTGCCAAAAATCGGTATATCTCAATGAATGACGTCATAAAAACTGAGCAAGAACTGTTTGATGAGCTTGAGTCGCTATGCAAATCTCCAGGCTACTTACATGCCATAGCTTATTTTTGCTTCAGAGATAACACCATTCGATATAAAGATGGTGAAATGGTTGTTGATGATGTAGTTCAGCAATTCTCATTTGAGAGACTTGTCCGCACTGAAATTTCCACACTAATAGGTTTGGCGTGCAAGAAACAAATTGATATAAATCACCCTGGACCGAAATGTATTCAGGAACATATTGACAAAACTGAAACTCTATTAAAAAACCTGCATAAGACCATGATACCTCCCCTAGAGGAAATATTTGATAAAAGAAAAATTGGAGACCCTAGTTTCAATCCTTTCAGGACAGGAAAGGCATTAAGAGAATCGATTTTCTATGGAGGAGAAGCCGCCTATAACTTTCAATATCGAGACCTCGCTTTAATAAAGTATAAAAATGACAGCGCTTGGTTTCAGAAGAACAAAGGATACTCAATTGGAGATGCAGCAAAGATAGTATCATCTTTGCTTATTTTACAAAACGACAAAATCAGCAATCTGATACCCACTCAACTAAAGACACTATCTCCTGAAGAATGGACAATGCTTCCCGCGTTCGTTTTTTCCGATAAGGAATTATCAGAAAAATCAGGCGTAGATCTAGAAACCACAAAATCATTCCTTGACTCGTTTGTTTGTCCGCCAGAAATTGATAGAAATCAGTTCTCTGCTTTAGATGATTTCAACCCTATGAATGCTTACCCAATTATACGGGCGAGTGAAAGTGAATTCATTTTGTTTCAAAATTATGGGTTGCTAGAGGCCCTATATGAAACGCCTTTTTTTTGGTTCAATGCGGATGACACCTACAAAGTAAAGGCCAGAGAAAATAGAGGGCTATTTACCGAAAGCTTTTCGGAAAAACGGCTTAAAATCGTATTTGGTGAAGACAGAGTTTTTACCAATGTTGACATATATAAAGATAAGCAAACGAGAGTTGGGGAAATAGATGTACTTGTTGTTTTTGCCAACAGAGCAATTATTCTACAAGCAAAGTCAAAAAAGTTAACTATTGCCGCAAGAAAAGGAAACGACAATAGCCTTCAGGAAGATTTTAAAAAGGCAGTGCAAGATTCGTATAATCAAGCATACCAATGCGCCGAATATTTAAACAATGAAAACTATCGACTAGTAGACTCTTCTGGAAACGAGTTAAAGATATATAGAAAATTTGAAAGCATATACCCCTTTTGCGTAGTCTCAGATCATTATCCTGCTCTAAGCTTTCAAGCACGACAGTTTTTAAAATACCAAGCGACGACAGTGATCAAGTATCCATTTATCATGGATGTGTTTCTCCTGAATGTTATGACTGAGATGCTACAATCTCCACTACATTTCTTGAGCTACGTAAACCGAAGAGTCGAATATGCGGAAAGGATTTTATCTAATCATGAGTTAACGATTCTTTCCTATCACTTAAAGCAAAACCTATGGATTGATGATGATACTTCTATGATCCAGTTAGGAGATGATATCTGTGCCGATCTAGATTTGGCCATGCTAACCAGAAGAAACGGTGCCCCGGGAATTGAAACCCCAGAAGGCATATTGACAAAATATAGAGACACCACCTACGGCCAACTAATAGCTGAAATTGATCGCCTAGACGATCCTGCGACCATTGATCTTGGCTTTATACTCCTTTCATTGAGTGGAGAGACAATAGAACAAATCAATGAAGGGATTGATCAGCTATACAAATTACATAAAGAGGATGGAGAACACCATGATTTAACACTGTGTATAGATCAAGGTAAAACCGGACTAACTATACACTGTAATAGTGACAAGGCAAATATTGCTGCCACTAGGTTAAAGATTCACTGCGAAAAAAGAAAATACACTCTAAAAGCCGATACTTGGTTTGGACTTTGCCTGGACCCAGTAAGCCGAAAAATCAAATTCGGGCTTGAGTTGGAATTTGATTGGGTGCAATCCGATGAAATGGATCAAGCAACTAAAAACCTTCCAAAACCTCAGAATATTAAGAATGGTGGACGAGTGAACTTCTCCACAAAAAGGAGAAATGAAAAGAAAACAGGCCGAAATGATCCATGTCCCTGCGGCAGTCAGAAAAAGTATAAAAATTGTTGTCTGGCTTAGGTGTGGCCGGTGTATCGCCTAACAAGCACATGTTGTCGGCGTGGTTTTCCGCTGCGCTCCAAACCAGCCTTAAATACGAGCGTTAGACAATCACAAGGGATTGCTGCATGGGTGCAAAAGAAGAATTGCTATCCGAACTTACGAGCCGTGATGAAAGTGGCGCAGTCCGGCGAGCGCACAAAAAGCTCATAGCACACAAGCTCAAATGGAAAGGACCTAGCAACAGCGAAACACTACTTTATTTATTTAAGCTAGACGGCAAAGAAATTGGAGTTGCAGCGATTCGCCACGGCATTTTCTCGTTCCCTGCTACCTTTTGGCAACCACGAGCCTCATTACTAAATCAAAGCCTGGACAGAACAGCATCCCACATGCAAGTAGATACACAGCCCGCCGTATCTTCAAGCCAATACTCAGCTGGTCAAATTCGATTAACAGAAGCAACAATTGACATTATCGAAGACATCATCGAAACCATAATAATCCCTGAGGCCAAAAGAGCTGGAGCCAAAATTATCTAACAATTTTATATAGACTCTCCCCACAAGCAGTGAGCAATAGCTTTTCGATCCTATCGCCAACGCGGTTGCATTCGTATATACAGCCTGATTTAAGCTTTTCGGCTTGGCTATTCAGCAAATAGCCCGAACAGCCACCGCAAACGGTGGATGAAAAAGCGTCATCCACCCTACGCAGTGCTCACCTGGGTGGGCGACGCCATAGCTTTCAACAAAACACGGCACTCCGGAGTGAGCATCCGAAAAACCAACCAAACCCTCGGATCACGTTTCACCCCTGATTACGCCGGTTCTGCGCCAGACGCTCGGCCAGGGCATCGAGTTCGGGTAACTCCTCCTCCGGCATCTGCCGGATCACCGCCTGGGTCAGTTTCATCTGGCGGATAAAACGCCGGCAGTTGCCGCACATGGCCAGGTGCGCGCGTACGGCCAGGCGCTGGCGCAGGGTCAGTTGGCCGTCGAGATAATCGCTGGAATGAGCGACCAATTCCTTGCAGGTCAGCATTGGCCTGTCTCCTCGAAATGTTCCAGGGTGGCAAAGACTTTCAGGCGTGCCCGGTGCAGCAGCACACGGGCATTGGAGAGCGAGATGTCGAGAAGATTACAGATCGCCTCCAGCTCCAGGCCCTGACGCTCGCGCAGCACCAGCACGCTGGCCTGCAACTCGGACAGGCTGGCCAATGTGTGTTCCAGGCAATCGCGCAATTCGTCTTCGGTGAGCAGCGCTTCGGGGCTGTCCTGATGCCAGGCATGTGGCGCCAACAGCCAGTGGCCGTCATCGGAAAAGCGCTCGTCACCCACCGTGCCATGCGGCGCGGCCAGGTCGTCGAGCAGCACCTCGCGACGGTTGTGCTTGAGACGGGTCTTGGCGGTGTTGGCGGTGATGGTCAGCAGCCAGGTCTTGAGGCTGGAGCGCCCCTGAAAGCCTGCCAGGCCGCGCACCACGGCGAGCCAGGCATCCTGCACCACCTCATCGGCGTGACGACTGCCGACGATAGCGTAGGCCACCGCGCGCATCGCCCCCTGGTAGCGAGCTACCAGCTCGCGATAGGCCGTCTGCTCACCGGCGAGCAGACGATCCAACAGTTCGGTATCGGACATAGAACTCCCATGGGTAGGGCCTTGCGCGCACGATCACACTCTGCGTACGCGCCAGGCATTCCTACAGAGAGTTCAACGCTTGCGCAAAATTACACTGCCGATCGAATAACCGGCACCAAAGGAGCTTAGAACACCCAAGCTGCCCGCCGGCAGGTCGTCCTGATTCTTGTGCAGGGCGATCACCGAGCCGGCCGAACTGGTGTTGGCGTAGGTGTCGAGAATCACCGGCGCCTCGTGCGGCTCGGCATCGCGGCCCAGCAGTTTGCGCGCGATCAGCAGGTTCATGTTGAGGTTGGCCTGGTGCAGCCAGAAGCGCTTGACGTCGCTGACGTTGAGCTGGTTTTCCGCCAGGTGCGCGGCGATCAGCTCGGCGACCATCGGGCAGACGTCCTTGAACACCTTGCGGCCTTCCTGCACGAACAGCTTGTCGCGCGCGCCCACACCCTCTTCCGCCGCGCGGTTGAGGAAGCCGAAGTTGTTGCGGATGTTGTTGGAGAACTGGGTCAGCAGCTTGGTGCTGACCACGTCGAACTGGTGCTTGGAGGTGGCCAGGTCGGCACGCTCGATGATCACCGCAGTGGCGGCGTCGCCGAAGATGAAGTGGCTGTCGCGGTCGCGGAAGTTGAGGTGGCCGGTGCAGATTTCCGGGTTGACCATGAGGATGGCGCGGGCCTGGCCGGTCTGGATCGCGGTGGTCGCGGCCTGAATGCCGAAGGTGGCCGAAGAGCAGGCTACGTTCATGTCGTAGCCCCAGCCTTGGATGCCCAGTGCTGCCTGCACTTCGATGGCCACCGCCGGATAGGCGCGCTGCAGGTTCGAGCAGGCGACGATCACCCCATCGATGTCGGCGACGGTCTTGCCGGCGCGCTGCAGCGCCTCCTTGGCGGCGCCCACGGCCATTTCGCAGAGGATGCCCCACTCCTCGTTGGAACGCTCAGGGATACGCGGCACCATGCGCAGCGGATCGAGAATGCCTTCCTTGTCGATGACGAAACGGCTCTTGATGCCCGACGCCTTCTCGATGAAGCCGCTGCTGGACTCGCTCAGCGCCTCCACCTCACCGCGGGCGATGGCCTCGGCGTTATCGGCGTTGAACTGCTGCACATAAGCATTGAAGGATGCCACCAGCTCGTCGTTGGAAATGCTGTTGGCCGGGGTATAGAGGCCGGTACCACTGATGACGACGTTATGCACGCTCATTCCTCTTCTCGGCCGCTGGCGGCCTCAGGCAGTAGGCCGGCGACAATGGCGCAGGCCGAAAATCGGGAGACTTGGGCCAAGCTCTTACGACGGTTGGCTCCGGGCCACCGAGTGTGCCACAGGGCGAGGGGATTCGTCCTCAGCCCTTGAGAGTGTCTAGGTGGACAGAACATGACCCAATATAGCCGTTTGGTCTAAAGTCTTATCTTGATCCGCGCACCTGGAGCTTGCATGAACCTCTCCCTGCTCAGCCGCTACGCATTCTTCGCCTTCTGCGTGCTGTTCACCCTGGCCAGCGTGCCTTTCCTTGGCCATGAATGGCTGTGGCCGTTCACCCTGCTCAGCGGCGTGCTCAGCCTGATCGGTATCGGCGATCTGCTACAGACGCGCCATGCAGTGCGGCGCAACTACCCAATCCTCGGCAATATTCGCTATCTGGTCGAAGGCATTCGCCCGGAAATCCGTCAGTACCTGCTCGAAGGTGACGCCGAGCAGCTGCCCTTCTCCCGCGCCCAGCGCTCGCTGGTGTATTCCCGCGCCAAGAACGAAGGCGCCGACAAACCCTTCGGCACACTGAGCGATGTGTACCAGAACGGCTTCGAGTTCATCAGTCACTCGATGCGCCCGGCACCACTGACAGATCCGTGCAGCTTTCGCGTGGAGATCGGCGGGCCGCAGTGCAGCCAGCCGTACTCGGCGTCGCTGTTCAACATCTCGGCAATGAGCTTCGGCTCGCTCAGCGCCAACGCCATTCGCGCGCTCAACGAAGGGGCGAAACTCGGCGAGTTCTACCACGACACTGGTGAAGGCAGCATCAGCCCCTATCACCGCGAGCACGGCGGCGATCTGGTCTGGGAGCTGGGCAGCGGCTACTTCGGTTGCCGTGCTTCCGACGGGCGCTTCGACCCCGAGCGTTTCGCCGCCCAGGCCGCCAGCCCGCAGGTGAAGATGATCGAGATCAAGCTCAGCCAGGGCGCCAAACCGGGCCATGGCGGCATCCTGCCCAAGCACAAGGTCACCGAGGAAATCGCCAATACCCGCGGCGTACCGATGGGTGAGGACTGCATCTCGCCGTCGCGCCACAGCGCCTTCTCCACGCCGACAGAGATGCTGCAGTTCATCGCTCAGCTGCGCGAGCTGTCCGGCGGCAAGCCGGTGGGTTTCAAGTTCTGCCTGGGCCACCCCTGGGAATTCATGGGCATCGTCAAGGCCATGCTGGAGACCGGCATCCTGCCCGACTTCATCGTCGTCGACGGCAAGGAAGGCGGCACCGGTGCGGCGCCGCTGGAGTTCACCGATCACCTGGGCGTGCCGCTGCGCGAAGGGCTGCTGTTCGTGCATAACACCCTGGTCGGCAGCAACCTGCGCGACAAGATCAAGCTCGGCGCCAGCGGCAAGATCGTCAGCGCCTTCGATATCGCCCGCGTGCTGGCCATCGGCGCCGACTGGGCCAACTCAGCGCGCGGCTTCATGTTCGCCATCGGCTGCATTCAGAGCCAAAGCTGCCACACCAACAAGTGCCCTACCGGCGTGGCGACCCAGGACCCGTTGCGCCAACGCGCCCTGGTGGTCGAGGACAAGGCCCAGCGCGTCTACAACTTCCACCGCAACACGCTCAAGGCACTGGCCGAAATGCTCGCCGCCGCCGGCCTCGACCACCCGGCGCAGATCGATGCCAAGCATCTGGTGCAGCGCATGTCGGCTACCGAGATCAAGCTGTTCGCTCAGCAGCACGTGTTCCTAGCGCCGGGCGAGTTGCTCAGCGGCCAGATCGCAGGGGAGTTCTACGAGCGCATGTGGCGCATGGCGCGCGCCGACAGTTTCGAGCCGGCACCAGCCTGAGCGGCCGTCGCCCAGTCCGCTACGGCCAAGCTCGGCGCGGCATCGCTAACGTCTTGAACCGGTAACCGCATGCGCCTTTCGCTTTCCGCTCTGCTGCTTCTGCTGTGCCTCGCAGCCTCGGCCGAGGAGCAGCGCCCACTGCGCTTCTCGGTGACCGAGAGCTGGGCCATGCCGATGATAAAGATCGTCGATGGCCAGGCTACGGGCGGGATTCTCTACGATCTGCAAATGCGCCTGGCGCAGAAGGTCGGCCGCCGTGCAGAGATGCTGGTGCTACCGCGCCTGCGCGTTCAACGTTTGCTGGTCAGCGGTGGAATCGACGTGCGCTGCTACGTCAATCCAGACTGGCTCGCCGAATCCCATCATCAGTACATCTGGAGCCTGCCCTTCATGGTGCAGCGCGACCTGATCGTCGCGCGCAACGCCGACCCTGACTTCAAGCTGGAGCAGTTGCGGGATGAGCGCCTGGGTACGGTGCTGGGCTTCAGCTACCCCAACCTGGAGCCGCTATTGGCCAACGGCCAAGCCCATCGCGAAGATGCCCGCACCCAGGCGCTGGTGCTGGAGAAACTCGAGGCCGGTCGCTACCACTACGCGATCAGCAACGACCTCAGCCTGAACTGGTTCAACCGCCATCAGCCTCAAGAAAAACGCCTGCATGCGCTCGCAGAGGTCGGCGCCGCTCCGGTCGGCTGCATCGTCCGTGATGCCCCCGACGTACCGACCCAGGCCTTGCTGCGTGCACTGGTGCAGATGAGACAGGATGGTGAGTTCGAGGCCATCCTCGCTCGCTATCGCTGACAGCTACCGACCCGACTTCAGCCGACTGAACGCACGGGTCAGCGCCCGGTTGAACTCGCGACTGTTGTCATTCTTGGCGTACAGCGTGGCGCGCAGCTCGGCCGGCGGATAGGTGCCGGGGTCGGCGAGAGTCGCCGGATCGACGAAGGCATCGGCCGCCGGAACCGCATTGGCGTAGTAGATGCTGTTGCTGATAGCGCCGATCACCTCGGGCGTCATCAGGTGGTCCATCAATGCCAGCCCGGCTTCCGGGTGCGGCGCGTCACGCGGGATGACCATGGCATCGAACCACAGCAATGCCCCTTCACGCGGGATGCGATAGCTCAACTGGAAATCCTTGTTGGCCTGCTCGGCCTGTGCCGCGGCGATGGCGACGTTGCCATTCCAGGCCATGGCCAGGCAGGTGTTGCCGTTGGCCAGGTCGCTGATATTGCGGTCATTGTCGAAGTAGCGAATGAACGGTCGCACCTTGGCCAGGTGGGCCTCGGCCTGTTTCAGGTCATCGAGATTCTGCCGGTTGATATCCAACCCCAGGTAGCGGAACGCAGCGGCGAATACCTCGTTGGGATCATTGAGGAAACTCACCCCGCAGTCGGCGAAACGCGCCACCACCTGCGGGTCCATCAGCATCGCCCAGCTATCGGTCGGGGCATCGGCCATGCGCTGGGCAATGGCCTGCTCCTGGTAGCCGAAACCGGTGGTGCCCCAGACGTAGAGTCCGGCGTAGCGATTGCTCGGGTCGAACCTGGCCATGTGCTGGATGAACTCGTCATCGAGCCCGGCGAAGTGCGGCAGCTGCGTCTTGTCCAGCTCGCGCAATGCACCGCTGGCGATGGCCCGGCTCAGGTGCTGGCCGGCAGTCAGCACCAAGTCGTAGCCACTGCCGCCGGTGAGCAGTTTGGTTTCCACGGTTTCCAGCGAATCGAAATGATCGACCACCACGCGGATACCGGTCTTCTCCTCGAATGAAGCCAGGGTGTCCGGCGCCAGGTATTCGCTCCAGATGAACAGGTTGACCTGCTGCGGCGCCGCGCCGGCCTGCGCCTGTGCGCAGGCAGCAAGGGCCACGGCCAGCAGACTGGTGGGCAGTTTCATCCGGGCCTCCTAGGCGCGCTGGGGCGCGGCGTATTGCGGCATGGTGATGCAGGCGACGTTACCGCCACCCAGCAGGATTTCCCGCGAGTTCTCGATACCGAGGATGCGATGCTGCGGGAACAGCTCGGCCAGGGTGGCCTGGGCCACACGGTCGTTGGCGTCGCCGAACAGCGGCAGGACGATGGCCGAGTTGCCGGCGTAGTAGTTGATGTACGAGGCGCAGATCTGCGTGCCGGCCTGGCGGGTATGGGTGGCATCGTCCTGATCCAGACCTTCGGCCTCTTCCGCGGTCCACTCCAATACGCGCGGTTGCGGCAGCTTGTGCACCTCCAGCGCACGGCCACGGGCATCGC
This sequence comes from Pseudomonas alcaliphila JAB1, assembly GCF_001941865.1. Lineage (NCBI taxonomy): Bacteria > Pseudomonadati > Pseudomonadota > Gammaproteobacteria > Pseudomonadales > Pseudomonadaceae > Ectopseudomonas > Ectopseudomonas alcaliphila. Next base: position 1,758,797 of record NZ_CP016162.1, on the reverse strand, counting down.
GCACGCTGCGCAGGATGTCGTAAGCCTCCTGGTAGATTTCCCATTGCGGGTCGGTGCGGTCGTCGGTCCACTGCATCACCACCACACCAGGGCGAACGAAGCAGGCCAGGTCATCGATATGACCGTCGGTTTCGTCGAACTTGCAGCCGCGCGGCAGCCAGATCACCTGCTCGGCACCGAGGTAATCCGACAGCCTGCGGGTCATCTCGTCCTTGCCCAGGTGGGCGTTGCGATTGCGGTTGAGCAGGCACTGCTCGGTGGTCAGCAGGGTGCGCTGGCCGTCACTCTGGATACCGCCCATTTCGGCAATGAAAGGCGCGCGATAGCGATCGAAGCCTTCGATCTCGAGAATCTTCTGCGCGATCTGATCGTCCTTGTCCCAGGGGTAGTAAAGCCCGCCATCGAGCCCGCCATAGGCGTTGAACTCGAAGTCCACGCCGCGCACTTCGGCTGTCTCGTCATGCACCAGAAACGCCGGGCCGCTGTCACGGAACCAGGTGTCGTTGCAGGTCATTTCCACCACCCGCACATGCGCCGGCAGCAGGCGCCGAGCGTTGGCGTACTGCGCCGCCGAGGCGCAGACGGTGACCGGCTCGCTGCTGGCGATGGCCGCAACGATCTCGACCCAGACCTTCTGCGCTGGCTTGCCACCGTTGCGCCACACGTCCGGGCGCTCCGGCCAGCCGAGCCAGCAGCGGCTCTTGGTTTCGAATTCGCCGGGCAGACGAAAGCCGTCGGCCTTGGGCAGGGAGGTCAGGGTACGGGCCATCTCGCGGCTCCTCGTCAGTGGCTGGAAGTAGCCCGACAGTACGCCCGTCGGTGCCAGTACGACCAATGACGATAATCGCGGAACCCTTGAATTCAATTCACAGATCGACCAACTGATCAGTGAACCATTCGATGAAATGAGCGACTGCCGGCTTGTCCAGACGCAGGCGCTCGCACACCAGCGCGTACTGCCCTAGCGACGGCACCTGGGCGGCGAAGGGGCGCACCAGGCGACCACTGGCCAGGTCTTCGGCGCTGGTCAGGTTGTCGCCGATGGCCACGCCCTGGCCGCGTGCAGCGGCTTCCATGGTCAGGCCGGCATGGCCTAGATACAGATGCCGCGTCGGCTGGATATCGCCAGCATGAGTGGTCAGCCAGGCGGTCCAGGTCTTGCCGTCCTGATCGTCATGCAGCAGGCAATGACGCGCCAGGTCGCGCGGGTGCTTGAGTGGCGACTGGTTGAACAGGCCCGGGCTGCACACGGGGAAGAACTGCAGGGTCGGCAGCGGCCTTACGAAGTAGGCGCTGGCATCGTCCGGGCCGGTGCCGTAGGTGATGGCGATATCGATCTCGCTGCCCGGCAGCGTCGCCTCCAGCGCTTGCTCATGCAGATGCAGGGTGATTTGCGGGTGGCGCTCAGCGAAGTCGGCCAGGCGCCCGACCAGCCACTTCTGCGCCAACTCTGCGGTAACCGCGACGCGCAGTTGCGCCTGCGAACCGGGATCACGCAGCTCGTCGCAGGCCTCGCCAATCAGCTCGAAGGCCTGCTGCAGGCTGTGCAGAAGGCGCCTGGCCTGCGGTGTCGGGCGTACCTGACGGCCGTCGCGCTCGAACAGCGTGCTGCCGAGTTGCTCCTCGAGCTGGCGAATCTGGTGGCTGACGGCGCTGTCGGTAACGCACAGCTCAGCAGCCGCGCGGCCGAAGTGGGCATGCCGCGCGGCCGCTTCGAAAGTGCGCAGGGCGGTGAGCGAAGGCAGACGACGCATGACGATCCCGGTTGCGGCAAAGAAAGGCATCCTCCCCCAGCCGCCGGGCGGCCGGCAAGCGCTTCCCTTGTTTGAGCGTGGTGCGCACTCACTCCCGTCGCCTAGGTATCGCTCAGGCTGCGCAGCACCTGCTCGACCCGCTGCGCCAGCGAGCCCGTCAGGTACGTGAAAGCCCAGCCACGCCGCTGCAGTTGCTGCTCGTACCACTGGTTCTGCCGGCGGCGAAAGGTCTCGTCCTGACGGGTGCCGTCCTGCACGAAGGGGAAGTCATCGGCGCACAGAAACAGGTGGTGGTAGTGCCGCTCGGCCAACTGCTCCAGCTCGGCCTCGGCCCGCCCGAACAGCTCGCGGCAATAGAACAGCGTGGTCAGCGGCGTGGTGTCGCAAACCAGATAACGCTGGCACTGCCCGGCCAGGCTCTGCTCACGGTCGACCTGGGTTCGACCGATGTGCAGCAGGTCGTCATAGGCGAGCACACCGCCCTGCTCTTCCCACAGTTCACGGCCGTATTCCGCGGCGTAACGCGTACCCAAGGCCTCGGCCAATGCCAGGGTGAGGCTGCTCTTGCCGGTGGACTCGCCACCGAGCAAGGCGATGCGCTCGACGAAATCGCCATACACCTGCGGCACCAGGTAGTGGCGCAAGCCGTGGATATCGGCGCGCAGACGCGTACCGGACACCGGCACCTGAATGCGCGCGCGGTCGATCTCGACATGCTCCACCGGCCGGCCGAAACATTCGCTCAGGTGCGCGGCGAAGCCATCGCCGTAGGCCTCGCTGGTAAAGACCGCGTCGACCGGGTGGCCAAGCACTGCCAGGCAGAAATCGGCGACGAACTGGCGCTGCGCGGCATCGGACTCGGATTCGTGAGGAAGGTCCGGCAACGCCAGGCCGAGTGCGCGCTGCTGGACAACCCACTCGGGTGTGACCACCCAACTGCGTAGCTCGGGAAAGCGCACCTGTAACCAGTTCGCCCGTCGCTCCGGCTCGCTACCGGCAAGCTCCGGGTAGGCCCAACTGAGCAGCACCAGTTGCTCGCACTGCTCTTGCGCCTGGCGAATCAGCCATTCGTGCCCCAGGTGCAGCGGCGCAAACTTGCCGACTACCAGCCCACAGGTAAATCGCTTGCTCATCTCAGACCGTCTGCGCGTTCAGTTCACGGCGCCAGCGATACAGGCCGTACCAGGCGTTGCACCAGAACAGCAGGTAGATGAAGGCTGTCAGGTACAGCTCGCGCGAGGCGAACAGCGGCACCGCGAGCGTGTTCACCAGCAGCCAGCCGTACCAGGTTTCCAACTTGCGGCGCATCAGCAGCAATTGCGCGAGCACGCTCAAGGTCAACACCAGCGAATCGATGAGGGGCGCGTAGGCGTCGGTGAAATGGTGCAGCAGGGCGCCGTATGCGCCCGCCACGACCACCGCGAGCAGCAGCGCCAGGCCCAGTCCGGCCGTGCTGGCACGGCTGATCGGCAGCGCCTCGCCCTGGCGACCGCGCCGCCAGCTCCACCAACCCAGCAGGCTGGTGGCGATGAAGAAAGCCTGCAAGGTGACATCGGCATACAGCTGCACGCTGAAGAACAGCCAGCCGAACAGCACGCAGCCGACCAGGCCGACGGCCCAGGTGTGCACCGAATTGCGCGCCGCCAGCAAGACCGAAACCAGATAGAAAAGGTTGGCGAAGATCTCCAGCGACGACGGCATGCACGCATCCTTATGAACATGGAATCAGCCGCGCAGCCTACCACGTGACGCAGGCCACAGCCGTGCATGCGTCACCTGACAACGGGGCCGATCCATGCTCTGATAAGCCTCCCCTCGCACTCCAAAGGACTGGACCGCCTCATGCCTCTGCTCGCCCTGCTAGTCATCGCCTGCCAAGTCACCTGCGGCCTCCACGTGGTGCGCAGTGGCCAGGAACGCTACTGGCTGTACCTGATCATCGCCCTGCCCGGCCTCGGCTGCCTGATCTACTTCCTCGGCATCATGCTGCCGGATCTGCTCGGCAGCCGACGCGGCCGCCGCACGCTCAACCGCCTGCATGACAGCATCGACCCAGAGCGTCATCTGCGCACCCTGCGCGATGAGCTGGATATTCGCGACACCCGCGATACTCGCGTCAACCTGGCCGATGAACTGCTGCGCATGGGCCACGCCGAAGAAGCGGCCCAGCACTATCAGACAGCCCTGCGCGGTATCCACAGCGACGCCCCGGATATCCTCCTCGGTCTGGCCAGAGCACGTTTCGCCCTGGGCGACTTCGCCGGTTGCCAGGCAAGCCTCGATCAACTGATCGCCCACAACCCCGACTTCCGTTCCAGCGACGGCCACCTGCTGTACGCCCGTGCGCTGGAAGGCCAGGGCAACGACCTCAAGGCCGAAGAGGAATACCGCGCCCTCGGCAGCTACTGCGCCAGCCCTGAAGCCAACTACCGCTACGCCCTGCTGCTGCAGCGACTGGGACGTCAGCGCGAGGCCATCGAACTGCTGCAACAGATCCAGACCCACGCCCGCCGCTCCGCCCGGCACTACCGCACGCTGCACAAGGAGTGGCTGGACCTGAGCCAGAAGGCGCTGCTCGACCTGCAGCGCGGCTGAGTTTCAAGCACTATTATTTGCGTGCATCGTTCACAGAACAGAGACGCCACACGCCACTGCGCAAGACTTTGCGCATAGGTCATTGGTTAGCATCGGACGCTGAAAAAGACACCTGCCGGCAGCCGCCGGCCGCAGCATGGATGCACGACGATGAGCGGCTACGTCCCCAACAATCGCAACGAACGCCCCGCACCGACGCCGGCGCCCTATAACGGCGATTTCCACCGCCAGGCTCCCAGACCATTGGAAGGCGGCAGCACCCAGACCTCCAGCTGCCTGGTCGGTCTGCGTTTCGTCTGGGACAACGGCGAATGCCTGGGCGCCAATCTGCCCTACAGCCTCTCTCCCGCCAGCGGCAATGCTGTACGCGGTAGCCTGGATTCTCGTGGTGGCCTGATTCAGACCATTCCCAGCGGCGAGTACCAGGCGCAGTTACTCGCTGACGCTGATGTCGATACCGACATCAGCAATGCCCGCGCCGAGCTACAGGTCGTACTGGACGAAATTCTCGCCGCCGAACGCGCAGAAGCTGCCCGGTTGCAGGCCATTCAGGATCAGCGCAGCGCCCTCTCCAACTACGTGCATCGCCGACTCGCAGTGGGTAAAGGGTTCTTCCTCGGCGCCTGGGGCCTGCTCAAGACCGCCAAGGAATTCTCCGACCTGGTCAATCCCTTCACCGCCTTCTCCAATGCCCTACGCAGCGCCTGGCAGGCACGCGCCAGCGAGGGAGAAACCTGGCTGGCCGCATACAATCGCCAGTTCAGCGCTGAACAGCATCGTGAACTAGTCGAAGCCCTAGGCTTCGACCCCAGCAGCATCACCCGCGAACAGCTGGCCGAAGCCTACGAACTGGCCTGTTTCATCTACGAAGACGGCCCCAGCAAAGCCATGCTCGGCCGCTTCGCCGTCGACTATGCCAAGGCACAGAACGTCGAGGAGGTCGCCGAGTTCAGCGGCGGTGCACTGTTCGAAATTGTTCTTGCAGCCCTGCTGATCGTCTTCACCGGCGGCGTCGGCCTGGCCGCGCGCGGTGCTACGTCGGTAAGCTATCTGGACAAGCTTGCACGTCTGGGCAATGCCTTCAGACGCCTGGGCGCAGCGTTGAAACGGGCACGGATCAGACGAGGTGGAAGGGCGATAGGGAGCGGGACTGGGGCACGGACGGTTGAGGTGGAACGCCCGAAAGCAGTTGAGCCAAGTAGTGTTCAACGACCGATCAAAGAGCCTGGCACACTGTCCGGCTCCAGGACTCAGATTCCCAAGAAGGCAGATGAGGCAACTAGGCGATCCTTGCTGCTGGAAAACGACGCAGCAGACATACTGGTAAAGAACGGGCTGGATGTAGAACAGAACCCCAAGGTCCCAGGTACAACGAGAAATCCCGACCTGCTCATCCTAAGAGGAGAAATAGATGGCAAAAACCTCAACAACGAGGTTGCCGACGTTTTCTCTCCAGGGGCGAAAACCTCTGCTCGAAACATACGCAAGACGATTGACGAAAAAGTGAATGTAAAGCAACAGGCAGACACCATCGTCATCAACCTGAACGGCAGCGAAAGAAGCGCAAAAGAACTTGCCGACGCGTTGAAAGCCGAGCCTGTACCAAACCTAAAAAACCTGATCGTGGTCCAAGATCAGTCCATCTCCTTGCTATTCACAGGCCAATGACATGTCGATCGACTACCAGTTCTATCTAGCCCCCCTGCCGTATACGTCCGTCATGACATCGATTGATTTCAGGACACTTGGAGATAGGGAACATGTCGTTCAGGGCGAGATAGGCAACAGCGGCCTGATGGCATGCCTGGTGAAAAACCCAGCGCCCGATGAGTTCAGCAGGGAGGAATTGCAGTTCAGCCCCACCTGCCAGCTCATTCTGTCTCCCGACCTGGGCAACTACGAGCAGAGCATGAGCGCTCTGATAGCGACCATCAACCAGTTGGTACCCGTGGCCAAAGCCTCGGCGCTGTACATGAACAACGAGTTGCTGCTACTCGACAAGCTAGACAACCAGACCACCCTATACACATCGGATAAGGACTGGTGGGACGAGCACATTGAAAACATCAGGTTCCCGCACAGTCAACGCTGAGCCCCCTGATAGGGACATGGCGCTGATCTCCTGGAGAATCGACGGCACCACCCCAGTGCCAGGGACCCACTCAGGCGGACTGGCAAGCGCTGGTGTCGACACGCTCGCCTGTCTGGAGACAGCCAACGGCGAACAGCCTCACTCCCCTCAAGACGCCCACACTGCGCAATGAGCCGTTCGATCAATATTTTCATCAAAAGAACAGTCCCCGAGCGCGAGATCGTCACGCGGCTCAACCGAGAAATCCCCGATGGGATCGAGTCGCTCGAATATCCCAAGGCGCGCGCAGCTGTCTTTCTTCAGTACGCTGACCACGAGGCCGAATCCAGCAAAGCCTGGGACTCTCCTGGGCGTCGGATGAGCTGAGCCTTGACGACGTACAACTGGCCATCCATCTGGCCAATTCACTGTCCACAGACGTCTTGCTGGAACCTGAGCACCTGGCTCTGCCTGATGGCTACACCTGGTGTCTCGCGACGATGAACAAGCAACTGTATGCAGTCGACACCATCGACGTCGAAGATGGGATCGCTGTGAAACCGCATGCCCGGAAGATCCTGCTCACCACCTGAAAGACGCTCACCTTGCTGCCCGGACCACCAGTGACTGGCTCATGACATCCATCGAAAACACACTGTCGATGACGGTTCTCGAACTCAGCGACTATGACGAAGCCGCAGAGGCCCTGAGTCAGCCGGGGCAACTGAACAAAGAGCTCGCCGAGCAGCTGGCACTGGATATAGTTCGCCACGACAAGGGCGACGAGCATTTCCAGGCGTTTGCTTTTCAAACGCTTTACTCGCTTAATATTCAGAAAGTGATTGAACTAATCAAGAACCCGCCAGAATACCTCAGTACAGCCACATTGGACGCGATGATCGAATGCACAACTGTAGACTCCGGCATAGCAGTGGATCACCCTGAAGTTCTCGAAGCAGCAAAGACACTGAAAGAAACCATCAAGAATCTGGACACAGAAAAAGCACATCGAATGAAAGACACCATCGAATGGTTTATGGAAACTTATCCAGATATCTGATTCTTCAACATCATCGTTAGAAAAAATAGAAAATCAGCAGAACTTGAACTCCCGAGAAAACAGAAATGGCCAATGAGCGCACCTGAATACCCAGCACTGGAAATTCAAGATTGGCTACGTGTGTTCTGCTATGACAGCTATTGCGCGGATGCCATGACCAGTGGGCTGACAAACAGCAAGGGCGCCACTTTGCGTTGGCAGCTGGCGGTAGACACCCTCTATCGCCTTCTCGCTAGCGACCTCCTCTATATCCCAGCGTTGATAGCTGACGACTCGTCAACGATGAAGTCCGCTGCACTCGATTACATAAAGTCACTTGCCCATCACAACCCTTTCAGCTCGGACATCAAGGAAACCTCACATTGGTATCTATGGGACATCAGTGCCAAAGACAGATGCCATAGCCTTATCGAGAAGTATGGAATTCGTGATCTTCCTCAAGGGGAGCTAAGTCAGGGGCTTGTCGCAGCGCTCCACGGCCTATTCGCTGAAAACCAGGTTGCCTGGAGTGACTACCCGCTGATAGCCATAAACACGGATCAATGATACCTACGCACGTTCTTCACCGCTAATTCAGCGTACCGTTGCCGGCCTGCGTCAGAAAAATCTTAGGCGAGAACAACACACATGCATAATAATCAACTATTCAGCTTTACTGATTTCAAGAAAGCCAACAACGATCCAGCCACTTCCGGCATCGACTACGTGCAAGCTGTATATACCACTACTCCCCTGCACTTCGATTTCCTCCTCCATTACGCACAACTAATGTCTCCCGCAATAGAAATTGTCGACGACCGGGCATTTATTGGCGAGCTTTTCGATGCGAATCGTTACCTAGACCTCATAAAAACAACACAAGATATGGATCGCACTCAGTACTGGATGAATTTACTGGAAATCACAGGACTGTTTGACAACTTGACAACCGAGCAGGCTATCGCTCTAGCGCAAATAATTTCCCAATGCTGGAACAGTAATCTACTTACCAAACATGGCAATTCATGCGGAGAAGCTCGTTATATTTGCGACGTCGATAGCGGTGAAGTCTTCGTCACCATAGCCAGATGGTCCCTCGCAGATACAGAAGAGCAATGAGTAAATCCATCACCAGCGAGTTACGCATCGACGCCTCATTCCTGGCGGGAAAGTGACAGGCTTCCCCAACCAAGTTGCCCGACCTTAAGGGGTAGTAATGAACGAATATTTTTCCGAGCTTGCTAAGCGCAACCTGGTTGACTGGCCGACCCTGGCGATCGGTTTGAATAACGGCTGGATAAACAAGGACGCAGTATCCGAGCATGCCTTCAAGCTACTGTCTGCCGGTCAGCAGGACAGTGATATTGCCGTTCTGGCCGGCAGCGACGCCCTGAGTGATGACGAAGTAGTCGCCTTGCTGGCAACCCTGTGCAAGAAAGAGGGTATCGATCTTCAGGAAAAACGGTCGCATGCTCTGGAGAAATGGCGGCTAGCCATGCTCTCGGAACTGCAACACTCCTCGCTTGCCGATGAGGACAAGATCGAACGGTTGCAGGAACTCTATGCGGAGTTCGGCTACCCGGACGATATGGCCTCATGCAGCATCTACGCGCAAAACGATGTCGATCCGATCGATGCGCTACATCAAGTCGTCGCTGCTCTGGAACAGCGCTTTGCCAGCGACAGCGGCAGATAGGCTACTCCCAGACCTCGCGCTCACCCTTCCAGGCGTGCAGCTCGCGCTTCTGCGCCCCCGACCAAAGCCAGCCGCCGCGTGCACCGACCAGCGTGCTAACCGCGTGCTGGCGGCCGAAACTGTTGTGCCGAGCCAACGTCAGGGCGATATCGCGTAGCACGGCCAGGGTGTTGCTGTTGGACTGGAACAGTGGCGTCAACAGGCGGCTGGCCTGACGGTAGTAGCGCAGGTGATCACGACGGGTATCACCGTAGCGGGTGAAGATGGTATTCCAGTCAAGCGCTTGCTGGTGCTCGTCACCGGCATTGCCGAGAGCATCGGCCAGTGCAGCGGCATCGACCAACGCCATATTGGCGCCCTGCCCCAGTTGCGGGCTCATGGCGTGGGCGCAATCACCGATGGCAAGCACGCGACCATCGTTCCAGCGCTGCATGCGCACGTCCGCATAGGCCGCCAGGGTCAGTTGCGCGGGATCATCGATCTGCTGCAGATAGGCCTCTGAAGCCTCGCCGACGAGGTTGCGCACGCGGGTCTTCCAGGCCTCCAGCCCGCTGCTGCGCCACCTCTCGTGCTCGTTCAGTGGCAGGCTCCAGAACAGGCTGGTCAGCGATTTCTCCCGGGCTTGGTGGGTGCATCCGGTCGGCATCAGCCCGAACATCTCGCGGCAGCCGCGGTACCACTGGCGCAGCTCGCCGGACTCGGTCGCCGGCGAAGTCGGCAACATGCTCCATAGAGCGCCCCATGGATAGGGGCGCGACCACTGCCGCACCTGCATCTGCGCGCGCAGGGTCGAACGCGTGCCATCGGCCAGGATCAACGCGGCGAAATCGCCCAGGGGTTGTTCACGGCCATCCGCCTGCTCCTGCAGCAGGCGAACATGGCCGTTGGCTTGCTCGAAGCGGCTCACCGCCACACCGGTTTCCACCTGCACACCGGCACGCTGCGCGGCATTGAGCAATGCCGTCATCAACACGCCGCGGTGAATGCCAAGGCCAAAGCTGCCTGGCTGCCAGTCGTGATAACGGGTATCGAGGATCACCCGGCCCTGACAGCTGGTGCCGTACAGGCGGCTGACCGGCGCACCCAACGCGGTGCACTCGGCCAGCAGGCCCAGACGCTGCAGCACAGCCAAGCCGGAAGGCTGCAAGAGGATGCCGGCGCCCACCGGCTGCAGCTGTTCGACCCGTTCCAGGAGTCGAACCGCATAACCCTGACGGGCGAGGAATATCGCCGTGGCGAGACCCGCGGTACCCGCCCCTACGATGGCGATCGGCAGTCCATTCACGTTCATGCTCCCTGTTGTGATGCGGGGAATACTAACCGCCTGGCGTCACGCTCGACATGAACGCTCGCACAGCGGCAACGCGATCAGGGCTTGTCCGGGCGGATATCGAAGCCACCCTTGTTCTGGCTGACGATGCGCAGGTGTTGGATCTCCCCACTTTTCACCGGCACTGCCACCTCTCGCAGCAGGCGGCCCATGCCGCACAGGGTGTCGTCCATGCGGTCTGGGGTGATGCCGACCACGCGCGTGCCGGGCGGCACCTGGAAGGTCGCGACCTCGCCGACGCCGATGCGTGCAGCGACCTTGCGATCCACCTCGATGGCCACGAAGCAGCCGCCTCCCATCACCCCGAAGTCGCGATTGACCACGATCTGCGCACTGTTCGCCTGCGCCTCCTGAAAGGCCAGCAGGCGATCTTCCGGTACCGGTTTGATGTGCTCGGGGTCGCCCCGAAACGATGAACAACCGGCCAGCAGCAACAGCGGTAGAGCGATGAGGATCGAGCGCATGAAGCCCTCCATGGGCAGATGAATGCCGCCTGAGTATTGGGCTTGGCGAGCCGGCGGGCAAGATATCGATGACAGCGATTTTCGCTAGAACAAGCATCGATTTCTGCAATGAAGGTCGCGGTGTTTTCATCTCTCTCGAACCCAGCGCCACCTGAGTCGGGCGCAACTGATCGGAGACTATCCAGATGAAATTCGCAGCCCTCAACGCCACCCTCCTCGCCGCTTTCGCCCCCATGGCCTTCGCCAGCGAGAAAGCACCTGCCAGCACCAAAGTGGATGTGCAGGAATACCAGTACGGCATGCAGCTGGACATCGACCAGGTTCTGCAGCGCACCGACAACAGCCGCAAGAGCGGTGTAGTGCCCAGCGTCATGGTCTACCGCGACAGCCAGGGCGAAGTGCACGCAGTGCGTTTCGTCGAGTGGGGCGGGCTGAGCAACCAGAACGGCTAAACCACAGGTTGCCTGATGCCCCGGCCGAGTCACTCGTCCGGGGCAATACCGCTTCAGCCTTGCAGGCGTTTGACCAGACGTGCCTGCAGCGCTTCCAGCTCGGCCGGGTCGGCCTTGGTGGCCGCGTGAATACCCAGCCCCTCGCCCTCGAAGCGCGGGATCACGTGCACGTGGATATGGAACACCGTCTGCCCGGCAGGCGCACCGTTGAACTGCGCGACCTGCACACCAGCGGGTTGCAGTTCGTCGACGACTGCCTGGGTGACCTTCTTCACCACGGCCATGACCTTGGCCAGGCTGGCGTCGTCGATTTCCAGGATATTGCGCGCAGCAGCGCGCTTGGGGATCACCAGGCTGTGGCCCCTGGATTGCGGGAATAGATCGAGGAAGGCCAGTACATCGTCGTCCTCGTAGAGTTTGTAGCAGGGCAAGTCGCCACGAATGATCAGGGCGAAGATGTTCTGGGGATCGTAAGTACCGTGCAGGCTCATGCCGATGGGTTCCGTGCCGGGTGGATGAAAAACCCACCATACCGCCTCGCTCGCACGCAGGGAACCAGGCAGGATTGCTCGAGTCGATGACTACTAGCAGCTGGATCGATTTCCTGCGCCCCAGCCACTCGTGTTCTGATCGCCTCTTTCGTAGAGGCTGTTCAGGATCTCGCGAGCTAGAGCGATACAAGGCAAAAACAAGCGAGGAACGCTCGGAGTCGCGCTCGACTTTACGAATGGTAAATGAGCATTCCGACCGGGCTGGCGATCCAGCTTGTTTTTAACGCAGTAGCGCCGACGCGCAGCAGATCGTGAACAGGCTCTTAGGCCCAATCGACATGGAACCCCACATGACCGACCTCAGCCCCTTCCACATCACCCGCAAATGGCCCGCCCAGCATCCCGAGCGCCTGCAGCTGTACTCGCTGCCCACGCCCAACGGGGTCAAGGCCTCGATCATGCTGGAAGAAATCGGCCTACCCTACGAACCTCACCTGGTCGACTTTGCCAGCGACGATCAATTCAGCCCCGAGTTTCTCTCGCTGGCGCCGAACAACAAGATTCCCGCCATCCTCGATCCCGATGGACCCAATGGCCATCCGCTACCGCTGTTCGAGTCCGGGGCGATTCTGATCTACCTCGCGGAAAAGACCGGCAAGCTGCTGCCACAGGACGCCGCTGCCCGCTACGAGACGATTCAATGGTTGATGTGGCAGATGGGCGGCCTGGGACCGATGTTCGGCCAGCTCGGCTTCTTCCACAAATTTGCGGGTGCCGAGTACGAGGACAAACGCCCGCGTGACCGCTACGTGGCCGAATCCGTTCGCCTGCTGGGTGTGCTCGACCAGCATCTGCAAGGCCGTGACTGGATTACCGGCGAGTACAGCATCGCCGACATTGCCGTATTCCCCTGGATTCGCAACCTGGTGGGCTTCTACGAGGCCGGTGATCTGGTGCAGTTCGAACGCTTCGCCAACGTGCGCCGCGTGCTCGATGCCTTCCTCACCCGCCCGGCGGTGCAGCGCGGGCTGAACATTCCCGCGCGCGGCTGATGATGTTGCGGGAGTTGGCCACCGACTCCCGCATCGCTGCAACGGCAGGGTTGCACTGAGCTAGCTGGTCGCCGCCAACTGCTGCTCGGCACTACGCTGATCGGCCTGCCCGCCCAGGTACCAACCGAGCAATCCCCACAGCGCCGCACAGGCAGCGCCCACCAATGCCACCAGCCAGGCGCCCTGAGCCAGCATGTCGAGCAGGCTCTTGAGCCAGCCACTCATGGCATCGCCCGCGCGATAGACCACCGTGTCGATGAAGTTCTTCGCCTTGTACTTGCTCTCGGCATCCAGCGGCGCGAAGAGCATTTCCCGTCCTGGCCGCACGAAGGCGTATTCACCGATACGGCGCACGATCATCAGCGCCGCCAGCATGGCGAAGGTCGGCATCAAGGCCAGACCGATGAAGCCGACACACACCAGCAGCGGCACGCAGGCCAGCAACACCCGCACCCCCATACGCCGCGCGACACGCCCAGTGATGAACAACTGGGCAATCAGCGCGCCGGCCTGCACCACGAAGTCGATCACGCCGAACACCCGCACCTGATCGGCGCGATCCGGGAACAGCTCGGCCACCAGGCGGGCCTGTTCGAAATAGAGAAAGGTACTGGCCGTCGCCAGCAGGATGACGAAACCGGCGATGCCAAACAGGTAGGGCGAAGACAGCACGCGCATCAGGCCACTGAACGGATTGCCCGGCACCGGGCGCCGCGGGCTTTCCGCCCGCACGGCACCGGCACGCCCCGCGCCACCCTCCTCGCGCCAGCGCATCAGCACCTGCTTGAGCGACAGCGCCACGGCCAGCAGCACCGCGGCCAGCAGAATCAGCCCACTCTGCCCCAGCGTGCTCACCAGCAAGGCACTCAACGCCGGGCCGACCAGGCCGCCAACGCTGGCACCGGCGGCGATGAAGGCGAACAGGCGCTTGGCCTGTTCACTGTCGAACACGTCAGCCATCAGGCTCCAGGCCACCGAGACGACGAACAGGTTGTAGACCGAAATCCACACGTAGAAGCTGCGCGCCAGCCACAGGCTCTCATCAGCACTGAAAAACAACAGCGCGAACAACGCCAGATTCAGGGTGAAGAAACCATACACCCAGTCGATGAAGTGAATGCGCGGCACGCGCGAACTCAGCCAGGCGAACAATGGCACCGCGATCAGCATCACCACGAAGGTGGCGGTGAACAGCCATTGCAGGTTCTCCACCCCCGAGACGATGCCCATCGCCTCGCGGATCGGCCGCAGCATGAAGTAGCCCGAGAACAGGCAGAAGAACAGGGTGAAACCGGCCAGCGCCGGCCACAGCTCGTTGCGCTGCGCGTTGATGGCCACGGCCACGCGCTGCGCCATCGTTGACGATGACATGCGAAATTCCTCGAAAGGGCGCGCCGGTACAGCGCGCCGGCATGACTCAGCCGTACCTGACGCCCGTCAGGCGCTCGGCCACCGACCACAGGCGCGCCGCATCATCGGCATCCGCCGCAGCCTCCGGCACCTTGGCCAGGCCCAATGGGCCGCGTTTTTCCTCTTCGCCGGTCGGCCCGTAGTAGCGCCCGCCCTCGGCCTCGGCAGCCGTCGCCGCGAACAGCGACGACAGCGCGCCCTGCGCCGCCGAGTGATAGACATCGCGATCCTTCGCCCACTGCTGAGCGAACTCGCTTTGCAGTCCTGGCCCGCGCTCGACCAGTTCGGTAACGGCGACGCCAGGGTGCGCGGCGACGCTGCGGATACCCCAGTCATTGGCGAGACTGCGCCGCTGCAGCTCGAAGGCCATCATCAGACAGGCCAGTTTCGACTGCGCGTAGGCGGTGTAGGGGTTGTAGTTGTTCTCCGACTGCAGGTCATCGAAGTTGATACGGCCGCGGTTCACGGCGATGCTCGCCAGCGTCACCACGCGCGGGTCGGGCGACTTGCGCAGTGACGGCAGGAGCAAGCCAGTGAGCGCGAAATGGCCGAGAAAGTTGGTTGCCAGCTGCATCTCGAAGCCATCGCGGGACACACCGCGCTGAGGCGGCGCCATGATCGCGGCGTTGTTGATCAGCACATCCAGCACCTCGCCCTCCGCATTCAGGCGCTGGGCCAGGCTGCGCACCGAAGCCAGGTCAGCCAGATCCAGCTGTTCGAAACGCACCCGCGCATCGGGTACCTGCGCATGAATACGTTCGATGCTCTCGGCACCGCGCTGTGCATTGCGCGCGGCGATGATCACCTGCGCCCCAGCCCCGCTCAGGGCCAGGGCGTCCTCGAAGCCCATACCACTGGTGCCGCCGGTGACCAGCATGCGCTTGCCGGTCAGCGCCGGCATGTCGCTCGCCTGCCAACCCGGTGTGGTACTGGCCCAGGCGAATGTCGGCATCCCGCCCAACACCCCGTGCAAGGCCAGGCTACCGCCCACGACGCCAAACAGTTTCAGGGCATCACGACGCGAATGGCCTCGCCCCACAGCATTCTTCTTGTCCATCGGCTGATTCCTCGTGTCCGTTGACTCGATGCGCCAGACCAGGCGCACGTACAGGACATAGGGTGCAGGCAGATGGCGCGTACGATAAGCCGTCCAAAGCCGAACAGCGCATACGGTCAGGCGGACAGTTACCTGGTGTTTCAAAGGCGCGAAGCGTAGCCCGGATGGAATCCGGGAATCTGTACCAATGGCCCCGGATTGCATCCGGGCTACATCCCAGAAAGCGCCCTCAGGATTGGCAAAGCGACCGCTGCGCCGCATTATCGGACCCTTCGTCATCGCCCAGTCGACGCCCATGCGCCAACCAAATCTATCCGACGTCGCCCTGTTCGCTGCCGTGGTCGAGGCCGGAGGCTTTCGCGTCGCAGCGCAACGCCGCGGCATGTCGGCCTCGTCGCTGAGCGATTGCGTGCGCCGCCTGGAAAAGGAACTGGACGTGCGCCTGCTCAACCGCACCACGCGCGGCCTGACGCCGACGGAAATCGGCGCACGCCTGCTTGAACGTCTGCGCCCCGCGCTGGACGAGATCAACACGGCGCTCAACGACCTGCAGGAAGATCCACAGAACCCGGTCGGCTCACTGCGCCTGCATGTGCCCGGCGTGATCGCGCGGCACATCCTGCCGCAGCTGCTGGACGGTTTTCTCGCTCGCTACCCTGGCATCGCGCTGGAAGTGAACATGGACAACACCTTCATCGACGTCATCGGCGCCGGTTACGACGCGGGTATCCGCTACGAGGAAAGCCTGGCCAAGGACATGATCGCCATCCCCATCGGGCCACGCCGGCAGTGTTTCATGGCAGTGGCGGCGCCCAGCTACCTGCAGCGCCATGGCACGCCGCAACACCCCAGCGAACTGAGCGAGCATCGCCTGCTCGGCTACCGCTTCGCCAGCGGCAAGCTCGGCGTGTGGGAGTTCGAACAGGAGGGACGCACCCTGCGTATCGCCCCCGAGGGCCGCTTGGTCAGCTCGTCGCAGGATCTGCTGATCGCTGCAGCCTGCGCCGGTCACGGCATTCTCTACACCTTCGAGGAGTACATCGCGGCGCACCTCGCCAGCGGCCAGCTGCAACCCTTCATGCAGGACTGGTGGCAACACTTCGACGGGCCGTACCTGTACTACCACAGCAGGCGTCACGTACCGGCGCCGCTGCGTGCCTTCGTCGACTACGTGAAGGCCCTGAACGACTCCGGCCATCCATCTCCAAGCCCGAAATAGAGCGGCGGCCAATACCCAAGCAAGGCGCTGGGAGATTATAATTCCGCGCTTGCTTCTCGCCCTTCCAGGTCTCTCATGAACAGTTCTGCATCCGACGCCGCGACGAGTCTGTCGCCGGGCGCGATCCTTCTCATTCAACTCGCCCTGGCCCTCGGCGGCTTCGCCATCGGCACCGGCGAGTTCGCCATCATGGGCCTGATGCCCAACGTCGCCGCCGATCTTGGCGTCAGCGAGCCGCAGGTCGGCCACGTGATCAGCGCCTACGCCCTCGGCGTGGTGGTCGGCGCACCGGTGCTGGCCCTGCTCGGCGCACGCTTACCGAGGCGCATCCTGCTTCTGCTGCTGATGGGCTGCTTCGCCCTCGGCAACTTCGCCAGCGCCCTGGCACCGAGCTACGAGCCGCTGCTGATCTTCCGCTTTATCGCCGGCCTGCCGCATGGCGCCTACTTCGGTATCGCCATGCTGGTGGCTGCCTCCATGGCGCCCCCGCACAAGCGCGCCAAGGCGGTGAGCCGGGTGCTGGCCGGCCTGACCGTGGCCATCCTGATCGGCAACCCGCTGGCCACCTGGCTCGGCCAGTTCATGAGCTGGCGCTACGCCTTCGCCCTGGTCGGCATCATCGCCATCACCACCATCGCCATGGTCGCGATCTTCCTCCCCGCCGACCCGCACGAGCAACGCAGCAGCCCCTTGGGCGAGCTGCGTGCCTTCAACCGCGCGCCTATCTGGCTGGCACTGGGCATCGGCTCCATCGGTTTCGCCGGGATGTTCTGCGTGTTCAGCTACATGGCGCCGACCCTGCTCCACGTCACCCAGGTCAGCCCCGGCTGGATTCCCCTGGCCATGGGCGTGTTCGGCGCCGGCTGCATCGTCGGCAACAGTGCCGGCGGCTGGCTGTTCGACCGCCTGCGCCTGCGCGCCGTGGCCTGGATTTTGGCCTGGAGCACGCTGGTGCTGCTGGCCTTCCCCTTCGCCGCACACAGCCTGTGGACCATCCTGCCGGCGATCTTCGCCCTGGGCACCATGATCGCCCTCGGCCCGGCCCTGCAGACCCATCTGATGGACGTCGCCACTGGCGCGCAGACACTCGCCGCCGCGTCCAATCACGCCGCGTTCAACGTCGCCAACGCCCTCGGCCCCTGGCTCGGCGGCCTGGCCATCAGCGCCGGCATGGGCTGGACGGTCACCGGCTACATCGGCGCAGCCACCGCCATCGGCGGCCTGCTGCTGTTCGCCTGGGCGTGGAAGGTGCAGCACAAAGACGGGCAAATCTGACAGATGCGAGATGGTGCGCCGGCAGGTATCGTCTACCTCCCGAGCCACTATCGCGTAACCCGCCCGATGATTGCCCAGCGTTTACGATTCGCCCTGGTCGCCACCACCCTGTTCACCGCGCTGACCGCCCACGCACAGGTGGAAGTCGAAGCTAACGCCGGCCTGCTGGCGGTGAAGATTTCCGAAGAGATAGTTCCCGGCGACTACGAGAAATTGCTGCAGGGCTTGCGCGCCAACCCGGGCAAGCACAAGCGCAAGGTCGTGCTGCTCGACAGCATCGGCGGCAGCGCCCCGGAAGCCATCCGCATGGGCCGCCTGCTGCGGGAAACCGGCTTCGAGGCGCTGGTGCCTTCAGGCGGCCTGTGCCAGGGCAGTTGCATCTACCTGCTCGCTGCCGGCACCAAGCGCACCATCAACGGCCACGTTGCCCTGCGCCGACCGCCCTTCCCCGCTGGTGACTCGGCGCTGGCACAGGCCGCCCATGGCAGCCAGCCGTTCAGCCCAGCCAGGTACTTTCGTGACATGGGTGTCGACGTAAGCCTGGCGGAAGACATCTATCAGGTCGCGCCAGGACGCTTGCGTCTGCTGAGCAAGGATGAGCTGGCGCGCTATCGGTTGAAATAGCGAGACAGAGCAGTAGTGAAGAAAGCCCCGGCATCACGCGATGCCGGGGCTTTCTTCAGGTTCTTCGCATTCTCGCGGGGAGGATACGCTTGGCACCGGACTGGCAAGTTTGTGTGCGTATCGCTTACTGACTTAGCGCCATCCGTTACCGCGTGCGCTGAGCGTTTGGGTTGCGCCCCTTACGGGCGCCACACCTTGATTCGCTGCGCTCACCCTTCGGGCCAGCCTGCGGCTGTTACTGCGCTGCGCTACGTTTCTTTGCTTGCCCAAGAAAGGTGTGCCAAAGAAGGGCACCCGGCATTTTAATTCCAGTCAGTTAAGCGTCGATGCTGCGAATGGGTAGGAGTGGCGCCCCGCCGCGAACCAAGTCGATGCGCAATTGAAAAGCTTCGCCCCGAGGCGGGGCTCCTACAAAGGGCTGCTTTGGCAACCTGATCTGATCGGCATTACCCTGCCTCCGGGTTTTGCTGCGCGAAATTCCCCACGCCCCGATGCTGCTCCGGGGGCCGGGCCGCGAGCTTGCATAATCTTTGCGGAATTGAAATTGGCGGCGTCTGGCCTTTGCCTTTGCTCTTCAACTGCGATCTCACAGACGACGCTCAAATCCCCTTCAGGAGGCCGAGTGGAATCACCGTGGAAGGGGTTGAGCGACATGGATGTCGCGAGAGCTGCGTGAGCCAGGGATGGCCCTTCGTCAGTGGGCCACATCCGGTCGTGCCCCTGGAGTGGTGATGGAACGAGGGAACCCCGGCGCAGCCGGGGCCGTATGTAGGGGTGTGTTTCTTTGCTTACTTTCTTTGCACAAGCAAAGAAAGTGAGTCGCCCGTAAGGGGCGAAACCCATCAGATCAGACGACACGCTAACGGATAGTGCCAAGCCATGGACAGCTAACACGTAATCGCCAGTCCGGTATCAACTCACACTCTCCCCAAACTATGCGAAGAACCTTTTCTCATCAGAACAGGAAGGTCAGCGCCAGGTTGAACAGCATGGCGGCGACGAAACCGATGGGCGCGGCGCGTAGCAGCAGTTGCGAGAACAGGGTCGAGCGCACCTTGTCGTCCGTGCAGGAGCCCAGCAGCAGGCTGCCGCCGGAGGAGAACGGCGAGATCGAGGTGGCCTGAGCACCTACGACGATGGCGATGAAGATGATCATCGGATCGATCGACATCGACGCCGACAGCGGCAGCACCATCGGGAACAGCGCCGGCGTCACCACACCCAGCGTACTGGCGAAAATCGACATCAATGCAGCCACCACACCGAACGCCACCGGAATCATCAAGGGCGGGATATTGCCGCCGATCCAGGACGCCAGGGCGTCGATGGTGCCGGCCTTGATCGCGACGGTAATCAGCATGCCGACGCCGCAGATCATGATCAGCGTGGCCCAGGGTACGGAGGCGATAGCCTTGCGCTCGTCACCCAGCTTGAGTAGCAGTGCGATCACCGAGAACACGCTGGCAATCAGGCCGATATCCACCTTGCTGTTGATGAACCTGACCGTGGCATTGTCCGGGAAGGCCAGCAGCGCCAGCGGCGCGGCAAGCACCAGCACCATCATCAGCAGAGTCAGCAGCAGGGTCAGCTTCTGCTCACGGTTGAAGGCCTCCGGCAGATCGGCGGCGAGCACCGCATTCTTCAGGTTGCGGCCATGACCACCGAGGAAGACGAACGCGGAAATCACCAGCACCGGGATGATCGCCGTGCTGGCGAAGATCGCCAGGGCGTTGACGAAGGCTTCACTCTCGGACATGCCGGCGCTGGTCATCAGGCCGCGAAAGATGATGCCGCTCTGGCTGGAGACGAAGTTGGCACCCGCCAACGCGCCATAGTTCACGGCCAGGCCACCGAGGATCAGGCTCATACCAGTGCGCTGGCACAGCAGCAGGGTCAGCGGTGCCATGAAGGCCAGCACGGTGTAGTAACCGGCGCCCATGGCAGCGATCACCCCCGAGGTCAGCAAAATGGCATAGGGCAGCAGGTGCGGCACGCCACGGCAGCGATACAGCAGATGCCCGGCGAGTTTTTCCAGGGTGCCGTTGACGGTGGCGAAGCTGTAGAACAGGCAGACCGAGAAGATCACGAAGAAAATCTTCAGCGGCCACATGTTGATGATGTCGCCCGGGCTCAGGCCCATGCCGAAGCAGCCCAGCAGGTAGGCGAAGGCAATGGCGAACAGGCCGATATTGATCTTGGTGATGTACCCCAACGCGACGGCGAGGACGATCGCGGCGACGACGAGCAGGCTCATCATGATTTGATTCCTTTTGTTGTTCTGATGTGAGCGACGGTTACGCCGAGGCGAAACCGAACAGAGTTGCGGGGTTGTCCACCAGAACGCGACGGCGCTCCTCGGGGGTGGGCAGCAGGGCCTCGAGCAGCGCGAACTGCTGATCGTAGCGGGTCTGCGACTCGAACTGGGTGTTGGGCCAGTCACTGCCCCAGAGGAATCGCCCTACTCCACCGCAGGCTTCACGCAGGCGCGCTTCGATGGCCTGGGCACGGGCCTGATCGGACTGGCTGCGATAGGCCGCCGACAGTTTGATCCACGCCGGCGCCTGGCCAAGCAGATCGAAGAAAGTGTCATGCTGCGCAGCGTCCAATTGCACGCTCGGTGTCGGCAGGCCGAAATGATCGATCACCACGGTGACGCCTGACTCGAGAATCGCCGGCACGATCAGCGCCAGGTCGTCGAAACCACGCTGGATCTCCACCTGCCAGCCGCGTCGCGCCAGGCGGCGGAACAGGCCGTTCCAGGCCGGGCCGGTGTAATCCTCCAGCGCCTTGCCGATCAGATTCAGGCGCACGCCCACCACACCCGCGGAGGCCAATTCATCCAGCTCGGCATCGCTGACCTGCGCGTCGACCACCGCGACGCCACGCAAACGCTGCGGGAAACGCTGCAACGCCGCGAGCATGTAGTGGTTGTCGGTACCGAGAAAGCTCGGCTGAATCAGTACCCCGTGGGAAATGCCGCAGGCGTCCAGGTGCGCCAGGTACTGCTCCACGGTGGCGTCATAGCTGGGGCTGTAGCGGCGGCCGGGAACCATGGGCAGGTCCTGGCGGAAGATGTGCGCGTGGGTGTCGATGCCGGCGATTGCGGCATAAGGCATGGGCGTCACGAAGCGATACCTCTGTCGTTTTTTGTACGAGCCGCCGGTACGAGCGACTCCTTTTTGTAAAACATCTATTCATATATATGATTAGATGACTGTATCTACAGAGATCGAGCGCTGTCAATCTGCAAGCCAGTGGTAAAGTGACGGCCGGTCGACTTTTGGATGTGAGGTTTATGAGCACCACGGCTCTGGGACAGGACGAACGCCTGCCGCTGTATCAGCGGTTACGGGATGAAATGCTGGGCAAGATCGCCGCAGGCGAATGGCTGCCCGGGGAAGCCATCCCCACCGAAGCGGAGTTGACCCGACAGTACGGCGTGGCCGTAGGAACGGTGCGCAAGGCGGTGGAAACCCTGGTTGCCGAAGGCCTGCTGCTGCGTGCCCAGGGTCGCGGCACCTTCGTGCGGCGGCCGAACTTCGACGGTTCGCTGTTTCGCTTCTTCCGTCAGGTCAGTGCCAGCGGCCAGTCGCAGGTGCCGCAAAGCCGTATCCTCGACTGCCGTCAGGTGCCTGCCGGCGCCGCTGTCAGCCAGGCCCTGAAACTGGGCGAAGGCGAGCCCTGCGTCTTTCTCCAGCGCCTGCGCCTGATCGACGGCCGCCCGCTGTTCCATGAACGTATCTGGCTGCCCGCCTCGCGCTTCAGCGCTCTGCTGGACATCGCCGCCGACCACTTCCCGCAATTGCTCTATCCCTTCTACGAGCAGCATTGCGGCCAGCGCATCGCCTCGGCCCAGGAAACCCTTACCGTCTCCGCAGCCGATGCAGAGCTCGCTGCCATTCTGGATGTGGCCGAAGCCAGCCCGAGCGTGGTCATCGAACGCACCGCATTGGGCTACGACCGCACGCCGCTGGAATATCGCCTGTCACGCGCGGCGGCGGAGAACTTCCGTTACCAGGTGGAAATCAGCTAACAGGCCGTTGTCCTGACGCAAAACGCCCGGGCAAGCCCGGGCGTTAATGCACTGCAGACCATCCCTGGGCTAGAACAGCCCGAGTGCCCAGGCCGCGCCGAACAGCACCAGCGAGAAGCCCCACATCCACCACAGCGAATAGCGAATGTGCCGGCCCAGATCCAGCCCGGCCAGACCCAGTGCCAGCCACAGTGCCGGCGAAAACGGGCTGATGAAGGTGCCGATGATGTTGCCGATGGTCAGCGCATAGACCACGCTGGCCGGCTCGACGCCCTGGGCACCGACCACTTCCAGCGTTACCGGCAGCAGGCCGAAGTAGTAGGCGTCGGTGCTCAACATCAGCTCCATCGGCAGGCCGAACAGGCCCAGCACGATATGCATCTGCCCCACCCAGGACGCCGGTAGCACGCCGGCCAGGTCCTGAGCGATGGAAGTGAGCATGCCGGTGCCGGTGAAGATGCCAAGCATCGAGCCCGCCGCCAGGATGATCATGCCCATGCTCAGGGCAGCCGGAGCGTGCGCGGAGATACGCTGCATCTGCGCCTTGCCGCCCGGATAGTTGATCAGCAGCGCCAGACACAGGCCGATCATGAAGATGTAGCCAGCCGGCAACACGCCAGAGAACAGCGAAACCAGCACCGCGAGGAACAGCGCGGCGTTGGCCCAGAGCAGACGCGGGCGTTCCAGTGCAAGCTCCTCGGCGCTTGGCTCATGCAAATCAGTGCTGGTTTCCACCAGTACCCCTTCGTCCCCACTCTTGCCGGCGGCGATACGGCGCTGTTCACGCCAACCCAGCAGCGCCGCCAGGGCAATCAATAGCACCACACCGATACCCTGAATGGCGATCAGCGGACGCCACAGTTCGGTGACCTCGATGCCGGTCACGGCCGAGGCACGGCCCAGTGGTCCGGCCCAGGGCAGCATGTTGAAGATGCCTGCGCCGATCGCCAGCAACAGCAGCATCAGGTACGGGCTCATGCGCAATTGCTTGTACAGCGGCAGCAAGGCGGGAACGGTAAGCAGGAAGGTAGTGGCGCCGGCACCGTCGAGGTGCGCCAGCATGCCGATCACCGCAGTGGCCACGGTCACCGCGATCACGTTGCCGCGGGTGAGCCGGACCATGCCGCCGATCAGCGGGCGGAACAGCCCGGTGTCCTGCAGCACGCCAAAAAAGGTGATGGCAAAAACGAACATGGTGGCAATCGCCGTCACGCGGCCGATGCCATCGGTGAAGAAACCGGAAATCGCCTCCGGGCCGAAGCCCGCGGCCAGAGCGCCCAGCAAGGGGACCACGATCAATGGCAGAACAGGCGACATGCGCCCGATAAGCAGCAGCACAACCAGGCTGCAGATGGTCAACAGGCCAATCAGGGTCAACAAACCGCTTTCTCCTCTTTTTCTTGTAAGGCACGCGAAAGGCGCGTGCGGAGGCTAAGAGGCGAACCTTTCAAAAACCTTTAAGCGGCGGACATGCGTCGCGCTAAATGTCAGGGGATATGTCTCGGAGTAAGGGCGACAGCCCTGCCAGAACTGCCGTCGAACGCGGCGCCGGGGTCTACGCAGCCAGTGCGCTGATCAGCGAAAACGGTTACCCGCATGGCAGCGAGTTGCTCGAAGGCTATGCCCGTGAACTGTCCCTCGGGGTATTGATGGTCAACCACGGCGGCCCTTCTGGTGGCTGGGCCTGCGCCGGGCGCAGCGCGTTTTGGGCGCCCGGTGGGCGACAGGTGGTAAGCGCGGTCGGCACGGGTGACTGCCTGGTGATCGCGCGCCGTCGCCAGGGCATCTGGCAAGGTCAGATGCAGGAGTTGTCGCTGGACAACTGATCAGGCCGCTTTGAACGCCTTCACTCGCTCCAGCCAGGCCAGGTCGAGCCGCGTCTGCTCGATGTCCAGCCCCTGCTGCTCCATCGCCTCGCGATGGCTGTCGATCTCGCGCACCATCTGGCTCAGTTCGCTGGAGTTGCCATCGAGCTGATGCATCTGAGTCACCCCCAGGTGGTAGAAGCGCAGCAGCTTCATCGCGCTGTCATCGCCCTGCGCCACGCCCGCCTTGACGTGATGCATCACGTTGGTGACACGCATCAGGCTGCGCTTGAGGCGCCAGCCGTAAACGGCCGGCGCCATGAACGGCCGCGACCAGAGTCGCTGGCGCACCAGGGCAATGGTCAGGCCGAGCCCCGCCAGCACACCGAGCAGGTTCCACTTGAAATTGTCGCCACCGGGCGTGCCGAACGCCTGCGTGCTCGCCGTGGCGCAGAGCATGGCCAGCGCCACGAAGATGACCGCGATCACCACGGTGCTGCGGCGGGTCTGCTGGCGGTAATGGGCTGGGTCGATGGCTTGGATTTCGAACATGAAACGCACTCTCGGAGCTGACAACATGGGGCGCCACCATGCACCATCGCGCCACTGCGGTCGAGCCCGGTGACAACCACAATTGCGACAGGATTCAACCCTCAACCGCCCTGCTTCAACCACTCGCTGGGGCTAGCCCCCACCTTGCGGCGAAACGCGCGGGCCAGGTCCGAGGGGCAACGGCAGAGCGCGCTGGTGGTGGAATACGCGAGCAAGGCGTCGGTGGCACTGGAGCAGATCAACAGCCATATCGGCCAGATCAGCGATCAGAACATCCAGGTCGCCACCGCCACCGAGGAGCAGTCCAGCGTGGTCGAAGACATCAACCGCAACATCGTCGACATCAACGAGCTGACCGTCGGCACCACCCATATCGCCGATCAGCTCAACCAGGCCAGCAGCGATTTGCAGGCACTGTCGACCCAACTCGATGGCCTGGTCGGGCGTTTCCGGTTGTAACCCCTCAAACCACTCGGTGCGCACGGCGCACCCTACGCTCGGACGCCGTGCGCACCGAGCCACCTACAGGTCTTCGTCGATGCGCTCGCGCAAATAGGTGTAGAAGGGGTTGGACGTCATACGCTGCAAACTATCGAGCCCCACCACCAGCACGCCGTGCTCACCGCGCGGTGCCAGCGTGCCAAGGGCTACGCCGTAGAACTCCTCGGAAGTCGGTTCGCTGCCATACAGCGGATCGTCCGTGGGGAACGGCAGTGCAACGTGTGACAGCGAGAACAGCTGGCTCGGGTATTCGACGTTCAGTGGCGTCACCCGCGCCTCACGCTGGCCGGCCGCGATTCGCCGCGCCTCGACCTGACGACCACCGCTCTGCGCAACACCCACCACCGTCAGGTCGTAGTCACGCTGAGCCGGTGGCAGCAAGGTCTCGAGCAAGCCGCTCATGTCCGCCCGCAGCAGCGAGCTGGCCGCCTGCGAGCGGTTGATGTCGAAGATCACCAGTTCGCTGCCATTGGCCGGCAGACGCTCGAACAAATGACGCACCACAGCTGGTGTACTCACGGTACTGTCGGCCAGCGACTGAAAGGCCAGCACCGGTGGCAATCGTGACAGACGGCCATCGGCTTCGGCGGCATCGAAGGCAGACTGCACCTCGCTGGTCAGCTCATAGGTCTGCCGCGCCGCATGCACCGGAAAAGAGTTGTACTTGAACGGATTGAACTCCGGCAGCACGTTCATCCAGGCCGACTTGGCGAAGGCCGGCAGCAACGCCGGCAGGGCCGCCAGCCCGGCGTAACGCGCGTAGCTGGTGACACCGATCATCGGCGAAATCAGCACCAGGCGTTGCGGCATGGCCAGTTGCTCGTCCTCCAGCGCGGCCAGGCTGTAACGCAGCGCCAGCGCACCGCCATTGGAATAGCCGACCAGATACAGCGGCCCTTCCGGTACCT
The DNA here is from genome assembly GCF_001941865.1 of Pseudomonas alcaliphila JAB1. NCBI lineage: Bacteria > Pseudomonadati > Pseudomonadota > Gammaproteobacteria > Pseudomonadales > Pseudomonadaceae > Ectopseudomonas > Ectopseudomonas alcaliphila. The sequence goes on along the minus strand of NZ_CP016162.1, from coordinate 1,732,469 downwards.
GGCGCCGCGCCTCGCGAACGGCCAGGCGGGTAGCGGCCAGCCATTGCTCCCAGTGCGCAGCAGTGAGCGCCGCCGGCACCGTGCCATGGCCGGGCATGCGCGGCACCACCGCTAGCAGCCCCTGTTCACTCAGGTGCTGAGCGATATGGCGCAGGCTGTACGGCGAGTCGGTCAGGCCATGCAGCAACACCACCACGCCCCGCGCCGGACCTGGCGGCTGCAGAATGAAGGAACGGTTCCAGTCGCGCGGCAGATTGCCGGGGTAGACCGGGCTGTCGCTGGCGTAGCGGCTGTAGGGCGCCGTGCCGGAGGCCGTGACCGGCTCGATCAACTCACTCTGCAGGCGCTCGAACAGGGCCGCCTCGGCAGTCAGGTAGGCCTGCCAGTCGGCAGCGTCCAGCTCGCTGACCTCCATCTCCTGCGGCACCAGGCGGTGCCAGGGCTCCAGTTCGGGCAACGACGACAGCCCGGCGATGCGTATGCCGAGCAAGGCCACCACGATCAACAACAGCACCACCAGCGTCCAGGCCATCACGTTGCGCATGCGCGGTAAACGCATCAAGCGCCTCCCTCGAAAATCTCTGGCCGGGAAAATCCGTCCCGGCGACCGGCTTGGGGACTGTAGTGCAAAGCCGCCCCCAATCACCACCAGCTTGCCTAGAACATATGGATTTCCGTATATTCGCCAACCCGTATATAAGGACTTGCCCAATGTCCGACTACCTCTCCCCGCCCGCGCTGTTCAAATCCCTGGCCGATGAAACCCGCGCGCGCGCCGTGCTGCTGATCGCCGAGCAGGGCGAGCTGTGCGTGTGCGAGCTGGTCTGCGCGCTGGGCGACAGCCAGCCGAAGATCTCCCGTCACCTGGCGCAACTGCGCACCAGCGGCCTGTTGCAGGATCGCCGCCAGGGCCAATGGGTGTACTACCGCCTGGCGCCGGACCTGCCGCAGTGGGTGCGCGACGTGCTGGCCGCCACCCTGGCCGCCAACCGCACCTGGCTGCAGCAGGACGCCAGCCGTCTCGCCAACATGGGCGACCGCCCTGCCCGCCTCGCCACCTGCTGCTGAACAGTCCCCATGCTAATCGCCGTCGCCATCTTCCTGTTCACCCTGATTCTGGTCATCTGGCAGCCCCGAGGCCTTGGCGTCGGCTGGAGCGCCTCGCTCGGCGCCGTGCTGGCCCTGGCCGCTGGTGTGGTCAGCTTCGCCGACATCCCAACGGTATGGGACATCGTGTGGAACGCCACGGCGACCTTCATTGCGGTGATCATCATCAGCCTTTTGCTCGATGAGGCCGGCTTCTTCGAATGGGCGGCCCTGCACGTGGCGCGCTGGGCGAATGGCAGCGGCGCGCGCCTGTTCGCCTTCAGCATCCTGCTTGGCGCCGCCGTGTCGGCACTGTTCGCCAACGACGGCGCGGCGCTGATTCTCACCCCCATCGTGATTTCCATGCTGCTGGCGCTGCGCTTCTCGCCGGCCTCGACCCTGGCCTTCGTCATGGCCGCCGGCTTCATCGCCGATACCGCCAGCCTGCCGTTGGTGGTGTCGAACCTGGTCAACATCGTCTCGGCCGACTACTTCGGTATCGGCTTCGGCGCCTACGCCGCAGTGATGGTGCCAGTGAATCTGGTCAGCGTCGCCGCCACCCTGCTGGTGCTGTGGCTGTTCTTCCGCCGCGACATTCCGGCGCGCTACGAGGTGGCGGCGTTGCAGGCGCCCAGCCAGGCGATCCGCGACCTCAGCACCTTCAAGGTCGGCTGGGCGGTGCTGCTGGCGCTGCTGGTCGGGCTGTTCGCCCTGGAGCCACTGGGCATCCCCATCAGCGCCGTGGCGGCGGCCTGCGCCGCATTGCTGTTCGCGGTCGCCGCGCGTGGCAAACGCATCGCCACCGGCAAGGTGCTGCGCGAGGCGCCCTGGCAGGTGGTGATCTTCTCCCTCGGCATGTACCTGGTGGTCTACGGCCTGAGCAATGCCGGCATGACCGCCGAACTGACGCGCCTGCTCGACGCCTTCGCCGCGTATGGCATCTGGGGCGCGGCGCTGGGCACCGGTCTGCTCAGCGCGCTGCTGTCGTCACTGATGAACAACATGCCCAGCGTGCTGATCGGCGCCCTGGCCATCGACGCCAGCCAGGCCAGCGGCGCGGTGCGTGAGGCGATGATCTACGCCAACGTGATCGGCTGCGACCTGGGGCCGAAGATTACCCCCATCGGCAGCCTGGCCACCCTGCTCTGGCTACACGTACTGGCGCGCAAGGGCATCCGCGTGACCTGGGGTTACTACTTCAAGGTCGGCATCGTGCTCACCCTGCCGGTGCTGCTGCTCACCCTTTCGGCCCTGGCCCTGCGCCTGAGCCTCTGACCTGGAGTCTTCAAATGAAAGTCCTGTTCATGTGCACGGCCAATAGCTGCCGCAGCATCCTCTCCGAAGCCATGTTCAACCACCTGGCGCCGAGCGAGCACCAGGCGGTGAGCTCCGGCAGCTTCCCGCGCGGCGAGGTGCTGCCACGCACCCTCGTCACCCTGCGCGAAGCCGGCATCGCCACCGAGGGCCTGAGCAGCAAGGGCAACGACGCCTTCGAAGGTTGCCCACCGGACATCGTCATCACCGTCTGCGACAAGGCGGCCGGCGAAGCCTGTCCGGTGTACTTCGGCCCGGCGCTGAAAGCCCACTGGGGCCTGGAAGATCCGTCCCACGTGGAAGGTGACGAGGCCATCATCGACGCCGCCTTCCACGCCACCCTGGCGAAGATCGAAGCGCGCTGCCGCGCCTTCCTCGCCCTGCCCCTGGCGGACATGAATCGTGACGAGCTGCAGCAGGCGCTCAACCGTATCGGCCAGCTGTAGGGACACGCGCATGAACGACGACCTGCCCAATCTCGACCTCGACCTGCTGCCCACCCAAAGCAGCGACGCGAACCAGGCGCCACGCATCCTGCTGCTGTACGGCTCCACCCGGCCGCGCTCGTTCAGCCGCCTGCTGGTGCAGGAAGCGGCTCGCCTGCTGCAACACTTGGGCTGCGAGACGCGCATCTTCGACCCGTCCGGCCTGCCCCTGCCGGACGACGCCCCGGTCGAGCACCCCAAGGTGCAGGAACTGCGCGAGCTGATGCAGTGGTCCGAAGGCCAGGTGTGGTGTTCGCCGGAACGCCACGGCGCCATGTCGGCGGTGTTCAAGGCGCAGATCGACTGGGTGCCGCTGGCCATCGGCGCGGTGCGCCCGACCCAGGGCAAGACCCTGGCGGTGATGCAGGTGTGTGGCGGGTCGCAGTCGTTCAACGTGGTCAATCAGTTGCGCGTACTCGGCCGCTGGATGCGCATGTTCACCATCCCCAACCAGTCCTCGGTGCCCAAGGCCTTTCTCGAATTCGGCGATGACGATCGCATGCAGCCATCGCCCTACTACGACCGCCTGGTGGACGTGATGGAAGAGCTGGTGCGCTTCACCTGGCTGCTGCGCGACCACCCCGAGTTGGTGGATCGTTACTCCGAGCGCAAGGAGTCGGCCGAGGCGCTGTCGCAGCGGGTCAATCAGCGCAGTATCTGAAGCGCTTCAGTGCGGCGACAATCGCGGCTGAAGCCGCTCCTACAACGTTGACATAACCCGGGTTTCGCGGTGCTAAAACCAGGCTATATGTCCACCGGCTGGTGAATGTGAGGAGCGGCATCCACTCTACAGGCCGCTCAGGGCGTAGGGTGGACCGGAACGCCGGCCGCTCGTAGCGAAGCGAACAGTCCACCTGACAGTGCCGCGTCGAGTGGGTCAAGCCTCACCGATCCACCGATGGTGGATATTCCGTTACGACAGAAACACCCGTGGGAGGCGCTTCAGCGGCGACTGTCGCGGCTACGACTGCATGGATGCAGGAGGTAGAGCGAAGCAGGATGCCAGAGCCGAAAGCCCCTCCCACAGAGCCAAGGTCAGATACCGGCGACCACCGCGCAGATGCCCTGCGCGCTGCCGGCGAACTGGCTGCACAGGTGATTGATGGAGGTCACCAATACCTGCTCGGGCGAGGAGATGAAATCCACCGACATCATCACGCTGAGCATGGTGATGGTGACGATGGAGAAGGTGAACAGCTTGCGCGCCCACACTCGATCATCGACGGCCTTGTAGCCCGACACACCCATCCACAACCAGTAGGCACCGCTCAGCGCGGCGACCGCGAAGTAGCTGTAACCGGCGTAGCCGCTGAGCGTCAGCATCAGGGTCGCGACCACGAAGGCAGCGATGTACAGCACGATCTGCCGCTTGGCAGCCGAGATCCCCTTGATGACGGGCAGCACCGGGATGTTCGCGGCCTGGTAGTCATTGAAACGGAAGATGGCGATGGCATAGGAATGCGGCATCTGCCACAGGCTGAAGATCAACAACAGGATGGCCGCGCCGGCATCGAACTCGTTGCTCACCGCGCAGTAGCCGACCACGGGCGGAGCCGCCCCGGACAGGCTGCCGACCAGGGTGCCGTACACCGAGCCACGCTTGAGCCACAGGCTGTAGAGGCCGACATAGACCACGAAGCCCATCAGCACCAGCATCACCGCCAGGGTGTTGGTGGCGGCGTACAGCAACGCCACCCCCGCTACCCCGAGCGCACAGGCATAGACGATGGCGTGCACAGGTGAAACCAGCCCCTGCGCCAGAACCCGGTTACGGGTGCGCTCCATCTTCTGGTCGATGTCCCTATCGATGTAGTTGTTGAACACACAGCCTGAGGCGATCACCAGCGAAACCCCCAGCGCTGTCGCGAAGTACAGCGCCAGGTTCGCATCGCCGCGCGAAGCCAGGAAGAAACCGCCCGTCACGGAAATCAGATTCCCGAAGACGATGCCCGGCTTGGCGAGGTTGAGGTACTGCTTCAGGAGCGCCAGCATCAGTTGATCATCATGTGATAGTGCATGCTCCACATGATCCAGACCGACAGGCCGACCACGAACACGATGACCATCACAGTGAAGATCATCGAAATCACGTTCCAGCGGCCTTCCGCGTCAGTCTTCATGTGCAGGAAGTACACGAGATGGACGAGCACCTGCACCAGGCCGAAGAGCACCACGGTGATCAGCGTTGCACCACGACTCAGACCCAGCACCTCAGGGTGCATGACCAGAGCGAAGGGAATCACCGTGAGGATCACCGACAGGATGAAACCGATCAGGTAATCCCTGAAGCCCACGGCATGGGCGGCATGGTTGTCTTGATGAGCCATTTACAGCACCCCCATCAGATAGACGACGGTAAACACGCAGATCCACACCACGTCGAGGAAGTGCCAGAACAGGCTGAGCAGCCCGACGCGGGTCTTGTTGGTGTCAGTCAGGCCACGGCTGCTGATCTGCGCCATCAACACCAACATCCACAGCAGACCGGCACTGACGTGCAGACCATGGGTGCCAACCAGGGTGAAGAACGCCGACCAGTAGGCGCTGACCTGCGGCCCGGCACCTTCATGGATCAGGTGGCGGAACTCGTACAGCTCGATGCTGATGAAGGCCACGCCGAACAGGAAGGTGATGCCCAGCCAGCGCAGCACCGCGCCCTTGTTCCCACGGTAGGTGGCCAGCATGGCCATGCCATAGGTGATACTGGAAAACAGCAGAGCGAAGGTTTCCACCAGCACCAAATGCAGACCCGGACGCAGCATTTCCTTCGCGGTGGGACCACCGGCGAAGGAGTTGCTCAGCACCGCGAAGGTGGCGAACACCGTGGCGAAGATCAGCAGGTCGGTCATCAGGTAAACCCAGAAGCCGAACAGCTTGATTCCACTGGTGTCGTGGTGGTGCTCATGGCCATCGTGGCCATGAGCGTCATGTGAATAGTGGGGTTCGTAAGCGGTCATGGTTAGGCCTGTACGACTGCGTTGGCTTTGGTTTGATGGTGCTCATGCTCGATCCGCGCGATCTCTTCAGGCTGCACGTAGTAGTCGATGTCTTCGTCGTAGGAACGCACGATGAAGCTGGCGACAGCCCCGACCAGGCCAACGATGGCAAGCCACCAGATGTGCCAGATCATGGCGAAACCGAAGGCGATGATGAAACCTGCCACCACCAGACCATTGCCGGTGTTCTTCGGCATGTGGATCGGCTCGTAGTGCTCCGGCGCAGGCATCAGCTCGACACCGTTCTTCTTCGCCTCATAGAAGGCGTCGATCTTGTCCGCCGTCGGGATGACCGCGAAGTTGTAGAACGGTGGCGGCGAGGACGTCGCCCACTCCAGGGTGCGGCCATCCCACGGATCGCCGCTCACGTCGAGGTTTTCCTTGCGCTTGATGTAGCTGGTGACGAACTGCACCACGGTGAACACGATGCCGATACCGATCAGCACCGCACCGACCACGGCCACCTGCACCCACGGCACCCAGGCCGGGTTGTCGAAGTGGTTCAGACGACGGGTCATACCCATGAAGCCCAGCACGTACAGCGGCATGAAGGCGAAGTAGAAACCGATCAGCCAGCACCAGAAGGAGTAACGGCCGAAGCGATCGAGCAGCTTGAAGCCGAAGGCTTTCGGGAACCAGTAGATGATGCCGGCCAGGTAGCCGAACACCGCACCACCGATGATCACGTTATGGAAGTGAGCGATCAGGAACAGGCTGTTGTGCAGCACGAAGTCAGCCGCCGGCACCGCCAGCAGTACACCGGTCATGCCGCCGATGGAGAAGGTCACCAAAAAGCCCAGGGTCATCCAGGTCATGGCGTTCAGTTGCAGACGACCACGGAAGATGGTGAACAGCCAGGTGAAGATCTTCACCCCGGTGGGGATGGCGATGATCGACGTCATGATGCCGAAGAAGGCGTTGACGTTGGCACCGGAACCCATGGTGAAGAAGTGGTGCAACCACACCACGAACGACAGCACGCCGATGGCCGCAGTCGCCCACACCATCGAGGCATAGCCGAACAGGGTCTTGCGCGAGAAGGTCGCCACCACTTCGGAGAACACGCCGAACGCCGGCAGGATCAGGATGTACACCTCCGGGTGACCCCAGATCCAGAACAGGTTGACGTACATCATCGGGTTGCCACCCAGCTCACTGGTGAAGAAGTGGAAATCCAGGTAGCGGTCGAGCGACAGCATCGCCAAAGCAGCGGTCAGCGGAGGGAAGGCGCCACAGATCAGGGCACAGGTGATGAGGATGGTCCAGGTGAAGATCGGCATCTTCATCAGGCTCATGCCCGGTGCACGCATCTTGAGAATGGTGGCGATGAAGTTGACCCCCGTCAGCGTCGTCCCCAAGCCTGATAGCTGCATGCTCCAGATGTAATAATCCATCCCCACGCCGGGACTGTACTGAATCCCTGATAACGGCGGATAAGCCACCCAGCCGGTCTTGGCGAATTCGCCCAGGCCCAGCGACAGGTTGATCAGCAGCGCGCCGCCGACGAACAGCCAGAAGCTCAGCGAGTTCAGATAGGGGAAGGCCACGTCACGCGCGCCGATCTGCAGCGGCACGACGATGTTCATCAGGCCGGTGACCAGTGGCATGGCCACGAAGATCAGCATGATGATGCCGTGCGCGGTGAAGATCTGGTCGTAGTGCTCGGGCGGCAGGTAGCCCTGCCCGTCACCGTGGGCCATCGCCAGGTGGGTACGCATCATGATGGCGTCGGCGAAGCCACGCACCAGCATGACCAGCGCAACGAGGATGTACATCACGCCGATTTTCTTGTGGTCCACCGAGGTGAGCCACTCGCTCCACAGGTAGCCCCACTTCTTGAAGTAGGTCACCGCCGCGAACAGCCCCAGACCACCCAGCGCCACAATGGCCAGGGTGATCATGATGATTGGCTCGTGGTACGGAATCGCGTCCAGAGTCAGTTTTCCAAACATATTCACTCCTGCACCTCCGCTGCTTCGTGCATGGCCGTGCTGTGGGAATCTTTCAGGGTCACGTACTGCCCGATCACCTTGTTGAACAGGTTCGGTTCGACCTGGCCAAAGTAACGGATCGGGTAGATCGGGTAACGGTGATGGACCATCTCGCCAGGCTCGCCCACCTGCTTGAAGGCGGCGAAGTCCATGACCTCGGGCGACTGCTTGACCTTGTCGACCCACTGCGCGAAGTCTTCGTCGCTGACCGAGTGGGTGGTGAAGCGCATGACCGAGAAGCCTTCGCCGCTGAAGTTGCCGGATTGGCCGAAGAACTCGCCCTGTTCGTTGGCGATCAGGTTGAGCTGGGTGCGCTGGCCGCCCATGGCGTAGATCATCCCGCCGAGCTGCGGGATCGACAGCGCGTTCATCACCGTGTCGGAGGTGATGTGGAAGGTCACCGGGGTCTTCTCCGGAATCACCAGCTCATTGACCACGGCCACGCCTTGGTCCGGGTAGATGAACAGCCATTTCCAGTCGAGCGAGACAACTTCGATGTTCAGTGCCGGCTTGTCCGACTCGATCGGGCGATAGGGGTCGAGCGAGTGCGAGGTTTGCCAGATGATGACCGCCAGAACGGCGACGATGATTAGGGGAACGCCCCAGACGACCAGTTCGATCTTGTGCGAATGCGCCCAGTCGGGCGTGTAGGTGGCCTTCTCGTTCGACTCGCGGTAACGCCAGCCAAACCAGAAGGTCATGACGATCACGGGGATGACCACGATCAACATGAGACCAATGGAGATCAGGATGAGGTTGCCCTGCTCGACACCGATCTGCCCTTTCGAGTTGAACAGTGCCCAGTCACATCCACCGAGCGCCGAGAAGGCAATCGCCATCACCAGCCAGCGCACACAACGATGGTATTTCTCTTCTTTCATGTCACGACCTTCAACTGAGTGAGCCCACAGTCGGCTTCAGTTGCCGTGCGGCCCATCGAGCAAAAGGCCGGCAGCGAGAACTCAGAGCTTGAGCATCCGTGCAAGCGAAGCGGTAAAACCGTGGGAATCGACGATGTTGCCGGCTAAAAGGGCCTCATACAATTCGTTAGCGGCCTACTTATGAGCGAACTCACAGCAGCTTTTCGACATGTTTAGAAACATTTATGCAAAGATTTGAAACACTTTGCAGCAAGAAGCCAGCAAAGAAGCGCAGGGGTGCGACAAATGATCACAGCCCCGTTTTAGAGCTGTTTGTCAGCAAATTGACAGGAATCATTGAAAGGAAAGATGCCACCGGCTGACAGCACGGTCTGCCTTGACATTGAGGAGATTTCGAAATTTTCGAATGCGCAGGTGAGGAGCGTCGGCCTTGCGAAAGGCTGAGCGCAGAGCGGGGTCAAGTAGAGGCCGAGGACGGCTGGTGTTGTAGCCCGGATGCAATCCGGGGCAATTGAGCGCGGCCAAAAGCATCGCGGCTGAAGCCGCTCCCACGGGACTGCTGAACCTCTGCAAGCGCCATGCACCTGTAGGAGCGGCTTCAGCCGCGATAGCTATACCAAACCCGCATACAGATTCGATGCATGCCCCGGATTACATCCGGGCTACGCAACTGAAAGCCCGGACATGCACGCTTCGCAGCGCACCATCCTGTAGGAGCCGCGCCCTCGCGGCGAATGGGCCACACAACCCCGGTCATCCTGACGAACGCTTCGCCCCGAGGCGGGGCTCCTACACAGAGCGCTCTCCAAGACGATCAAGCATCCGGGGAAGCGAGGCGCCTGCGGGCATATCAGCCTGCGCCCCTACTTCCAAGCACAATAACACCCCACCGCCAACCCACTGGCCAGCGACACATGGCGCCCCTGGGTCAGCGCATCGAGCACCGGCTCGACGAAGCTGTTGCTGGAGTTGCACACCAACCCCTCGCTGTAAGGGCCGGCATAGGCCAAGTTGCCGTCACGATCCCAGATCGCCAGGGCCGGGCTGGCTGGCAGCGACTCCATGCCCTCGATACCCGGCAAGGGCTTGATCCGCCCCCGCAGAAACGGCGCGATCTCGCCTGTGCTGCCCGGCTTCTGCACGCTGTAGAACGCCACATCGGCATTGCGGTGCAGGCCAATCAGATAGCGCAGGTGCGCGTCGGTTTCCGCGTTGCAGGGGCAGTCCGGGTCCCAGAAGTGCACCACACGAATGGGGCCAGGGCCAGCCGGTTCAGGCGGCAGCTTCAACTCGCCCTGACCGAAGATCACCGTCTGCTCGGCGTAGGGCCGCAGATAGGCCGCGCCGCTGAGCCACCAGATAAGCACCACGCTCCCCAGCGCCAAGACGCAGAAGCCCACCACCAGATGCTTGAAGCTCAGGCGTTGCAGCAGGCTCATGGCTGATGGCCGAACTTACGCAGGAACTGCTTCTCCATTTCCTGGCAACTTTCCTCGGTGAAGCTACGTTCGGTGGCCTGCGCACTTTTCCAGCAGGCTTCGATGGCCTGGCGCTCGGCCGCCTCGATCTCGCCATCCTGGGGGCGGGTCATGATGTAGATGAGGCCGGCGAATATCAGCACCACGAATGCCAAACCAGCCAGAAACAGGCCCAGGCAGCCACGGCGCCCCAGCCCGACGTTTTCATCATTCACACTCATCGTTTTTCAGTTTCCGCACTCATCAGTGGATAGCTCGCCCCACCGCCGGGGCGAGCGCCGATCATCAACTTTCAACCAGCGTCCACTGCTTGCTCAGGCGCTTGTCCGACACCGCCATCTTCGTGCCCAGTTGCTGGGCGAACAGCGACACGCGGTATTCCTCCAACATCCAGCGGTACAGCGTCAGTTCCGGATCACGTTTGCCTTCCTGGGCATGTTTGGCAGCGCGGGCCTTGTACTGTTCCCAGTAGCCTGTGATTTCGCCCGTCCACACGCGGTCGCGTTGCACCTGCGCGCCGACCTTGTCCAGGCGCTGCTCGATGGCCTTCAGATAACGCGGAATTTCCTTGAGCCACTCGCCCGGCGTCTCGCGCACGAAGCCGGCATAGACCAGATTGGCCAGTTGCTGCTTGATGTCGTTGAGCGCCATGGCCTGGGCCAGGTCGATCTTGCCCTTGAAGCGCTTCTGCAGGCCGTGGTTGAGCTTGAGAATCTCCAGCACCAGGCGGGCAATACGTTCGGCATATGCCGTCCAGTCGCCACGCTTGCGCTCGGCCAGTTGCGCCAGGGCCGCACCATCGCGCGGCAGCGTCGCTTCGCCTTCGAGGATGCAGGCATCCAGACTGGCCAGCAGAATGTCCTCGACCAGCGCCTCGACGCGGCCGATATCGCGATACAGCAAACCCAGCTCGGTCAGCCCCGGCAGCTTGCCGCGCAGGAACTTGGCCTGCTCGGCCAACTGTTGCAGGAGCAGACGTTGCAGCGCACGGCGGTGCTGGAAGTCGGCCTCGGCCTGGGTCGGGAAGCGCCCTTCCTTGACCACGCCCGCTTCCTCCACCAACGCCGGATAGACCGTCATCGACAGCCCGGCGATCTTCTGCTGAGTCTTCTCCGCTACTTGAGCGAAGACCTTGGCCTCCACCGCTTTCGGCTTGTCGCTCTGCTGCGGGATGGCCAGCGCAGCCTGGCTGGCTTCGGCGAAACGCGCGGTCAGCTCGGCCAGATCGCGACCTTCGCCGAGGAACTTGCCCTGGGCATCGACCACCTCGATGTTCATCTTCAGGTGGTTTTCCAACCCAGCGGCGGACTCCTGCCAGGCCTCATCGGGCACCCGCGCACCGGTCATGCGCAGCAGCTCATGCCCCAGCGCCTGCGGCAACGAACCCTGGCCGAACACCAGCTTGTCCAGCGCCGCGCCGACGAAGTCCGGCACCGGCACGAAGTTCTTGCGCAGCGCCTTGGGCAAACCGCGCACCAACGCAATGCACTTGACCTCCAGCAGCCCCGGTACCAGCCATTCCAGGCGCTCGGGCTGCAGTTGCGGCAACAGCGGCGCCGGCACGCGCAGGGTCACGCCGTCACGCGGGTGGTTGGGCTCGAAGTGATAGCTCAGCGGCAATTGCAGCTCGCCAATGCGCAAGGTGTCCGGGTACTGCGCGGCAGTGACTTCCTTGGCATCGCGGGCCAAGGCGTCTTCCTCGCGCATGATCAGCAGTTTCGGGTCGGCGGCACTGCCTTTCTTGTACCAACTCTCGAAACTCGCGGCCTGGTAGATGTCCTGCGGAATGCGCGCATCGTAGTAGCCGAACAGGGTTTCCTCGTCGGCGAGAATGTCACGGCGACGCGACTTGGCCTCCAGCTCGTCGAGGCGTTCGAGCAACTGACGGTTGGCGGTCAGGCAGCGCACGCGGCTGTTGATCTCGCCACGCACCAGGCCCTCGCGAATGAACATCTCACGGGAAACCTGCGGGTCGATGGGGCCGTAATGCACCGGGCGGCGACCGACGATGATCATACCGTACAGGGTGACCTGCTCGTATGCCACCACCTGGCCGCGCTTCTTCTCCCAGTGCGGTTCCAGATGGTTTTTCTTCACCAGATGCGCCGCCAGCGGCTCGATCCAGTCCGGCTCGATCTTCGCCACCATACGGGCGAACAGCTTGGTGGTTTCCACCAGCTCAGCGGCCATGATCCAGTTGGGCTTCTTGCGCCCGATCACGCTGGACGGATGAATCCAGAAACGCCGCTGACGCGCGCCGAGGTAGTCGCCCTCCTCGGTCTTCTGGCCGATCTGGCTGAGCAGGCCGGCGAGAATCGCCTTGTGTACGGCGGCGTAGTTCTTCGCCCGCACTGCCGCCTCACTGGCCTCGGCCTGCTGACGGGCAATGGCGTTGACGCGAGTGTCCTTGGTCGGGACAACCGCTTCTTTGTAGGAGCCCGCTTGCGGGCGATCCGCCTGACCATCATCGCCCGCAAGCGGGCTCCTACGGGAAGCATTGCCGCTCAACTGCAGTTCACGGGCGATCAACACCAGCTGCCGGTGCGCATCACGCCATTCGCGCAGGCGCATGTAGTTGAGGAAGTTCTTCTTGCACCAGGTACGCAGCGGGTTGCTGCCCAGCTCCTGGCGTTTTTCCTCGAAACCGCGCCACAGGTTGATCAGCGCGGCGAAGTCCGAGTCCACATCCTTCCACTGCGCATGCGCCTGGTCGGCAGCCTGCTGGCGATCCATCGGTCGCTCGCGCGGATCCTGCACCGACAGCGCGGCGGCGACGATAAGGATTTCCTCCAGACTACCCTGCTTGGCTCCTTCCAGCACCATGCGCCCCAGGCGCGGGTCGATGGGCAGGCGCGCCAGTTGCCGGCCGATGGGCGTGAGCTGGCTTTCGCGGTTGACCGCCGACAGCTCCTGCAACAGGTTGAAGCCGTCGCTGATGGCCTTGCCATCTGGCGGCTCGATAAAGGGAAAGTCCTCGATGCTGCCCAGGCGCAGGTGCAGCATCTGCAGGATTACCGCCGCGAGATTAGTACGCAGAATCTCAGGGTCGGTGAATGTCGGTCGACCGAGAAAATCCTCCTCGCTGTACAGGCGAATGCAGATGCCCGGCTCGACCCGGCCGCAACGGCCCTTGCGCTGGTTGGCGCTGGCCTGCGACACCGGCTCGATGGGCAGGCGCTGCACCTTGGCGCGGTAGCTGTAGCGGCTGATGCGCGCGGTGCCGCTGTCGATCACGTAGCGGATGCCCGGCACGGTCAGCGAGGTTTCCGCAACGTTGGTGGCCAGCACGATCTTGCGTCCCGGCATGGGCGCGAAAATCTTCTGCTGCTCGGCCGGCGTCAGCCGTGCATACAGCGGCAGCACCTCGGTAAAGCGCAGATTGGCCTTGCGCAGCACCTCCGCCGCCTCGCGAATCTCGCGCTCGCCGGGCAGGAACACCAGCACGTCGCCGGGGCGCTGGCCCACGCTGCGCTCGTGCTCGGCGATCTCGTCCAGCGCGGCGAGAATGCCCTGGTCGATGGACAGGTCATCGAGCAGACGCTCGCCCTCCTCGTCTACCTCGGCCGCCAGCGGGCGGTACCAGGTTTCCACCGGGTAGGTGCGACCGGACACCTCGATGATCGGCGCGTCGTTGAAATGCTTGGAGAAACGCTCCAGATCGATGGTCGCCGAGGTGATGATCAGCTTCAGATCCGGGCGACGCGGCAGCAGGGTCTTCAGGTAGCCGAGCAGGAAGTCGATGTTGAGGCTACGTTCATGCGCCTCGTCGACGATGATGGTGTCGTACTTTTCCAGAAAGCGGTCGTGCTGGGTTTCGGCGAGCAGGATGCCGTCGGTCATCAGCTTGATCAGCGTGCCGTCCTTGCTCTGATCCTCGAAACGCACCTGATAACCGACCAGCTCGCCCAGCGGCGTACCGATCTCCTCGGCCACCCGAGTCGCCACACTACGCGCCGCCAGGCGGCGCGGCTGGGTGTGGCCGATCAGCCCATGCACGCCCCGGCCGATCTCCAGACAGATCTTCGGCAACTGCGTGGTCTTGCCCGAACCGGTCTCACCGGCGATCACCACCACCTGGCTCTTTTCCAGCGCAGCCTTGATCTCGTCGCGCTTGGCGGCAATCGGCAGTGCATCGTCGTAACGCATCACCGGAATGCTGCTGCGCCGCGTATCGACCTTATCGCTGGACGCCTGAAAACGCTCCAGCCACTGCGCCAGCTTTGCCTCATCGGGATGCTTCTGCAGCTCATGCAACTGCCGGCGCAAGCGATGACGCTCGGCGATCATGACGTGGTCGAAGTTCTTCTGCAGCGTGGCGAGGTCAGTCATCTGGATCGGGCAATCAGGGCAAAGGCGGGATTGTCGCAGATTACGCCTCAAGGCGGGCAGGCTATACCGCAGCGGAAGAGCGTGAGATTAAGGCGTAATGGGGCGGCTGCTTTCGGTCGATTCTTTTGAAAAAGTCCCGCCGCGTTTTTTGCCCAGGAAAGAGCGTGAGCGACGTTGAAATCTGGTGCGCTCAGAAAACGGAGCTGCCTCGGTTTTTACGTAGAAATGCAGAAATCAAGCGTTTTTTGAGCTGTAGATACCCGCCGGGTGCTCAGCGCCATGCCTTCGAGCTGGGCTTTCTCAGCCGCATCCACCAACGCTTGTGCTCGCCGCTAGGTGGCGGGCATCAGGCCTTGCGGACGGAGTTGCGGTTGTAACGACTCAGGCGAGGGCATGCCCTCGCCTCTTCTCTGGCAACGCTTTTTTGTGTGCGTCATTTACAAAGCTGAGCAGCAAGGGAACTGGTCTCAGGACCTTGTACATAGGGCCGCTGGTCAAGATCCGCCCCGGCGACCAGAGCATCCGGTGCCCAGTGCAAGTGCGTCGAACGGAGCACAGGCCCATAGACGGTTGAGCGTGAGGTGCTGGAGCTCAAGCAGAGCTTGACTTATATCCACTTTGATATAAATTTACTCCCACGGTGGTTCACCACCGTGGTCAATTGGCGTAATCGAAAATTGAACTGAAATTGAATTGAAAACTGAACTGAAACTGAAGCCAGCGAAGGTGACCAAGATGAAAACTTCTAAAAAATTCCATAGCGCCCTCTACGGGCAGCGGAGATTTCTCAGTGAAAGACATTCAATTCTGCGGCACCAGCCTCGATGACATTAGAGAGTTCCCTAAGGATGTGATTCATGAAGTTGGATACCAGCTTCACCGCGTCCAATCGGGAATGGAACCAACAAACTGGAAACCAATCAACACCGTAGGACCCGGTGTTATAGAGATACGAATACGAGAGGATTCAGGGGCTTTTCGCGTGTTCTATGTGGCAAACCGTGGCAATACAGTCGCAGTACTGCATGCCTTTCGCAAAACCACTCAGAAGACGGAAAAGCGGGACATTGACCTGGCAAAAGCGAGGTTCAAGCAGCTTGAGTAGCATCGGCGACACCCTACCCTCCCATCCACAAATGGGAGGGTAAAGTCGTCAGAGCCGCACAGAGCTATGTCCTGCTCTGACTACCCCAAGAGGCACATGAAAATGGCAACCAACAGCTATCACAATGTTTGGGATGCGCTGACCGACTCGCCAGAAGAAGCACTAAACCTGCGCCTGCGTTCGCAGCTCATGATGGAATGCAGCGAACTGGTGAAGAAGTGGAACATTCCACAGAAAGATGCAGCCAAACGACTGCACATTACTCAACCTAGGCTCAACGACCTGCTCAACGGGAAAATCGCCAAATTTTCTCTGGACGCATTGGTCAACCTGCTTAGCAACGCGGACATGCGCGTCGAAGTAAAGGTTAAACAGAAGAAAGCAGTTAAAGAACTCGCACACGCGTGAGAAGTTTTCTCCTTGCCCCTATGGAATGCTCAACGTCTAAAACGAGAAACCCCGCACTCGGCGGGGTTTCTTTTTACATGGGCGAATCACATCAGGCCAGCAAGTAGCCCGGACAACCGCCGCAGCGGTGTGAAAAAGGCGTCATCCACCCTACGGTGAAACCTCGGGTAGGGTGGACAACGCGAAGCTTATCTACCTCACTTCACACTCGAAGACGCAGCTCAAGAGCAGTGACGTTTGGCTCCGCGAGTGACTCCTGACGCGCAGGGAGCCAACCGTGAGGCCTCACGTCACTGACATACCGCTGGCGCCGTCACGGTCCTGGCACGCCAGGCAAACCCCAACACCATCAGCAGCCCCAGTCCCGCCATCGCCGCCCCCGCCAGGGAGATCGCCGGATAGCCCAACCCCGCATTGATCACCACGCCGCCCAGCGCTGCGCCAATCGCATTGCCCAGGTTGAAGGCACCGATATTCACTGCCGAGGCCAGGTTGGGTGCGTCCTTGGCTGCCTCCATCACGCGCATCTGCAGTGGCGGCACGATGGCGAAGCTGGCGATGCCCCAGATCAGGATGGCCACGGCGGCTGGCAACGGCCAGCGCATCAATACGGTGAAGGCCAGCAAGACCAGGATCAGCGTACTGAGCGAGACGATCAGGGTGCGGTCGACGGAGCGATCTGCCGCCTTGCCGCCCCACACGTTGCCGAGCGTCAGGCCGATGCCGTACAGCACCAACATGGCGGTAATGAAGGCGGTGGACGCCTGGGTCTCGCTACTGAGGATCGGCGCGATGTAGGTGAACACGGTGAACATCGCGCTGGAACCGATCACGGTCAGGGCCAGCGCCGCCAGCACCGGGCCACGGCCCAGCACGCGGATCTCAGCCAGCACGCCGTCGCTTTTCGGCAGCGGCACGTTGGGCAGCGCGAACCAGAGTGCGAGCATGGCCAATACGCCGAGGCCGGTAATGCCCCAGAACGCCGTGCGCCAGCCGAGCACTTCACCGAACCAGGCCGCCAGCGGCACGCCGCCGATGGTCGCCAGGGTCAGGCCCATGAACATCGCCGCCACCGCCCCGGCGCGTTTGTCCGGCGCGACCACGCTGGCGGCGACGATTGAGCCGACGCCGAAGAAGGCGCCGTGATTCAGCGAAGTCACCACGCGAGCGATCAGCAGGCTGGTGTAGTCAGTGGCCAGGGCGGACATCAGGTTGCCCAAGGTGAAGATTGCCATCAGGCCGATCAGCAGGTAGCGCCGGGGAATCTTGCCGGTGGTCAGGGTCATCAGTGGCGCGCCAAGCAGTACGCCCAGCGCGTAGGCGCTGACCAGCAGGCCGGCAGCGGGAATGGAAACGCCGAGATCGCTGGCGATGCCCGGCAACATGCCCATGGGCGCGAACTCGGTAACGCCGATACCGAAGGCACCGATGGAGAGTGCAACGAGTGGTGGATTGATACGCATGGAAAGGCTCCTCATCTATGCCGCGAATGCTAGGATCCAAACCTTGACGGCGGTAGATGGCATTTCTGGCAAACACCTTTGCTTACGGAGCACAAATGGACATAGGAGGCCGATCAGGTGACATGGTGGTGTTCGCCACCGTGGCGGAGGAAGGCAGCCTGTCGGCCGCCGCACGTGCACTGGGGCTGACGCCTTCGGCCGTCAGCCGGATCATCGCGCGCACCGAGCAGCGCCTCGGCACGCGCCTGCTGCTGCGCACCACCCGTGCAATCACCTTCACCGCCGAGGGCGAGGCGTACCTGCGCGGCGCCCGACGCATCCTCGCCGACATGGCCGAAGTCGAGGAAGCCATCACCGATCAGGGCGTGCCACGGGGTCGCTTGCGCGTGAGTGCCGCGCTCGGCCATGGCCGGCTGGCCATCGTGCCGCTGGTGGCGGCGTTCAGCGCGCGCTACCCGAACATCACTGTCGACCTCAGCCTGGGCGACGAGGTGGTCGACATTCTCGGCGGCCAGGCTGACGTAGCCGTACGCTTCGGCCATCTGCCGGACAGCCCGTTGACCGCCCGCAAGGTCGGCGAAACCGGCCAGGTGGTGGTGGCCTCCCCCGACTACCTGCAACGCCACGGCACGCCGCAGCGACCGGAAGACCTGTTGCAGCACAACTGCCTGCGCTTCAACTTCCGCCGCGCCGAACCCAACTGGCCTTTTACCCGCGACGGCCAGGCGTTCTCCCTGAAAGTTGGCGGCAACATCGAATGCAGCAGCGGCGAGGCGCTGGCGCAGTTCGCCCGGGTCGGCGCCGGCATCGCCCGCATCGGCGAATTCAGCGTGGCCGAAGACCTGCAGCGCGGCGATCTGGTACCGCTGCTGCAAGCCTTCAACCCCGGAGATCGGGAACCGATTCACGCGGTGTTCGTGGGCGGTTCGGCAATGCCGGCGCGGGTGCGGGTGTTCGTGGATTTTCTGGTGGAACATCACAGCATGTGAGCGGAACGAGTGCTTGGCACTGAACCGCTGCGCTCAACCCTCACCCTCACGGGTGACTGCTCTCCCTGGGAAACCCGCACTACATCTGCATTTCCGCCAGGGCTCTGCGCAATGGTGCGTCTGATATCTGTATCGGTCCATGGAAGGGAATGTCCATGTCCAGAACCAGGTACACGGAGGCGGCAATCAGCAGTGCCGACAAGGCGAACATGCCAATCACCATCGGGTTATTCGGCGCGCGATAGCCAAAGCTGGCGTAGATCAGCGTCATCCACGCGACGAGCATGCCGATGAGTGGCATCGGTATCGTCCCTTCGGACTGTTCCACGATTCGCCAGCGCTGTTCTATGAGTGAGTGGTACTGCTGACGAAGGTCGCTGAGCATGGTTTCTTGATAGCGGGTTTCGGGGCTGATGGCAGCCAGGACCACCCCAATGTCATCCAGAAACTGAGTCGCGGGGCTCGCTCGGTGCTGAAGTGCTTCGTCGCCGCGATAGGGATTGGCGATAGCGTGCTCCACGTAGGCAGCCAGGTGCTCGCGCGTGTCCTGTACCTTGTCACCGTAGGTCTTCAGTGTTCGATCGAAGATGATCAGGCTGGTCGCATAGGCGTGCATGTTGGTATCGATCGCTTCGAAGGTGTTCTTGGCCGAATTGATCATCAGGCCGAACACTAGTGAGGTCATGACCACAAAGATATTGGCGACCAGGCGCACCACCGTGTTGGCTTCTTCATCTCGGTGACGAGCCGAGAGTTTGGGGTACCAATGCATCATGAGCAGGGATGCCGACAGCAGACATACGAAGACTCCCGCTGCGATCCAGACCGATTCCATATGTGCGCCTTCTCGCTATACCGCCAGAAGATCGTGGCTCAAAACGCTGAGGCGTCAACTCGAAGGCTTCGACCGTCGCGGCGTTTGAGTCCATCTTGATCACCGCCACGCGCTGCGCGTGCTCCAACATCCGCGTACTGGCAGCAGCACTGAGAGCGTCATGGACGCACGCTCAAGAGGGCGCCTGGAGGCCATAGAAACACAGCCTCCTTCGCGCCAATCACTCAGCGCCCTGCTGCGCTATCCCTGCCAACAACTTACCGTGCAATTCATGCAACGTCCGCTGCTCGTCAGCGGTCAATCCCGAGAGCACACGCTGCAGGTTGGCCACATGGGCTTCGAGAATGCCGTCGATCAATTCGAAGCCGGCCGGGGTCAGTGCCACCAGCACGCCACGGCGGTCGCTGGGGTGCTTGCGCCGCTCGATCAGCCCGGCCTTTTCCAGACGGTCGATGCGGCTGGTCATGCCGCCCGATGAAATCATCGCGCTCTCGTACAACGCCGTGGGCATCAGTGCATAGGGCTCGCCCGAGCGGCGTAAGGTCGCGAGCAGGTCGAACTCACCGGCCTGCAGGCCGTGCTTGGTGAAGAACGGCAGCAGGTGATCGCGCGTGATCACCTGGCTGAGCTCACCCAGGCGGCCAATCACCGCCATGGAAAAACCATCCAGATCTGGCCGCTGTCGAAGCCACTGTTCGGCAGCCAATTGTGCGCGGTCTTGCATATCGCCCTCGATTTATCTTGATATCAAGATACTTTTCAAAAAGAATGTTTGCATCGTAACGCATCCACCCTCAGGAGACAGCTGCATGCCCGGCTCCCACTTTCGTCCCGTTCTCGCCTTGTCATTATTGCTGACCATCGGCGCCCTGATGGGGCTGACCAGCATCCTGGTGAAACTGGCCGGCAACGTCGGCTGGCCGGCCATGGCCTACCTGCTCTGGAGCCTGCTGGGCGGTGGTTTGTTGCTGTTGCTGTTCACCTGGATTCGCGGCGAGCGCCCTGGCATCAGCCCCGGATTGCTGGGTTATTACCTGGCCTCGGGGCTGCTCAGCATCGCCGTGCCGAACGGCTTGCTGTTCAGCTCGATTGGCCATGTCGGCGCCGGCTTCGCCTCGATGTGCCTGGCCTTCCCGCCCCTGATCACCTACCTGCTGGCCCTGGCCTTGCGCATGGAAGGGTTGAGCCGCATTCGTCTGCTGGGCATCTGCATCGGTCTGGCCGGCAGCCTGCTGCTGGCGCTGGGCAAGCTCAACGCAGGCGACAGCCCCTTGCTGTGGGTGCTGGCGGCGCTTTGCGTGCCGGTGTTCCTGGCGTTCGGCAACATCTACCGTGCCCGTTACTGGCCGGAGGGAGCCAGCCCGCTGTCCCTGGCGCCCGGCATGCTGCTTGGCGGCGCGCTGCTGCTGGTGCCGCTGGGTCTGTTCGGCGTAGACCTCGCACCCCGTCTGGAAAACACCGCGGCAGTCGGCCTGCTGGCCTTGCAAATGCTGCTGTTCGCGGCGGTCTATGCGCTGTTCTTCGTCCTGCAGAATCTGGCCGGCACGGTGTTTCTCAGCCAGATCGGCTCGGTGGCGGCGATCACCGGCGCCGCCATCGCCATCGGCCTGCTCGGCGAACAGGGCAGCCTGAGCATGCTGCTGGCAGCGCTGTGCATCGTCGGCGGCGTGCTGCTGGTGGCCTGGCGTGGCGCGAAGGAAGCACAAGCATGAAGCGCCAGCGCGTAGGGCGGATCGGGACGCCGACCGCTCGTAGCGCAGCGAACAGTCCGCCGATCAGCGCACTCGCACGCTTCAATCGTCATAAAGTCCTTCATTCGTCTCCGGGCCTCCCGCCCAGTCCAGGGGATAACGTCCACTCTCGACGTCTCGGTGAAAAGTGGAATAGGGCCAGTCACTTACCCGCCGCACCAAGCCATGCTTGAGCGGGTTGATATGGATGTAATCGAGATGACGGCGGAAATCCTCATCGTCACGAATCAGGTGCTCCCAGTAACGACGTTGCCAGATGCCACGCTCACGGCGGCGCAGCAGAATCTTCGAGCGCCATTCCTCAGCCGGCACATCACGGGAAAAGAGCATCTTGATCAGGCGCCAGCGCAGTGCGAAATCAGCCTCGCCCTGCGGAAGCTCGATCAGGCAGTGGAGATGGTCGGGCAATACCACCCAGCCATGGATCTGGAACGGATGGCTGCGGCGAACGATACGCACGGCCTCGCGCAAGACGCCGATATTGCGGACAAGCAGATCGTTACCATGGCGAACACGCAGGGCGTGAGTGAAGAAGTAGGTGCCACCCGGACACCAGATGCGGCGGTAGTTGGGCATGAGACGTCGTCCTTGACAGTCCTGGTGAGCAAGAGTCTAGACGACCGGTTGCCTAAATACCTCAACCTTTAACGGCGTACTGCTTCGCGAGTACGCCCTACATCGCTGAAGGCCGTAGAGGCGCGCTTCGCCCCAGGCAGCGGGCATTTCCACACCCGCCTCATTCCTAGCGCGTAGGGCGGACTCAGGAGCGAAGCGAACAGTCCGCCAGGCCACGCCAAGCCTGGTACTACGACGATCACTCGAAACTCCATTGGCGTTCTGCTTCGCGCACCGATCGCCGCCCGGTACGCCCTACATCGCTGAACACTCGGCGCAACCAACAGGTAAGGTGACGCAATGAAAAACGCCACCCGAAGGTGGCGTTTTCATCAGCATGGCCGAATCACTTCTTGCCCAGCTTCTTCAGCTCTTCGTCGCGCAGTTCGCGACGCAGGATCTTGCCGACGTTGGTGGTCGGCAGCATGTCGCGGAACTCGACGGCCTTGGGTACCTTGTAGCCGGTGAGGTTGGCGCGCATGTGCTCCATCACCTGTTCCTTGGTCACGCTCTCGCCCGGCTTGACCACCACGAACACCTTGATCGCTTCGCCGGATTTTTCGTCCGGAACACCGATGGCGGCACACTGCAGCACGCCCGGCAGGGTTGCCAACACGTCTTCCAGTTCGTTCGGGTAGACGTTGAAGCCGGACACCAGAATCATGTCCTTCTTGCGGTCGACGATACGCAGGTAGCCGTCTTCCTGGATCAGACCGATGTCGCCGGTCTTCAGCCAGCCTTCGGCGTCGAGGATTTCGTCGGTGGCTTCCTGGCGCTGCCAGTAGCCCTTCATCACCTGCGGGCCTTTCACGCACAGCTCGCCGATCTCGCCGATCGCCAGTTCCTGGCCGTCGTCGTTGACGATCTTGCACAGGGTCGAGGGCACCGGAATGCCGATGGTGCCGAGCTGGATGGCGCTGAACGGGTTGACCGTGGCCACCGGGCTGGTCTCGGTCATGCCGAAGCCTTCGCAGATGGCGCAGCCAGTGACTTCCTTCCAGCGCTCGGCGGTAGCCAGTTGCAGGGCCATGCCGCCGGAGACG
The DNA here is from genome assembly GCF_001941865.1 of Pseudomonas alcaliphila JAB1. Taxonomy (NCBI): domain Bacteria; kingdom Pseudomonadati; phylum Pseudomonadota; class Gammaproteobacteria; order Pseudomonadales; family Pseudomonadaceae; genus Ectopseudomonas; species Ectopseudomonas alcaliphila. The sequence continues at coordinate 1,709,700 of NZ_CP016162.1, read as the reverse complement.
GTGAGCTTCAGGCTGGAGAAGTCCAGCTTGCGGAAGTCTTCGTTATTGCACAGGGCAACGAACAGGGTATTGAGGCCAACGAAACCGGTGAAGCGGTACTTGGCCAGCTCCTTGACCACCGCCGGCAGATCGCGCGGGTTGGTCAGCAGAATGTTGTGGCCACCGATCAGCATCATCGCCATGCAGTGAAAGGTGAAGGCGTAGATGTGATAAAGCGGCAGCGGCGCGATCAGCACCTCGCAACCTTCATTGAGATTGGCGCCCATCAGCTCTTTGACCTGCAGCATGTTGGCCACCAGGTTGCGATGGGTCAGCATCGCGCCCTTGGCTACACCAGTAGTGCCACCGGTGTACTGCAGCACGGCGATGTCATCGTTGCTCGGGTTGGCTTCGGTGAAGGACTGGCCACAACCCTTGGCCAGGGCATCGTTGAACTTGACCGCCTTGGGCAGGTTGTAGGCCGGCACCATCTTCTTCACGTGCTTGATCACGGCGTTGACCAGCAGGCGCTTGAAGGTCGGCAGCATGTCGCCGACTTCGGTGACGATCACGGTCTTGACGCCGGTCTTGGGCACCACCTGCTCGGCCAGATGGGCCATGTTGGCCAGGCAGATCAGCGCCCTGGCGCCGGAGTCGTTGAACTGATGCTCCATTTCCCGCGCGGTGTACAGCGGGTTGGTATTGACCACCACCAGGCCGGCACGCATGGCACCGAACACCACGATGGGGTACTGCAGGACGTTGGGCAGTTGCACGGCGATGCGGTCGCCGGGCTTGAGATCGGTGTGCTTCTGCAGATAGGCGGCGAAGTCACCGGAGAGCTTGTAGATCTCGCCGTAGGTGAGCGTCTTGCCCAGGTTGCTGAAAGCAGGCTTGTCGGCGAAGCGTTGGCAGGACTCTTTCAATACCGCGAGGATATTCGGGTACTGATCGGGATTGATTTCGGCAGCAACCCCAACGGGATACTTATCCTTCCAGAAGTTTTCGGTCATGGAAGCCCACTCCTAAGCAACAGCTGATCTTCACCGCGCGACGGCGGTTGTTTGTTGTGTGTATAGCTCGCTTTCCCGCTGGCCCAGGGCCCGGAAGCGCGCCGAGAGTAGCAGCTTTGCCAGAGGCCGACCAGCACCAAACATGGCCTTTAGAGTCGCAAAAGTGACCGAAAAAGACCGCTCAGTCACAGGCCATCCTTGTCTTCGTCACCCCGCGAAAAGCCTCTAGCTCGCATCTTGCAGCGCGTAGAGCCTAGCTCGTCTCTGCCGGTGATGCTGCACTGGGCTGCATGAAACACGCGAAGGTAGTTACCAAATCACAACAATTGGAGTGCCCGAGGGCAGTTGAGGCGGGAAAGCCCCTCCCCCTGCAGTGGGGAGGGGCTTTGGGTCAGGCGATGTCGCGCAGCTCGCGACGCAGGATCTTGCCCACCGGGGTCATCGGCAGCGAGTCCTTGAACACGATGTGCTTGGGCACCTTGTAGCCGGTGAAGTTTTCCTTGCAGTAGGCCTTGAGCTCTTCCGCGGTGACGCCGCCGTCACGCGGCACCACGAACAGCTTGACCGCCTCCCCGGACTTCTCGTCCGGCACGCCGATGGCCGCGCAGCTGGCGACTTTCGGGTGGGCCATGACCACGTCCTCGATCTCGTTGGGGTACACGTTGAAGCCGGAGACGATGATCATGTCCTTCTTGCGGTCGACGATACGCACGAAGCCGTCCGGGTCGATCACCGCGATATCGCCAGTCTTGAACCAGCCCTCGGCGTCGAGCACTTCGGCGGTCGCTTCCTCGCGCTGCCAGTAGCCCTTCATCACCTGCGGTCCCTTGATGCACAGCTCGCCGCGCTCGCCCAGCGGCATCTCGTTGCCGTCGTCGTCGATCACCTTGAACGCCGTGCCCGGCACCGGAATGCCGACAGTGCCCAGACGCGCCTTGTCGCCATAGGGGTTGGTACTCGCTACCGGCGAGGTTTCGGTCAGGCCGTAACCTTCCACCACGGTGCAGCCGGTCATCTGCTGCCAACGCTCGGCGGTGGCCTTGACCAGCGCAGTACCGCCGGAGTTGGTGACCTTGAGGTTGGAAAAGTCGAGGTTCTTGAACTCGGGGTGATCCATCAGCGCGACGAACAGGGTGTTCAGGCCCAGCAGCGCAGAAAATTTCCACTTGCCCAGCTCCTTGACGAAGCCGGGGATGTCGCGAGGATTGGTGATCAGCACGTTCTGGTTGCCGTTGACCATCATGCACATGCAGTTCGCGGTGAAGGCATAGATGTGGTACAGCGGCAGCGGCGCGATCATGATCTCCTGCCCCTGTTTCATCAGCGGCGTGCCGTCATCACCGAGCTGCGCCAGGCAGGCGTCAACCTGCAGCATGTTGGCCACCAGGTTGCCGTGGGTGAGCATGGCGCCCTTGGCCACGCCAGTAGTGCCGCCGGTGTATTGCAGCACGGCGATGTCGTCGTGGCTGGCTTTGACCGGCGTCAGCGTCTGGCCGTGGCCCTGCTTGAGAACCTGCTTGAAGGCAATAGCCTGGGGCAGATGGTAGTCGGGCACCATCTTCTTGACCTTCTTCACCACGGTGTTGACCAGCCAACCCTTGAGGCTCGGCAACATGTCGCCCATCCTGGCTTCGATCAGGTACTCGATCTCGGTATCCGGCAGCACTTCCTGCACCAACTTGCCGAACATGTTCAGGTACACCAGCGCACGCACCCCGGCATCCTTGAACTGGTGGCGCATCTCGCGCGCGGTGTACAGCGGGTTGGTGTTGACCACGATCAGCCCGGCGCGCATGGCGCCGAACACGGCAATCGGATACTGCAGCACGTTGGGCATCTGCACCGCGATACGATCGCCCGGTTTCAGGTCGGTGTGCTTCTGCAGGTAGGCGGCGAAGGTCGCGGAGAGACGATCCAGCTCGGCATAGGTCAGCGTGACGCCGAGATTGCTGAAGGCCGGACGGTCGGCGAAACGTTTGCATGAGCGCTCGAATACTTCGATCACCGACTTGTAGCTGGACAGGTCGATATCGTTTGGCACGCCGGGAGCGCGCTTGTCGTTCCAGAAATCAGGTTGCATTGTTCTTGTCCTCTTCCCCTGAAGTGATCTGGCCCGCGGTGCGGGACTGCCCGGAAAGTAGCAGTTCAGAGCGGCGCCGCAAATAGCTCGAAGGCGTCATTGATGGGCTGAATTTCGCAATAAATGTAGTGATTCGTAACCGATCTTTGCGGCTCGATGGAAATTCGACTGTGCTTTGCGTGATGACGGCCAAGGTGCACAATGCCGCCAACTCCCGGCACAAGGATTCGCCATGCGCCACGACGCCTTCGTTATCAACGCCAGCGATGGCACACCATTGCAGGTCAATCACTGGTACGGCGACGAGCCGCCACGCGCGGCGGTCATGCTGGCCCATGGCATGGCCGAGCACAGCCTGCGCTACGCACGCCTGGCTGAAGCCCTGGTCGCGGCAGGCTTCGCGCTCTACGCGCTGGATCAGCGCGGCCATGGCGCTACCGCCGAACGCGGAACCCTTGGCCACTACGCTGATGAAGACGGCTGGAGCAAGGTGGTCGGCGACCTGTCCACCCTCAACCACCACATTCGCCAGCAGCACCCGCATACGCCAATCTTCCTGTTCGGCCACAGCATGGGCAGCTACATCGGCATGGCCTATCTGCTGGGCCATAGCTGCAGCCTGCAGGGCGCCGTGCTCTGCGGCTCCAATTACCAGCCCGTGGCGCTGTACAAGGCCGCCAGACTGATCGCCGGCTTCGAGCGCTGGCGCCTGGGCCCCAAAGGGCGCAGCAAGGTCATCGATTTTCTCTCCTTCGGCTCGTTCAACAAAGCCTTCAAGCCCAACCGCACGGCCTTCGACTGGCTCAGCCGCGACCCGGCGGAAGTGGACAAATACGTGACCGATCCGCTGTGCGGTTTCGTCTGCACCACGCAGTTGTGGTGCGACCTGCTCGATGGCCTGCAGCACATTACCCCGCCCAGCAACCTGGCGCAGATCGATGCTGACCTGCCGCTGCTGGTGATCGGCGGCTCGCGCGACCCAGTCAGCGACGGCAAGCGCGTGGGTGATCTGGCTGGCGCCCTGCGCGAGGCCGGCGTGCGCGACGTGCAACTGAAGATTTATCCCGAGGCCCGTCATGAGCTGCTCAACGAGAGCAATCGCGACGAGGTCACCGCCCACCTGATCGACTGGCTGCAGCAGGCGCTGAGCCATGGTCGAAGCCCAATCAAGGAGTGTCCATGACCCAGGTCACCAATATCCCCTACGAGGCCCTCGAAGTCGGCCAGCAAGCGGCCTTCGAGAAGACCGTGGAAGAGCGCGATGTACAGCTGTTCGCCGCCGTCTCCGGCGACAACAACCCGGTACACCTGGACGCAGCCTTCGCTGCCGAGACGATGTTCAAGGAGCGCATCGCCCACGGCATGTTCACAGGCGCGCTGATCAGCGCCGCCATCGCCTGCCGCCTGCCTGGCCCGGGCACTATCTACCTCGGCCAGCAGCTGAAGTTCACCCGCCCGGTAAAACTCGGCGACACCCTGACCGTGAAGCTGGAAGTGCTGGAAAAACTGCCGAAGAACCGCGTACGCATCGCCACCCGCGTGTACAACCAGGACGGCAAGCAAGTGGTCGACGGCGAAGCCGAAGTGCTCGCCCCGGCCAGCGAGCAGACCGTGACCATGCCGCCGATGCCGCAGGTTACCGTCAACTGAGGCGCTGCAAGCTGGTGCGCGACCGCAGCGTCGCGCACCACTTTTGTTCTACACTCACAAACCTTGAGCAACCTGGCGCCGTATAAGTGCGTTTCTTTGTGCATTTCGCACAAAACCCTTTGACTACCTTGCCAAGCAGCCCGCTGCGCTGCTTTCTGGCACGTCCCCTGCTATCGCCAAGGCTTCACACCCTTACCGGAGCCAGGCCCATGAGCAACGCCACCCCCGATAGCGATTACCCCCTGAGCGAGGTGCCCAACGGCGCGCGCAAGGGGCTGTTCTCCACTGCCATCCTGTTGTTTGGTTTCACCTTCTTCACCGCCACCATGTTCGCAGGCGGCAAGATCGGCATGGCCTTCGACTTCACCACCCTGCTCTGGGCTGCAGTGATCGGTAACCTGCTGCTCGGCCTGTATGCCGCCGTGCTGGGCCTGATCGCCTGTCGCAGCGGGCTGAACTCGGTGCTGATGGGCCGTTTCTGCTTCGGCGAGGCGGGCAGCAAGCTGTCCGACGTGCTACTCGGTTTCACCCAGATCGGCTGGTACGCCTGGGGTACGGCGACCATCGCCATCGTCCTGGTGAAGATTCTCGACCTACCGCAAGGCCTGACCATCCCGCTGATGGTGCTGTTCGGCTTCGGTTTCTGTCTCACCGCCTTCGTCGGCTACAAGGGCCTGGATCTGCTCTCTCGTGTCGCCGTGCCGGCCATGCTGGTGCTGCTGGTGGTGTCACTGTGGATCGCCACCCGCGACATCGGCGGCCTCGCCGGCCTGCTCGCGGTCGAGCCCAAGGAGAGCATGAGCCTGAGCGTAGCCATCACCCTGGTGTTCGGCACCTTCGTCAGCGGCGCCACCCAGGCCACCAACTGGACGCGCTTCGCCAAGAGCGGCCGCGTCGCGGTGCTGGCCAGCCTGTTCGGTTTCTTCATCGGTAACGGCCTGATGATCGTCGCCGGTGCCTATGGCGCCATCGTCTACCAGCAACCGGATGTGGTCGAAGTGCTGGTGCTGCAGGGCCTGTCCATGGCTGCCGTGATCATGCTGTTCCTCAACCTGTGGACGACCCAGGACAACACCATCTACAACTTCGCCGCCGCCGGCTGCAACCTGCTGCGCACCGGCAAACGCAAGACCGTCACCCTGGTCGGCGCCGGCATCGGCACGCTGCTGGCCATCGGCGGCATGTACGAGATGCTGATTCCCTTCCTGATCCTGCTCGGCTCGATCATCCCGCCGATTGGTGGCGTGATCATGGCCGACTTCTTCTACGGCCATCGTGCACGCTATCCGAAACTGGCCGATGCACGCCTGCCGGCGTTCAACTGGGTCGGCCTGGGCGCCTACCTGATCGGTGCACTGAGCGCCTACTTCTCGCCCTGGGTCGCGCCGCTGGTGGGCATCGCCGTGGCTGCCCTGGCCTACGTCGTGCTGTTCGAACTGAACAAGGCCCTGGCCGGCCGCCAGCAGGTCGCTGGCGCGTGAGCCTGACCGTCGCCGATGTGCTCGCCCTGCCCGGCTTAGACAGCATGCATCTGCGTGCTGGCCAGGCCGGGCGCGACAACGCCGTGCGCTGGCCCTACGTGGCCGAGAACGAAGGTATCGCCGACTGGGTGATGGGCGGCGAGCTGATCTTCGTCACCGGCATCAACCACCCGCGCGACGAGGCCAACCTGCTGCGCCTGGTGTGTGAGGGTCATGAGCGTGTGGTCGCCGGCCTGGTCATCCTCACCGGCGCCGAGTTCATCCAGGCCATCCCGCCCAGCGTCATCGCAGAGGCCGAACGCCTGAACCTGCCGCTGATCGAGCAGCCCTACGCGCTGAAGATGGTGGTGGTCACTCAGGCCATCGGCACCGCGCTGGTGCAGGCGCAGCAACTCGGCCGTTCGCGCCAGCACGTGCTGGAGCAGGTACTCGACGGTGATTACCAGTCGCTCGACGTTTTGCTGCAACGCGGCGACAGCCTCGGGCTAGCGCTGCACGTACCGCGTCAGGTGGCGCTGCTGCGTCTCGACGGCAGCGAGCAATTGTTCGGCGACCTCCCGGATGAAGACGCCGAGCGCCAGCTGCAGAGCCGTCAGCAACTGCTGCAACGGCGCCTGGAACAGAGCCTCGGCGAACTCGGTGACGCGCTGCCACTGGTCAGTCAGGGCCGCCACTGGATAGCCCTGCTGCCCTGCCCCGACGGCCAGGCCGAAGCCCGCAACCGCCAGGCCATGACCGCGCTGCTCGACGAGTTGCGCCCGCAGCTCGGCCCGCTGCGGCTGTTCCTCGGTCTGGGCAGCGCCGGTTGCGATGCGCCGCGTTTCGCCCAGGGTCTGGGTGAAGCGCGCCAGGCCCTGGCCGTGGCGCAACGCTTTCCCGAGCGCCTGGGCCTGTGCAGTTTCAATGAGCTGGGCGTGCTGGAGCTGCTCGGCGCCATCCGCGACCGCAGCCTGCTCGATCGCTTCGTCGAACGCGTGGTCGGCCCGCTGATCGGCGACGATTCGCGCCACCAGCCAGTGCTGATGCCGACGCTGGAAGCCTGGTTCGCCGAGAACGGCAACCTGGCCCTGGCCGCGCAACGCCTCAACGTTCACCGCAATACCCTGAGCTACCGTTTACAACGCATCGAAGCGCTGACCGGCTGCTCGTTCGAAGATCCGCACGATCGCCTGAACATCAGCGTTGCGCTGTTGATCCGGCGCCTGTCGTCGCCTGCCTGAGAGGAAACCTGATGATCATCCACAATGCCCGCCTGCGCGGCCGCGACGGCCTGCACCGCATCACCCTGGACGATGAGCACATCGCCGCCATCGACGCCCAGCACGCCCTGCATCCCATTGCAGAAGGCGACCTGGACGCTGCCGGCAATCTGGTCGTGCCGCCCTTCGTCGAGCCGCATATCCACCTCGATGCCACCCTCACCGCCGGCGAGCCGGCCTGGAACATGAGCGGCACGCTGTTCGAGGGCATCGAGCGCTGGGCCGAGCGCAAGGCGCTGGTCACCCATGAAGACACCAAGACCCGCGCCAGGAAGACCATCGACATGCTGGTCGACCACGGCATCCAGCACGTGCGCACCCACGTCGACGTCACCGACCCGACCCTGGCCGCGCTCAAAGCCATGCTCGAAGTACGCGAAGAAACCCGACACCTGATCGACCTGCAGATCGTCGCCTTCCCGCAGGAGGGCATCGAGTCCTACGCCAATGGCCGTGCGCTGATGGAACAGGCCATCGAGCTGGGCGCCGACGTGGTTGGCGGCATCCCGCACTTCGAGAACACCCGTGACCAGGGCGTGTCGTCGATCAAGTTCCTCATGGACCTGGCCGAGCGCACCGGCTGCCTGGTGGACGTGCACTGCGACGAGACAGACGACCCACAGTCGCGCTTTCTCGAAGTGCTGGCCGAGGAAGCACGCGTGCGTGGCATGGGCGCGCGGGTCACCGCCAGCCACACCACGGCCATGGGCTCCTATGACAACGCCTACTGCTCCAAGCTGTTCCGCCTGCTGAAGATGAGCGGCATCAGCTTCATCTCCTGCCCCACCGAGAGCATCCACCTGCAGGGCCGCTTCGACACCTACCCGAAACGTCGCGGTCTGACCCGCGTGGCGGAGATCGACCGCGCCGGAATGAACGTCTGCTTCGGCCAGGATTCCATCGTCGACCCCTGGTACCCGCTGGGCAACGGCAACATCCTACGCATCCTCGAAGCCGGCCTGCACATCTGCCACATGCTTGGCTACGAAGACCTCAAGCGCAGCCTGGATCTGATCACCGAGAACTCGGCCCGCGCCCTGGCGCTGGGTGATCGCTATGGTCTGGAAGTGGGCCGCCCGGCCAACCTGCTGATCCTGTCGGCACCGGACGATTACGAGATGGTGCGCAGCCAGGGCCACGCGCTGGTGTCGGTGCGCCACGGCAAGGTGCTGATGCGCCGCACGCCGGCACAGATCGAGCGCGCCTGATCACGTTCAATTGGTCGCAGGGTGGATGACGCTTCTTTCATCCACCATTGCGTCAGTCCAAGCGGTGGACAAGCTTCGCGTTGTCCATCCTTCGAACTGTAGGAGCCCCGCCCCGGGGCGAATAGTGGGTTCAACTCATTATCGACGTTGCCTGAACCATTCGCCGCGAGGCGCGGCTCCTACCAGTCAGAACCGCGCTACTCCACCCGTACGCTGGCAGTCATGCCAGCACTCAGCACCACTCCCTCGGGCACCTGATCCAGCCTGATCCGTACCGGAATACGCTGCGCCAGGCGCACCCAGTTGAAGGTCGGTTCGACATCGGCCAGCAACTGCCCATCCGGGCTGGCGTTGCGGTCGGTGATGCCGCGACTGATGCTCTCCACCTCGCCAAGAAGCTGCTGGTCACCGCCCATCAACCAGACCTCCACCGGCGCGCCGACCTGAATGCGCGGCAGCTTGGTCTCCTCGAAATACGCCTGTACGTAGAACGACTGGGTATCGACCAGCGCCATCACCGCCTGCCCGGCATTCACGTAGTTGCCCTGCGCCAGCACCAGGTTGGTAATCTGCCCATCGCGCGGGGCATGCACTTCGCTGCGCGCCAGATTCAGCTCGGCCACACGTAGATCGGCCTGCGCTTCGCGGTATTCGCTGCGCGCCATCTCGGCATTGATCTGCGCGTTTTCCAGCAGCTCGGCACTGATCGCCTGGGCGCCCAGACGGGAACGGCGCGAGGCCTCGTGCTCGCGCAGGCTCAATTGCTGGCGACGAATATCCACCACCGCCCTGGCCTTCTCCACCGCCGCCTGATAGCGGTCGCGGTCGATGCTCATCAGCAGGTCGCCCGCCTTGACCTGCTGGTTGTCACGCACCTTGAGTTCGACCACCCAGCCGGACACGTCCGGGGCGATGGTCACCACGTCGGCGCGCACGCGGGCGTCGCGCGTCCAGGGCGAGTACATATAGTGCTGCCAGATCCAGGAGCCGGCGAAGATCGCCGCCACCACCATGGCCAGGGTGATGCCGACTCGAATGGTCGAACGCATGCTTTCTCTCCTTACCGCCCCAGCACGGCAATCACGGCCGCTAGGACACAGACATACAAGGCACAATCGAACAGGGCTTCGTGCCAGATCCAGCGCGACAGCCCGACGCGCTGCAGCCCCAGGCGCAACACGCCGGTCAGCAACAACGCCAATACCGCGTAAGCCGCCATCGGGCTCAGCAACACGCCGCCCAGCGACCATTCATGTAAGCCCATGGGCCTCCCCTTTCACGTGACACCAATGACGCCAGCCGCTCTGCAACTGCAACAGCGCCGCCTCGGCCAGGCGCTTGTCGATGCTGGGCGTGCAGGCGCGCAGGGCCTCCTGCAGTTCGGCCACCGCTGCGTTCAGATCGTCTTCACGCCCTGGCGCGGGGCCACGCTCCAGTGCGTCGTCGAGGCGCTCCAGGAAACGCTGCTGCGACCGCGCCAGGCCAGCATCGGCATTGGCCAGGCACTTGCGTAGGTGCAGCAGCTCGTCGCCCAGATCAAGGCCAGCCACGCCATCGTCCCAGCGGCTGCGCGCCTGATCCGGACGCGCCGGATAATGCCGCGCCAACTGCAGCAGACGATCAGCCATACGCCCGCCGAACCAGTTTTCGGCGCGGCCCAGGTCGCGGCGGGTCAACCGACCGAGGTCGGCCAGGATCGCCTGCATCAGGCGCCGGCCATGCCAGACCGGATTGCGCAGCACTACCAGCTTGAACGCCATCACCGCGCAACCCACGCCTATCAGCATGCCGGGCGCCTCATTGAGGAAGAACTCGACGTTGTAGCCGACACCCGGCGCCGGCAGGCAGAGCACGATGAAGTGCAGGCAAAACGAGGTCGAGGTCGCAGCCGTCGCCGGCTTGGCCATGCCCAGCACACCGAAGAACAGCGGCACACCCAGCACCATGCAGAGCATCACGAAGCCGTCGATCTGCGGCATCAGGATCTGCCCGACGAAGAACGCCACTGGCAGTGCGTAGAAGATGCCGCGCAGGAACATCATGCCGATTTGCGGCGCCGCTTCGAGCCGGGCGAACAGGCTGCACACCACGCAGGCCAGCAGCAGCGCACCGGTGGCGTGGGTCCAGCCAGTGGCCAGCCAGAATGCAGCCAGAACCAGGAAGGTCAGCGCGCTGCGCGAGCCATACACCAGCGCAGTCTGCCAATCGTAGTGCCAGGACAAGGCGCGCGGCGCATCGGCCGGCGCTCTGCCCTCCTCGACCGCGAGCAAGGCACGACTGGCGTCCTCGACACGCAACAGCAGCACCATCAACCGCTCCAGGCACAGCTGCTGGCCACTGCTCAGTTCTTCGTCCTGCGCCGCTTGGCGCAGTTGCTCGACCAAGTCCTGCAAGTCTGCCGGTTGCGCCTGCTGCAGGCGCTCATCCACCACTTGCAGCCAGGGCGCGACAGCCTGCGCCTCGGTGCTGCTCAGTTGCCGCCACTGTCGCGCCACACCGCGGGCCAGACGCAGCATGCCGAGCAGATCACGGCTCAGCACCCTCAGCGCCACGGCTCGCTGCCGCCCTTGCGCGCCCTCGAACCAGGCATGCTCACGCTGAGCATCCACGGCGACGATGCGCGCCAGCACTTCCAGCAAGCCTTGCCGCGCGTCGGCCTCACCCGCCAGCGCCTGACGCGACGCCGCTACTCCAGCCTGCCAGGCGTTACGCGCCTGCTGCGCCAGTTGCCGCTCGACCCGCTGCGGCCAGAGCAAGGCACTGCTCAGGGTGGCGCAGGTGATGCCCAGGCAGATTTCCGTGCAACGGGCGATGGCCTCGTCGAACACCACATGCGGCTTGCCGATGGCCGGCAAGGCGATGATCGCCACCGTGTAGCCGGCCAGCACGAAGGAGTACGACCAGGCGCTGCGCAACATGGTCGAGGATGCCGTGCACAGCGCCAGCCACAGGGCGAACGCCAGCACGAACAACAGCGGCGCCTGGGCGAACAGCCCCATCATCACCACGGCCATGAAGGTGCCGACCAGCGTGCCGAGCAGCCGTGCCAGGCCCTTCTGTACCACCATGCCAGACAGCGGCTGGGCGACGATGAACGCGGTCATCAGCGCCCACTGCGGCTGTTCCAGGCCGAAACGCAGCGCGCACCACAACGCCAGACCACCGCCGAGCAGGGTCTTGATGGCAAATTGAACGGCTTGCGAGCTTGGCGCGAGAAACGCCAGCAAGGAATCACGCACGATGGCTACCTGAAAGAATCTCAGCCCTGAACATAGCTGTAGCGATTGAGTTGCGCCTCCGTGCGAAACTCAATTATTAGCTAGCTAAGCATTTATGTCCAGAAGGTGCTGCGACCTCAGGTGGGCAACGCACACATAAAAAAAGGGCGACCGAAGTCGCCCGAATTGCCTTGCGTGCCCAGTGAACTGGAAGGATCAGCTCTGCTTGCGCTTGTGCGCATCCTTCCAGATGAAGTAACCAACACCCCCGAAGAACGCGACCATCAGAAGTACGGTGCCGACTCCGGCGAGAACCACTGTATCGACGAACATGGCTGCCTCCTGTTGTGCCTGTCTGTCTGGGATGGCTTCACGTTATCAGCGCTGGCGGCGGGAAAATTGATCTGGGTCAATGGCCAACGAGCAGGCGCGAGCGGGCCGACGGGAATACTGACGCAGGTCAAGAAATCGAGAGGGTACGAGGCGCGAAGCACAGCCTGGCAGCCGTGCACAACGATTGAACGGCGGGAATTTCAGCGTTTCTTGGGTTTGCTCTTGGACTTCTTCTTGGCCTTGCCGATCGGCAACACCTGCTCGAAAACCTGACGCATCTCGTTGAGGCGCTTGTCGTTGAGGTCATGGATACGCTTGTCGCGCTCGGCGGCGAAATCGATCAGCTTGTCGTCATTGCTCATAGCGGAAACCGGATCAGGCGAAAGGTCAGGTTCAGGCGTGGCGCGCAGGTTTGGCGCGTCTTCGCCACTTGGTGCTGCCAATGATGCTGGGTCGGCCCGCGCATGACCAGTAGCGAAGCGTGTTCCAGCGTCAGCGAATGTTCGATGCGCGTGCTGCCAACACGGCGCAGGTCGAAACGCCGGCTGCCGCCGAGGTTCAGCGAGGCGATCAGCGGGTTGCGACCCAGCTCGGGCTCGGCATCGCTGTGCCAGCCCATGGAGTCCTGGCCGTCGCGGTAATGATTGAGCAGCACGGCATTGAGCGATTGCCCGACTTCTTTCTCGACCCGTTGGCGAATCTCGTTCAGCAGCGGCGTCCAGGGCAAGGGCTCGTGAATCTTCCCGGAATAGCGGTAACGCGCCTCGGGCTCGCCATACCAGGCCGTCAACCGTGGCGTGCGGTGGTAACGGCCGTGGATGAACAACTCAGGTTGCTGCCAGGGCGTTTGCTCGACCAGTGCTTGCAGCCAGCTATCGGCCAGGGCAGCGTCGACCCAGCCGGGCAGATAATCCAGCTCGGCATCGGCAAGTGCGGGCAAGGGGTCGGCGAACAGCATGACAACACTCCGGAGCTAATACCTAGCAAAAGCTAAAAGTCTCGCGAGCTAGAGCCATGCAAGGCGCAACGACCAACGGGAGTAACAGCCAAAGGCTGGCCCGAAGGGTGAGCGCCAGCGAATCAAACTGGCGAGGAACGGCCGGGGTCGCGTTCGACTGTACTTTTGTACATGAGCATTACTCGCCAGCTTTTAACGCAGCAGGGCCGACGCGCAGCAGACTTTTAATCAGACTTCAACGTCTACCCACAGCCCCTGCCTGGGCAGATCACCTAGCGCTTGCTCCAACTCTTCCGGCTCGGCCTCAGCCAGTTGCTCGGGGGTGTAGCCACGCCGCTGGCGGCGGCGCTGTTCTTCGCGCAGCAGCTCCTCGGTTTCCTGCGGGTGGCGCTTGTCGAGGCTCAGCGCACTTTCCTTGGCGCTGCTCTCGGCCGGGGTCACCGGAGGAATCTCGGGCTTGGGCTTGATCACGTCCTGCGTGGCAGTGACCGGCACCAGGCTATGGGGGATAGGTGGTAGCACGTTGCAGCACCTCCTTTGGTCAGGCTGTCGGCCCCGTGAGCCGCGACTTTAGCCGGTGCTCGCTACACTTTTGACTAAGCCGCACGGCAATAGTGCCATGACCGCTTTGGCCGTGGCGCCGCATCCGTTACCATAGCCGGCTTTTTCACGCGGGAGACAGACAGGCATGGCGCAATATCAACCGGGGCAACGCTGGATCAGTGACAGCGAAGCGGAATTGGGTCTGGGAACCATCCTCGCTGAGGACGGCCGCCTGCTCACCGTGCTCTACCCGGCCACCGGCGAAACCCGCCAGTACGCTACGCGCAATGCCCCGTTGACCCGTGTACGCTTCGCCCCGGGTGACGAGATCACCCATTTCGAGGGTTGGAAGCTCACCGTGCAGGAAGTCGAGGACGTCGACGGCCTGCTGGTCTACCACGGCCTCAATGCCCAGCATCAGCCGGTCACCATGCCGGAAACTCAGCTGTCGAACTTCATCCAGTTCCGCCTGGCCAGCGACCGCCTGTTCGCCGGCCAGATCGACCCGCTGGCCTGGTTCGCCCTGCGTTACCACAGCCTCGAACACAACAGCCGCCTGCTGCAGTCGTCCCTCTGGGGCCTGGGCGGCGCCCGCGCGCAACCGATCGCCCACCAGTTGCACATCGCCCGCGAAGTGGCTGACCGCATTGCCCCGCGCGTACTGCTGGCCGACGAAGTGGGCCTGGGCAAGACCATCGAAGCCGGCCTGGTGATTCACCGCCAGCTGCTCTCCGGTCGCGCCAGCCGCGTGCTGATCCTGGTGCCGGAAAACCTGCAGCACCAGTGGCTGGTGGAAATGCGCCGGCGTTTCAACCTCGACGTCGCCCTGTTCGACGCCGAGCGTTTCATGGAAAGCGACGCCAGCAACCCCTTCGAGGATTGCCAACTGGCGCTGGTCGCCCTGGAATGGCTGAAGGACGACGAGAAGGCCCAGGACGCCCTGTTCGCCGCCGGCTGGGACCTGCTGGTGGTCGACGAAGCCCACCACCTGGTCTGGCACCCGGAGCAGGCCAGCGCCGAATACTCGCTGGTCGAGCAACTGGCCGAGGTCATCCCCGGCGTGCTGCTGCTCACCGCCACCCCGGAACAGCTCGGCCAGGACAGCCACTTCGCCCGTCTGCGCCTGCTCGACCCCAATCGCTTCCATGATCTGCAAGCCTTCCGCGCCGAAAGCAGCCAGTACCGCCCGGTCGCCGAAGCGGTGCAGGAACTGCTCGACCAGGGCAAGCTCAGCGCCCAGGCGCGCGACGCCATCGGCGGCTTCCTCGGTGATGAAGGCCGCGAACTGCTGGACGCCATCGACGGCGGCGACCAAGAAGCACGCGCCCGCCTGGTACGCGAGCTGCTGGATCGCCACGGTACCGGCCGCCTGCTGTTTCGCAACACCCGCGCTGCCGTACAGGGTTTCCCTGAGCGCGAGCTGCATCCCTACCCGCTGCCGAGCCCCGATGAATATCTGGAACTGCCGCTGGGCGAGCATGCCGAGCTGTACCCGGAGGTCAGCTACCAGGCGCAGGACGATATCGACGAAGAGCAACGCTGGTGGCGCATCGACCCGCGCGTCGAATGGCTGATCGACACCCTGAAGATGCTCAAGAAATTCAAGGTGCTGGTGATCTGCGCCCACGCCGAGACCGCGCTGGATCTGGAAGACGCCCTGCGCGTGCGTTCCGGCATCCCCGCCACGGTGTTCCATGAGGGCATGAGCATCCTCGAGCGCGACCGCGCCGCCGCCTACTTCGCCGACGAAGAATTCGGCGCGCAGGTGCTGATCTGCTCGGAAATCGGCTCCGAAGGCCGCAACTTCCAGTTCGCCCATCATCTGGTGCTGTTCGACCTGCCGGCTCACCCGGACCTGCTCGAGCAACGCATCGGCCGTCTCGACCGCATCGGCCAGAAGCACCGCATCCAGCTGCACGTACCTTACCTGGAGAACAGCCCGCAGGAACGCCTGTTCCAGTGGTACCACCAGGCGCTGAATGCCTTCCTCGCCACCTGCCCCACCGGCAACGCCCTGCAGCACCAGTTCGGCCCACGCCTGCTGCCGCTGCTGGAAAACGGCGACGATGGCCAGTGGCAACAACTGGTGGAAGAAGCCACCGCCGAGCGCATCCGCCTCGAAGGCGAGCTGCACAGCGGCCGCGACCGCCTGCTGGAACTGAACTCCGGCGGCGCCGGTGAAGGCGAAGCGCTGGTCGAAGCCATCCACGAGCAGGACGACCAATTCACCCTGCCGATCTACATGGAAGAGCTGTTCAACGCCTTCGGCATCGACAGCGAAGACCACTCCGACAACGCCCTGATCCTGCGCCCCAGCGAGAAGATGCTGGATGCCAGCTTCCCCCTGGGTGACGACGAGGCGGTGACCATCACCTACGACCGCGAGCAGGCCCTGGCCCGCGAGGACATGCAGTTCCTCACCTGGGAACACCCCATGGTGCAGGGCGGCATGGACCTGGTGCTGTCCGGTTCGATGGGCAACACCGCCGTCGCACTGATCAAGAACAAGGCGCTCAAGCCCGGCACCGTGCTGCTGGAGCTGCTCTACGTCAGCGAAGTGGTCGGCCCGCGCAAACTGCAACTGGGGCGCTTCCTGCCACCGGCGGCGCTGCGTTGCCTGTTCGACGCCAATGGCAACGACCTGGCCGCCAAGGTCGGCTTCGAAACCCTCAACGACCAGCTCGAAAGCGTGCCGCGGGCCAGCGCCAACAAGTTCGTCCAAGCCCAGCGCGACGTGCTGGCCAAGCAGATCAACGACGCCGAAGCCAAGGTCATGCCGCGCCATGTCGAGCGCGTGAGTGAGGCCAAGCGTCGCCTGATCGCCGAACTGGACGAGGAGCTGGCGCGCCTGGTCGCCCTGCGCGCGGTCAACCCGAGCGTGCGTGACAGCGAGATCGACGCCCTGCGCGAGCAACGCGAACAGAGCCTGGCGATGTTCGACAAGGCCGCCCTGCGCCTGGAAGCGATTCGCGTGCTGGTGGCCGGTTAAGTGCTGCTAGCCCCTCTCCCCCTGGGAGAGGGGTTGGGGTGAGGGTGCAATGCCCGCCACCTGCTGCCTAACCTGCGCAGTAGCCCGGATGCAATCCGGGAGCATGATGCCGACCATCCCCGGATTGCATCCGGGCTACGAACAGGTGCGTTACCCGCCCTGCTCCTCCAGCCTGTTGTGCAGAAACTGCCGATCCGGTCCCTGCTGCGTCAGCGCCAGGGCCCGACGATAGGCGTTTATCGCCTGCTCGCGGCGACCCAGGCGGCGCAGCAGGTCGGCGCGCGCGGCATGGGCCAGGTGGTAATTGTCCAGCTCGCCGGATGCCAGCAGCCGGTCGACCTGCGCCAACCCCGCCTCGGGCCCGTCACGCATGGCCTGCGCCACGGCGCGGTTGAGTTCGATCACCGGCGACGGGTTCAGGCGCAGCAGTTCGTCATACAGGCCGACAATCTGCACCCAATCGGTTTCTTCCAGACTGGCCGCCTCGGCATGCACCGCGGCAATCGCCGCCTGCAGGCTGTAGGGGCCGAAACGCCGCGAGTGCAGCGCCTGCAGCACCAGCGCCTCGCCTTCGGCGATAAGCTCGCGACTCCATAGGCTGCGATCCTGGGCCTCCAGCAAAATCACCTCGCCATCCACACAGCTGCGTGCAGCACGACGCGACTCGTGCAGCAGCATCAGCGCCAGCAACCCCTGTACTTCCGGCTCGGGCAGCAATTCCAAGAGCAAACGGCCCAGGCGAATCGCCTCGTCGGACAGCTGGCTGCGGGTCAGCGAATCACCGGAGCTGGCGAAATAGCCCTCGTTGAACACCAGGTAGACCACACGCAACACCGCATCCAGGCGCTCGGGCAGCTCGCTGCGCCCCGGCACCTCATAGGGAATACGCGCATCGCGAATCTTTGCCTTGACCCGCACGATGCGCTGGGCCAGGGTCGACGGGCTGGAGAGGAAGGCGCGGGCGATCTCCTCGGTGGTCAGGTCGCATACCTCGCGCAGGGTCAGCGCCACCTGGGCATCACTGGCCAACGCCGGGTGGCAGCAGGTGAAGATCAGGCGCAGGCGGTCGTCTTCGAGCAGTTCGCCGCCTTCGGCGTCGCTCTCATCTGGCAATTCGACCTGCTCGTCCAACGGCTGGAAGCGACGTTGTCGACGCAGGTTGTCGATGGCCTTGAAGCGCCCGGCGGAGACCAGCCAGGCACGCGGGTTGTCCGGCACACCGCCTTGCGGCCACTGCTCGACCGCGCTGCGAAACGCCTCGTGCAGCGCCTCCTCGGCCAGGTCGAAATCACCCAGCAGGCGGATCAGGGTAGCGAGCACACGGCGCGACTCCTCGCGGTAAAGGCGCTCGATCAGCTCGGTGACAGGTGGCGATATCGACATGCGCTTCTCCTGAACGAACGCATACGTTGCCCAATACTGCCGGCGGCGTCGAGTAGCGGCACGATCCGCCCCTCGATTTGGCATCCCTCGCATTGGCAGCCGTTCGGTCGCTGGGCATAGTCGCGCCATTCCAATGATGAAGGGAGTCTTGCTATGCGTTGGTTGCTACTCGGCCTGGCGGGTGCTGCGGTATTTCTCTACGGCCGGATCAGCGGCGATGCGCAACTGAGCCTGCTGAGCAAGGGCATTCCGGTGATCGCCCTGCTGCTCTGGCTGCGCCGAGCGCCGGCCGGCACCTACCGGCGCTGGATCGGCATCGGCCTGCTGTGCTCCCTGGCCGGCGACATCCTGCTGGACTGGCCCGGCGATCTGTTCGTGTTCGGCCTCGGCGCCTTCCTGCTCGGCCACCTGGCTTACCTGCGCGCCTACTGCTCCGACAGCCGGCAACCGGCCCTGCCCGCCCTGCTGCTAGCGCTGATCGCTGGTGGCGCGATGTTCGCCATACTGGCCAGCAGCGGCCTGGGCGAGCTGCTGATCCCGGTGGCCTGCTATGCCACTGCTATTTGCCTGATGCTCTGGCGCGCCCTGGCCCGCATCGGTCACCCGCATCTGCAGCCGCGCTCCACCTGGCTCGCAGCCGGCGGCGCCGCACTCTTCGTGCTGTCCGACAGCCTGATCGGCATCGACCGCTTCGTCGCCAGCTTCGACGCCGCGCCTTACGCCATCATCCTCACCTACTGGCTCGGCCAGTGGGGCATCGCTGCCTCGGCCTTTCAGCGCGCCAAGGCCTGATACCTTCGGGCGAGCAGTCGGGAAAGCCCTGACTATTGCCCGCACTTGGCTAGGCTTTGTACGAAAAGTGCCTGCGCTCGGTGATGCTGCGTTGAACCCCCTCTCAGAATGCTCATTTACAACATGTAAACTGCGCTTCTTCGAGGAGTTTCGCCTTGCCTGACCATCGCTCGACGACTTTTCGTACAAAGCCTAAAATGCCGGCCTTTTCCGCTAGCCGTTGCGACCGCCGTGAGCCAAGAACCTGATCGTCTATTCGCCCAGCCTCTACCCGAGGTGCCCGACTTCGTCTTCAACGAGGATGTGGTGCGGGTCTTCCCCGACATGATCAAGCGTTCGGTGCCGGGCTACCCGACCATCGTCGAGAACATCGGCGTGCTCGCTGGCCAGTTCGCCCTGCCGCACACAACCCTTTACGACCTCGGCGCCTCGCTCGGTGCAGTGACCCAGGCGCTGCGCCGCCATGTGCGCGTCGATGGCTGCAAGGTAATCGCCGTGGACAACTCCCCAGCCATGGTCGCGCGTTGTAGCGAATACCTGCATGCCCAGGACGCCATGTTCCAGGAGCTGCTGCCGGTGGAGGTGATCGAGGCCGATATTCTCGCCCTCGACCTGCAGCCCACCTCATTGGTCACGCTCAACTTCACCCTGCAGTTCATCCCCCCGGAGCGGCGCCTGGAGCTGCTCACGCGCATTCGCCAGGCACTGTTGCCCGGTGGCGCGCTGATCCTCTCGGAGAAGCTGCGCTTCGAGGACGCCGCCGAGCACGAGCTGCTCACCGAGCTGCATGTCGCCTTCAAACGCGCCAACGGCTACAGCGAACTGGAAATCGCGCAGAAGCGCAGCGCCATCGAGAAGGTGATGCTGCCCGACAGCCTCGAGCAGCATCGCGAACGCCTGCTGGCTGCCGGCTTCAGCAAGGTAGTGCCCTGGTTCCAGTGCCTTAACTTCGCCTCCCTGGTGGCCCTGCCATGATGCGCGACCTGGATCTCGACGCCCTGCAGGCGCAACTGGCCGGTACCCCGCTGCAGGAGTGGGCTTGTGAGCTGCCCGGCCTGCTCGATGCCAAGCTGGCCATCGGTCACGGCGACCTGGCGCGCTGGTACGGCGCCGTGCAGGCACTGCCTGAATTACCGGTGAGTGAGGTGGAGCTGCTGCAGCGCTTCGCCTTCGGCGGCGCCTGCGATGACGCCACCCGCGCGCAATTGAAAACCGCCCTGCAGGGCCTGATTCCCTGGCGCAAGGGGCCGTTCGAGCTGTTCGGCGTACACATCGACACCGAATGGCGCTCGGACTGGAAATGGCAGCGCGTCGCCCCGCACCTGGATCTGGTCGGCAAGCGCATCCTCGATGTCGGCTGCGGCAACGGCTACTACATGTGGCGCATGCTCGGCGCGGGTGCCGACAGCGTGGTCGGTATCGATCCCAACTGGCTGTTTCTCTGCCAGTTCCTGGCGATGAAACGCTACCTGCCGGATCAACCCGTATGGCACCTGCCGCTGGCCTTCGAGGAACTGCCGGCCAAGCTGCAGGGCTTCGACACGGTGTTCTCCATGGGCGTGCTGTACCACCGCCGCTCGCCCATCGACCATCTGCTCGACCTCAAGGATGTGCTGGTCAAGGACGGTGAGCTGGTACTGGAAACCCTGGTGGTCGAAGGCGATGCCGAACAGGTGCTGGTGCCCGAAGACCGCTACGCGCAGATGCGCAACGTCTGGTTCCTGCCCTCGGTGCCGGCCCTGGAGCGCTGGCTGCGCCGTGCCGGCTTCGAGGATGTACGCTGCGTAGACGTCAGCACTACTTCGGTGGAAGAACAACGCGCCACAGAGTGGATGCGCTTCCAGTCGCTACCGGAATTTCTCGACCCGGCCGACCACAGCCGCACCGTCGAAGGCCTGCCGGCACCGACCCGCGCCGTGCTGGTCGCGCGTAAGCCCTAAGGACAGCAGTTCTTCGTAGGGCGGGTGAAACCCGCCTGACTGCAATTGGCGGGTTGCACTGTAGTGGTCTACTGATCCCGGACACCCATTTAGGGCGAGAATGCTCGCCATAGAGAGGTGTCTGATGACCAAGCAACGTCGTTCCTTTACGCCCGAGTTCAAACGAGAGGCCGCTGGCCTGGTGCTCGATCAGGGCTACAGCCATATCGAAGCAGCCCGCTCGCTGGGGCTGGTTGAATCGGCGCTTCGTCGCTGGGTGAAACAGCTCCAAGAGGAGCGCCAGGGCGTTACCCCGAAGAGCAAAGCATTGACTCCCGAACAGCAGAAAATCCAGGAGCTGGAAGCCAGGATCGACCGACTGGAGCGGGAGAAATCGATCCTAAAAAAGGCTACCGCTCTCTTGATGTCGGACGAGTTCAATCGTACGCGCTGATAGACCAGTTGAGTGAGCGGGAGTCGGTGGAAGTGGTCTGTTCAGCCTTCGATGTGGTGCGGTCTTGCTACTACGCCCATCGTCTACGGCGATGCCGTGTTGATGCACGCCGCATTGCACTGCGCAGTCAGGTCAATCAGCTGTTCAACCAGAGTCGAGGATCGGCTGGTAGCCGAAGCATTCTGGGCATGCTGCGTGAGGATGGCGTAAGCATTGGCCGCTTTCGCGTGCGTCGGTTAATGCGCGAGCTGGGCCTGGTCAGCAAACAACCAGGCTCGCACGCGTACAAGCAGGCTACGGTTGAACGCCCAGACATCCCGAACCGGCTGAACCGCGAGTTCACAACTGAGCGCCCCAATCAGGTGTGGTGCGGCGACATCACCTACATCTGGGCGCAAGGCCACTGGAATTACTTAGCGGTGGTGCTGGATCTGCATGCACGACGAGTAATTGGCTGGGCATTCTCCGCCAAACCGGATGCGGAGTTGGTCATCAAGGCGCTGGATATGGCCTACGAGCAGCGGAGCAAGCCGCAGCAGGTACTGTTTCATTCCGATCAGGGCAGCCAGTACGCCAGCCGCCTGTTTCGGCAGCGGTTGTGGCGATATCGGATGGAACAGAGCATGAGCCGTCGAGGTAACTGCTGGGACAACTCACCGATGGAACGGTTGTTCCGCAGTTTGAAGTCGGAGTGGATTCCACCGACCGGTTACCTGACAGCTCAGGAGGCTCAGCGGGACATCAGTCATTACCTGATGCACCGCTACAACTGGATCAGGCCACATCAATTCAACGATGGGCTACCGCCTGCGGTGGCCGAAGAAAAACTTAACCCACTGTCCGGGATGGGTTGACCACTACACACCCGCCCTACGGCCTGCTTCGCGAGTACGCCCTACGCGCTCAAGTCGGGGGAACCAGCCAATTACGGGCCGGGTTGCACCCGCCCTACGGCCTTAGCCAACGTGCACGCCGCTGCGCAATCAGACGCAGCGGTTCACCGGCGCCCTGCTCCACCACGCCACGGGCACCGCCCAGGCGGATCCTTCCCTCGATGTCCTGCGCCAGCAGGCGGCGCATGCGCCGACGCCAGAACCAGGCGCCGATCCAGTCGACGATGGCGTTCTGCAGATCCAGCGGCCACATGGCTGGCATATAGAACTCGGGCATGACTGGGCGCGACTTGTCGCGATTGCTCGAACTGTTCATGACCTTTCCTCCGTTTCGCTGCCGGCCTGTGCCGGGCTTGCGATCAGGATGAAACGCGCCTATCGTTCAAACAAACGACAAATATCAAACACTGAATTAAGTAATATTTAACGATCATGAACGCGACAGTTCCCATCTCCCTGCCGCTTCTGGAAAGCGATGTGCTGCGCACCTTCGTCACCATCGCCGATAGCGGCAGCTTTACCCGCACCGCTGCACAGGTATTTCGCAGCACAGCGGCCGTCAGCCTGCAGATCAAGCGCCTGGAAGAAACCCTCGGCCAGCGCCTGTTCATCCGCGAAGCACGACAGGTTCGCCTGACCGCCGAAGGCGAGGTGCTACTCGGCTATGCCAGGCGCCTGCTGAAGCTCAACGAGGAAGCAGTGGCACGCTTTCTCACCCCGACGCTGACCGGCCGCGTGCGCTTCGGCACGCCGAACGATATCGGCGACCGCGTGCTGCCAGGCGTGCTGACCCTGTTCGCCCGCAGTCACCCAGCCGTAGAAGTCGAGGTCAATGTCGGGCGCAGTGTGGATCTGGTGGCGAAGCTGGATGCCGGCGAGCTGGACCTGACCCTGATCAACGCCGGCAACGACGGCCTGGATGACGCGCGCGGCGAAGTGATCTATTCCGAGGAGCTGGTCTGGGCCGGGCGTGACGGTGGCCTGGCCATGCAGCGCTCGCCCTTGCCGCTGGCCCTGGCCAACCCGGGCTGCGCCTGGCGCCGCACCGCGCTCGATGCACTGGATCGTCAGGGTGTGGCCTATCGCATCGCCTATTCCTGCGAACAGTGCGCTGGCCAGGAAGCGGCAATGATCGCCGACCTGGCCATCGCGCCCTTCCCACGCAGCCTGGTCAGGCCGCCGCTACGCCGACTCGGCGCAGAACAAGGCTTGCCCGCCCTTGGCGAGTACCACATCAAGCTGATTCTCGGCCATCAACGCAACGACGCCGTCGAGGCGCTCGCCAGGCAGATGGTTCAGGCTTTCAGCCAGGACTGAACGAACGAAGTGGGAGGCGCTTCAGCGGCGATAGACCATCGAAAGTCGCGGCTGAAGCCCCTCCCACAAAGTACGCTAGCCGCGGTAGGCAGCCGCGACGATCAGCGCTTTCATCTCGGCGACCGCCTGCTTGAAGCCGACGAACAGCGCATGGGCGACGATGGCGTGACCGATGTTCAGTTCGTTGATGCCGGGAATCGCGGCCACGGCCTCGGCGTTGTGGTAGTGCAGGCCATGACCGGCATTGACGATCAGCCCGTGGTTCAGGCCGCAAATGACGCCATCACGGATACGCGACAGCTCATGCGCAGCTTCTTCTGCCGTATGGGCATCGGCGTAGCGGCCGGTGTGCAGCTCAATGGCCGGTGCCCCGACACGCATGGCTGCTTCGATCTGCCGCTCTTCAGCATCGATGAACAACGACACCTCGCAGCCCGCCAGCGTCAGACGCTCGACCGCTGCGGCGATACGCGCTTCCTGCCCGGCCACGTCCAGACCGCCTTCGGTGGTCAGCTCCTGACGGGTTTCCGGCACCAGGCACACGTGCGCCGGACGGATCTGCTCGGCGAAGCCGAGCATGAAATCGGTGACGCCCATTTCGAAGTTCATCCGCGTCTGCAGCACGTCGGCCAGCACGCGCACATCACGATCCTGGATATGTCGGCGATCTTCGCGCAAGTGCACGGTGATGCCATCGGCACCGGCTTCTTCGGCGTCCAGCGCAGCCTTGACCGGGTCCGGGTAACGCGTACCGCGAGCCTGGCGCAGGGTGGCGACGTGGTCGATGTTCACGCCGAGCAGAATACGATTGGCCTCAGTCACGCTTGGACTCCTTGAGCGTCATGAAAAGTTCGCGGCTGACCAGGGGCCTGCCGCCAAGATGGGGTGCCAGCGCCTGGCGCATCAGGCGCTTGGCGGCGGCCAGCGCGCCCGGCGTGTGCCAGTCGGCTTCGGCCATGGCCAGCAGCTCGCGGCCCTGAAACACACCGGGTTGCAGTTGTACCACCGGCACCAGGCCGATGTCCTGCTGCCAACGGTAAAGTGCCGTTGGATCGATGGGTTGGTCGTGCAGGTCACGATCCAGGGCGAAACCGTAGCCCAGCTCGTCCAGCAGGCGCCATTCGAACGCGCGCAGCAGCGGCTCCAGCGCCCGGCCGGCAGCCAGTGCCTGCAGCGTCAGACCGTAGTGTTCGAGCATCACGGGGTGCGGGTCTTCGGCCGGCAACAGGCGGATCAGCAGTTCGTTGAGATAGAGACCGGAAAACAGCGCCTCGCCCGTCAGCAACAGGGGATTGCCGGTGCTTTCCAGTCGGCCGACGGTCTTCAGCTCACCGCGCCCACGCAGCTCCAGTTCCAGCGGCGCAAAAGGCCGGGCAATGCTGCCGACCTTGCCGCGAGCGGCGCGCAGCACGGCACGTACGCGGCCCTGGGCGGTGAAGAAATCCACCAGGGCACTGCTTTCCTTGTACGGGCGGCTATGCAGAACGTAGGCGGCAGAAGTCATGTGGATAACCGCCAGAATGCGCCATGAGCAACGACGAGGATGCGCATGGCGCCTCGATCAATCCAGGTAACCCAGCGAACGCAGGGCGCGTTCGTCGTCGGACCAGCCACCTTTGACCTTGACCCAGAGGTTGAGCATCACCTTGGAGTCGAACATGGTTTCCATGTCCTTACGTGCTTCCTGGCCGATGCGTTTGATGCGCTCGCCCTTGTCGCCGATGATGATCTTCTTCTGTCCGTCGCGTTCCACCAGGATCAGACCGTGGATGTGCAGGATACGGCCTTCCTGTTTGAATTCCTCGATCTCCACGGTGATCTGGTACGGCAGCTCGGCACCGAGCTGACGCATGATCTTCTCGCGGATCAGCTCGGCAGCCAGGAAACGGCTGGAGCGGTCGGTGATCTGGTCTTCCGGATAGAAATGTTCGGACTCCGGCAGGCGCTCGCCCACCAGCTTCTCCAGGGTGTCGAGGTTCTGCCCCTGCAACGCGGAGATCGGCACGATCTCGGCCTGCGGCAATTGCTCGGCCAGCCAGCCCAGGTGCGGCAGCAGTTCGCTCTTGTCTTCCAGGCGGTCGGATTTGTTCACCGCCAGCAGGATCGGGCATTTGACGTACTGCACCTTCTCCAGCACCAGTTGGTCTTCGTCGGTCCAGCGCATGCGGTCGACCACGAACACCACGACGTCAACGTCCTTCAGCGCTGTGCTGGCGCTGCGATTCATGTAGCGGTTGAGTGCCTTCTCGTTGTTCTTGTGCAGCCCCGGGGTATCGACATAGACAGCCTGAATCTCGCCCTCGGTCTTGATTCCGAGCATGTTATGGCGGGTGGTCTGCGGTTTGCGCGAGGTAATCGCCAGCTTCTGCCCGAGGATATGGTTGAGCAGCGTCGACTTGCCCACGTTGGGCCGGCCGACGATGGCGACGTAGCCACAACGGGTCACAGGTGCATCAGTCATTGCCATTCTCCACCCCGAGGGCGATCAGCGCCGCAGCCGCAGCGACCTGCTCGGCGATACGCCGGCTGCCGCCCTGGCCCAGGGTCGTTTCATTGAGCAGGGATACCTGGCACTCGACCATGAAGGTACGGCAGTGCGGCTCACCCTGTACGTCCACCACCTCGTAACGAGGCAGCTCACAGGCACGCGATTGCAGGAATTCCTGCAGTCGCGTTTTCGGATCCTTGTTGGTGTCGACCAAGGTCAGGCCGTCCAGCTCGCCGGTCAGCCAGTCCAGCACGCGCTCGCGGGCTGCATCCATACCGGCGTCCAGATAGATGGCGCCAATCAGCGCCTCCAGGGCATCGGCCAGAATCGACTCGCGACGGAACCCGCCGCTTTTCAGCTCACCGGAGCCCAGGAGCAGGTATTCGCCCAGCTCGAAACCGCGGGCCAGCACGGCCAGCGTCTCGCCTTTGACCAGGCGTGCGCGCAGGCGCGATAGCTGGCCTTCGCGGGCCTGCGGGAAGCGCTCGAACAGCGCCTCACCGGCTACGAAATTGAGGATGGCATCACCGAGAAATTCCAGCCGCTCATTATTGCGGCCGGCGAAACTGCGATGGGTCAGGGCCAGGACCATCAGGTCCTGATCCTTGAAGCTATAGCCGAGCTTGCGCTCGAGGCGGGAAAGGTTGGGACTCACGGCATCCGTACACGAAATTCTTTGTCGAAATTCACCACCAGATCGAGGTTCTCGATCAGCGGCTCGCGTTTTTCATATTTGAGGTGGACCAGAAACTCGTTGTTCTCCACCTTCACCTGCAGGGCGTCGCGCATGTTCAGGTCGCGAATGTTGTTGACCTGCATGCCCTTGCTCACATGGTTGTAAAACTCACCGACGGTGCGCACATCCGACGCCTTGTCGGTTTCCACCGAAGTGATGATCTTCTCCAGCGACATATAGTCGAGATAGTGTGGCATCACCTTGAATGCAGTGCTGGCGAAGAATGCCACCACGGCCAGAACCATCAGCCAACCCAGAATCGAAAGCCCCTGCTGCGAGCGCGCGAAAGTCATGTGTATCCCCAATGAACGGTCTTGTTGGAAAGCCTGACGGCTAGACTATTTATAGCCTGCGGCGCTGTATTGAACAGCGCGCCAGTGCTCAATGAATCAGGCCGACCCGAGAGAAATTGGGCAGATTGCTGGTCTTGGGCTCCGGCCAGCTCATCCAGATGGCGAAGGCCTTGCCGACGATATGATCGTCCGGGACCATGCCCCACAGCTCCTGAGGGATATGACGATCACGCCAGTAACGGCTGTCGTTGGAGTTGTCACGGTTGTCGCCCATCATGAAGTAGTGCCCTTCCGGCACCACCCATTGGCCGCCAGGCTCGCGGCGCATGCGGGTCATTTCCTTGCGAATGGTGTGTTCGACCTGACCGAGGCGCTCCTGGTAGAGCATCGCACTGCCCAGGCTGCCAGCTTCTTCGCCGATCAGCTTCTCGGCCACCGGCTCACCATTGATCAGCAGACGCTTGCCCTGGGTGTATTCGATACGATCGCCCGGCAGACCGACCACGCGCTTGATGTAGTTGATGCGTGGATCGCTGGGGTAGCGAAACACCATCACATCGCCGCGCTGCGGGTTGTCCACCTCGATGATCTTCTCGTCGATCACCGGCAGACGAATGCCGTAAGCGAACTTGTTGACCAGGATGAAATCACCTACTTCCAGGGTCGGCTTCATCGACCCGGAAGGAATCTGGAACGGTTCGACCAGAAACGAGCGCAGCACCAGCACGATAGCCAGTACCGGGAAGAAGGATTTGCCGTACTCGACGAGCAACGGCTCCTTGTTCAGGCGCTCCAGCACCCTGTCGTCGGGATCGTCGACCCGCCCCTGGTACGCCGCAATCGCCGCACGGCGGCGCGGAGCCAGCAGGATCAGATCGACCAGGGCCAGGAAGCCGCAAACGGCAACCGCGATAACCAACAGGAGCGGGAAATTGATCGACATAGAGCCTTAGCTATCCAACCTGAGCACGGCAAGGAAGGCTTCTTGTGGAATTTCCACGTTGCCGACCTGCTTCATGCGTTTCTTACCGGCCTTCTGCTTCTCCAGCAGCTTCTTCTTACGGCTCACGTCGCCACCGTAACACTTGGCCAGTACGTTCTTTCTGAGCGCCTTGACAGTGGTCCGCGCGATGATCTGGCCGCCAATGGCTGCCTGGATCGCCACGTCGAACATCTGCCGAGGAATCAGTTCCTTCATCTTCTCGGTCAACGCACGGCCTTTGTAGGCGGCGTTATCGCGGTGCACGATCAATGCCAGGGCATCGACCTTGTCGCCGTTGATCAGTACATCCAGCTTGACCAGGTTGGCGGACTGGTAGCGATCGAAATGATAGTCCAGCGACGCATAGCCGCGGCTGGTGGACTTGAGCTTGTCGAAGAAGTCCAGCACCACTTCGTTCATCGGCATGTCGTAGCGCACTTGTACCTGGCTGCCGAGGAACTGCATGTCGCGTTGCACGCCGCGCTTCTCGATGCACAGGGTGATGACGTTACCCAGATGTTCCTGCGGTACCAGGATGGTCGCGTTGACGATCGGCTCGCGAAAATCGGCGACGGACGAAGCGTCCGGTAGCTTGGAGGGGTTGTCGACGACGATGGTTTCGCCGGTCTTGAGTTCCAGTTCGTAGATCACGCTCGGCGCGGTGGTGATCAGGTCGAGGTCGTACTCGCGCTCCAGACGTTCCTGGATGATTTCCATGTGCAGCATGCCGAGGAAGCCGCAACGGAAGCCGAAACCCAGGGCATCGGAGCTTTCCGGCGCGTACTGCAACGACGAGTCGTTGAGGGTCAGCTTCTGCAGGGCGTCGCGGAAGTCCTCGAAGTCGTCGGAGCTGACCGGGAACAGGCCGGCGTAGACCTGCGGCTGGATTCTCTTGAAGCCTGGCAGCACCTCGACCTCGGGGGTCGTGGACAGGGTCAGGGTGTCACCCACCGGCGCACCATGAATGTCCTTGATGCTGGCGATGATGAAGCCTACTTCACCGGCTTTCAGATCAGCAGTAGCGGTGTGTTTCGGCGTGAAGACACCAACGCTGTCGACCAGGTGCACCTTGCCGGTGGACTTGACCAGGATCTTGTCGCCCTTCTTCACTCGGCCATGACGCACACGCACCAGCGAGACCACGCCCAGGTAGTTGTCGAACCAGGAGTCGATGATCAGCGCCTGTAGCGGTGCTTCGATATCGCCAGTCGGGGCAGGAATCGTGTGCACCAGGCGCTCGAGCACCTCGTCCACGCCCATGCCGCTCTTGGCGCTGCAGGCCACGGCGTCGGTGGCGTCGATGCCGATGATCTTCTCGATCTCGTCCTTGACGCGGTCCGGATCGGCCTGCGGCAGGTCCATCTTGTTCAGCACCGGCATGACCTCAAGGCCCTGCTCGATGGCGGTGTAGCAGTTGGCAACCGATTGCGCCTCGACGCCCTGACCGGCATCGACCACCAGCAGCGCACCTTCGCACGCCGCCAGCGAACGCGAGACTTCGTAGGTGAAGTCGACGTGACCGGGGGTATCGATGAAGTTCAGCTGATAGGTTTTGCCGTCCTGCGCCTTGTAGTGAAGGGTGACGCTGTGGGCCTTGATGGTGATGCCGCGCTCACGCTCCAGATCCATGGAGTCCAGGACCTGAGCCTCCATTTCACGCGCGGTGAGACCGCCGCACATCTGGATGAAACGGTCAGCCAAGGTGGACTTGCCGTGGTCAATGTGGGCAATGATGGAAAAATTGCGGATATGACTCAGGTCACTCACAGATCAACACTCAAAGAAGGCACGGGCAAGACGCTTGCCGAAAATAGCCGCGGATTGTACCCGATCCCTCGCGACGGCGTCACGTCTGCACAGCGCTGGTGCAGATACGAAGAAGGGCGCCCGAAAGCGCCCCCTTCAACGTACCTGGGTTACTCAGCCAGCTTGAAGGTGATGAAGCTGGCACGCCCCTGACGTAGCACCCGCATGGACACCGAACGATTCTTCGGCAGATCCTGCGCCACCTGAGTGAAGGCGCTGATGGAGTCAATGGCCTGATTGTTCAGGTGCGTGATCACGTCACCAGGACGCAGGCCGATCATGGCCGCAGGACCATTGAGCACTTCCTTGACTACAACCCCGCCCTTGAGGTCGAGGCCTTTCTTCTGCTCGGCAGTCAGCTCCACCACCGTGACACCCAGGCGGTTGTTGCTGCGCTCGCCACCCTGCGCCGAACCGGACGACGCCAGTTCCTGGCCTTCCTCCGGCAACGTACCGACGGTGACGTTAAGTTTCTTGCGCGAGCCATCACGCACGACATCCAGCTCGGCTTTCTCACCCGGCTTCAGCCCCCCCACGAGGTGCGGCAGGTCAGCCGACATGACGATCGGCTTGCCATCGAGGCTGAGAATCACATCACCTACCTGCAGACCGCCCTTGTCCGCCGGACCATCTTCAAGCACTTGCGCGACCAGCGCGCCAGCCGGCTTGTCCAGACCGAAAGACTCGGCCAGATCCTTGTTCACTTCCTGAATCACCACGCCGAGCCAGCCGCGGGTCACCTTGCCATCAGCCTTGAGCTGGTCGGCCACCTGCATGGCCACTTCCATCGGGATGGCAAAGGACAGCCCCATGAAACCGCCGGAACGGGTGAAGATCTGCGAATTGATGCCCACCACCTCACCTTGCAGGTTGAACAGTGGGCCGCCAGAGTTGCCCGGGTTGATAGCCACATCGGTCTGGATGAACGGTACGTAGCTGTCGCTCGGCAGGTTACGCCCCTTGGCGCTGACGATCCCTGCCGTCACCGAGTGATCGAAGCCGAAGGGTGAACCAATGGCCAGCACCCACTCGCCGACCTTCAGGTCATCTGCCTTACCCAGACGCACCACAGGCAGGTCCTTGCCCTCGACCTTGAGCAACGCGACGTCGCTACGCGGATCGGCACCAATCAATTTGGCTTCCAGCTCGCTGCGATCGGACAGACGCACGATGATTTCATCGGCATCGGCGACCACATGATTGTTGGTCATGATGTAGCCGTCCGGCGAGATGATGAAACCGGAACCCAGCGACTGCGCTTCGCGCTGGCGACCACCCGGATTACGCGGAATCTGTGGGATGCTGCGCTCGAAGAACTCGCGGAACATCGGCGGCAGCCCTTCCAGATCAGGCAAGCCCGGCTGCCCGGCAACGGCGCGCTCGGGCATCTTCTGGCGGGTACTGATATTGACCACCGCAGGCGAGGCCTCTTCTACCAGATCGGTGAAATCAGGCAGGCTGGCCTGAGCCAGCAGACTTTGCCCCCAGAGCAAGGCAACCGCCAACAACGGCGCAATGGACTTGAGTTTTCTCATCGAACTACCACTCCCCATGTAAAACTCGGACACTCTCAACCGGCCGCTGGCGCAGTAGCCAGCAGCGTACGTAGGACAACGGGCTGCAATAAGGGGTTCTCGGCAACGCGAGCAGCGCGCCAGCGAACCAATAGCCAACTGGCAAGCAGACCACTCAGGCCGGCGAAGATCACCAGAGGCTCGGACAGACCTAGACCGTCCGCCAGCAGCGCAGCGGCAAACAGACCCAGAAGCGGAAGCAGATAAACCAGCAGAGAACTACGCACCAGCAAATCTTCGCGCACACCGATGATCACGCTATCGCCAACCGCCAGCTGCATTTGACTGAGCGCGCGCACATAACCGCGCTGCCGCCCTACACCAAGACGATCCATCAGGCCCTGACCACAGGCGGCATTGGCCGAACAACTGGAGCAGGTGCTCTTGCGCAGCGTCTCGACCCAGACAGCGCCGGGCTCGAGCGCCACTACACGCCCCCGCTCCTCGATCATGGGCTAGCCTGTTCGGGCACTCCGGCGCGCATTGAAAGGGCGATGCGCTCGGCGGTCCCCAAGGGAATCTCACCTACCACGGTCACCATGACGTCACCAGAGTCGGTACTCATCCGCCGCGAAACCGCGACGGTTGGGCCCAGCTGACTGCGCGCATCCTCGACGACGCGACCTTTCAGGGGTTCGAGAAAAACCGAGAATCGCGCCAGTCCATCGCCGTACATCAGGTAGGTGACGGGATCATCAGCGGAAGGCGCGCGGCGCACCTGCGCAGTAGTCAGAGTAAAGCCCGGCGGCAGCCAGTCGGATCGCCAGGTACCTTCAGCCATGCTGTCGGCAGCACGAAAACGCACCGGCCTGCAGCTCGAACTCGGCTGCATGGCATTTTCAGCGGGTACAGAGGTATCCAGCTGAGCGAACTGGAAGCGTTCCAGAAGCTGGCCACGCTCGTTCAACAGGAGGGATTTCAACGGCAGACCGGTCTCCCGATCCAGGTGCAATTCGAAGCCGTAGCGATGCTGGTCCTTGGGCGCCAGCACCAGAACGACTGCCGGACGATTGGCGATGCGCGACTGACCCACGACACGAATGTCATACCAGTTGCTCAACTGCTCGACAGCCAACTGGCGAGCAGGCCAAGCCTGCCCTTCACTGACCTGGTCAGCCAAGGCGCCAGTGACGCACTGAGTCTGGCCATCGACTTTCAGCACCTCCTGGGCAGGCCCATCGAGCTGCAGAAGGCGCTCGCGAACTTCGCCCCCCTCCTCTACCCGATGCCACACGGCATGGGTGGAGAAACTTCCATTGCGCTCATAGATGAACGTGCCCTGGAAGCTTTGCTGGCGCTCTGCCGCAGCGAGGCGCCCGAGCAAGTCTTGCACCTCGGAGGCCTGAACCGGCAACGCCAGCAGACCACCGAGAAGGTAGAGGGGAATCGCGCGCATGTGACTCCTTAGCGCTTAGCGGTTTTCCAGACTTGCAGCCCGAGCATAAGGCAGAGCGGTTTCACCGGTACCCATCACGGCTTCCTGCGCATGTTGACGCAGGTAGTTCGGCAAGCGCTGCTCATGCCAGCTGGCAGTGCCAGCTTCGGCGGCTTCGCCGGCTTCCTCGCTGCTGTTGTAACCAGCGAGCAGCGCAGGACCTTGCACCTGCGGTACCGAGAGTACCGGAGAAGCCTCCTGCTGGGCCAATTGGGCGCCGCTCAGGTCATCCTGGTTGTAGAAGCGCACACCCGCCAGCACTGCAACGGTTACCGATGCTGCGACGGCTACGCGCCCGACACTACGCCAGATCGGCGTCTTGCGTGCCGGGACGGCTTCGTCGGCCAGCGCCGCGGAAACCGCAGATGCGATGTCCAGATGCGGCACCACCAGCTCACGATGCATGGCTGCACGGGCGAGCTGGTAACGCGACCAGGTGCCACGCAGCTCGCCATCATCGCTGGCTGTTAGCACACGCTGCAGTTCCAGTTCGTCCGCTTCGTTATCCATCACCGCGGACAGCGATTCCTGCAGGGTTTCACGACTCATGGTGTTCCTCTCTTGGCTGTCGCCGCTGCCTTAGGTTTCCTGCAACAGGGGCTGCAGGGACTTATCAATTGCCTCACGCGCCCGGAAGATCCGCGAACGCACCGTACCTACCGGACACTGCATGACGCCGGCAATGTCCTCGTAACTCAAGCCTTCGAACTCACGCAGGGTCAGGGCCGTGCGCAAATCATCCGGCAACTGGGCGATGGTTCGATGCACGGTGGCTTCGATCTCGTCGCGCAGCAATGCCCGCTCCGGTGACTCGATGTCCTTGAGGCCGTGGTCGCCGTCATAGAACTCCGCGTCGTCGCTACTGACATCACTATCTGGCGGCCGCCGACCGCGTGACACCAGATAATTCTTCGCCGTGTTGATGGCGATGCGGTACAGCCATGTGTAGAACGCACTGTCACCGCGAAAGTTTCCAAGCGCTCGGTAGGCTTTTACGAAAGCCTCCTGAGCGACGTCCTGAGCCTCGTGGGTGTCGTGCACGAATCGCACGATCAAACCGAGGATCTTGTGCTGATACTTCAGCACCAACAGATCGAAGGCACGCTTGTCACCACGCTGCACTCGCTCGACCAGCTGCTGATCATCTTCCTGGATTAGCATGCACTCTCCTCATAACGCTCGGAGGAGGTCTGCACCCGTAAGCGAATCAGCTTGCCAAGATAGACTCGGGTCTTAAGCAAAAGTTCTCCCCTCCAAGCAAGCTTCCCGCAGAGTTTTCTTCCCTCTGCCTGGAATGGCGCCAGCGGAACCTTTCCGCTCGCGCAAATAATCTTATCGCCGCTCATTTCCACACCCTCCGCTGACTTCAGATGCAGGCACGCGCAAGCGCTCTCCCTTATATGGGCGACCCTCTATGGAACCTTAACGACTAAGAAAGTTCCCGAGCACCGCGGTCGGTCATAAGCCACCTATTGTGCCGCTGCCCCTCTCTATATACTAGGGCTCGCTTTCACGCGGAACTCGGACATGAGCCAACACTTCCAGCATGATGTTCTGGTCATCGGCAGCGGCGCCGCAGGCCTGACGCTCGCCCTCACCCTACCTTCCCATCTGCGCATCGCGGTATTGAGCAAAGGCAAGCTGGCCAATGGCTCGACCTACTGGGCGCAAGGTGGCGTGGCAGCCGTTCTGGACGATACCGACACGGTCGAATCACACGTCGCCGACACCCTCAACGCCGGTGCCGGTCTGTGCAGCGAAGACGCCGTGCGTTTCACCGTAGAACACAGCCGCGAGGCCATCCAGTGGCTGATCGATCAGGGCGTCCCCTTCACCCGAGACGATGAAACCGCGCGCGAGGACGGCGGCTTCGAATTCCATCTGACCCGCGAGGGCGGCCACAGCCATCGGCGCATCATCCACGCCGCCGACGCGACTGGCGCGGCAATTTTCAACACCCTGCTGGAGCAGGCCCGACAACGCCCGAACATCGAGCTGCTGGAGCAACGCGTCGCCGTCGACCTGATCACCGAGCGCAAGCTCGGCCTGGATGGCGAGCGCTGTCTGGGCGCTTATGTACTGGATCGTGACCGCGGTGAAGTGGACACCTTCAGCGCGCGCTTCGTAATTCTCGCCACCGGCGGCGCGGCCAAGGTCTACCTCTATACCAGCAACCCCGACGGTGCCTGTGGCGACGGCATCGCCATGGCCTGGCGTGCCGGCTGTCGCGTCGGCAACCTGGAGTTCAACCAGTTCCACCCTACCTGCCTGTATCACCCGCAGGCCAAGAGCTTCCTGATCACCGAAGCCGTGCGTGGCGAAGGCGGCCTGCTCAAGCTGCCCAATGGCGAACGCTTCATGCAGCGTTTCGATGAGCGCGCCGAACTGGCACCGCGCGATATCGTTGCCCGCGCCATCGACCATGAAATGAAGCGCCTGGGCGTCGACTGCGTGTACCTGGACATCAGTCACAAGCCGGCCGAATTCATCAAGAGTCATTTCCCCACCGTCTACGAACGCTGCCTGGGCTTTGGCATCGACATCACCAAGCAGCCCATCCCGGTGGTGCCGGCGGCGCATTACACCTGCGGTGGCGTGGTGGTCGACCAGCATGGCCGCACCGACGTGCCCGGCCTCTACGCCATTGGCGAAACCAGCTTCACCGGCCTGCATGGCGCCAACCGCATGGCCAGCAATTCGCTGCTCGAATGCTTCGTTTATGCGCGCTCAGCCTGCGCCGATATCGTCGAGCAGTTGGACAGCATCGGCATGCCCAGCAACCTCCCGGACTGGGACGCCAGCCAGGTGACCGACTCCGACGAGGACGTGATCATCGCCCACAACTGGGATGAGCTGCGGCGGTTCATGTGGGACTACGTCGGCATCGTGCGCACCAACAAGCGCCTGCAGCGCGCGCAACATCGCGTGCGCCTGCTGCTGGACGAGATCGACGAGTTCTATTCGAACTACAAGGTCAGTCGCGACTTGATCGAGCTGCGCAACCTCGCACTGGTCGCCGAGCTGATGATCCGCTCGGCCATGCAGCGTCATGAAAGCCGCGGGCTGCACTACACCCTCGACTACCCCGAGCAGTTGGCCGAAGCCCGCGACACTATTCTGACGCCGACGTCCCAGGCTCAGCCCAGCGCCGTCGGCTGAACTTCAGACGCAAGCGCAGGCGCCGGTGCTGCTCGGGCGCCAGCGCATCGCGGGCAATGCACAGCCCACGACTGAAACGCTGGCCTGGCAGGCGATAGCGCAGCACCACCGCCAGCGGCAACGCCAGACTGTCCGGGCGCAGTTGCACCGCCTGCCAGCCTGCTGCAACGCTATATAGATGCCAGCCGAATCCATCACGGCGCAAACCCGTGATGGCCTGTGGCGCAGTCAGCAGGACGTGTCGCGGTAGCACCCAGGCGGCATGTGCCAGGCACGCCACGAGTGACAGCAGCCTGGACCAGGTGGGAATGTCGGCCAGCCACGGCGCCAGCAAGGCCAGCGCCTGGACCGACAGGTAGAGCCTCAGCAGCCAGCGTGATGGCTGCCAACGGCACTCGAAGACATCACTTGGGTTGGACACGGTCCAGGATCATGCGCACGATATGGCGCAGGTCGGCATCCTCGGGCTCGCCGCGCTGCATGAACCAGCCGAACATGTCCTGATCCTCGCACTCTAGCAGCTTGCGATAGCGCGCCTGGTTCTCGGCATCCAGGCTCGGGTACACCTCCTTGACGAAAGGCACCAGCAGCACGTCCAGCTCCAGCATGCCACGGCGGCTATGCCAGAACAGGCGATTCAGTTCACTTTGCTCAACCATGCAACGGACTCCTCGAACGAGACCGGCAGTATAACGGCGAATTGCCTCGCTGTTCACCGAGACGCTGCGCAATTGCGCTGACAAGGCCCCGCCCTGCCCACTATGATGACGCCCCTGACCTTTATTCAGTGATTCGATTTGCATCATGGCCGATAGCGCTTACTTCACACTCCTCGATCACGAAGGCCTGCTCGCCGTACGCGGCGCGGACGCAGCCAAGTTCCTGCAGGGCCAAGTGACCTGCAACCTCAATTACCTCAGTGCCAACCAGTCCAGCCTTGGCGCCCGCTGCACGCCCAAGGGCCGCATGCTGTCGAGCTTTCGCATCGTCCCGGTGGAAGACGGCTACCTGCTGGCCATGGCACGCGAACTGATCGAGTCGCAGCAGGCCGATCTGCAGAAATATGCGGTGTTCTCCAAATCCAAGCTCAGCGACGAAAGCGCCGCCTGGGTCCGTTTTGGCCTGGCGGGCGCCGATGCCGTGCTGAGCGAACTCGATCTGCAGCTGGGCACCGCCAGTGATTCCCTGGCCAGCGCCGGCCAACTGCTCGCCGTACGCCTGAGCGATGGCCGCGCCGAACTTTGGGCGCCGGCAGAGGAAGCGCCAAAGCTGCAAGCCCAATTGGCCGCTCAACTGCCGCAGGCGCCACTGAACGACTGGTTGCTGGCTCAGGTCCGTGCGGGCGTGGGCCAGGTGTTCGGCGCGACACGTGAGCTGTTCATCCCGCAGATGATCAACCTGCAGGCCCTCGGCGGCGTGAGTTTCAAGAAAGGCTGCTACACCGGCCAGGAAATCGTCGCGCGCATGCAGTACCTGGGCAAGCTCAAGCGCCGCCTGCAGCGCCTGCGTCTGGTCGCTGCAGAGCTACCGGCCGTCGGCGTCGAATTGTTCTCACCGGTGCATGGCTCCAGCGTTGGCGAAGTGGTGCTGGCGGCCCAGGCCGGCGACGCCATCGAGCTGCTCGCCGTATTGCAGGAAGACGCCGTGAACGACGGCCGCATTCATCTCGGCAGCAGTGAAGGCCCGACCCTGACCCTGCTCGACCTGCCTTATCAGCTGGATGCCAACCAGGAAATCCAGCGCTGACTAAACTTCCCCGGCGCCGCATCGGATCGCCTAAGAGAGCTACTTCATGAGCAAGCTTGCCGAAAAAGTCCAACAGGAACTGATCCACGCCATCGAAAACGATGAGCTGGTACTGCCCACCCTGCCCGAGGTGGCATTGCGGGTGCGTGAAGCAGCCGAAGACCCAGGTGTGGGTATTCCGCAGATCAGCAAGGTAATCGGTAACGACGCCGCCCTCACCGCGCGCATCATCAAGGTGGTCAACAGCCCGCTGCTGCGCAGCAACAAGGAAATCACCGACCTGCAGATGGCTGTCAGCCGTCTGGGCATCAACTACACCTGCAACCTGGCCACCGGCCTGGCCATGGAGCAGATGTTCCAGGCCACCAGCGACGTGGTCGACCGCAAGATGCGCGAGGTGTGGAACAAGAGCACCGAGATCGCCGGTATCTGCCACGTGCTGTGCCGTCACTACACCCGCCTGATGCCGGATCAGGCTACGCTCGCCGGCCTGGTGCACCAGATCGGCGTGCTGCCGATCCTCACCTACGCCGAA
This sequence comes from Pseudomonas alcaliphila JAB1, assembly GCF_001941865.1. Lineage (NCBI taxonomy): Bacteria > Pseudomonadati > Pseudomonadota > Gammaproteobacteria > Pseudomonadales > Pseudomonadaceae > Ectopseudomonas > Ectopseudomonas alcaliphila. The sequence goes on along the minus strand of NZ_CP016162.1, from coordinate 1,671,477 downwards.
GAGCATAACGAGCTGCTGGCCGACTCCATCAGCCTCAATCATGTCATCGAGCAGATTCACCCGATCATCGGCGACAAGATCCTGCGTACCTGGGAATTTCCCGAACCCATCGCCATCGTGCCGAGCCAGTATCTGGACTTCACGCGCGACTCGGCCAAGGTCGATTATGTCGATATCGTCCAGGTCGCCACGCTGCAGAGCTACCTGGGCAGCGAGCACCCCTACACCCAGCTAGACTGGAGCAAGGTGCCGGCGTTCGCCAAGCTCGGTCTTGATCCGCAGGTCGACATGCAGGCCGACGAAGACCTCTCCGCTGCCATGGAAGCAGCCATGAGCATGCTGCAATAAAAGCATCTCGCCATGGATGGCAAAAAATTGTCGGGAGCAATTTTTGACGTCGCTGCGCGACGGCCCGAAGGGTGATCTACAGGGATGTAGATCACAAAATGCCTCTACACTCGAACGATTCGCTTGAGGAAGTAGAGCCATGCGTTACGCATTCTTCCTGCTCGTCCTGTTGCTCGGCAGTGCCCAGGCTGCCGAGCAGGTACGTCTGACCAACGGCGAATGGCCGCCCTATCTCGGTGAAACCCTGCCCTACCATGGTGTAGCGTCACGCATCGTCGCCGAGGCGTTCGCACTTCAGGGCATCGAAGTGCAGTGGGAGTTTCACCCCTGGGCGCGCTCGCTGAAAATGGCCAAACAAGGCGTGCGCGACGGCAGCGCCGTCTGGTTTCACAACCCCGAACGTGAACGGCACTTTCACATCAGCGAGCCGGTGGTCGAAAGCCGCTACTACTTCTTTCACCGCAAGACCCACGCGTTTGACTGGAACGATGTCACAGATCTGCGCGGCCTGCGCATTGCGGGTACTCGTGGCTATGACTACGGCGAAGCCTTTCAACGCGCCGAAGCCGCCGGAGAGCTCGAGGTGATACGTCTGACCGGTGATGAGCAGGGCCTGCGCCAGTTGCTGGCCGGGCGCATCGATGTGTTTCCCGTGGACAAGGTGGTGGGCTTCGACCTGCTCTATCAGAAATTCAGCGCTGCCGAACGCCAGCGCCTGAGCTTTCATCGCAAGCCCCTGCGCAGCGACAGCCTGCATCTGCTGCTGTCGCGAGAGGTACCGGGTAATGACGAACTGATGCAACGCTTCAATCGTGGTCTGAATCAATTGCGCGACAGTGGCAAGGTTTCCCAGTACCTGCTGGAGATTCAGCAGCCGCTAAGCCTCAGCCACTGACAACGGAAACTCGACACGCACCCGCAGGCCATGCGGCCGCACCTGATGCAGGCTGATTCGAGCCTGATGGGCGCGACAGATCTCGCCGACGATGGCCAAACCAAGGCCTGCACCATTACCCAGGCTGCTGCGTCGGTAGAAACGCTCGAAAACCTTCTCATGCTCGGCCTCGGGAATACCCGGGCCATCGTCTTCGACCTCAAGCACCGACGGCGCCAGTGCGCGGATGATCAGGTTGCCACCGGCTGGTGTATGCGCCAATGCGTTATCCAGCAGGTTATTCAGCAACTCGTTGAGCAACGTCGGTTCGCCATCGATCCACACCGGCTGGTCGGCCTCCAACGCCAGCGCGACGCCACGGGCGTGAGCCAGTGGCGCCATGGCCAGAGCCAGTTCACGCGCCAGCTGGCTGAGGTCGATACGCTGCGCGCCGCCTTCGGTAATGGCTCGCGCACCGCTCTCGATACGCGCCAGGGACAGCAGTTGATTGGCCAGCGAAGTCAGACGATCACCTTGCTGCGCCACCTGCTCCAGCGTGCTGCGCCACTCCTCGGGCGCCTCGGCGCGCAAGCCCAGGGTGATCCGCGCTTTCAGCGCCGCCAGCGGCGTGCGCAACTCGTGGGCGGCATCGGCGATGAACTGCGACTGCCGCTCGAACAGACCGCGCAAGCGCTCGTTGAACTGGTTCAATGCCTCCACCAACGGCAGCACCTCGCGCGGCAGACCGCTATCCGGCAGCGGCTGCAGGTCGTCGCTGGCCCTCTCTGCCACCTCCCTGCGCAGCGCCTCCAGCGGCCGCAAGGCCAGATTCACGGCCAACCACACCAGCAGCAGCGCGCTGAACGAGAGCAAGCCCATACGCCACAGGGTGCCGATCAGCAGCTCACGAGCCATGCGCTCGCGCGCGCCCTGTGTCTCCGCCACCCGGATTTCAGCGATGCCATTGAGCTGCGGTTCGCTGACTGGCTGCAGCAGGCTGACCACACGCACACCCTGGTTGCGGTACTCGGCGTCGTAGAAGTGCGCCAACGCCGGATAATCGTCAGTACGCGGCGTGCCCGGCGGCGCTGGCGGCAGGTCCTCATAACCGGAAACCTGATTACCCTGCAGGTCGAGCACCTGGTAGTAGATGCGTCCGGCGCTGTCGTAGGCGAAGGTATCGAGCGCGACATAGGGAATATTGGCGCGCAACCGGCCGTCCTCGGCATACAGACCATCGGCCACCGCGCGTGCCGATGCCAGCAGCGTGCGGTCATAGGCGGTATCGGCGGCACGGCGTGCACTCCAGTAGGCACTGAAACTGCTCAGCAGCAGGATCAGCGACAACAGCAGCGCCAGGCGCCGCAGCAGACGCCCGCGCAGACTGACGCCACGACTCATGCCTCGACCGTTTCCAGCAAGTAGCCAAGACCACGGAAGGTGACGATACGTACGGCGCTGCCCTCGAGTTTCTTGCGTAGGCGGTGAATGTAGATTTCGATGGCATCCGGGCTGGCGTCCTCGTCCAGACCGAACACCTGCGCCGCCAGTTGCTCCTTGCTCATCACCCTCCCCGGCCTGGCGATCATTGCCTCCAGCACCGCCTGTTCACGAGCAGTCAGGCTGAGCGCTTCGCCATCGAGGCTGAAACGACGCGCACCAAGGTCGTAGACCAGGTCGCCGCAGCGCTGCAACTGCTCGCCGCCAAGTACGCTGCGCCGCAGCAGCGCCTTGACCCGAGCCTCCAGTTCGGTCAGTTCGAAGGGTTTTGCCAGGTAGTCATCGGCACCCAGATTGAGGCCGTGCACACGATCCTTGACCTCGCCACGCGCAGTCAGCATCAGCACCGGCAGGGTCTGACCGCGGTCACGCAGGCGCGCCAACACGGCAAAGCCGTCCAGACGAGGCAAACCGATATCGAGAATCGCCAACGCATACTCTTCGCTGCACAGCGCAAGGTCAGCAGCCACGCCATCGTGCAGCACGTCCACCGTCCAGCCTGCGCCTTTAAGCGCCTGGGCCACGCTTTCCGCCAATTGCGGATGGTCTTCGACCAGCAGAATCCGCACCGCCACCTCCAGCTGCAGCATCGTTAAAGGCGCGCAGTTTAGCGCCGCCACGGCCGCTGTGAATTGCTCAAATGCCAAAGCAGCATCTGATTTGCTGCCTTGCGTCACCCGCCATGACGCAACAACACACCATCATGAAAATCTTTCGTTCATGAAAGCCTAGTGAAAGCTTGTCCTCATAGCATCGTTTCAAGGTGGCTCGATCCACCTGCTCAAGCGACCTGGCAGTGGTGCCAGGTGGCGACAAGAACAAAAACGGAGACCACATGATGCTCGCAGCCTCACGCCAGGCCCTGCCGCCTGTCCGCCTGCTCTGCCTGGCCATCGCCGCTACCGGCGCTGCCCCCCTCGCCAACGCCGCCTTCATCGAAGACAGCAGCGCCAGCCTCACCGCTACCAACATCTATTTCAATCGCGACTTCCGCGAAGATCCGGGTCAGAACAAGCGTGAGGAATGGGGTCAGGGCTTTCGCCTCGATCTGCAGTCCGGCTTCACCGAAGGCACCGTCGGTTTCGGTGTCGACGCCATGGGCCTGCTCGGCCTCAAGCTCGACTCCGGTCGCGGCCGCACCGGCACCGACCTGCTGCCCGTACATGATGATGATCGCTCCGCCGACGAATTCAGCCGCCTGGGTCTGACCGGCAAGGTCAAGGTCTCTGCCACCGAACTGCGCTACGGCTCGCACGTGCCGGAGCTGCCGGTGGTCAAGGCCAGTGACAGCCGCCTGCTGCCGCAGGTGTTCGAGGGCGGCCTGCTGACCTCCTCCGAACTGGAAGGCCTGACCTTCACCGGTGGCCGCCTGGACAAGGTCATCGACCGCGCTTCGACCAACTCCGAAGAGATGGTGCTCAACGCCAAGAACCGCCGCTTCGCCTCCGGCGTCGAAGCCGACCACCTGGACCTGGCCGGCGTCGACTACAAGTTCGCTCCCGGTTTCACCGGCCGTTACTACTTTGCCGATCTGGATGACATCTATCGCCAGCATTTCTTCGGTCTGTTGAGCAGCCACAAGATTGGTGCGGGCACCCTGAGCAGCGACGTGCGTTATATCGTCAGTCGTGACAGCGGCGCGGCCAACGCCGGCAAGGTCGACAACCAGGCCTTCAACGCCATGGTCAGCTACGGCCTGGGTAGCCACAAGTTCGGCCTGGGCTTCCAGGACATGAGCGGCGACACCGGCTTTGCCTACATCGATGGCAGCGATCCGTTTTTGGTCAACTTCGTGCAGATCAATGACTTCGCCAACGCCGACGAACGTTCCTGGCAGGCCCGCTACGATTACAACTTCGCCAGCATCGGGGTTCCCGGCCTGACCTTCATGACCCGCTACATCCGTGGCGATGACGCTCGTGTTGCCGGCTCCGACGACCGTGGCGGCGAATGGGAACGCGACATCGAGTTCAAGTACGTGGTGCAGACCGGCCCACTCAAGGACCTCTACGTGCGTGTGCGCAACGCCAGTTTCCGCTCCGACTTCGCCCGCGACGCGGACGAGAACCGTGTCATCGTCGGCTACACCCTGCCGATCTGGTAAACAACAACAAGACTCGCGAGGAATCACTCATGAAATCTGTCCTGACCCGCGCCGCACTGGCGACTGCCTGCCTGGCCTTTGCCAGTCAGTTGCTGGCTGCCGAACCCAAGCGCCCCGAATGCATCGCCCCGGCCAAGCCCGGTGGTGGTTTCGACCTGACCTGCAAGCTGGCCCAGAGCGGCCTCAAGGATGAAGGTCTGCTCAAGGCGCCGATGCGCGTTACCTACATGCCGGGCGGCGTCGGTGCCGTAGCCTATAACGCTGTGGTCGCCCAGCGCGCCAAGGACCCGGGCACCATCACCGCCTTCTCCAGCGGTTCCTTGCTGAACCTGGCCCAGGGCAAATTCGGTCGTTATGACGAGAACGCCGTACGCTGGCTGGCCGCAGTCGGTACCGACTACGGCGCAATCACCGTACGCGACGACTCGCCCTACAAGAACCTCGATGACCTGGTCCAGGCTCTGAAAAAGGATCCGTCCAGCATCGTCTTCGGCGCCGGCGCCACCATCGGCGGGCAGGACTGGATGCAGACCGCGCTGATCGCCCGCCTGGCCGGGATCGACCCGAAAAACCTGCGTTATGTCGCCTTCGAAGGCGGCGGTGAAACCCTCACCGCGATGCTTGGCGGCCATGTGCAGGTCACCAGCAGCGGCCTGGGCGAAGTCACTCCGCAGCTGGAAGCGAAAAAAGTGCGCATCCTCGCGGTGCTCTCCGATGAGCGTCTGCCAGGCAAGCTGGCCGAAATCCCGACCGCCAAAGAGCAGGGTTACGACATCACCTGGCCGGTGATCCGCGGCTTCTACATGGGCCCGGAAGTCAGCGACGAGCAGTTCGACTGGTGGAAACAGCAGTTCGATACCCTGCTGGCCAGCGAAGAGTTCGCCAAGCTGCGCGAACAGCGTGACCTGCTGCCGCTGTCGGTGACCGGTGATGAACTCAAGGCCCTGGTGTTCAAGCAGGTCGCTGAGTACAAGACCCTGGCCAGTGAATTCGGCCTGATGCAGGAATAAGTGCATCAGCGGGTTCGGCGTCGCCCGATACCGAACCCGCCATTGAACTGCACCGCCGTTCGATCCTGTCCCTACGCAAGAGACCATTGCTATGTACGTTCGCCTGTTCGCTGCGATCTGGCTGCTGTTGTGCGCCTGTCTCGCCGTTATCGCCTGGGGCTTCCAGGCTCCCTTCGCCTATGACCCGGTTGGCCCGCGTGCCTACCCGCTGCTGCTGCTGGCGCTAATGGGTGCTGGCGCTGCCTGGCTGGTGTTCAAACCCGGTGCGGACACCGAGACGCTCAGCCGCCATGCCGTGCTGCGCAGCGGCCTGTGCATTCTCACCCTGCTGGCCTACGCCCTGCTGTTCGAGCCCCTGGGTTTCGTTCTGAGCACGGCTGTGGCGGTTTTCGTGCTGGGCCTGCTGTTTACGGGTCGTGTGCTGCCGTGCCTGATTAGCGGCGTCCTGATGGGCGTGCTGCTGTATGCCTTGTTCGATTATGCGCTAGACGTTCCGCTGCCACTGGGCGTGTTCGAAGCGTTGGTGGAGAGCTGAGATGGAAACATTACATTTTCTGATGCAGGGCTTTGACGTCGCCACCCGGCCGACCAACCTGCTGGTTGCGCTGTTCGGTGCCTTCGTTGGCACTATCGTCGGCCTGTTGCCAGGCCTGGGCCCGATCAACGGCGTTGCCCTGCTGCTGCCACTGGCCTTCGCCCTTGGCCTGCCGCCGGAAACCGCACTGATTCTGCTCGCCGCCGTGTACCTGGGCTGCGAATACGGCGGACGTATCTCCGCCATTCTGCTCAACGTGCCTGGCGATGCCGCTGCCGTGATGACCACCCTCGACGGCTACCCGCTGGCACGTCAGGGCAAAGCGGGTATCGCCCTGTCGTTGTCGGCGGTCAGCTCCTTCACCGGCAGCATGATCGCCACCTGCGGCGTGGTGCTGTTCGCGCCGATTCTGGCGAAGTGGGCAGTGGCCTTTGGTCCGGCCGAGTACTTCGTGCTGATGATCTTCGCCATTGCCTGTCTCGGCGGTATGGTCGGCGACAAGCCGGTCAAGACCTTGCTATCAGCGCTGATCGGCCTGTCCCTGGCCACGGTCGGGGTGGACTCCACTACGGGGGTATACCGCTTCACCTTCGACAGCGTCAGCCTGTCCGACGGCATCCAGTTCGTCATCGTGGTCATCGGCTTCTTCAGTGTCAGCGAAATTCTGCTGATGCTGGAAAACACCCACAACGGCCAGAAAGCCGTGAAAGCCAGCGGCCGCGTGCTGTTCAACTTCAAGGAATACTGCTTCACCTTCTGGACCATGATTCGCAGCTCGCTTGCCGGTTTCGTCATTGGCGTACTGCCTGGTGCCGGTGCAACCATCGCCAGCGCCATGACCTACATGACCGAAAAACGCCTGGCCGGTGAAAGCGGTAAGTTCGGCGACGGTGATCTGCGCGGCGTTGCGGCTCCCGAGTCGGCCAACAACGCTTCGGCCTGCGGTTCGCTGATCCCGATGCTGACACTCGGTGTACCCGGCTCGGGCACCACCGCGGTGATGATCGGCGCACTGACGCTGTACAACATCACCCCTGGCCCACTGTTGTTCGAACAGCAGCCAGATGTGGTCTGGGGCCTGATCGCCTCGCTGTTCATCGGTAACGTCATCCTGCTGGTGATGAACATCCCGCTGGTCGGCCTGTTCTCACGCATGCTCAGCGTGCCGAACTGGGTGCTGGTGCCCGCCATCACCGTGATCAGCATGGTCGGCGTGTACGCAGTGCACAGCACCACCTTCGACCTGGTGCTGATGATCGGCCTAGGTGTGTTCGGCTATATCCTGCGCAAGCTGGACTTCCCGCTCTCGGCGGTGATCCTCGGCTTCGTGCTGGGCGAAATGATGGAGGACAACCTGCGTCGCGCCCTGTCGATCTCCGCTGGCGAGCTGGGCATCCTCTGGGGCAGCCCGATCACTCTGGTACTGTGGGCGCTTGTTGTACTGATGCTGGCCCTGCCGGGCATCCGCTGGATGCGTCGACGCAAGCAGATCAAGGCTGGGGCTGATGCCACTGCCGCGTGATCTTTGGGTAACGCCGCTGGCCGGAGTGGTCGGCGGTTACCTGGCCAGCCTCGCCGGCTGGCCTTTGCCGTGGATGGTCGGCTCGTTGTTGGCGGTAATCGTTGTGCGCTGCCTGGCCAATCGCGCCTTCAGTGAATTGCCGGGCGGGCGCAAGGCCGGCCAATGGTTGGTCGCCAGCGGCATCGGCCTGCACTTCACCAGCGACGTGCTGGAACAGGTGCTCAGCCACTTGCCCGTGATCGTGATGGGCGCCTTCGGCACGCTGCTGCTGAGCCTGATCGGCATTGCCATCCTGCGTCGTGCTGGCGTCGACCGCGCCACTGCCTTCTTCGCCAGCATGCCTGGCGGCGCCAGCGAGATGGTCAACCTGGCCCTGCGTCACGATGCCCAACCCGCAAGAGTGGCAGCGGCGCACAGCCTGCGTCTGCTGCTGGTGGTGCTGCTGATTCCGGCGCTGTTCACCTGGGGCCTGCCCGCCGTCAGCGCGCCGACTCGCGCGCCGGTGGACTGGACCTGGCTGATTGGTCTGCTCGCCGCTGGTGCTGTGCTGGCAGTGCTCTGGGGCCGTCTGAAACAACCCAACCCCTGGATGCTTGGTCCACTGGTCGCCTGCGCCGTGGCCAGTGCCAGTTTCGACCTGCATCTGGGCCTGCCGCAAGGCATGGGCCAGCTTGGCCAATGGCTGATCGGTTGCGCCCTGGGCTGTCACTTCGATCGCGCCTTCTTCCGCAGTGCACCGGGTTTTCTCGCCCGCGTGCTGGCCTTCACCTTGCTGGCGATGCTCGCCGCTGCCGTGCTCGGCGAAGCCCTTGGTTGGTTGGCCGGCGAAGACCACCTGTCGCTGATGCTGGGCATGATGCCGGGCGGCATCACCGAGCTGTGTCTGACCGCCGAAGCCTTGCAGCTGTCGGTAGCGCTGGTGACTGCATTGCAGGTGCTACGGCTGTTTCTGGTGATGTTCCTGGCAGAACCCTTATTCAAGCTCTGGTGCAAGAGCCACGCGTAGGGCGGACCGGAACGCCGGCCGCTCGTAGCGCCAGCGAACAGTCCGCCGGTTGCGCTGCGAGCTTGCGACACCCAGGCGGCGTACTGCTTCGCGAGTACGCCCTACGCGACGACGTACGCCTCGCCGCTCCGTAGGGTGCGCCATGCGCACCAGCGCTACCACTGCAACTGCAGCTGGCTATCAAACTCACGCATCTGCCCGCTAAGCGGATCGACGAAGCGCAAGCCGCGCGCCAGCAGTTTGAGCGGCTTGCTGTAGTCATCCGGCAGATTGCGCGACTCCAGCAACTGCGGATAGAAATCGTCGCCTACGATAGGCGCGCCGAGCCCGGACAAATGCACGCGCAGCTGATGCTTGCGTCCGGTCACCGGCGACAGCCCATAGCGCCAAAGCTCACCACGCTGCTCAAGCACCTCGATGCGCGTTTCGCTGTTGGCCTCGCCTGCGACTTCCTGCATGCGAAAGAACGGCTCACCGTCGACCATGCGTGAACGATGCAGGTAGGGAAACTGCAACTGCGCCAATGCCGGAGCGATAGCCTCGTAGCGTTTCTCCACCGCGCGCTGGCGAAACAGCGCCTGATACTGGCCACGACTGGCCGGGTTGACCGAGAACAACACCAGGCCGGCCGTCAGTCGGTCGATGCGGTGGATCGGCACCAGGTCAGGATTGCCGGTGCGCTTGATCAGGCGTGCCAGCAGGGTCTGCTCGACGTACTCACCGGCAGGCATCACCGGCAGAAAATGCGGTTTGTCGGCGACCAGCAGGTGCTCGTCCTGCCACAGCACCTGTTCGACGAAAGGAATTGGCGTCTCATTCGGCACTTCACGGAAATAGCGCACCTTGAGACCAACCCGATAGGGATGCGTGGCATCAATGGGCGTGCCCGCCGCATCCAGCACCCGACCACGCGCCATACGCTGCAGCCAGGTAACGCGGTCGATGGCGGGAAAGTGATCGCACAAGCAATCGAGCACCGTCGCCCAGTCGCCCTGGGGCAAATGAAGCGTGCTGGGGCGCATGGCGGGGCTGGGCATTGCAGAAGGTGCTCGACGGCTTATGGACGGGCGAATTAGGCCGTACTCGCGCGGCTCAGTCAAAGCCGGGGCATGCTGCAACAGCAGCCGAACAATGAAAGCCTGCGTGGTATGCCCCCTCATCCGGCGCTTCGCGCCACCTTCTCCCAGAGGGAGAAGGACAACAGGGAGGACGTCGCTGCGCGACTTTCATGCTCACGGCTTGAGCCGAGGTCGCGCTGTGGCTATGGTGGCCGCTCGTATCTGGAGAGACCCATGTCCATCACCCGCTCCCTGCTTACCAGCGTCGCCCTCCTCCCGCTCCTGGCCGCCTGCCAGGTCTACACCGGCAAGCCGGAAGGCCCACCTCCGGCCACCCGCCTGCAGGGTCAAGTCCAGGTTGAAAATGGTCAACTGGTCCTCACCCCCTGCCAGGAACAGCGCCGCTTCGTGCTGATCGATGGCGGCAGCACCAGTATCGAGCGCGAAGTCATGCAGCTCGGCAGTGATGGCCAGGCCAGCCTGTTCGCCGATCTGGCCGGTCGCCTGGGCGGCAGCCAGGGCAAAGGCAACGACGGTCGCTTCGAGGTCAGCCAGATCTATCGCCTGCAAGGTGAGGGGCATGGCTGCGACGACCTCAACTTCAAACGCCTGGCCCTGCGCGCCAGCGGCAACGAGCCGTTCTGGCAACTGGAAGTCGGCAGCAAGGGCCTGGTGCTCAATCGTCCCGAGCAGGAGCCGCTGGCCCTGCCCTACCTGGAAGAGCAGCTGCCGGATGGCCGCCTGAATTTCAGCAGCGAAGCCAACGGCCAGCGCCTGGATCTGTGGGTGGCCCCGCAGCGCTGCGTCGACAGCATGAGCGGCACGGTCAATCACCTGAGCGCCGAACTGCGCCTCGATGGCCAGGTGCTACGTGGCTGCGCGCATTTCGGTGCCATGCGTAACTGACTGAGGCCTGAGCGAGCGTACGGGCCTCTGGGGCAGCGATCCTGTACAATCGCCGCCCTTTTCCACCTTGCCGGATCACCACCGGCCAACCAGGACACTGCCCATGCTTCGCCTGACCGAACTGAAACTGCCCCTCGACCATCCCGAGGACGCGCTACGCCCGGCCATCGTCCAGCGCTTGGGCATCGCTGATAGCGAGCTGCTGGCCTTCAGCGTGTTCAAGCGCAGCTACGATGCGCGCAAGAAGTTCGGCGACATGCCGTTCATCTACACCCTCGACTGTGAGGTGAAAGACGAAGCCGCCCTGCTCGCTCGCCTGAGCGATGACAAGCATGTAGGCCCGGCGCCGGACATCACCTACAAGCCGGTCGGCAAGGCCGAAACGCCGTTGGACGAACGCCCCATCGTCGTCGGTTTCGGCCCCTGCGGCATCTTCGCGGCGCTGATCCTGGCCCAGGCCGGCTTGCGCCCCATCGTGCTGGAGCGCGGCAAGGAAGTACGCCAACGCACCAAGGACACCTGGGGCCTGTGGCGCAAGAACGTGCTCGACCCGACCTCCAACGTGCAATTCGGCGAAGGCGGAGCCGGTACCTTCTCCGACGGCAAGCTGTATAGCCAGATCAAGGACCCTCACCACCACGGGCGCAAGGTACTGCAGGAGTTCGTCAAGGCCGGCGCACCGGACGAGATCCTCTACGTCAGCAAGCCGCATATCGGCACCTTCCGCCTGACCGGCGTGGTCGCCACCATGCGCGAGGAGATCAAGGCCCTCGGCGGCGAAGTGCGCTTTCAGCAGCGCGTCAGCGACCTGCTGATCGAAGACGGCCAGCTCACCGGCGTGGTGCTGGAGAACGGCGAGCAGTTGCTCAGCCGCCATGTGGTGCTGGCCCTCGGTCATAGCTCGCGCGACACCTTCCGCATGCTGCATGCCCGTGGCGTGTACCTGGAGGCCAAGCCCTTCTCGGTCGGCTTCCGCATCGAACACCCGCAGTCGCTGATCGACCGCGCGCGCCTGGGCAAGTACGCCGGCCACCCGAAACTCGGCGCTGCCGATTACAAGCTGGTGCACCACGCCAGCAATGGCCGTTCGGTCTACAGCTTCTGCATGTGCCCGGGCGGCACCGTGGTCGCCGCCACCTCCGAGCCTGAGCGCGTGGTCACCAATGGCATGAGCCAGTATTCGCGCAACGAGCGCAACGCCAACGCCGGCATCGTCGTCGGCATCACACCCGAGCAGGACTATCCGGGTGGCCCGCTGGCCGGTGTGGAACTGCAGGAACGCCTGGAATCGCACGCCTACGTGCTCGGCGGGCGCAACTATGAGGCGCCGGGGCAACTGGTCGGCGACTTCATCAAGGGCAAGCCGTCCACCGCCCTCGGCGAAGTGCAACCCTCCTACAAGCCGGGCGTGAAACTGGGCGATCTGGCGCCTTCGCTGCCGGACTTCGCCATCGAAGCCATCCGCGAAGCATTGCCGGCCTTCGGCAAGCAGATCAAGGGCTTCGACCTGGCCGATGCGGTGCTCACCGGCATCGAGACACGCACCTCCTCGCCGGTGCGCATCACCCGTGGCGATGACCTGCAGAGTCTGAATCTCAAGGGGCTGTATCCGGCCGGTGAAGGTGCCGGCTACGCCGGCGGCATTCTTTCCGCTGGGGTCGACGGCATTCGCGTGGCCGAAGCCGTGGCCAAAGACATGCTTGGGTTGAATCGCTAAGCCCCTTCGTGTCACACACCCCGTAGGGTGGGTTAGCGGCGCCAAACCTGCGAATGTCTGATCACCGCCATCGTAGTGCGCCGCGTAACCCACCAGGCGATTGTCCTGCGCTGCGCCCATGGTGGGTTACGGCGCAACGGACTTTGCGGGCTCATCAAGATAGGTGACAGACGCCTAACCCACCCTACGGATCTCGGGCAGCCTAGTAGGGTGGGCTAGCGGCGCCAAGCCTGCGAATGTCCGATCACCGCCATTGCAGTGCGCCGCGTAACCCACCAGGCGATTGTCCTGCGCTGCGCCCATGGTGGGTTACGGCGCAACGGACTTTGCGGGCTCATCAAGATAGGTGACAGGCGCCTAACCCACCCTACGGATATCCGTCAGTCGTGATAGCGCCCAGCCGCAGAAGCATCAAAGATCCTCGCGGCGCTGGCAACAAAGGGTCGAACGCCGCGAACCATTCGGTCGACGCGCCGGGTCGGCATAGGTCAGCAGCACACTGAAACCGGCCTTGCGCATCATCCCTGCCGATGCCGCATTCTCTTCGTGACGATCGATATAGATATCGCTGACGCCCAGCCGCCACAGCTCGGTGACGGCCTCGCGCAGAAGACGCGCGCCCAATCCTCGTCCGACGCAATCGCGATGCACCACCGCTTCGCAGATGTAGCCATGCACCTGCCCGGCACGCGCGGCAGGTTGATGAGCAGCGAAATCCTGGGTCAGGCGATAACTGACGAACCCCAGCAGTTGCCCCTGCTCCTCGGCCAGCACGGCCAAGGTCGTATTTGCCGCAATACCCTGCAGGTGCTGACGAACCTCGGCTTCGGGCAGATGATTCCAGGGGTTGGGCCCATGCTCGAGAATCAGCGCGCAGAGCGCCTCGATATCCTCGACACAGGCCTGACGAATGACCAGCTCGCTCATCTCCTGACTCCCCTGACGCAGTACGCCGTCTGATTCAAGAGCGCAGTCTAGAGCGGGCAATTACCTGGCGACAGCTACAGCCAGGCGCGAGAAATGCCTGACAGTGGATCAGTGATCGTCGTCCCAGGGCTGGCCACGGGTGCGCTCGGTCAACTCGACCTTCTGCTGCATCGCGGCCTTGGACAGGATATGTGCACTGACCGGTGCAGTGAGGAACAGAAACAGGGTAATCAGCAGTTCGTGCAGGCTGAGGTTGCCGGTGTGGTGCGCGAAGAACAGCATCGACGCGATCAGCGTAGCGCCGACGCCCAACGTCGTGGCCTTGGTCGGCCCGTGCAGGCGCGTGAAGAAATCCGGTAGCCGATACAGCCCGATGGCACCCACCAGGGCGAACAGGCTGCCTAGGATCAGGCAGGCGCAAATCAACAGTTCCAGCCAGAATGGCATGGTCATTCCCTCTTAATCGATGATGTCGCCGTGCAGCAGGTGTTTACCCACTGCGACCGTGCCGACGAAGCCCATCACCGCGATCAGCAGCGCGGCCTCGAAGAACAGATCCGATGCCAGCCAGATGCCGAACAGCACGATCAGCGCCAAGGCGTTGATGTACAGGGTATCCAGGGCCAGTACGCGATCCACCACGCTCGGCCCTTCGACCAGACGCGCGACATTGAGCAGCATGGCCAGCGTGAGGATGCCCATGCACAGAAAGACTACGTTCTCGAGCATTCGAAAATCTCCAGCAGCGGCTTTTCGTAGCGACTCTTGACCTCGGCGATCAGCTCGTCGCGATCCGGCACGTTGAGCCCGTGCAGCAGCAGTGTCTTGTGGTCGGAGCTGAGGCCGGCAGAAACCGTGCCGGGGGTCAGCGAAATGATGCAGGCCAGGGCCGACAGCACGAACTCATCCTCGATCTCGACCGGTACCTCGACGAATGCCGGCTCGAGGCGCGATTTCGGCCCCAATACCAGTTTCACCACCTGTAGATTGGCAACCACGATGTCGTAGAACACCTTGCCGATAAACAGCAGCAACCCCAGGGGCTTGCGTACTTTCGGCACGGTCAGCAGGAAATCGCCGCACAGGTGCACGATCGACCAGCCCAGAAACAGCCCCAGCAGGATATGCCCCAGGTTGAGGGTGTTGACCAGCAGCAGCCAGAGCACCGTCAGCACCAGCATCATCCGCGGGTGGGGGAAGAAACGCCTCATGCCGCACCTCCGGCGATGATCGACAGATAGGGTTGCAGATCGAGCAACTGCGCCGCAGCCGCCTCCAGATACGCCATTATCGGAGCAGCGGCGATCATCAGCAGCGGGCTGGCCAGCAACAAGCCCAGCGCTGCCAGGAGGCTCACCCGGTCAGCCGGTTGGGCTGTCGAGGGCTGGCCATCCGTTTGCTGGCCCAACCAGAACAGACTGGTACCAGCGCGGCTCAGCGCCACCAGTGTCAGCAGCCCGCCGATCAGCACCACCGGCCACAGGCTCCAGGCTTGCCAGCCAGGCTCCGCGGCGCGCAGTAGCAGCATCTTGCCGAGGAACCCGGAGAACGGCGGCAACCCGGCCACGGAAATCGACGCGAAGAAGAACATGCAGCCCAGCACCAGCGGCTGGCGCAGCACGCGCTCCTGCTGCAGGTCGCCGCCGGCGCTGTCACGCTGGGCGACCACCAGGCCGGCCAGCAGGAACAACGCCGCGCTGATCAGCGTGCTGTGCAGCATGTAGTAGAGCGCCGCGCTCAGCGCCGCCGGGCTGCCCATAGCGAAACCTGCCATCAGCGTACCCACCGAGACCACCACCAGATAGGCCAGCAACGCCTGCAACTGTCGCGCTCCCAGAGCGCCAATCACACCGAAGGCAATGGTCGGCAGGGCCAGCCACCAGAGCAGTTCATGGCCAAGATTGGCCAGCGGCCCGGCCTCTTCGCCGAACACCAGAGTGAACACGCGAACGACGGCGTAGAAGCCCACCTTGGTCATGATTGCGAACAACGCCGCCACCGAAGCGGGCGCTGCGGCATAGGCGCGCGGCAGCCAGAAGCACAGCGGCAGCACGGCGGCCTTGAGACCGAAAACGATCAGCAGCAGATAGGCAGCCGCCTTGATCAGCGGTGCGTCGGCAACGTCGGCGCTGGCCACCCGCGCCGCCAGGTCCGGCATGTTCAGGGTGCCGGTCAGGCCATACAGCAGGCTGACGCCGATCAGGAAGAACGAAGAGCCCAGCAGGTTGAGCACCACGTAATGCACGCCCGCCTTGACCTGATTGGCGCGGTTGCCATGCAGCAGCAGTGCATAAGAGGAGATCAGCAGGATCTCGAAGAACACGAACAGGTTGAACAGGTCGGCGGTCAGGAACGCACCGTTGATGCCCAGCAGTTGAAACTGGAACAGCGCATGGAAGTTCGGCCCACGCTCATCGTCGCCACGGCAGGCGTAGATCAGGGCGAAGCAGGCGAGCAACGCGGTGAGCAACAGCAGCGCAGCGTTGAAGCGGTCGAGCAGCAGCATGATGCCGAACGGCGCAACCCAGTTACCCAGGGCATATACCTGCAACTGCCCCTCACCGGCCAACAGCACCAGATACAGGCACACCGGCAGCAGCGCCAGGCAGCCGACCAGGGAAATACCCCGCTTCACGTCACGCGACCAGCCGTGACCGACCAGCAACAACGCGCCGATGAACATCGGCAACAGAATGGGGAGGATGATGGCGTGACTCATGCGCGCGGCTCCTCGCCATCGACGTGATCGGTTTTCAGTTCGCCCATGCCACGCAGGGCCAACACCACGACGAACGCCGTCATGGCGAAGCCAATGACGATGGCGGTGAGCACCAGCGCCTGCGGCAGTGGGTCACCGTACTCGGCGCTCTTGCCGATCACCGCCGGCACACCCGTGCCGAGACGGCCGGTGGAGAAGATGAACAGATTCACCGCATAAGAGATCAGGGTCAGCCCCATCACTACCGGGAAGATGCGCGCCCGCAGCAGCAGGTAGACGCCGCTGGCAGTCAGCACCCCGAGGGTGATTGCGAATACTGCCTCCATATCAGATGACCTCCTTGCACGACTCGTCCTGACTGACATGGCCGATATTGGAAAGAATCAGCAGGGTGGCGCCGACAACAGCCAGATACACCCCAAGATCGAAGAGGATGGCGGTGGCCAGCTCGATTTCGCCGATCAGCGGAATATGGAAGTGATCGAAGGCCGAGGTCAGGAACGGCGAGCCGAAGGCCCAACTGCCCAGGCCGGTCAACCCGGCGATCAGCACGCCCCAACCGGCGGTGGCGTGATAGCTGAACTTCAGACGCTCCTGGGTCCAGGTTACGCCGTGGGAGATGTACTGCAGGATCAGCGCCACCGAGGTGATCAAGCCGGCAATGAAGCCGCCACCCGGCAGGTTGTGCCCGCGCAGGAAGATAAACGCGGACACCAGCAACGCCATCGGCAACATGGCACGCGACAGCATGTCGAGAATCATCGGGTGCGCATCGGTGGACCACGGACGACCGTTCTTGTCGTGGGTCGGATGCGGCAGGTGCAGGCCGTACAGCAGCGCATAGATACCGATACCGGCAATCGCCAGCACGGTGATCTCACCCAGGGTATCGAAACCGCGGAAGTCCACCAGGATCACGTTGACCACATTGGTACCGCCGCCCCCGGAGACACTGTTCTCGAGGAAGAACGAGGAAATGCTCTGGTAAGGACGGGTCAACACGGCGTAGGTCAGCATCGCCACCATGGTGCCGCTGCCAAGCGCCAGGACCAGATCACGCAGGCCACGCAAGCTGCTCGACTCCGCGGGAGTGCGATCGCTCATGAAGTACAGGGTGAGCATCAGCAGGATGATGGTCACCACTTCCACCGACAGCTGAGTCAGCGCCAGATCCGGGGCGGAGAAGCGGGCAAAGGCCAGCGCCACCATCAGACCTGCAGCGCTGAGAATCATCAGTGCCACCAGACGGCGCCGGTGGAAAACCACGGTGAGCACCGCAGTCAGCATCAGAATCAGCATGCCGGTGACGGTCATCGGATCGAGCGGGGTCATCGGCACGCTACCGGCCAACTGCTCGAGCGGCGACAGCGCGATGATCACCAGAGTCAGGGCACTGCCCAGCATCCAGGCCAGATAGCGCTGCTGCGAGCCGCTTTCCAGCAGCACGGTGATGCGCACGGACAGGCGCGTCATGTAACGCACCACCTGGTCAAAGGCATCCTTGGCATCCAGGTTGGGCAGCCCCTCGTACCAGCGGAACAGCGGTTTGCGGCAGGTGTAGACGATGATCCCACCGAACAGCGCAACGAAACTCATCAGCAGCGGCAGGTTGAAGCCGTGCCAGACAGCCAGGCTGTACTCAGGCAGCTCGCCACCCAGGGTCGAAGCGGCGGCGGCGGCCAACAATGGCGCTACCGTGTAGGCTGGCACGATGCCGACCAGCAGGCAGAGGAACACCAGCACCTCAACCGGCACTTTCATGTAGCGCGGTGGCTCGTGCGGCGGGTACTTGGGCAGGTCGATCGGCTCGCCGTTGAAGAATACGTCATGGATGAAGCGCAGCGAGTAGGCCACCGAGAACACGCCGGCCAGGGTCGCGGCAGCCGGAATCACCCAGTTGAAACCGCCCAGCAGGTGCTGGTGCAAGGTTTCGGTGAAGAACATCTCCTTGCTCAAAAAGCCGTTGAGCAGCGGCACGCCAGCCATGGCCGAAGCCGCTACCATCGCCAGCACCGCCGTATGCGGCATGTACTTCCACAAGCCGTTTATTCGCCGCATGTCGCGGCTACCGGTTTCGTGGTCGATGATGCCGGCAGCCATGAACAGCGAAGCCTTGAAGGTCGCGTGGTTGATGATGTGGAACACCGCCGCCACAGCCGCTAGCTGGGTATCCAGGCCGAACAGCAGGGTGATCAGGCCGAGGTGGCTGATGGTCGAATACGCCAGCAGGCCCTTCAGGTCATGCTGGAACAGCGCCATACCGGCGCCCACCAGCAAGGTGGCCAGGCCGGTCAGGCTGACGATGTAGAACCACCACTCGGAACCGGCCAGCGCTGGGTACAGACGCGCCAGCAGGAAGACCCCGGCCTTGACCATGGTCGCCGAGTGCAGATAGGCGGATACCGGTGTCGGCGCCGCCATCGCGTGCGGCAGCCAGAAATGGAAAGGGAATTGCGCCGACTTGGTGAACACGCCCAGCAGTACCAGCACCAGCGCCAGCGGATACAGCTCGTGCGCGCGAATCGCGTAGCCGGCGGCCAGCACTTGAGACAGTTCGAAGCTACCGGCGATGTGGCCGATCAGCAGGATACCGGCGAGCAGCGCCAGACCACCGCCACCGGTGATTGCCAGCGCCATGCGCGCGCCCTTGCGGGCATCGGAGCGCGAACCCCAGAAGCCGATCAGCAGGAACGACGACAGGCTGGTCAGCTCCCAGAACATCAGCATCAGCAGCAGGTTTTCCGACAGCACCACGCCGAGCATGGCGCCCATGAACAGCAGCAGGAAGGCGAAGAAACGCCCCATGGGCTCGGTCTTGGCCAGGTAATAGCGCGCGTAGAGGATGACCAGCAGGCCGATGCCGAGAATCAGCAGGGCAAACAGAAAGCCCAGGCCATCGAGGCGCAGACTGAGATTCAGCCCCAGGTGCGGCAACCACTCCAGTTTGACCCGCAGCACCTCACCTGCGAACACCGCAGGCTGGTAGCTGAACAGCAGCACCAGCGCCACGATGGGCGCTATAGCCGCAGCCGCGGCACAGGCGGAGCGTCCAAGCCGATCGGCAAGCACCGGCAGAAACAACCCAAGAAATGGCAAGGCGACAATCAGCGCAAGCGCCATCGGAAAAACCCCTTAAGCAGGCACGTCAGGTCAACTGACCCAACGACGAGAATTGGAGTCGCAACTCCCTGACGGTGATATTTCATGCACCACAACGGTTCAGCTAAGTTGTTGTCGGCACAAGCATAACGGCCGATTATCCATAACTATCAAGACAACGTCATGCATTGAATTATCGTTAAACACACTTGGTAACATGCAGGCGGCTGGAAGTGCTGCTGAAAGCCGACCACCACTATAGCGAGGCCACAAAAAATTGCCGGGAGCGCTTCTTTTGCGCAAGCCCGGCGAGTTGTCGCCCGGGATGACAGGCAACAAAAAGCCGGAGCAACCAAAGCTGCTCCGGCTGGCTTGTAGCGATCAGTGAGTAACGCGGCTGGTACCGTTGACCGTCATGATGCGCACGCGCTCGCCGACGCGGAACACCTGGTTCGGCTCGACTTCCTGGACGTAGGCGCGCATGGTGCCGTCGTCCTCACGCACGGTGATCTCAACACCCTGAGTCCGGGTCAGGCCTTCTTCAGCAGCGGCGCCCAACAGACCACCGGCAACGGCACCGACCACAGCCAGGACCGCACTGCCGCGCCCACCACCGAGGCCACTACCACCGATGCCACCAACCACAGCACCGGCACCCGCACCGATTGGTGTCTTGGTCCCTTCGATCTTCACCGGACGCAGCGATTCGATGGTGCCCATGCGTACTGTTTGCACCGCTCGGGCCTCATCGCGGCTGTAGGTATCGCCAGTCAGGCTGGACTGACAGCCCCCGAGGGCCAGCATCGCGGCCAGCGAGGTAATGAGCAGAGTGGGTTTACGCATAGTAATTCCTCCAGAGGTATCTCAATCCATTAGACGCCGGGCGAGCGTAACTGTCACGACAGAGCCTGAACAATAGTAATTTCAGACAGACCAAGTTCAGCCAGGTTCGCCCTGTCAGGAGCGAGCAAGGCGCCAGAGCCGGGCGATATCCGCGGTACGCGCCTGCAACTCAGCCGCCGCACCGGCCATCGCCTGCTCCAGGGACAACGGGCCCGGCGCCAGGCTGAATGCAGCTTCGATACCCGCCTCGTACAGCGCTTGATAGTTGTCGCCCAGGCTACCGGACAAGGCGATGACCGGCACCCCAGCCGCACGCGCCACGCGCGCTACGCCGACCGGTGTCTTGCCGTGCAGGGTCTGGGCATCCATGCGCCCCTCCCCGGTAATCACCAGATCCGCGTTCTCCACCGCCGCGGCGAGGCCGGACAATTCGGCCACCAGCGCGATACCGGGGCGGAAACTGGCTTTGAGGAAGGCACGAGCAGCGAAACCGAGACCACCCGCCGCGCCCACACCGGGAAACTCGGCATGATCCTCGCCCAGCGTCGCCGCTGCGATACGGGCAAAGCGGCCGAGTGCCGTATCCAGCTCCGCGACATGCTCCGGCGTCGCGCCCTTCTGCGGACCGAACACCGCAGATGCGCCGCGTGGCCCGCACAAGGGATTGTCAACATCGGCGGCGACCTCGATCTGCACCTTGAGCAAACGTGCATCGAGCCCGCTCAGATCAAGCTGGTCGAGACCGGCCAAAGCCGCACCGCCCGGCGCCAGCTCCCGCCCCTGGGCATCGAGAAAACGCATCCCCAGCGCCTGTAACAGGCCAACACCGGCGTCATTGGTAGCACTGCCGCCCAGCCCCAGGATGATTCGCGTAGCACCGGCATCCAGCGCCTCACGGATCAGCTCGCCAGTGCCGAAGCTGCTGGCCAGACGGGCATCGCGCTGTTCACGCGGCACCCAGTGCAGGCCGCTGGCAGCCGCCATCTCGATGACCGCGGTGCCCTGCCCCAGCCAGCCCCAATGCGCCTTGACCGGCTCACCCATGGGACCACGCACCTCACGCTCACGGCGCTCGCCACCCACGGCGGCCAGCAACGCATCGACCGTACCCTCGCCGCCATCGGCCATTGGTCGCAGCAAACACTCGGCCTCGGGAAACACCTGCTGCCAACCGCGGGCAATAGCAGCGGCCACGTCGGGTGCGCTGAGGCTCTCCTTGAAGGAATCAGGAGCAATGACGATTTTCATGGTAGGTACCTCGAAAGGAGGCAGGCGACCATAGCCGCCTGCTGGTAAAGCAGGATTACAGCAAAACCAGGCTCAGCAGCCAGACAGCGGCCATACCGGCAATACCCTGGATCAGGGTCGCCATGGTCTGGGCACGGTAAGCGGTCGCCACTTTCATACGGCTGAACTGGGTCACGACCCAGAAGAAGCTGTCATTGGCGTGAGAAACGGTCATCGCACCCGCACCAATGGCCATCACGGTCAACACGCGGCCCATCTCGCTGTCGAGCCCCAGATTGCCCAGCAGCGGCGCAACCATCGCCGAGGTGGTAACCAGGGCAACAGTAGAAGAACCCTGAGCACTCTTAAGCGCAGCAGCCACCAAGAATGGCATGAACAGGCCGATACCCAGCGCCGACAGGGTGTCGCCCAGATAACCGGTCAGCGCGGTAGCCTTGAGAATGGCACCGAAGGCGCCACCGGCACCGGTGATCAACAGAATCGGCGCCGCCTCTTTCAGGCCGTGAGCCACATGATCATGGAACTGCTGACGCTTGCCTTCGCCCTTGAGCAGCGAGCACGCCAGCACCAGGCCTACCAGCAGCGCGGCAACCGGCTGACCGAGGAAACTGAGCACGTCGAAGAAAGCGCCAGTACCGAAAGGCTTGCTCGGGAAAGCAGCGACCGAGCCCAGGCAGATCAGGATGATCGGCACGAAGATTGGCGCGAATGCCTGCCAGGCGCTGGGCAGCTTGCCATAGCGGGCACGCAGTGCATCGAAATCGACGTTATCGGCGAGCAGTTCGCTCGGCGCTTCTTCCAGCAATTCGTGGTCGTTCTGCTTGAGGAAACGGTTGGCCCACAGCATACCGGCAACGGCGGTGACCGCTGCCACCAGCAGACCGACCAGAATCACCAGGCCCAGGGAGGTTTCCAGACCCAGGTTGCCGGCCGCAGCGATCGGACCAGGGGTTGGCGGCACGAAGGTGTGAGTGGCGTACAGGCCGGTCGCCAGAGCCACGCTCATGGCCACCACGGACACCTTCATGCGCGCGGCCAGGGCATTTTTCAGCGAGTTGAGAATGACGTAGCCGGAGTCGCAGAACACCGGAATCGATACCAGATAGCCGATGATCGACATGGTCAGGGTGGGGAAACGCTGGCCCAGCAGACGAATCACCGTCTCGGCCATGGTGATGGCGGCACCGCTACGTTCGAGGATCACGCCGATGATGGTGCCGAGAACGATGACGATACCGATATAACCGAGAATGCCGCCAAAGCCGGCCGTCATGGTCTTGATGATTTCGCCGCCGGGCAGCTGGTAGGCGAAGCCGGCGATCAGTGCAGCGGCCAGCAACGCCAGGAAAGGGTGCAATTTCAAACGGGTAGTGGACAGCACGATGAACGCGATCAGTGCCACCAGAATCAGGACCAGGCCCATGACCAGTCTCCTCATTGTTGTTATGGCGGGCGCGAGGCCCGGATGGGAATGCCGAGAGGCGCCACATTGTGGCTCAGCCACCCCCAGCCTCGCCCTGTGCGCTGGCACTAAAACAGCCGCAGCCACGTGCAAGAGGCTGTGCAATCGCACAAAGCCATCTGCCCGCCTTTACCAGCGGGAGCGGATTACCGAGCGTTCAACTGATCCTTCGCGGCGGGTTCCAGCAAGCCCAGCCCCAAGGATAGCTGCAGGCGCTGATCCAGCCGATTGAGGTCCAGGCCACTGAGTTCGGCGATGCGCTCCAGGCGATAACGCAACGTATTGCGATGAATGCCCAACTCCTGCGCACAGGTTTGCACCTGGCCGTCATGCGCGCACCAGGCTTCCAGCGTCGCCCTCAGCGTGCCCTGTGGATCCTGCGTCAGCACCTGACGCAACGGTGCCAGCCAGCCCTGCAGCAACCAACTGTGGCGCTGGGCATAGAGCAGCGTCGGCAGGCGCAATTCGTCCAGACGCAGCAGACGACGACCAGGAAAACGCGCCTGACCGTAGGCCTGAAGATCGCGCAGGACCAGGCTGGCCTGGCGCAGTTCGGTCAGATCATGCAGCGGATCGCTGAGCGCCAGCGAGCTCACGCCCCACTCGCGTTCGTCAGCCTGTTGCAGCCAGGCGCGATCATCGCGCGTGGTGCTGTAAGGCCGACACCAGAGCAGCTCATGACGCCCGAGCGGCGCTACCAGATGTTCACTCTTGCCCCCCAGTGCGGCGAGCAGACGAGCCTGACGCGGCAGCGGATCGCCCTCTCCATCGAGTTGCAGCAGGCACATCTGTCGCGGCCAAGTCAGTTGCAGGCCCAGGCGTTCGGCATCGACCTCGAGACTGGACAGGCGCAGCATGGGGTCGAGCAGCTGTCGCAACCAGGCCTCCTGCTGATGCCGCTGCCAATGCCGCTCAGCCTGCAACACGCGATGCTCGACCAGCATCTCCGCCGCCATACGCACCAGCTCGGCATAGGGCCGCACGATCTCGGGATCACCGGTAATACCCAGCACACCGATCAGACGCTCGGCATGCAGCAACGGCAGGTTGACGCCGGGCTTGACGCCACGCAGGCAGGCCGCCGCCTGCGCATCGATCTCCACCACGCGGCGGTTGGCCAGCACCAGCTGTGCGCCTTCGTGGCGGGTGTGCAGGCGGCTGGGGTCGCCGCTGCCGATGATCATGCCCTGGGCATCCATCACGTTGATGTTGTGCGGCAGGATGGCCATGGCGCGGTCGACGATATGCTGCGCCAGGGTGGAGTCGAGTTCGAGCATGAGAAACGGCCTCGCGAATGAGGCCGCTATTGTAGGCGTGTCAGCGGCGCCTCACGAAGTATCCCTCGCAGCGCCGGCGAAAACTTCAGGTAGCCAGCATTTACTCCGCAGCAGGCGCTACAGCGCTCTCGGCGGTCTTGTCGTCCGCTGGTGCTTTCGCCTTGGCCTGATTGCGCCGAGCTTCAGCACGGTGCCGCCTGGCCTGCTGCTTGGCATGCAGCGCCTGCGCCGCAGTCACCACGCCAACGGGCTGGCCTTGCAGATCCAGACGCGGTGCATTTTCCGTCATGGCAGCCCAGTAGCGACCGCCGCGGCACCAGGCGGCAATACCCGCCTTGAGCTGCTCACTGGTGATGCCGAGCAACTGCAGATGCTGCTCGGCGTCCTTGAGAATGCCCT
The DNA here is from genome assembly GCF_001941865.1 of Pseudomonas alcaliphila JAB1. Classification (NCBI taxonomy): domain Bacteria; kingdom Pseudomonadati; phylum Pseudomonadota; class Gammaproteobacteria; order Pseudomonadales; family Pseudomonadaceae; genus Ectopseudomonas; species Ectopseudomonas alcaliphila. Next base: position 1,646,923 of record NZ_CP016162.1, on the reverse strand, counting down.
CTTTCAACGGCACCTTGGGCGCCGGATTGACCGGGAAGGCCAAGGGGAAGTGCTTCTGCAACCGCCAGATCGCCTCGACGGTAGGATCCTGCTCGCGCGGCTTGGCTTTGGGCGGTTGCTTGCGCTTTTGCGGCTTCGCGCTCTCGGTCTTTACCTGCTGGACCTGCTGCTTCTCGGCGCGCAGGCGGTCACGTAGCTCGGCTAATTGTTCAAAACCCATCGTTCGGTTCGCAGCGTCCTGGTTGGTTCGTGGCGCAAGGGTATCTTATGTGCTCGTTTCGTACAGCCTTATTGGCGGATGGCATGCTCGACAGTAGGTGATGGATGGACCACACGCGGCTTATACAGAGCAGTTCTCGGGCGGCAGAACCTCTTCTCTGCAGGCTGCTTTCGGCCCAGGCTGTGTAAAAACGTTGGCATCGACCTTGCTGTGATTTGATGGATTCAAATCAGCGGGGGATGCCGATGAAGCGTTTTATCCAGGGAGAGCATCGAGGCCAAAGCGCGTTGCTTCCCGAGAGCCTGGATGACTACGTGGCGGACACTAACCCGGTGCGGGTGGTTGATGTTTTCGTCGATGAACTCGACCTTGGCCAACTGGGTTTCGAGGGTGTCGTCCCGGCGGAAACCGGCAGACCCGCCTACCATCCTGCCGACCTGCTGAAGATCTACATCTACGGCTACCTCAATCGCATCCAATCCAGTCGCCGCCTTGAACGCGAGGCTCAGCGCAACGTCGAGCTAATGTGGCTGACCGGGCGCCTGATGCCGGACTTCAAGACCATCGCCAACTTCCGCAAGGATAACGGCAAGGCAATCCGCGGCGTCTGTCGGCAGTTCGTGGTGCTGTGCCAGCAGCTTGGCCTGTTCTCTGAAGCGCTGGTGGCCATCGATGGCAGCAAGTTCAAGGCGGTCAACAATCGCGACCGCAACTTCACCAGTGCCAAGCTGCAACGGCGGATGGAAGAAATCGAATCCAGCATCAGCCGCTACCTGACGGCACTCGATACCGCAGATCGTCAGGAACCTGCCGTGGCGCAGGTCAAAGCCGAACGCCTTCACGACAAGATCGCGACCTTGAAAACTAAGCTGCAGGAGCTCAAGGAAATCGAGGTTCAGCTCAACGAAACCCCGGATAAGCAGATCTCCCTGACCGATCCCGATGCCCGTTCGATGAAGACGCGGGGCAGCGGAATGGTCGGTTACAACGTGCAGGCGGCGGTCGACGCGAAGCACCACCTGATCGTGACGCACGAGGTCACGAACGACGGGGTCGATCGCGATCAACTGAGCGCCATGGCCAAGCAAGCACGAGAGGCCATGGATGTCGAGAAGCTCTCGGCGGTCGCAGACAGAGGGTATTTCAAAGGCGAAGAAATCCTGGCGTGCCATGAGGCCGGAATCACCGTTTTCGTGCCCAAGACGCTGACTTCAGGAGCGACAGCGGCGGGCCGCTTCGGCAAAGGTGACTTCATCTATGACGCAGTAAAGAACGAGTACCGATGCCCGGCTGGGCAAAGCCTGATCTGGCGTTTCTCTAGTGTCGAGAAAGGGCTGAAGCTGCACCGTTACTGGAGTTCGCATTGCCAAGGTTGTGCGCTGAAAGAGCAGTGCACACCGAGTCCACAGCCACGCCGAGTGAGCCGCTGGGAGCATGAAGCAGTGCTCGAAGCGATGCAGAGTCGTCTGGATCAAGCGCCCGAGATGATGCGAATCCGCCGGCAGACGGTCGAGCACCCGTTCGGCACGCTGAAATCCTGGATGGGTGCCACCCATTTCCTCACCAGAACGCTCGACCGGGTGAGCACCGAGATGAGCCTGCATGTGCTCGCCTACAATCTCAAACGCGTGTTGAACCTGCTGGGCAGCGGTGCCCTGATGGCCGCGATGAAGGCCTGAGGCCTGTTTTACGAGTCCTACCGTCCTCCATCAGTCGTGCCGAAGCCTAAAGTACCATAACAACCAGAATCATCGATTGCGCTTGATTGGGCCTCCGGCGGCCTCCTGGATGCTGAGAAAATCCCCCGACAGTTGATTGCAATCACTTGCTGCGTTTTTACACGGCCTGGGCCGATAGCAGCCCAAAAACAACCCGTATCAAGACAACACGGGTTGCTATTCAGAAAAAGCTCCAGAAGTCTGCAAGTAACTTGCCGGCGCGTTCAACACGCGGGCCTGGCTGTCAGGGCGCCAACCGCTCACGAATCCAGGCGTCACCCTTTAAGCGGTAGTTGAGGCGGTCGTGCAGGCGGCTTGGCCTGCCCTGCCAGAACTCGATGCGTTCTGGCAGCAGGCGGTAGCCGCCCCAGTGCGGTGGGCAGTGCGGGGTCTGGCCCTGGAAGCGTTTTTCGGTTTCCGCCAGCAGGCTCTCCAGCTCGGCGCGGTCGCGAATCACCTTGCTCTGTGGCGAGGCCCAGGCGCCGATACGGCTGCCCAAAGGACGCACCTGGTAATAGCCATCGGATTCGGCCGCGGTCACGCGCTCTACGCGGCCTTCGATGCGCACCTGGCGTTCCAGGCTGGGCCAGAAGAAGGTCATGGCGGCGAACGGGCGTGCTGCCAGTTGCCGGCCCTTGGCGCTGTCGTAGTTGCTGAAGAAGGTGAAGCCGCGCTCGTCGAGGCCCTTGAGCAGCAGTACCCGGCAGTGCGGGCGGCCGTCTTCGTCGACGGTGGCCAGGGTCATGGCGTTGGGTTCGACCGGCAGTTGCTCGGTCTTGACCGCGTCATCGAACCACTGACGAAACAGGGCAAAGGGTTCCAGCGGGGCCTGGGCTTCGCTCAGGCCGTCGCGGGTGTAGTCGCGGCGCATATCGGCCAGGGTTTGGGTCATGGCAATTCCTCAGGGCAGGGCCAGAAGCCAATCCGTCTGGTTTCTAGTGCCTGCCCGCGCAGGGTGGAAATGCCCGCAAGCTTACTCCGACTTGCTCACTTTTCCTTGATCTGCGGCAGCTACCTTGGGTGCATCCTTGAGCTCCGCCTTGGCCGGCTGGCTGTACTTGGCGATCAGGCCCTGCATGGTGTCACGCGAAGTCAGGAGAATCTCCACGCGGCGGTTGAGTGCGCGACCGGCCGCGCTGTCGTTGGCCGCACGGGGTGCGTCGGAGCCCAGGCCCATGACCTGCAGGCGGTTTTGCTTGAGGCCACTGAGGCGGAAGATGGACGTCACGGCCCGCGCACGCTGCTGGCTCAGGTCGCGGTTCTGGGCGTCGTCACCGCTGCTGTCGGCATGGCCGAGCACGACCACGGCAACGTCTTCGTCGCTTTCCAGCAACTTGGCTACGCGGGTGATGGGGCCGAGGCTCACCGGTAGCAGCATGTGCGGACGATCCGGATTGAACGAGCCCTGCACCGGGGCGGTGACCACCAGCAGATTTTCGCGGCGCTCGAACTCGAAGTGGCTGCCCTTGACCGCTTCACGCAGTTTCGGCTCGTACTCGTCGAGCCAAGCGCGGGTAACTTGAGGCGGTGGCATCACTGCCGGCTTGGCGACTTCCTTCTTTTCCGAGCCGGCGCAGCCCGCGATCAGCAGGCAGCAGGTAAAGGCAAAAATCTTGTTGGCACGCATGTAGCCCCCGGGGTCACACAAATCTAATGGTCGGATCGTTATGGTTGGTACTGAACGGTTGGCGCAAGTTTAGCCGTTTCAATCAGATACAGTCCGTAATCTGTCGCGCAAGTTTCTGCGCGCGGGGGTCCATCAAGACGAACGGTCCTAGATTGTTGGTGACGAAACCGAATGCCAGGTCTCGTTCCGGGTCGGCAAAACCACTGGAGCCACCAGCGCCGGGATGGCCGAAGGCTTTTGCCCCCATACCATAGGTGGCGTTGGCCACATCGGCCTGATCGAGCATGCAACCCAGGCCGAAACGCGTGCGGGTCAGCAGGGTCTTGTCGTCACCGACGCTGTGCTCGCGGGTCATTTCGCCCAGCAGGTCAGCATCGAGCAGGCTGCCGTCGAGCAGACCGGCATAGAAGCCCGCCAGGCTGCGCGCGTTGCCATGACCATTGGCGGCCGGTTGCTGCATACGCCGCCATTCGGGCTTGTTGGTGCTGGTCATGATCGACGGCGGGTTGGTGAACGAGCGCGTGCTCATGGCGTTGGCGTCACTCATCATCACCTTGAGCAGGCGCTGCGCGGCGGCGTCGCCGAGGTTGCCCTTGCCGCGCGCAATATGGGCGACGCGATCGAACTCGCTGTCAGCCAGGCCGACATGAAAATCCAGCTCCAGCGGCTTGGCGATGCGCGCAGCGATGCTCTCGCCTGGGCCACGGCCTTCCACACGGCGAATCAGCTCACCGATGAGCCAACCATAGGTAATGGGCGCATAGCCATGACCCTCACCCAGCGGCCACCAGGGCTCTTCAGCTGCCAGCGCGCCGGTCATGGTCTGCCAGTCGTACAGCGCCTCGGCGGGCAACGCCTGACGCAACGCCGGCAAGCCGGCCTGATGACAGAGCAGATGACGCACGCTGATGCGCTGTTTGCCGGCTGCGGCGAACTCCGGCCAGTAGCGCGCCACCGGCGCATCCAGGTCGAGCTTGCCCTCGCCCACCAGTTGCAGGGCCACCACAGCAGCGAATGGCTTGGTGCAGGAGAACAGATTGGCGATGGTGTCGCTGTGCCAGGCCTGCTGGCCGTCCTTGTCCATCACACCGGCCCACAGGTCGACCACGGTTTCCCCGCCGATCTTCACGCACAGGGCCGCGCCCCGTTCCTGCGCATCGTCGAACAGAGCGGCGAATGCGTCCCTCACCGCTTCGAAGCGCAAGTCGAAATAGCCCTGAATCTGCACGCTGTTCTCCTGTTTCACTGCTTATCTCAATACTGCCAATGATGGCAGCCGCCTATCATGCAATGTTCTGAAACTTCATAAAATAGCGATCTTCGATTGGTTTTTCCTATGATGAAACAAATGCGGCCTGATATGACCAATACGCCCTGAATAGCGCAGCTAAGGTGCGTACGCAGTCGTCAGGCCGCCTTGGATTCGACGCTCGGCACAGGAGAAACGAGTGCTCTACCTACTGTCCCTGATCGCCCTGGCTGCCATCATGGCACCCGGCCTGACGCGCCTTCTGGGTGCTCGCACAGGTTGGCTGCTGATGCTGGCGCCGCTGGCGGCCTTCGTCTGGTTCGTTCAACAGATTCCGCTGATCGCCGGCGGCGGCGCCGTGATGCAAAGCCTGAGCTGGATTCCGGCACTGGGTATCAACCTGAGCCTGCGCCTGGACGGCCTCTCGCTGGTTTTTGCCCTGCTGATCAGCGGCATCGGCAGCCTGATCGTGCTGTATGCCGGCAGTTATCTGTCCAGCCACGCCCACCTGGGTCGCTTTCACGCTTACTTGCTGGTGTTCATGTTGGCGATGCTCGGCCTGGTGCTGGCCGACGACCTGGTAGCGATGTTCGTGTTCTGGGAGCTGACCAGTATCGCCTCCTTCCTGCTGATCAGTTTTCAACACGACAAAGCGGTATCGCGCCGTGCGGCGTTGCAGGCGCTGCTGATCACCGGCGGCGGCGGCCTGGCGCTGCTGGCGGGACTGATCCTGCTCGGCGGCGCGACGGGCAACTGGCAGTTCTCCGATCTCAGCGCCGAGCAGATCGAAGGCCATGTGCTGCTGCCGGCGATCATTGCCCTGGTGCTGCTGGGCTGCTTCACCAAATCGGCGCAGGTGCCTTTCCATCTGTGGCTGCCCAATGCGATGAACGCACCGACTCCGGTGTCGGCCTATCTGCATTCGGCGACCATGGTAAAAGCCGGTATCTACCTGCTGGCCCGTCTCAACCCGGTGCTTGGCGGCTCCGTCGGCTGGGGCACCCTGCTGATTACCTTCGGCGCAGCCACTGCGGTGCTCGGCGCATTCTTGGCCTTCCGCCAGACCGACCTCAAGCGCCTGCTGGCGTACACCACGGTGACCGTGCTGGGCCAGCTGACCATGCTGATCGGCACCAACACCAGCTATGGCCTGCAGGCGTTTGTGCTCTATCTGGTGGCGCATTCTCTCTATAAAGGCGCGCTGTTCATGGCGGTCGGCGCCATCGACCACGCCACCGGCACCCGCGAGCTGGCTCGCCTGGGCGGTTTGATCCGTTTCATGCCGTTGACTGGCGCGGCAGTAGCCCTGGCGGCATTCTCCAATGCCGGCCTGCCGCCGTTCTTCGGCTTTATCGCCAAGGAGTTCAAGTACACCGGCCTGATCGAGATGGGTCATATCGGCTGGGCGGTAACGCTGGTGATGATCCTTACCAACGCCCTGCTGTTCGCCGCTGCCGGCCTGGTCTTCCTGCAGACCTTCCTCGGCAAGCGTGGCGACTATCCGCGCACGCCGCACGAAGTCGGCTTGCCGATGTGGCTGGGGCCGATGCTGCTGGCCATCGGCGGTTTCCTGCTCGGCGCCTGGAATGCCTGGCCGGAGACCTGGCTGGTGAACAACGCGGTGCAAGCCGTGGCGCGCGGCCCAGTGGATGTGCACCTGTATCTGTGGGGCGGCATCACCCCAGCGCTTGTAGCCAGCTTGCTGACCGTGTCGCTGGGCGTGCTGTTCTACGTGATGCGCGACCGGGTACGGCAGGCGCTTGATCGTGCCAACGCGGCCTGGAACGTCAGTGGCGACCTGCTCTGGGATCGTTTGCTCAAACGCGTTTTCCACTTCGCCGGTCTGCTTGCCGCCCGTTTCCAGCACGGCTCCTTGCGTCAGCATCTGGTGCTGCTGGCCCTGGCGGTCGGTGGCCTCTTGGCGGTCGGCTTGTTGCCGGCGCTGCCGCAACTGCTGCAGGGCAGCTACAGCCCGATCTCGCCGCTGGGCCTAGCCGGCTGCCTGTTGGCACTGGCCGGCGGTGTGGCAGCGGCGTTCCTGCCTGGCCGCCTGACCTTGCTGGCGGCACTGGGCGCCTGCGGCCTGGGCCTGGCACTGGTGTTCGTCTCGGTCAATGCACCGGACGTGGCGATGACCCAGCTGATGGTGGAAACCCTCAGTCTGATCTTCCTCGCCCTGGTGTTTCGCAAGATGCCCACGGTTCCCACCAGCGGTGCACGCGCGCCGTGGAAGCGACGCCTGCACGCCAGCGTAGCGATCCTCTTCGGCCTCAGCGTGACCGGTGCCCTGCTGCTGGCGGTGAGCCTGCCACTGCCGGGCGAAATCGCCCAGTGGTATCAGGCCAACAGCTTGCCGGGTGGCCACGGGCACAACGTGGTCAACGTGATCCTGGTGGACTTCCGCGCTTTCGATACCCTCGGCGAGATCCTCGTGGTCGCCCTCTCTGCCCTGGCGGCGGCCAGCCTGCTGAGCACCGGTCGGCGCTTCGGTAACGAGCATAGCGGTGAAGATGCCTTCACCTCGCCGCTGCTACGCCAAGGCCTGCGCCCGCTGGCCTGGTTGATGATGGCCGCCTCGCTGCTGGTGCTGTGGCGCGGTCACAACCTGCCCGGCGGAGGTTTCATTGGCGGCTTGGTGGCGGCCTGCGGCCTGATCCTGCTGGTGCTGACCTACGGCCACGGGCAGATTCGCCGGGTGCTGCCCGTTGCGCCTGCGCAGCTGATCGGTATCGGCCTGGGTTGTGCTGCGGGTGCCGGCATTCTTGGCCTGATCGCGGGCAGTGCCTTTCTTACCGGTCTCTGGATCTTCCCTGGCGGGCTGCCGCTGGGTACGCCCTTGCTCTTCGATATCGGCGTTTTCCTCACCGTGTTCGGCTCTGCCCTGCACATGATCGACAAGCTGACGGGAGTTCGCCAGTAATGGAATGGCTAGCCGCAATCACTACCGGAGGCCTGGCGGGTCTGGGCCTGTGGATGCTCCTGGATCGCAACCTCAAGCGCGTCGTGCTGGGCGTCGTGGTCCTGGGTAATGCAATCAACCTGGGGGTTCTCACCGCCGGGCGCTTCTTCGGCGAACGCCCGGCCTTCGTCGAGGCGGGCAACGCTGCCAGCACGGCCAACCCGTTGCCGCAGGCGCTGGTACTGACCGCCATCGTCATCGGTTTCAGCCTGTTCATCTTCGCCCTGGCGCTGCTCAAGCGCACCCGCGAACTGCATGGCGACAAGACCACCGACTCAGTCAGCTCGATCACCGAGCAACCGGCACCGGACTGGCACGACAGCGAGCATGAACACGACGCCAATGGTGCGGAGGCTCGCCGATGAATCACGCGTTACTCGTTGCGCCGGTCCTCGTTCCCCTTTGCAGCCTGCTGCTGGCGATCATCCTGCGCCGCCACCTGCAGGCCGTGCGCGTGCTCAGCCTGAGTGGCACCGCACTGCTGCTGGCCGTCGGCCTGGTGCTGGTCTGGCAGGCCGCACAAGGCGTGGTGCTCAGTGGTCAGGTGGGCAACTGGCAGGCGCCGTTCGGCATCAGCCTGGTGATCGATCGCCTGTCGGCGGTAATGATCGCCATCAGTGCCCTGGTCGCGCTGGTCACCCTGCTCTATGGCGTGGCCAAGGACAACGACAGCAAGATCGGTCGCGACTTTCACCTGTTCATTCAGGGTCTGCTGACCGGCATCTGCGGCGCCTTCATCACCGCCGACATCTTCAACCTCTATGTCTGGTTCGAGGTGCTGCTGATCGCCTCCTTCGCCCTGATGGCGCTTGGCGGCGGCAGCCGCCGGCTGGCCGGCAGCATGACCTACGTGGCCCTTAACCTGTTCGCCACGCTGATCTTCCTGCTCTCCGCCGGCCTGGTCTACGGCGCCAGCGGCACGCTGAACATGGGCGAGCTGGCGGTGATCATGCGCAGCGGTGAGGCGCCACCTGGCGTGACGCCGGCGCTGTTGCTGATGCTGCTGTCGTTTGCCATCAAGGCTGCGCTGTTCCCGGTATTCGGCTGGCTGCCGGCCACCTATCACGTCGCCCTGACGGCGGTTTCGGCGATGTTCGCAGGCCTGCTGACCAAGGTCGGCGTATACGCGCTGATTCGCCTGGTGACCCTGCTCTGGCCGGAGTATGGCCTGCCGCATCAACTGCTGCTGTGGGTCGCCTGTGCCACCATGCTGGTGGGCGTGCTGGGTGCGGCGGCGCAGACCGAGGTGCGCCGTATCCTGTCGTTCCACATCGTCAGCCAGGTCGGCTACATGATCCTCGGCCTCGCCCTGGCCACCCCGCTGGCGCTGGCCGGTGCAGTGTTCTACCTGATCCACCATATCGTGGTGAAGGCCAACCTGTTCTTCATCGGTGGCCTGGCGGCGCGCATCTGCGGCTCCGAGCGCCTGGCTGACATGGGCGGGCTGTACAAGCGCATGCCCTGGCTGGCGCTGCTGTTCGCCATTCCGGCGCTGTCGCTGGCAGGCATTCCGCCGCTGTCCGGTTTCTGGGCCAAGTTCCTGCTGGTCAAGGCCAGCCTGGATGCCGCTGCGTGGTGGGCGGCGGGCATCGCCCTGCTGACCGGCGTGTTCACCCTGCTATCGATGAACAAGATCTGGAACGAAGCATTTCTCAAGCCCCATCCGGGAGGTGAAGAAGCGCTGCAAACGGTTACCGGCATACGCGCGGCGTGGCTGGGCATGAGTGCCCTGGCGCTGCTGACCGTGTTGATCGGCCTGGGCGCCGGTCCGCTGATCGACTATGCCGTGGCGGCGGCCGCGCAGCTCGCCGATCCGCAAGCCTATCTGCAACCCTTCACCGGCGCAGGAGGTATCTGATGCTATTTGTCATCCATTTGCTGGCCAGCGCTGGCCTGGCATGGAGCCTCGGCGCTGGCCATCTGGGCGGCGGCCTGCTGGCCTTCGCCCTGTTGTACCTGATCGCCCGCCTGCTGGGGTTGGCCGTCCAACGCCTTGGTCGTTACGCACGCAGCCTGGAACATGGTGTCAGTTTCTGCCTGTGGTTCATCGCCCAGGTATTTCTCGCGACCTACCACGTCGCCATTCTGGTGCTGGCGCGCCGGGTCGACGTGGAACCAGCAGTGCTTGCCTACCCGGTGACCCGCCGCGAAGTCGACAAGGTCACCCTGCTCGGCACCCTGCTGACCCTTACCCCCGGCACCCTGGCCCTGGATTATGACGAGGAGCAAGGCCTGCTCTATATCCACGCACTCGATGCACGTCGCCGTGAGGACGTGACCGAAACCCTCATCGAGCTGGAACGCCGTCTGTTGGCCTGGCTCGATGCCGGCAAAGCCGAAGGAGTAACGCCATGACCCTGCACCTGGCCGGCGCCGCCTGGGTATTGCCCTTGGCTGCAGCCATGCTCGCACTGAGCGGTTTGATCAGCCTCTATCGCCTGCTGCGCGGCCCGAGCCGCCCGGATCGGGCGGTGGCCATCGACGCCCTCACCCTGCTGGCGGTCGCCGCCATGGCACTGCTGTGTCTGATGCGCGGCGAGGCGCTGTTCATCGATGTTGCCGTGCTGCTGGCACTGGTGTCGTTTCTCGGCACGGCGGCTTTTGCCTTCCTGTTCGATGACGCTCACAGCCAGATGCCGGAGAAGAGCGAGGAACGCCCATGAACGAAGTACAAGCCTGGCTGGCCTCGCTGCTGGTACTGAGCGGCGCAGTGATCTCTCTGCTTGGCGCGATTGGAGTGCTGCGCCTGCCCGATAGCTACAGCCGCATGCATGCGGCGAGCAAGGCCGGGGTTCTCGGCGCGGTCCTGTTACTTGGCGCAGTGGCCTTGGCCAGCAGTGGCGAGCTGGCACTGGAGGCCTTTATCGGCCTGCTGATTCTGCTGGCCAGCGCACCGCTGGCCGCTCACGCCATCGCCCGCGCCGCGCACCGCGCCGGCATTCGACCGACGCTGGGGCGGCTGGGTGATGAGCTGGAGCAGCGCAACAGGGGCGGTGAATAGATCAGTCAGTCGATCTGCCGGCGGAACGGCGGCAACGCATTGAGAATGGCCTTACCGTAGCGCTGGGTAACCACACGCCGATCCAGCAGGGTGATGGTGCCGCGATCGGCCTCGGTACGCAGCAGGCGACCGCAGGCCTGCACCAGACGCAGCGAGGCGTCCGGCACGGCGATTTCCATGAAGGGATTGCCGCCACGCGCCTCGATCCACTCGGCCAGCGCCGCCTCAACCGGGTCATCCGGCACGGCGAAGGGAATCTTGGCGATCACCACGTGCTCGCAGTAGGCGCCAGGAAGGTCGACGCCCTCGGCGAAACTGGCCAGGCCGAACAGCACGCTTTCCTCGCCTGAATCGACACGCGCCTTGTGCTTGTTCAGGGTCTCCTGCTTGGACAGGTTGCCCTGAATGAACACGCGTTTGCGCCAGTCGCGATCCAGGCCGTCGAACACGTCCTGCATCTGCTTGCGCGAGGAGAACAACACCAGCGTCCCGCGACTGCCTGCCACCAGGCCCGGCAGCTCGCGGGTGATAGCCGCCGTATGCGCAGCAGCCTCACGCGGGTCGGCCTTGAGATCCGGCACGCGCAGCAGGCCGGCATCGGCATGATGGAAGGGGCTTGGCACTATCGCCGCGACCGCCGCCTTGGGCAGGCCGGCACGCATGCGATAGCGGTCGAAGGTGCCCAGCGCAGTAAGCGTGGCTGAGGTCACCAGGGCGCCGTGGGCGACGTTCCACAGGTTGCGGCGCAAGGTCTCGGCGGCGAGGATCGGGCTGGCGTTGACCTCGATATCGAACAGCGCACCGCTCTCGGCCAGGGTCAGCCAGCGCGCCATGGGCGGGCTTTCCTCGGGGTCTTCAGCGGTGAAGGCCAGCCACAGTTCCCAGTTGCCCTTGGCCCGCGCCATCAGGCTGCCGAACAGCGGATACCACTCCTCGGCCTGGTGGCTGGCGATGCCTACGGCGCCCTCGCCGTCCATGGCCTCCTTGAGCAGCTCGGTAACGCCGGTGAACAGGTCGTTGAGCTTGGAAAAGCCCTTCTTCAGCTCCAGACCCAGTTCGGTCAGGTGCTCCGGCACCACGCCGCCGACGAAGCGGTGACGCGGGCGCTCGCGCCCTTCCATGTCCTCGCCGGCCTTGAAGTCGGCGATCTGCTCGCAGGCAGCGAACATGAACTGCTGCTGAGTCTTCAGCTCGCGGGCCAGCTCCGGCACCTGTTCGATCAGCCGGCCGAGATCGCCCGGCAACGGGTTCTGCGCCAGCAGCTTGGTCAGATTCTTGTCGATCTGCGTAAGCCAGTCAGCGGTCGAGCGCAGGCGGGTGAAGTGGGCGAAGTGGCCGATGGCCTTGTCCGGCAGGTGATGGCCCTCGTCGAACACATAGATGGTTTCGCGCGGGTCGGGCAGTACCGCGCCGCCGCCGAGCGCCAGATCGGCTAGCACCATATCGTGGTTGGTGACGATCACGTCGACCTTGCCCATGCCCTCGCGCGCTTTATAGAAAGCGCACTGCTGGAAATTCGGGCAGTGACGATTGGTGCACTGGCTGTGGTCGGTGGTCAGTTGCGCCCAGCGCACGTCTTCCAGCTCCTCCGGCCAGCTGTCGCGGTCGCCATCCCATTTGTTGCCGGCGAGCTTCTCGATCATCGCGGTGAACAGCTTCTGACCCTGCTCGTCGACGTCGATGCGAAAGCCTTCTTCCTCGAACAACTGCGCGGTAGCGCTCTGCGCGGCGCCGTCCTGCAGCAGGTGGTCGAGCTTGGACAGGCACAGGTAGCGGCCACGCCCCTTGGCCAGGGCGAAGCTGAAGTTCAGGCCGCTGTTGCGCAACAGATCAGGCAGATCCTTGTGCACGATCTGTTCCTGCAGGGCCACGGTGGCGGTGGCGATCACCAGGCGCTTGCCAGCGGCCTTGGCGGTGGGGATGGTGGCCAGGCTGTAGGCCACCGTCTTGCCGGTACCGGTGCCCGCCTCTACCGCGACCACAGCAGGATCACCCAGACGCTTGCCCTCGTCGTCGGTCTTGATGGTGCCGAGCACCTTGGCGATCTCGGCGATCATCAAGCGCTGGCCATAGCGCGGCTTGAGCGACTTGGCCTCGAGAAAGCGCGAATAGGCGCCCTGGATCTGGGACTTGAGTTCGGTACTGAGCATGGATTCTGAAACGAAAAAGGCTGGATAAATTTTCAGTATTCGCGGAGCGGCCGCTATCATAGCGCGCCTGTCGATCTGGCGCTGAGTCGCGTGCCAATCGAATGAACCGACCTGCCAAACGGACCCTCTGGAGATACCGCATGACACCCTACGCACCACTCTATGCGCTACACCTGCTGGCCGCCGTCGTATGGGTTGGCGGGATGTTCTTCGCCTGGATGATCCTGCGCCCGGCGGCGGTGGACATACTGGAGCCGCCAGCACGCCTGCGCCTGTGGCTGAGTGTGTTCAAACGTTTTTTCGTCTGGGTCTGGATAGCGGTAGCAGTCCTGCCCCTGACTGGAGTCGGCATGCTGCACATGAGCTACAGCGGTTTCGACGCCGCGCCGCGCTACGTGCACGTCATGATGGGGCTGTATCTGGTAATGCTCGCCCTGTTCCTGCGTATTCAGGCGCTGCAGCTGCCGCAGTTGCGGCGCGCCGTGGAGAGCGAGAACTGGCCTGCAGGCGGCGAGGCGCTGGGGCGGATTCGCAAGGTGGTCGGCAGCAACCTGCTGATCGGCCTGGCGCTGATGACGCTGGCGGCCATGCGCCCGGTATTTTGACTGGCGCTGCTGCCTTGCGAACCAAGGCAGCAGCAATTATTCAGAACCGAAACACCTGCACGGCACCACTGCGGCCCGCCGCACCTTCGCGCCCGGGCTGGCCAGGTTTGCCATCGGCCGCACCCTCTACGCCGTAGAGCAGGCAGCCCTTGGCAGCGCCCCCACGGCCGGGGCGCCCCGCCGAACCGGCTGCACCACCCGCGCCGCCATCGAGCAACACCTGCATGCGCTCGACCTCGACATGGTCCGGCACCTCCAGCACCACGCTGCCGCCTGCAGCACCTTCATGCCCATCGGTGCCGTCCTGACCATCGTGGCCAGCACTGGCCTGACCCCAGGTGCAACCACCCGGCTGCCCATGCGCGCCATCGAGCCCGGCATAACCCGGTCTGCCCTGACCACCGCGCACATCGAGAGTCAAGGATTCGAATGTCAGCTTGTGCAGCTTGAGCTTGATCTCCCGCCCAGGCGTGGCTGGCCGGGTGTAAGTGCCAGCGGCACCTTTGGCGCTGATCCAGGCGCCCGGGCCGATATCGGCGTCCTCTACCACCAGTCGCAGTGGCTGATCACTGGGCGCAACGCCAATATGCGCGTCGCGGCCCATCAGCAACTCACCGATATGCAACTCGGTCACCGTTGCCGGGATCATCAGGGTCGCCTGATCCGCCACTTCCAGCCGTTCGAGCTGCAGGCTGCTACTGGCGACCGGCAAACGCATCAGGGTATTGGACGGCACCGTGACCTGCGTAGCGGCCAACGACGTACCTGCGAACAGGCAGAGCAACAGAGCGAAACTACGCATGAGCCGCCTCCTCGAGCGCTGCTGCAGCAGCGCTTTCAGGCCCTTGCCTGGCCTTCAGCGGATAGAGGTGAAAAATGCCGAACAGCAGGACCTGTACACGATCCAGCCAGGGGCTAGCGCGACCGGACAGGAGCCCCGAGAACAGCCACAGCTGCACCCCATGCAGCAGCGCAAGAAAGCCCGCGAGCAGATAGACGAGCTGTTCGAACGGCGCGCCAAAACGCTTGGCCAGCGCCGCTGCAAATACCAGCCAGAAGGCCAAGGCCAACGCCTTGCCCATCATCAACAATGCTTTCATCCCCGCCCTCTTGCTCTGGTTTTTCTAATAGCGCTGCACGTTAACCGGTCGCGGCCCTGACCACCAGAGCGAGGGAATATTTTCCGCGACCTCAGCTATCACCAGCCGCAAAAGCGACACCCCCCAGACCTATGATGACCTGTGGGGCGCCCCTGCGCTTCAACGGGAAACGTACAACTCTACGCGGCGGTTCTGTGCGCGGCCGGCATCGCTGCCGTTGTCCGCCACCGGTTGGCTCTCACCACGGCCTTCTGTACTGAGCTTGCCGGCAGGCACACCCTGGGCGATGAGAAAGTCGGCAACACTGCGTGCGCGGCGTTCGGACAACCCCTGGTTGTAGGCATCAGAACCAACGCTATCGGTATGCCCGACGACCTTGACTGCGACCAGACTGGCACCGGTCAGACGGGTACTGACATCGGCAAGCAGGCGCCGCGCCTCAGCCGTCAGTTCGGCTGAATCGAACGCGAACAGCACATTTCCCAGGTCGCTGAGAACGATGACCTCATCCTGCGCTTGCTGCTCCATCGCCGGCTCGGCCGCAACACTGGCGGGGTATTGCGGCAAAGGGCAGCCGTTATGGCCTACCGCAGTACCGGCTGGCGTATCGGGGCAGCGATCACGGCGGTCGAACACACCGTCGCCATCTTCGTCACCGTCCTGCGCATAGCAGATGATGGTGCCCAACAGAGCACCGGCTGCCGCGCCGCCTGCTGCCCAGGTGGAACTTTCGATTGCGCCGAGGCCGCCACCGGCCAGGGCTCCAATCGCACTGCACAGGGGCCAGTTCCCCTGGTTGAGCGGCGCGTCTCCCGTACTGGAAGTCGTGGCACAACCCGAGAGAACACTGCTGACCAAGAGAAAGGGTAAAACCCTCGAAAACTTGATTCTCATGGCGGTGTCTCCTGTGATACCGGCATGTTGTCGGTATCACAGGAGTAAAGACGGCGACAGGATTTCAGACAAGAAAAGGCCCGACCGATGGAAATCGGTCGGGCCTTCGCGGGTTACGCCTGGCTTGGCTTACACAAAGCGCCTTACGGCTGAGCTTCGACCTCGGCTTCCACGCGACGGTTGATGGCGCGACCATCAGCAGTGGCGTTGTCGGCAACAGGGCGGCTCTCGCCATAACCCACTGCCTGCACACGGCCGGACTCGACACCGTACTGGTTGACCAGAACGTCACGCACGGCACTGGCACGGCGCTCGGACAGGCCCTGGTTGTAAGCATCGCTGCCCACCGAGTCGGTGTGACCTTCAACCACGGTGCTGGTCTGCGGGTACTGTTTCATGAAGTCGGCCAGGGCTTTGATGTCACCATAGCTTTCCTGCTTGACCTGAGCCTTGTCGAAGTCGAACTTGACGTCCAGTTCAACACGGACGGCTTCGGCCGGCTCGGCAACGGCGACCTCCTTGACAACGACTTCTTCGACGACGGCAACCTGCTGCGCTTCGGCACCATGTACCCAGCAGTAGGCGGCAGCCATACCGGCACCCACCAGCGCACCACCACCAGCCCAGGTAGAGCTTTCGATTGCCCCTAACGCCGCACCACCAACACCGCCTACAGCTGCGCAGGTGGGCCAGTCGGTTTTCTGCAGGCCGGCGCAACCGGTCAGCAAGGTACTAGCCAGAATCAGGGGTACTGCGTTCCTTGTGATACTCATACTTTAGGTCTCCAATGTTCATCGGCCCATAACCGACTCGATAGTAGTAAAGACAGGAGTTGTACAATCCGCCAGCTATAGCAGCTTCTGCGGATAATTTTCTCTCACTCTAGGCCTGATACCGACACCACGTTAGTCTTTGCAGACTTTTCGAGGAAGTTCGATGACCGCCAGCCTTAGTGCCCGTACTCCACAGCAAGCCATTGCGGCACTGCTTGCCCGCTATACCCCCGAGAAACTGCTGTTACTCGGCGCAAGCGAACTGCCCGCAGTCAGCGCCTTTCACAGCGCCCACCCGCAGTGTCAGGTCACCACCGCACCTGCTGCTCCCCTGGCGCCGGAACTGGCCGCACAGCGCTTCGACCTGGCAATTCTGGTCGACTGTCTGGAGCACTTACCCAAACGCGATGGACTGCAACTACTGGGTGGCATTCGCAACCTCAACGCCAGCCGGGTCGCCGTGTTGCTCGACCTCAAAGCAGGTGATTGGCAGGAAACCGACTTTTTCGCCCTGGCCATGCAAGCCAGTGAACAGTTCCAGCGCGAGGGACAGACCCTGCATCTGTTCACCTATGATCTACTCGATTACAAGCAAGTTCCCGACTGGTTGAACGCGAAGTTCTGGGCTAATCCACAAAACTTCGGCAAATACTGGTGGTAGAGCGATGAACCCACTCGATCCCAATTGCCCTTGTGGCAGCGGTAATTCGCTGAGCCAGTGTTGTGGTCACTATCACGCGGGCACCCACGCGCCCAGCGCGGAGCTGCTGATGCGCTCGCGCTACAGCGCCTATGTACTGGGCCTGGTGGACTATCTGGTGGCCACTACCCTGCCCGTCCAGCAGCCGGCGCTCGACCGCGACGCGATGGCTGCCTGGAGCGCCCAAAGCACCTGGCTCGGCCTGGAAGTCGAAGGCAGCGAAGTATTCGGCGGCAAGCCAGAACATGCCCAGGTCAGCTTCGTCGCCCGCTGGCACGATGACAACGGCGAACATCGTCACCGCGAATGCTCCGCTTTCGTTCAGGTGGACGGGCGCTGGTTCTTCCTCGACCCGACGGTGCCACTGAAGGCCGGACGCAATGATCCTTGCCCCTGCCAGGGCGGGCAGAAGTTCAAGAAGTGCTGTGCGCCCTACCTGAATGCCTGATTGGCGTTAATCCTGCTTTCTGCTTGAGTTGATACGTCCTGCGAGGACACTCAACAAGGAGAAAGCCATGCACAAGAAAAGTGGTATCGCTCTTATCCTGGCCGGCCTGCTAGCAGGCTGCGCCAACCAGCCCGGCGCGCTGCAAGGGGAAACGCTGGATCTGGGCGACAGCCAGCGCGTCAGCCGCCTGTTCGCCTACCCGAACAACTGCAGTGTGATCTGCTACCGCGACTGAACGCTGGAACAGACGGTCGAACACTACCTGCAACAGAGCCTGACGCGCGACGGTTACCCCCAGGCCAACGTACGCGTGACACGCAATGGGGAACGCATTCACGCCAATTTCGACGGCACGCCAACGGATTACGGCAAGTCCCTGCTGCAATTGCTCGATGCCGGTGATCTGGCCTACCAGGGCGCCAGCCAGCTCAATAGTGACGGTAAATGGCAGTACAACTGGTACTTCTTCCTGCCCCTGGGCATGGCCCTGGAGAACCGCAAGAGCATCGAGCTGCTGCACTTCCCACCGGACTACTCACTGACTCAGGCTCAGGATTATCTGCGTTCGAGCACCACAGATCGCTGGGCCTCGCTGCTCAGTTTCAATGGCGTACAGCCGGAACACACCCCCGCTTACCAGACCATCATCGACATCGCGCCCATTGCCGCCCCGGCCAGTGCCGGCAGTGCCCTGGAAGGCGTTTATGGCTACTTCACCAGCTATCAGCGGCGCATGGTCAGCGAGCTCAGCGGCGGCTCTGGCGATACCCGCCTGCCGATGGTCGCCTTTGGTGCGCCGGTGCGCAGTTGGATCACGCAGCAATACGGGGTGAATCTACCGGTGCTGGGCCTCGGCCAGATCGATGCAGCACCTGGGCAGCAGGTCTCAGTGCTCGGCGCCAACCACCCCAGCTACATCTGGTATGCGGCCGATCCGGCCAACAACAAGGACAGCGAGGCCGCCGCCAACGCAGCAGGGATCAAGGTCATGGGGCAGGACCTGAGCGCCGCCTGCTGGCAAGCCGGTATGGGCCAGCAGCCGACAGCTGATCCGCAGCAGACGCTGAACACCTGCACCGAGAAATGGCAGGTGACGGAGAAACTGCAAACCTGCGAGCTGTTTTTCACCAGCGTGCGCAACCTCAAACCCGAGGAGGCCGCAGCCAAATGCAAGGCGGGTTAGGGGCCTGACTGAAACGCCTTGGCTGCCTGCGCAGCTCACGGCGTTTCGGCCAGGCTAGTGAATGCTCAATCCTGCAGTTTCAGATGCGAGGTATCCGGTGCAGCCGCTGGAGTCGCAGGCTTGGCTTGCCCCATATCGCTACCAACGGGCGCCAGACTGAACTGCGACAGGTCGACCTGTGGCGCGGCAGCGTCGGGCCTGGCGTCCTGCAGATCGCTGCCTACCGGTGCGATATCGAAATCCGGGGCATCCACATCACTGAACGCGGCCATGTACTCATCTCGTGGCGCGACCTGCAGACGGCCCGGCCTGGCCGCGTGCGGTGCAGCTGCCGGTGCAGGTGCAGGTGCAGGTGCCGGCTCTACGGGCGGCGGCGCCAGCTCGACTTCCTCGATCAACGCATCCATGTCGATGACCTCGACCCGCGCACCGGCACGCTCCAGTGTCGCGCGGTACTTCTCCGCCCCGGCGGCGTCGAGATTGTTCTTGATCACGATGCGGCGCCCGGAGAACAACTGAGCGATGCGCTGAGCATCGGCCTGGAACAGCTTGGCCATGTTGGCCTTGACCAACTCCGGCTGGGCGCCCGGCACCAGTTGCCCGGAGAAGGCGATCTCGTAGCGACTCATGGTCACACTCCTGTCCTATTCGCCGCTCAGTATGGCGCAGGTTCCTTTGCCCTGACACTGCAGGCGTCTCATTCATGCTCTTCCGATTACCAACAACCCGAAACCTCCACAGTATCTCGTTGAAAATAATGAGTGCTTCCCCGTTGCAGCCAAGCGCTTGCTTGTTACACTGAGACGCAATGGGGGTATGAAATGTTTTCTCAGGCGCAAATGATAAGAATTATCAGCCTATTGATGTTTTTTGGCCTGCTTTCAGGCCTGCCAGGATGCTCCACCTGGATGACAGGTGGTTTCAAGGACCCGGACGTCCAACTCATCAAAGTTGATGTGGTCAAGGCCAGGCTGCTCGAACAGGAGTTCCGCCTGCGCTTTCGAATCGACAATCCCAACGGCGTCAGCCTGCCGGTGCGCGGGCTGGACTACAACGTCCATCTCAATGGTATCCAGCTGGCCGAGGGCTACTCCAACGAGTGGTTCACCGTGCCCGCCCACGGCCACCACACCTTCGAAGTACCGGTGCGCACCAACCTCTGGCGCCATGTGCGGCAGATCGTCAAGGCACTGGAAAAACCGGACGTGCCGATTCGCTATAGCCTCAAGGGTGAGGTAAAAACCGGCATGTTGTTCGGCCGAAGCGTGCACATGTCGCGTAATGGCGAGATAATTCCCGGCGATTTCATCCCCGAATAACCTGCACGAGTAACACCATGAGCAACCAACCCCACGTCCACGGCCCTGACTGCAACCATGACCACGATCATCACGATCACGGCCATGTGCACGGCCCGCACTGCAACCATGGCCATCAGGAGCCGGTGCGCAACGCGCTGAAGGATGTCGGCCGTAACGATCCTTGCCCATGCGGCAGCGAGAAGAAGTACAAGAAGTGCCACGGCGCCTGAACCGCGCATGAGTGCCTTGAACCTCACCCTGCTGCTGAGCGGCCTGCTGCTGATCGCAGCGCTGGCCGCTTATGCCTGGCATCTGTGGCGCCGCGTCTGGGCGAACCAGCGCGCCCGTGACGAAGCGCAGCAAGAGCGCCAGCAACGCATCGGCGGTGATCTGAACATCCTCGCCAGCAGCCTGCTCGACGAGCAGTTGCCGTTGATCGAAGGCGCCATCCGCATCAAGGTGCTGCTTGACAACTATGACAGCGCCCTAAGCAATGACAGCCGCTGCCAGGTGTTCCATCTGCTCTTCGAAGCCACCGCCGAGGTGCCCACGCATGCGGGCTGGAAAGCGTTGGACAAGGCTGAACGGCGGCGCTTCGAAAAACGCTTCAACGAGCTGGAACTGCAGCACAAGGCCGCTGCTCGCATCGCTGCACGCTGGCTACTGGACGAAGGGTTGAAAGGGTCTCGAGCAAACGCCTGAGCCCCTCTTGCCAGGCCGCGACTGCCTTATTACCTTGGCGCCTTTGTGGCCGGTCATTGCGCGACCGGCCTCGACCGTCCGCACACCAAGGAACTTCGCCATGCGCGCGCTGGCCCGCCTGACTCTTGCCGCCTCACTGATTAGCCTCGCCGGCTGCCAGTCCCTGCTCAACAGCCGTTATGCCGACAGCGTGCCGCCTACCCGTGGCGTTGAGCGCATTCAGGGCGTGGCCGAGAGTGCGTCGGTGCGGCGTAACGCACTCGGCATGCCGCTGATCGAATCGAGCAATTTTCACGACGCGCTGTTTACTCTGGGCTACGTGCATGCCGGTGACCGTCTCAGCCAGATGGTCGGCATGCGCCTGCTGGCTCAAGGCCGCCTGGCCGAGATGGCGGGGCCCGGCGTACTGGAAATGGACCGCTTCATGCGCGCGGTCAACCTGAAAAAGAATGCAGAAATTCTCTACGCCGACGCCTCGCCGCGCCTGAAACGTTTCTTCGAGGTCTATTCGCGTGGCGTCAACGCCTATATGTTCCGCTACCGTGATCGTATGCCAATGGATCTGGCCGAGTCCGGCTACCGTCCCGAGTACTGGAAGCCCGAAGACTCGGTATTGCTCTTCTGTCTGCTCAACTTCGGCCTGGCGGTGAACCTGCAGGAAGAGATCGCCGCGCTGACCATGGCCCAGCAGGTGGGTGCCGACAAGCTGCCCTGGCTGCTGCCGATCTACCCGGACGAACCGCTGCCCTTCGCCGAGGCGGAAAAACTCGCCGGCCTCGACCTCAAGGGGCAGTTGCCGGGCCTGCAGGCGATTTCCCGCACAACCGCGCAAATCGCCGAACAACACATGCTCGGCGTCGCCGCCTCGAACAACTGGGCCATCGCCCCGCAGCGTAGCCGTGGCGGCAAGAGCCTGCTGGCCAATGACACGCACCTGCCACTGAGCATGCCCTCGTTGTGGAATTTCGTGCAGATCCGCTCGCCCAAATACCAGGCTGCGGGCGTGTCCCTGGCGGGTGTGCCGGCTGTGGTCGCCGGCTACAACGGCAAGCTGGCCTGGGGCATGACCATGGTCATGGGCGACAATCAAGACATCTACCTGGAGCGCATCAAGCGCGAAGGCAGTCGCCTGATGTACCAGGCCGACGGCAAGTGGCTGCCGGTCAGCGAACGCCAGGAGACCTTCTTCATCAAAGGCCAGCGGCCGATCCGCGAAACGCTTTACGAGACCCGCAACGGTCCGCTGCTCAACTCGGTACTGGGCGAACGCAAGCATATGCTGCAACCCCTGGCTCTGCAGAGCGGCTACGGCCTGGCGCTGAAAACCACCCAGTTCGAGCGTGACCAGAGCCTCGACGCCTTCTTCGACCTGTCGCGAGCACAGTCGGTGGACCAGGCCTTCGAGGCGACGCGGGAGATCCGCGCCATGCCGCTGAACATCGTCTTCGCCGACGCCCAGCATATCGGCTGGCAGGTCACCGGGCGCTATCCGAATCGCCGCGAAGGTCGTGGCCTGCTGCCCTCCCCTGGCTGGGACGAGCGCTACGCCTGGGACGGCTTCGCCGACCCGATGCTGCACCCTTACGACCAGGACCCGCCGCAAGGCTGGCTGGGCACCGCCAACGAACGCAGCGTGCCGCCCGGTTACGGCATGCAGCTGTCCAGCTCCTGGTACTACCCGGAACGCGCCGAACGCATCGCCGAGCTGGCCGGCAATGGCCGTCACGATGGCCGCAGCATGATCGCCATGCAGTACGACCAGAGCTCGCCCTTCGTCGCCAAACTGCAGGCCATGTTCAATGACCCGGCCATGCACGACTCGCTGCGCCAGGCCATCGCGGCCCTACCAGCTGGCCAGCGCGCACGTGCCGATGAAGCCCTGAAGCGCCTGCTGGCGTTCGACGGCAAGCTTGCCGCCAGTTCGGCCGATGCCGCCATCTACGGCGCCTTCCTGCATGAAAGCGCACGACAGATCTTCCTAGACGAGCTGGGCCCGGACGACAGTCCAGCCTGGAAGGCACTGGTGCAAACCGCCAACACCTCCTACTCGGCGCAGGCCGATCACCTGCTTGGGCGTGCCGACAGCCCGTTCTGGAACGACATCCGCACGCCAGAGCAGGAAGACAAGCCGACCATCCTGGCCCGCAGCCTGGCCGCCAGCATCGAATTGCTGGAGAGCCGCCTGGGCACGGAGCGGCGCAACTGGCAATGGGGCAAACTGCACACCTATGAGTGGGTAACGGACACCACGCGCATGGCGCCTTACATGAGCGCCAGCCAGCGCACCAGCATCAACGCCCTGAAAGGTTATCTGGATCGCGGCCCCTATCCAGCAGGGGGCGACCACAGCACGCTGAACGTCTCCGCCTATGCCTGGGGCCAGGATTTCAACACCTTCCTGATCCCGGCCATGCGCATCGTGGTGGATTTCGCCGCGGACGAACCCTTGGTCGGCGTCAACAGCTCGGGCCAGTCCAGCAACCCGGCCAGCCCACACTATGCCGACGGCATCGAGTCATGGCTCAAGGGCGGCTACATGAGCTTCCCGTTCAAGGCACAGAACCTGGACAAGGTCTACGGCAACCAGCGCCTGTTGCTGATGCCGGCCAAGTAATGACCGTTCGTCGGGCGGCGCTGAACCTTTCCCTCAGCGCCCCACTCTGAATAATCGACTTACTCCATAGATCATCGTTTTAAGGCGCCCCTGGCGCCTTTTCTTTTGCCTGAAGAAAAAAGATGGCTTTTTTCCATCACCGAATGGAACTTCCCGGACGAAGCAGGTTCAGAGACTATGCATCGATTGAAATGCTCCCCTGGCGCCTCTGGCGCCTATTTTTTTGCCTGCAATTCAGAGAGCGCCTGCTAAGCCAGTAGGCTGCGGTCGAAGATAAAGGCCTCAGCCTCTTGCGGACGATGCTCCAGCAGGTTCTGTGGCCGCCCCATCTTCGGATAATTCTTCTCGCCGGTATCACTGATCCAACCCTGCGCCTTCATCCGTTCCAGCCTCCCGCGCAAGGTGGTGTGCTGCACCGGCTCGCCCAGACAAGCCTGGAACGCCGTCAGCGCTTCGGTCACGGTAAATCGCAGCGCCAGCAGGTACAGCGGCAGCGAGCTGTACACCGACTTGCCGCGCAGCCGCTCGGCTGCCAGGCGCACCAGTTGCGTATGGTCGAATGGCAACGCCTGCTGCCCTGCAGTGACTAACGACAGATCGACGAAGCGCAAACTTTCATCCTGCGGCTCGGCGTTGGGTGCCAGCAGAGCCAGATAGCAGGTGCTCAGCGACCAGCCACGCGGATCGCGTACACCATTGCCAACGGTCGCCACCTGCTCCAGATACTGCGGCTGCAGGCGTGCCTTGTCCGCCAGCGCACGAGCAGCGGCGGCGTCCAGGCTGGCATCGGCGCAGCGACCGTTGACCAGCACGCCCGGTAGCGCCCATTGCCCGGCGTAGGGTTCGCGCTGGCGACGCAGCAGCAGCACCTGCAACGCCCCCTCATCGCTCAGGCGCAGGGCAACGATATCCACCCCGGCCAGCACCTCCACTGCACTCATCCTTTTCCTCGCTGCTTCATGGACTTATTTCATCTTGACCAATAACTCATATTTTTTCACGCAGGATTTGGTGAAAACGCTTGACTACATATTTCATCAGATGAAATATGTAGTCACCCAAGCGCAGTAAGGAGGCGCACCATGAAGATCGCCAGCTTCGACGTCGACGCCCAGAAAGGCTTCACCCCGCTGTGCCCCAACGAGCTACCGGTGCCCGAGGGCGATGCCATCGTCCCGGCGCTGAACCAACTGGCCGCACGCGCCCAGCTGCGCATCGGCAGCAAGGATGCCCATAGCCCGCAGGCGGCCTGGGTCGTCGACAAACACGATGAGATGCTGCGCCCCCTGCCGCTGGCCAATGCCGACCTGACCTGGGTCAGCCACTGCGTGCCTGGCACGCCCGGCTTCGAACTGCTCGATGGCCTGCCAGCGCCGCTGGATTACGACTACTTCGTATGGAAAGGCGTTGAGCCGGACCTGCACCCTTACGGCGCCTGTTATCACGACCTGGCCGAGAAGCGCAGCACGGGCGTGATCGAATTTCTTCGGCAAAATGACGTAGCCCTCGTTCTGATCGGCGGCCTGGCCCTGGACTACTGCGTCAAGACCACGGCTCTGCAACTACGCCACGCCGGCTTCGAGGTACTCGTCCACCTGCCCGCCTGCCGAGCCATCGCCAGCGAAACGGCCGAAACCGCCCGCATCGCCATGCGCGAACAGGGCATTACACTGGCTGCCAGCCTGGAACAGCTGGATGGCAGCCTCGCCAAGGAGAACCTGCGATGAGCGAGAGCATTTTCGCCGACCGTACCGTGCAGAATCTGCTGGACACCGATTTCTACAAGCTGACCATGATGCAGGCGGTGCTGCACAACTACCCCAATGCCGAGGTGGAATGGGAATTCCGCTGCCGCAGCAGTGAGGATCTGACGCCCTACCTGGCCGAGATCCGCTACCAGATCGAACGCCTCAGTGAGCTGAGCCTGAGCGTCGACCAGCTGGCCTTCCTCGAACGCATCCCGTTCATCAAGCCGGACTTCATTCGCTTTCTAAGCCTGTTCCGCTTCAACCTGCGCTACGTGCACACCAGCATCGAAGACGGCCAGTTGAGCATCCGTCTGCGCGGCCCCTGGTTGCACGTGATCCTCTTCGAGGTGCCGCTGCTGGCCATTGTCAGCGAGGTACGCAACCGCTATCGCTACCGCGACGTACTGCTGGAGCAGGCTGCCGAGCGCCTGTACGAGAAGCTCGATTGGCTCAAGGCCGAAGCCTCGCCGAGCGAACTGGCCGGCTTCCAGCTGGCTGATTTCGGCACTCGCCGGCGCTTCTCCTACCGCGTGCAGGAGCAGGCGGTACACATCCTCAAGCGCGATTTTCCCGGTCGCTTCGTCGGCACCAGCAACGTGCACCTGGCCCGTGAGTTCGACCTCAAGCCCATTGGCACCATGGCCCACGAATGGTTGATGGCGCACCAGCAGCTCGGCCCACGCCTGATCGACAGCCAGATCGCCGCGCTCGACTGCTGGGTGCGCGAATACCGCGGTTTGCTGGGCATCGCCCTGACCGACTGCATCACCATGGATGCCTTCCTCGCCGATTTCGACCTGTACTTCGCCAAGCTCTTCGACGGCCTGCGCCATGACTCCGGCGACCCACTGGTGTGGGCGGAAAAAGCCATCGCCCACTACGAGAAACTCGGCATCGATCCGATGAGCAAGACCCTGGTGTTCTCCGACGGGCTCGACCTGCCCAAGTCGCTGCGGCTCTACCGTGCACTTTCCGGGCGAATCCACGTAAGCTTCGGGGTCGGAACCAACCTGACCTGCGACATCCCCGGCGTCGAGCCGATGAACATCGTGATCAAGATGATCGCCTGCAACGGTCAACCGGTAGCGAAGATTTCCGATACGCCCGGCAAGACCCAATGCCGCGACGAGAACTTCGTCCATTACCTGAAACACGTCTTTCGCGTGACCCAGTGAGGAGCCAGACATGAGCAACCGCCAAGCCGAAATCGCCGCCGCCCTCGACGTGGTGCCGCCATTCGCCGACGACGCTGCGCTGAGTGCAGAGATCGAGCGGCGCAAGACCTTCATCAAGAACACCCTGAAGAATTCCGGCCTCAAGGTGCTGGTCCTGGGCATCAGCGGCGGCGTCGACTCGCTGACCGCCGGGCGCCTGGCCCAGCTTGCGGTCGAGGAGCTGCGTGCCGAAACAGGCGATACTGCGTACCGCTTCATCGCCGTGCGCCTGCCGCACAACGCTCAGCACGACGAACATGACGCCCAGGATTCGCTGAAATTCATCTGCGCCGATGAACAAGACACGGTGAACATTGCCGGCAGCGTCTCCGGCCTCGGCGAGCAGGTCACCCATTTGCAGAAACTCAGCGACGCCCGCCGCGATTTCGTCGTCGGCAACATCAAGGCACGCATCCGCATGGTTGCCCAGTTCGCCATCGCCAACGCCAACAATGGCCTGGTGATCGGCACCGATCACGCCGCCGAGGCGGTGATGGGCTTTTTCACCAAGTTCGGCGACGGCGCCTGCGACCTCGCCCCGCTGTCCGGCCTGGTGAAGAATCAGGTGCGTGCCATTGCCAAGCACCTGGGCGCTCCGCAGCACCTGGTGATGAAAACGCCGACCGCTGACCTGGAAGAGCTGCGCCCAGGCAAACCGGACGAGGAGGCGCATGGCGTCACCTACGCCGAAATCGACGCCTTCTTGCATGGCGAGAAAGTCAGCGACGAGGCCTACGCCACCATCGTTCGCACCTACGACAACACGCGCCACAAACGCGAACTGCCGCTGGTGCCCTGAGCGCCGTAGGGCGGAAAGAAAGAGCCGGGCATCGCCGTAATGCTGTTCACTTAAGAAACGGTCGAGCTCGATCAGTCCCCTCGCCCCTCCGGGGAGAGGGTTAGGGCGGGCCGCGTTCGGAGAGGGGGAAACTGGCAGTTTTGCGGTGTTTTCTGCCCTCTCCCCCAGCCCCTCTCCACTAGGCGTGCCCCCAATAAATGGGAGAGGGGAGCCAAACGTGTGCAACCTTAAGTGAACAGCATTACGGGCATCGCCCGGCTTTTTCGTCTGCACTGCAAATCAATGCCACTCCCCGGCAATGCGCTCTGCTGGCGCGGCGAGGTGCTCGAAAACCTCAAGTGGCCGACACTGGGCCACCGGCGCCGGCGGCGGTTGATCGGGCACTGTCGGCTCACCCGGCTCCTGCGGCGGCACGGGCCTTCCTGGCTGATCAGGGATATCGGGTTCGGGCTGGCCGGGAATGCCTCCCGCATTGAGATCGAGCAAAGACATGAGTCGTTCTCCTGAACGTGGACTGTTGTAGGTGGAGCCCCACATGAGCAGGAAATTCAGGCTATCCGACCAAACGCTAGCGCGCACAAAAAAGCCGGGCTAAACCCGACTTTCTGGCAACGCTTCGGCGATCAGGCCTTGGGCAGGGTTACCCCGGTCTGGCCCTGGTACTTGCCACCACGATCACGGTAGGAAACCTCACAGGCCTCGTCGGACTGCAGGAAGAGCATCTGCGCCACACCTTCGTTGGCGTAGATCTTCGCCGGCAGGTTGGTGGTGTTGGAGAATTCCAGGGTCACGTGACCTTCCCACTCCGGCTCCAGCGGCGTGACGTTGACGATGATGCCGCAACGCGCATAGGTGCTCTTGCCCAGGCAGATGGTCAGTACGTCGCGCGGGATGCGGAAGTATTCGACGGTGCGCGCCAGGGCGAAGGAGTTAGGCGGAATGATGCAAACGTCGCTCTTGATGTCGACGAAGCTCTTCTCATCGAAATTCTTCGGGTCGACGATGGCCGAGTGGATATTGGTGAACACCTTGAATTCGTCGGCGCAACGTACGTCGTAGCCGTAGCTGGAAACACCGTAAGAGATGACGCGACTATCGTCGGCACCGCGCACCTGGCGCTCGACGTAGGGCTCGATCATGCCGTGTTCCTGGGCCATGCGGCGAATCCACTTGTCCGATTTGATGCTCATGGCGAGGTGTCCTGAGTGGGCGGTTACGAAAAAAGTGAGCGCATCTTACCGATGCAGGCGCCACGCTTCAAAGAGTGCCGGCGCGCCCATCAGTCATTATTTGCAAAAAAGCTGCATCGACTATTCGCACTTGGCGATAAAACCACGTATGGTGTCCCCACTGTGCTGCATGTGTCACCGCGAATCGCTACTTGATGCCTAGATTTCGATCCAAACATCGTCCGACTCCTAGTACTCGTTGCACTCAGTCCCGGCCTGGGCTTTTCCAGGGCTGTTATTACTTTTGTTAGGAGACATCACATGTCCAATCGTCAGACTGGCACCGTTAAGTGGTTCAACGATGAGAAAGGCTACGGCTTCATCACCCCGCAATCCGGTGACGACCTCTTCGTACACTTCAAAGCCATTCAGAGCGATGGCTTCAAGAGCCTGAAAGAAGGCCAGCAAGTGACTTTCGTGGCCACCCGTGGTCAGAAAGGCATGCAGGCTGAGGAAGTTCAGGTTGTCTAACCTGAGCTGACCTGCTTGAAAAGAGCCCCGCCTAGTGCGGGGCTTTTTTGTGGGCGTTTATACCCGTAGGAGCGGATTTATCCGCGAAATTCGCGGCTGAAGCCGCTCCTGCAAAAGCAGGAAAGGCTGCCAGAGCAGCTTTTCGTAGGAGCCCCGCCCCGGGGCGAAGTTTTTTAAATGTGCGCCGCTCTGATTCGCGGCGGGGCGCCGCTCCTACAAATTCGATACTCCGACGCTTGAACTAAGTCGGGTGGTAGAGCTGCGCAGGATGCCCACGTCGCAGGGCAATTGGAAAGCCAAGTCAGGACCGAGTCGCCTGCATGGCCCTCTCCCGCCCTTCGGGCACCCTCTCCCATAAATGGGAGAGGGTCATCAGAGGGCCGCTGCGCGGCCGCTGTTAGTCCTCACTGATCTCGATGCTGGGCATGGCCGGCTTGCCAGCCAGAGCGATACGCGCACCGACCTTGCGCGCCAGGTCCTGGTAGATCATGGCGATCTGGCTTTCCGGATCGGCAATCGTGGTTGGCTTGCCATCATCGGCCTGCATGCGAATGGCCATCGACAGCGGCAACGAGGCCAGCAGCTCGACGCCATACTGTGCGGCCAGCTTCTCACCGCCACCCTCGCCGAACAGGTGCTCGGCATGGCCGCAGTTGGAACAGATGTGCACGGCCATGTTCTCCACCACACCCAGCACCGGGATATGCACCTTGCGGAACATCTCCACGCCCTTCTTGGCATCGAGCAGGGCCAGATCCTGCGGCGTGGTGACGATCACGCTACCGGCCACCGGCACTTTCTGCGCCAGGGTCAGCTGGATGTCGCCAGTACCAGGCGGCATGTCCACCACCAGGTAATCGAGATCGTTCCAGGCGGTCTGGGTGATCAACTGCAGCAAGGCGCCGCTGACCATCGGCCCGCGCCAGACCATCGGCGTGTTGTCGTCGGTGAGAAAGGCCATGGACATCACCTGCACGCCATACGCCTCGAGCGGCACGAACCATTTCTGATCTTTCACCTGCGGCCGCGTACCCTCGGCTATGCCGAACATGATGCCCTGGCTGGGACCGTAGATATCAGCATCGAGAATACCCACGCGCGCGCCTTCACGGGCCAGGGCCAGCGCCAGGTTGGCTGCGGTGGTGGATTTGCCCACCCCGCCCTTGCCTGAGGCCACGGCGATCACGTTCTTCACCCCAGCCAACGCCGGTACCTGAGCCTGGCCCTGGTGCGAGTCGATCACGCAATCGACCTTTACCTGCGCGCTGTCGACACCATCGAGGTTCTCCAGCGCCATCTGCAGCATCTGCGCCCAACCGTTTTTGAACAAACCGGCGGCGTAGCCCAGTTCCAGACGTACGGTTACGCGCGCGCCCTGGATGTCGACCTCGCGCAGGCAACCGGCGCTGACCGGGTCCTGATCGAGATGGGGGTCGGTGAACTGACGCAGACAGGCTTCGACCGCTTCGCGGGTGACGGCACTCATGCATGGACTCCAGAAGGCAGCGGAAAAACAGGCCAGCATCATAGCAGCAGCATCGAACCGTGCGCGGTACATCGACCACGCTTGCCCGGTGCAGGTGGCTTGCAGCCTGCCGCTGCTTTATAGTTGCCGACTTCCCTCGTTTTACCAGTGCAGCCGATCACCATGACCGAAGCCCGCAAGATTCTCGTTACCAGCGCCCTCCCCTATGCCAACGGCTCCATCCACCTCGGCCATATGCTCGAGTACGTGCAGACCGACATGTGGGTGCGCTACCAGAAGCTGCGTGGCAATCAGGCCATCTACGTCTGTGCAGACGATGCCCACGGTTCGGCGATCATGCTGCGCGCCGAGAAAGAAGGCATCACCCCCGAGCAGCTCATTGCCAACGTACAGGCCGAGCACACCGCCGACTTCGCCGACTTCGGCGTGGACTTCGACAACTACCACTCCACCCACTCGGAGGAAAACCGCGAGTTATCGGCGGCCATCTACCTGGCACTTCGCGACAAGGGCCATATCGCCACCCGCGCGGTGACCCAGTACTTCGACCCCGAGAAGGGCATGTTCCTCGCCGACCGTTTCATCAAGGGCACCTGCCCGAAATGTGGCACCGAGGATCAGTACGGCGACAACTGCGAGAAATGCGGCGCGACCTACTCGCCGACCGAACTGAAAAACCCGCGCTCGGCCATCTCCGGCGCAGTGCCGGTGCTCAAGGAGTCGCAGCACTTCTTCTTCAAGCTGCCGGACTTCGAGGCCATGCTCAAGCAGTGGACCCGCTCCGGCGCGCTGCAGGAAGCGGTAGCCAACAAGATCGCCGAATGGCTCGACGGCGGCCTGCAGGAGTGGGACATCAGCCGCGATGCGCCCTACTTCGGTTTCGAGATTCCTGACGAGCCGGGCAAGTACTTCTACGTCTGGCTGGACGCGCCGATCGGCTACATGGCCAGCTTCAAGAACCTGTGCAGCAAACGCCCGGAGCTGGACTTCGACGCGTTCTGGGGCAAGGACTCGACCGCCGAGCTGTATCACTTCATCGGCAAGGACATCGTCAACTTCCACGCCCTGTTCTGGCCGGCCATGCTCGAAGGCGCGGGCTACCGCAAGCCCACCGCGGTCAATGTGCACGGCTACCTGACGGTAAACGGCCAGAAGATGTCCAAGTCGCGCGGCACCTTCATCAAGGCGCGCACCTACCTGGACCACCTGAACCCGGAATACCTGCGCTACTACTACGCCTCCAAGCTGGGCCGCGGCGTGGATGATCTGGACCTGAACCTCGATGACTTCGTGCAGAAGGTCAACTCGGACCTGGTCGGCAAGGTGGTCAACATCGCCAGCCGCTGTGCCGGCTTCATCCACAAGGGCAACGATGGCCTGCTGGTCGCCGCCAACCCGGAGCCGGAGCTGTGGGACGCCTTCCAGGCCGCCGCACCGAGCATTGCCGAGGCCTATGAAGCGCGCGACTTCTCCCGCGCCATGCGCGAGATCATGGCGCTGGCCGACCGCGCCAACGCCTGGATCGCCGACAAGGCGCCCTGGGCCCTGAACAAGGTCGAAGGCAAGCAGGCCGAGGTGCAGGAAATCTGCGCGCTGGGCATCAACCTGTTCCGCCAGTTGGTGATCATGTTGAAACCCGTGCTGCCGAAGCTGGCCGCCGATGCCGAAGCCTTCCTCAATGTGAAGCCGCAAACCTGGGCCGATCTCTCGCTGCCGCTGGCCAACCACCAGCTGAACCCGTTCAACCCGCTGCTGACTCGCATCGAGCCGGCGAAGATCGACGCCATGGTCGAAGCCTCCAAGGAAGACCTGGCCGCCGAAGCGTCCAAGCCACAGGGCAATGGCGAACTGGCCAAGGACCCGCTGGCCGCTGAGATCAACTTCGACGCCTTCGCCGCCGTCGACCTGCGTATCGCCCTGATCGAGAAGTGCGAGTTCGTCGAAGGCGCCGACAAGCTGCTGCGCCTGTCGCTGGATATCGGCGACGAGAAACGCAACGTGTTCTCCGGCATCAAGTCCGCCTACCCGGACCCGAGCAAGCTGGAAGGCCGCCTGACCCTGTACGTCGCCAACCTGGCGCCGCGCAAGATGAAGTTCGGCATCAGCGAAGGCATGGTGCTGGCTGCCGGCCCCGGTGGTGAGGAAATCTACCTCCTCAGCCCGGATAACGGCGCCAAGCCGGGTCAGCGCGTCAAATAATCTAGACTGAAGATCGACCAGCAAGCCGGCCAATGCCGGCTTGTTTGCATCTACGCGCTTCCCGATAATAGGCGCCCTTTTCCTATGGCCTTTGCGCACTCGACGGCAACCCGATGACCGAACTCGTCCTGATCATGGTCAGCGCCATCCTGGTCAACAATTTCGTGCTGGTGCAGTTTCTCGGCCTGTGCCCGTTCATGGGCGTGTCGAAGAAGATCGAGACGGCCATCGGCCTGTCCCTGGCCACCACCTTCGTCCTGACCCTGGCCGCCATGTGCAGCTACCTGGTGCAGCAGTACGTGCTCAAGCCGCTGGACCTGGAGTTTCTGCGCACCATCAGCTTCATCCTGGTGATCGCGGTGACCGTGCAGTTCACCGAGATGGTGGTGAACAAGACCAGCCCGCTGCTGTATCGCGTGCTGGGCATCTTCCTGCCGCTGATCACCACCAACTGCATCGTCCTCGGCGTCGCCCTGCTCAACGCCAACAAGGCCGAGTTCACCTTCATCACTGCCACCGCCAACGGCTTCGCCGCAGGTCTGGGCTTCTCCCTGGTGTTGGTGCTGTTCGCCGCCATGCGTGAGCGCATCGCCATCGCCGACGTGCCCAAGTCCTTTCAGGGCGCTGCCATCGGCATGATCACCGCCGGCCTGATGTCGCTGGCCTTCATGGGCTTTGCCGGGTTGATCAAGCTATGAACCTGGTCCTCATCGCCGTACTCGCGCTGCTCGGCCTGTGCCTGATCGCCGGTGCCATCCTTGGTTTCGCTGCGGTGCGCTTCAAGGTCGAAGGTGACCCCATCGCCGAGCAGATCAACGCCCTGCTGCCGCAGACCCAGTGCGGCCAATGCGGCTACCCGGGCTGCAAGCCCTACGCCGAGGCGATCGCCGGCGGCGACAAGATCAACAAGTGCCCACCTGGTGGCGAGGCGACCATCCAGGCGCTGGCCGATCTGCTTGACGTCGAGGCGGAACCGCTGGATGCGGTGGAAGGCGAAAAGCCGCAGATGGTCGCCTACATCCGCGAAGCCGAATGTATCGGCTGCACCAAGTGCATCCAGGCCTGCCCGGTGGACGCCATCGTCGGTGCGGCGCGGCAGATGCACACTGTGATCGTCAGCGAGTGCACAGGCTGCGACCTCTGCGTCGAGCCCTGCCCGGTGGACTGCATCGACATGATCGAGGTCGGTAGCACGGTGCAGAGCTGGAAGTGGGACAAGCCGCTGGCACCCGGCCAACTGATTGCCAGTGACCGGGAGCAGGCGGCATGAGCGCGCAGGAAAAGATCTGGGATATCCCCGGCGGCATCCACCCGGCCGAGCGCAAGGAACTGTCCAACCGCACGCCGATCCAGCAGGCTCCGTTGCCCAAACGCCTGGTGTTGCCGCTAGGCCAGCATATCGGTGCAGTCGCCGAGCCCTGCGTCGTCGTCGGCCAGCACGTGCGCAAAGGCGAGAAGATCGCCGAGGCCAATGGCTTCGTCAGCGCGCCGCTGCATGCCCCGACCTCCGGCACCGTCAGCTTTATCGGCCCGCAGCCCTACCCCCACGCTTCCGGCATGCTGGCGCCGGCTGTCGTCATCGACAGCGACGGTCTGGACGAGTGGGTCGACCTGACGTCGCACCCCGACTATCGGCACATGGAATCGGCCGAGCTGCTGGCACTGATCCGCGAATCCGGCATCAGCGGCCTGGGCGGCGCCGGTTTTCCCACCGCAGTGAAGCTCACTGCGCGGCCGACGCAGAAGATCCATACCCTGATCATCAACGGCACCGAGTGCGAACCCTATATCACCGCCGACGACCTGCTGATGCGTGAGCGCGCCGGCGAACTGGTTTCCGGCATCGATATCCTGGTGCAGCTGATCCAGCCCGATCAGGTGCTGATCGGCATCGAGGACAACAAGCCCGAGGCCATCGCCGCCGTGCGCGGCGCCTGCAGCGAGCGCAGCTACCAGGTGCGGGGGTTTCCCACCAAGTACCCCTCCGGCGGCGAGAAACAGCTGATCCAGATTCTCACCGGTGTCGAGGTGCCCTCGGGCGGGCTGCCGGCCGATATCGGCATCCTCTGCCAGAACGTCGGCACCTGCACGGCTATTCACGATGCGGTGGTGCTGGGCAAGCCGCTGATTTCGCGCATCACCACCCTGACCGGCGAGGCACTGGCGCGCCCGGGTAACGTCGAGGCGCTGCTCGGCACGCCGGTGGGCGAGCTGCTGCAGTTCGCCGGGCTGGACACCAGCAAACTCAATCGCCTGATCATGGGCGGACCGATGATGGGCTTTACCCTGCCCAGCCTCGAGGTGCCGCTGATCAAGACCAGCAACTGCCTGCTGGCCAGCACCGCCGCCGAACTGCCACCGCCACCGCCG
Organism: Pseudomonas alcaliphila JAB1; assembly: GCF_001941865.1. Taxonomy (NCBI): domain Bacteria; kingdom Pseudomonadati; phylum Pseudomonadota; class Gammaproteobacteria; order Pseudomonadales; family Pseudomonadaceae; genus Ectopseudomonas; species Ectopseudomonas alcaliphila. Next base: position 1,612,163 of record NZ_CP016162.1, on the reverse strand, counting down.
GCCATGCCCTGCATCCGCTGCGGCGAATGTGCCGAGGCCTGCCCGGCCAGCCTGCTGCCGCAGCAACTGCACTTCTTCGCCCTGGGCCAGGAGCACGAGCAGCTCAAGGCGCACAACCTGTTCGACTGCATCGAGTGCGGCGCCTGCGCCTACGTCTGCCCATCGAGCATTCCGCTGGTGCAGTACTACCGCGCGGCCAAGGCGGAAATCCGCGAGCTGGAACAGAAGCAGCTCAAGGCCGAACACTCCAAGCAGCGTTTCGAGCAGCGCCAGGAACGCCTGCGCCGCGCCGAGGAACAGAAGGAAGCCGAGCGCAAGGCCCGCGCCGAGAAGGCCGCCCGCGCCAAGGCGGCGCTGGCCGAGGCACCAGCTGCAGTGGCAACCGCGCCGGCCGATGACGCGCTGAAGAAGCTCAAGATCGAAGCCAGCATGGCCCAGGTCGCGCTGAAGAAGGCGGAAAAACAGCTGGCCGCCCACGATACGCCCGAACTGCAGGCGCAGGTCAACGAGCTGCGCGCCGCTGCCGAAGCCGCGCAAAAGGCCCTGGCCGATGCACAGGCGGCTGCACCTGCGCCGGCGCCCAAGCCGGCCGGTGACGAAGCGCTGAAGAAAGCCAAGATCGAAGCCGCCATGCTCAAGGCCCAGCTGCGCAAGCTGGAAAAGATCGAGAACCCGGACGACGACCAGCAGACCGAACTCGCCCGCCTGCGTCAGCAGCTGGAAGCAGCCGAAACGACCCTGACCAGCCTGGAAAGCCAGGCGCCCGCACCCGCCGCCAAACCGGCCGGCGACGAAGCGCTGAAGAAAGCCAAGATCGACGCTGCCATGCTCAAGGCACAGCTGCGCAAGCTGGAAAAGATCGAGAACCCGGACGACGAGCAGCAGGCCGAAATCGCTCGCCTGCGCCAGCAACTGGAAGAAGCCGAGAAGGCCCTGGCCGATCTGGAAAAGCAGGCGCCCGCCCCAGCCGCCAAACCCGCCGGTGACGACGCCTTGAAAAAGGCCAAGGCCGAGCTGGCGATGAAGCGCGCCGAGCTTAAGAAGGCCGAGAAAGCCGGCGCCGACGAAGCCGACCTGCAGCCGCTGCGCGCTGCCCTGACCGCCGCCGAACAAGCCCTGCATGCCGCGGAGGCGACCTCAGGCAAGCCGGCGCCGGAGCTGGTACGCACCGAACGCCCCAGCGTGGACGAAAAATTCAAGGCGCTGAAGACCGAGGCGGCCTTTGCCCGCGCCGACCTGCGCAAGCTGGAGCGTGACGAGAGCGCCGCTGGCGAGGCGCTGGAACAGGCACGCACACGCCTGGCCGAAGCCGAACGCAAGCTGAACGAATATCAACCCTGACAACCGGCCCGGATTGCATTCGGGCTGCTGCACCGTTCTGTAGGAGCCAGCTTGCTGGCGATCATGGCCAAAAGCATCGCCGGCAAGCCGGCTCCTACAGTCCTTGGCATCGCATGCAGCCTGGATAACATCGGGGGAATCGACACACCACTGCGCTCAATACGAACGCAGCAACAGAACCACCGGAGCGCCGATGGCCCTGCCCCGCATCACATCGCCCCACGCCAAGGGCAGCAACCGTACCCAGCAGGTCATGCTGCAGGTGCTGCTGGCCACCGTGCCGGGCATCCTCGCGCTGACCTGGCTGTTCGGCGCCGGCACCCTGTTCAACCTGCTCTGGGCCAGCCTCTGCGCGCTGGGCTTCGAAGCTGCTCTGCTGGCCGCGCGCAAGCGTCCGCTGGCCTTCTTCCTCAAGGACTACAGCGCCCTGGTCACCGCCGTGCTGCTGGCCCTGGCCCTGCCGCCCTACTCGCCCTGGTGGCTGACCCTGATCGCCTGCGGTTTCGCCATCGGCTTCGGCAAGCAGCTCTATGGTGGACTCGGGCAGAACCCGTTCAATCCGGCCATGGTCGGATACGTGGTGGTACTGATTTCCTTCCCGGTAGAGATGACCAGTTGGCCGGCCCCGCACGGTGTCGCCGCGATGGATGGTCTCAAGCACATACTGGGCATCGCCAACCTGCCCGATGGCTGGGCCCAGGCCACCGCGCTGGATGCCCTGAAGGTGAACAAGAGCCTGACCATCGACGAGCTGCGCGCCAGCAATGCAGCCTTCGGTCACTTCGGCGGCGCCGGCAGCGAAGCAGTCAACCTGGCCTTCCTCGCTGGCGGCCTGTACCTGCTGCACAAGCGCCTGATCACCTGGCACGCGCCGCTGGGCATGCTCGCCGCGCTGTTCGTCATGAGCCTGCTGTTCTGGAACGGCAGCGGCTCGGATTCCAACGGCTCGCCGCTGTTTCACCTGCTGACCGGCGCCACCATGCTCGGCGCCTTCTTCATCGTCACCGACCCGGTTTCCGGCGCCACCAGCAATCGCGGGCGTCTGGTGTTCGGCATCGGCGTCGGCGTACTGGTCTACGTGATCCGTACCTGGGGCGGCTACCCGGACGCGGTGGCCTTCGCCGTGCTGCTGATGAACCTGGCGGCGCCGACCATCGACTACTACACCCGGCCGCGCAGCTACGGCCATCGCAAGCCCAACAGCGGCTTCAAGCTGGGAGAATGAGCATGCTGCCGGAAATCAGCCGCTCGATGCTGAAGAACGCCCTGGTGCTGGGCCTGTTCGCCATTGGCACCGTCGGCAGCGTGGCCCTGCTGCAACAGGGCACCGCCACTCGTATCGCCGCAGCCGAGCGCGAAGCGCAGGTGCGCGCCCTGGCCGAGATCCTGCCGGCCGGCAGCTACGACAACCACCTGCTGGACAACCGCATCGAGCTAAACGCGCCCAAGCTGGGCCACCGCAGCCCGCAGTCGGCTTACCTGGCCTTGAAAGGCGACCAGCCCAGCGCACTAATCCTGCCGGTCACCGCCCCGGATGGCTACAGCGGCGCCATCCACCTGCTGGTGGGCATCTTCGCCGACGGTCGCCTGGCCGGCGTACGTGTACTCGGCCATAAGGAAACACCGGGCCTGGGCGACAAGATCGAGCTGGCCAAGAGCGACTGGGTGCGCAGCTTCGAAGGTAAATCCCTGACCGATCCCGGCGAAGACGGCTGGGCAGTGAAGAAGGATCGCGGCGAGTTCGACCAGTTCGCCGGTGCCACCATCACCCCGCGCGCCGTGGTCAAGGCCGTGCACGGCGCCCTGCACTACTTCGACAAGCACCGCGCCCACTTGCTGGGCCTGGCGGAGGACGAGCAATGACCAGTTACCGCGAAATCAGCCTCAACGGCCTGTGGAAGAACAACCCGGCGCTGGTGCAGCTGCTCGGCCTTTGCCCGCTGCTGGGGGTGAGCAACTCCACGGTCAACGCCCTCGGCCTGGCCCTGGCCAGCGCAGTGGTGCTGGTGTGCTCCAACACCGCGGTGTCGCTGGTGCGCGGCGTGGTCAATACCGCCGTGCGCCTGCCGGCCTTCGTCATGATCATCGCCGCGCTGACCACCTGCATCGAGCTCCTGATGCAGGCCTATACCTACGAGCTGTACCAGAACCTCGGCATCTTCATCCCGTTGATCACCACCAACTGCGTGATCCTCGGCCGCGCCGACGGCTTCGCCGCCAAGCACGACCCTGCCCGCGCCGCCTACGACGGCCTGATGATGGGCCTGGGCTTCGGCGTGGTGCTGGTGCTGATCGGCGCCGTGCGCGAGCTGCTCGGCACCGGCGCACTGTTCGCCAACATGCATCTGCTGTTCGGTCCGATTGCCGCCGAGTGGAAGCTCACCCTGGTGCAGGACTACAAGGGCTTTCTGCTGGCCATCCTGCCGCCGGGCGCCTTTCTCGTCCTGGGCCTGCTGATCGCCGGCAAGAACCGCATCGACCAGATCGCCGCGGAACGGGCCAAGGCCGCCGCGCCCGAAGCGCCAGCACAGAGCCGTCGTGTGCGGGTCACCGGCGTGATCGAATGACGCCGCAAGCGAGCGACCAACCGTAGCCCGGATGCAATCCGGGTATGCCGAACCACCCCGCCCCGGATTGCATCCGGGCTACGCCTGAAGTCCTGAGCCATGAACACCGCCAAACGCCTGGAAATATTCCGCCGCCTGCACGAGGACAACCCCGAGCCGAAGACCGAGCTGGCCTACAGCACGCCCTTCGAGCTGCTGGTGGCGGTGACGCTATCGGCCCAGGCCACCGACGTCAGCGTCAACAAGGCCACAGCCAAACTGTTTCCGGTGGCCAATACGCCGGAAGCGATCTACGCCCTGGGCGTCGAGGGACTCTCCGAGTACATCAAGACCATCGGCCTGTACAACAGCAAGGCGAAGAACGTCATCGAGGCCTGCCGCATCCTCATCGAGAAACACGGCAGCCAGGTGCCGGACAACCGCGAGGACCTCGAAGCCCTGCCCGGCGTCGGCCGCAAGACCGCCAACGTGGTGCTCAACACCGCCTTCCGCCAGTTGGCCATGGCCGTGGACACGCATATTTTTCGCGTCAGCAACCGCACCGGCATCGCACCGGGCAAGAACGTGGTCGAGGTGGAGAAGAAGCTGCTCAAGTTCGTGCCCAAAGATTATCTGCTCGACGCCCACCACTGGCTGATCCTGCACGGGCGCTATGTCTGCACCGCGCGCAAACCACGTTGTGGCGCCTGCCGCATCGAAGATCTGTGCGAGTACAAGGCCAAGACTTCCGACGATTGATCGACCATAGAATCTGGCGATCTCCTGATTGAAAAAATCTTTTTTACCCGCTCTATTTTTGCCGCTATAAGGTGCGCAAACGGCCCCAGTAACTGGCCTGGAGTGGAATAGATGAGCACTGACAAAGAAGATCTCGAGCTGGACGAAGACTTTGTCGCGGAAGAATCGGACGATGCCGAGCCTGCGGTAGAAGTCGCCAAGACCAACCTGACCAAGCGCCGCATCATCGACAACTTCCTCGAAGAGCGTCGCCTGCACAAACAGCTGGCCGAATACGATTTCGATATCTGATCGCGCCGCTATGAGAAGCCCCGCCTGCATGCGGGGCTTTTTTGCATCAGCCGACAGCGCGCAATGCGCGGCGTGCACACTTGTTGGCATACATCGCCGCGTCGGCTTGCACCAACAGACTATCGAGTCCCTCATCGGGATTCAGCGACGATTCGCTGACCCCCATGCTCATTAATAGTCTCTGACCGGCTCCGCCCTCTGCGCCATGCAATGCCTGCTCCAGACGCTGCAGCACCTCTTCACTGTCGCTGTAGTCGCTGGCCAGTACGACGAACTCATCGCCGCCCAGGCGAGCGATCACGTCGGTGGCACGGAACTGGGTTTTGAGCACTTCGGCCGCCGCCCTGAGCAAACGATCCCCGGCACCATGGCCGAAGCGATCATTGACCGGTTTGAGATCATCGAGATCGGCGTACAGCAACAGGCAACGGCCCTTGCGCCGTTGCGCCGCACGCAGCTCGCGTTCGGCCAGGAGGTGAAAACCACGACGGTTGTACAACCCGGTCAGCTCATCGGTCAGCGATAGCTGGCGCACCGCCTGCTCGGCCAGCCGGCGTTCACGCACCTCGTCCTGCAAGCGCCGATTGGCCTCGGCCAGTTGCGCCGTGCGCTCTTCTACGCGCTGCTCCAACTCGGCATAGACCTGGACATTCTCCAAGGCCACCGAGGTGGAGTCGGCCAAGGCCTGCAGCAGTTGAATCTGCTCGTCGCAGGCCTGATAAGACTCCGCCCAATAGGTGCCGATGGCGCCGATCGGCTCCAGGGTGCGGATAGGCACCATGACCAGACTTTTGACGAAGGTAGGCCGATACACCTCATGGGGAATGCGCGAGTCGGCGTAGATATCGGGAATCACCGTGGCGCGACGATTGAGCATGGCCCACCCACTGATGCACGTGCTCAGGGGGAAACGCTGGCCCTTCCACAGGGGCGAGATGGCGTCCTCGTCGCGATAGAAGCATTGCTGCCCATCGCGCAGAACGAAGGTGGCGCCGTCGGCCCCGGTCAGCTCGCGGGCCGCGCTGCGGACAATCTCCGCCACACGGTCCACGTCCTTCGCCATCGACAGCTCCTGAACCACGCGAATAAGGCGCAAGGCCTGGGGATCAGCCATCATGGAGCACCTCGCCGATCAGCGAATAACCACTATTTATGTAAGCATTTACTTACAGAGATTTCCAACTGTCAATCGCTTCGCTTGGGCGACAGCAACTCGACCTTGTAACCGTCCGGATCCTCGACGAAGGCCAGGATGCTGCTGCCATGCTTCATCGGACCCGGCTCGCGGGTGATCTTGCCGCCGCGACTGCGAATGTCCTCGCAGGCCTTGTAGACGTCCTCGACTTCCAGAGCGATATGGCCGTAGCCGGTGCCCATTTCGTAGCTGTCCACCCCCCAGTTGTGGGTCAGCTCGATCACACTGTTGTGCGCCTCGTCGCCATAACCGACGAACGCCAGGGTGAACTGTCCGTCCGGGTAGTCCTTGCGCCGCAACAGGGTCATGCCCAGCACTTCGGTGTAGAAGGCGATGGATTGTTCCAGGTCGCCGACACGCAGCATGGTATGCAGCAGTCTCATCAGGTTTTCCTCTTCTGGAAAGCAGAACCCCGGCACTTGGCCGGGGTCCTTGTGAGGCAAGGAGTTCAGCTTAGACCAGCTTGCGGCCCTTGCCGGCAGCGATGCGCATACGCAGGGCGTTGAGCTTGATGAAGCCCGCCGCGTCCTGCTGGTTGTAGGCGCCGCCATCTTCCTCGAAGGTCGCGATATTGGCGTCGAACAGCGAATCGTCGGACTTGCGGCCGGTGACGATAACGTTGCCCTTGTACAGCTTCAGGCGTACCACACCGTTCACGTTGGCCTGGGAGGCGTCGATCATCTGCTGCAGCATCAGACGCTCCGGGCTCCACCAGAAACCGTTGTAGATCAGGCTGGCGTACTTGGGCATCAGCTCGTCTTTCAGGTGCGCCACTTCGCGGTCGAGGGTGATCGACTCGATGGCGCGGTGAGCCTTGAGCATGATGGTGCCGCCGGGGGTCTCGTAGCAGCCACGGGACTTCATGCCGACGAAACGGTTCTCGACGATGTCCAGACGGCCGATGCCGTTCTCGCCGCCGATGCGGTTCAGCTCAGCCAGCACGGTGGCCGGGCTCAGTTCCTTGCCGTCGATGGCGACGATGTCGCCGGCGCGGTAGGTCAGCTCGATATAAGTCGGTGCGTCCGGCGCTGCCTCAGGGGAGACAGTCCATTTCCACATGTCTTCTTCGTGCTCGGTCCAGGTGTCTTCCAGCACGCCACCTTCATAGGAGATGTGCAGCAGGTTGGCATCCATGGAGTACGGCGACTTCTTCTTACCGTGGCGCTCGATCGGGATGGCGTGCTTCTCGGCGTAGTCCATCAGCTTCTCGCGCGACAGCAGGTCCCACTCGCGCCACGGGGCGATGACTTTCACACCCGGCTTCAGCGCATAGGCGCCCAGCTCGAAACGCACCTGGTCGTTGCCCTTGCCGGTAGCACCGTGGGAGATGGCGTCGGCACCGGTCTCGTTGGCGATTTCGATCAGGCGCTTGGCGATCAGCGGGCGGGCGATGGAAGTACCCAGCAGATACTCGCCTTCGTAGACGGTGTTGGCGCGGAACATCGGATAGACGAAATCGCGGACGAACTCTTCGCGCAGGTCGTCGATGTAGATTTCCTTGACGCCCATCGCCTGAGCCTTGGCGCGGGCCGGCTCGACCTCTTCGCCCTGACCGAGGTCGGCGGTGAAGGTCACCACTTCACAGTTATAGGTATCTTGCAGCCACTTGAGGATCACCGAGGTGTCCAGGCCACCGGAATAGGCCAGAACTACCTTTTTGACGTCCGCCATGCCATCACTCCACGGGTTGTACGGTAAAACCAGTGATTCTACTGGCCCTGCGGGCCAATTTACAGGGGCGCGACAGCTTGTGACGACGAAGCGACGGCGAGAATCAGCGTTTTTTGCTCAGGAGGGGGTGCTTCCGACCGGATCGACCGGGGTGCTCGGTGGAGCAGTCTGCGGTTCGCTCTGTACCGGGACTTCCGGCGCGGGTACGCGATCCAGGCGCAGGGTCGCGCGACGGTTCTTGGCGCGATTGGCTTCGTTGTTGTTTGGCACCAGCGGGTAACGCTCGCCATGAAAGCGCATGGTGATCTGCTCGACCGGTACGCCACCGGCCACCAGATACTCCTGCACGGCCAGCGCACGACGGCGTGACAGGTCGCGATTGGTCAGACGATTGCCGCTGTTGTCGGCGTGACCATCGATCTGGAAGCTGTTGATGCTCGGGTCGGCCTTGACGAAGTCGAGGATGATGTCGAGCTTGGCCTTGGCCATCGGATCGAGATCGATGCCGCCACCGGGAAAACCGATCTGCGCCTGGCGAATCTGATCGAAATTGACCGGTAGCAACTTGGCGATACAGGCCTGGTAATCGTCATAGGCCTTGTGAAACTTCACCGGCAGCAAACGTACTTCCAGGTTGTCGCCACCATTGAGGGTGCGATGACGCACCAGCGGGCTGCGCCCTTCGAGCAGACCGGTGAGCAGCCGCGAACCCTGCTCCTGCGAGCTGTTGAACGGCACCTCGCCATTACCGACGCTGACCACACCGAGATTGATATCGCCGCGCCCCGGCTGCCAGGGCGCCGCCGCCGCCAGCAAGGTCGCCGAACCCGCGCCCATCCAGCGCTCACGGGCCTTGAGACGGAAGGTGACCTGTTCACCCGCGCGGCGTACGAACTCGCCGCTGCCGAAATTGCTGATCGGCTGACTCAGGCGGCACTCGAACTGATCGCCCTCGACCGTCCACTCCACCTTCTCCAGCCGCGTCTGGAAGCTGATGGCATGCGCCGGCAGGCACAAAGGCATGCCAGCCAGCAGGCTGATCAGAAGGAAATTGGGCGCACGCACGGTCGACTCCACGGCGGTTCACGGCATTCCCAAGGGGTATCGGTCAGGCGCGCGGAAACTTGACCCCGACGTGCGATTGTCGCGTCGGCGCGAGCGCGAACAGGCGCTTTTCAGTTAACATGCGGCCACGTTTTACCCGCCTGGAAGCCTCCATGTCCGACCGCCTGACTCTCCTGCGTCCCGATGACTGGCACATTCACCTGCGCGACGGCGCGGTGCTGCCACACACCGTCGGCGATGCCGCGCGCACTTTCGGCCGCGCCATCATCATGCCCAACCTGGTTCCGCCGGTACGCAACGCCGCCGAAGCCGACGCCTATCGCCAGCGCATTCTCGCGGCGCGCCCGGCCGGCAGCCGCTTCGAGCCACTGATGGTGCTCTACCTCACCGACAACACCAGCCCCGAGGACGTGCGTGCAGCCAAGGCCAGTGGCTTCGTGCATGCCGCCAAGCTTTACCCGGCCGGCGCTACCACCAACTCCGACTCGGGCGTCACCAGCATCGACAAGATTTTCCCGGCGCTGGAAGCCATGGCCGAAGTCGGCATGCTGCTGCTGGTGCATGGCGAAGTGACCCGCGCCGAGATCGACGTGTTCGACCGCGAGAAAGCCTTCATCGACGAGCACCTGACCCGCGTGGTCGAGCGCTTCCCCACACTGAAAGTGGTGTTCGAGCACATCACCACCCGTGACGCGGTGCAGTTCGTCGAGGCCGCCTCGGCCAACGTCGGCGCCACCATCACCGCGCACCACCTGCTCTACAACCGCAACCACATGCTCGTCGGCGGCATTCGCCCGCACTTCTATTGCCTGCCGATCCTCAAGCGCAACGTGCACCAGGAAGCCCTGCTCGACGCCGCCACCAGCGGCAACGCCAAATTCTTCCTCGGCACCGACTCGGCGCCGCACGTCAAGCACGCCAAGGAAGCCGCCTGCGGCTGCGCCGGCTGCTACACCGCCTATGCGGCCATCGAACTGTACGCCGAGGCTTTCGAGCAGCGCGGCGCCCTGGACAAGCTGGAAGCCTTCGCCAGCTTCCACGGCCCGGACTTCTACGGCATGCCACGTAACAGCGACAGTATCACCCTGGTGCGCGAGGAGTGGACCGTACCGGCCACCCTGCCGCTGGGCGACAACAGCGTGGTGCCGCTGCGTGCCGGCGAAACCCTGCGCTGGAAATTGCTGGAGGCTCAGGCGTGAGCGAAGACAACTACGACGACGAACTCGAACCCAGCCTGCCGTCCGGCCCGCGTACGCCCATGGCGGCGCGCTTTCGCGGTTATCTGCCGGTTGTGGTGGATGTGGAGACCGGCGGCTTCAACTGCGCCACCGATGCCCTGCTGGAAATCGCCGCGACCACCATCGCCATGGACGAGAGCGGCTTTCTTTATCCGGATCACACCCACTTCTTCCGCATTGAACCCTTCGAAGGGGCCAACATCGAGCAGGCCGCGCTGGAATTCACCGGCATCAAGCTCGACCACCCGCTGCGCATGGCGGTAAGCGAAGAACATGCCCTGAGCGAAATCTTCAAGGGCCTGCGCAAGTCGATCAAATCGGCTGGCTGCAAGCGCGCGATATTGGTCGGTCATAACAGCAGCTTCGACCTGGGCTTCCTCAATGCTGCAGTGGCGCGCTGCGGCATCAAGCGCAACCCCTTCCATCCTTTCTCCAGCTTCGATACCGCGACCCTCGCCGGCCTCGCCTACGGCCAGACCGTGCTGGCCAAGGCCTGCCAGACTGCCGGCATCGAGTTCGACGGCAAGGAAGCGCACTCCGCGCGCTACGACACCGAGAAGACCGCCGAGCTGTTCTGCGGCATCGTCAATCGCTGGAAGGAAATGGGCGGCTGGGACGAATTCGATCAGTAAGCCTCTGCGCGGCGATCGAACCCCATGAAAAAACCGGCGTCTGCCGGTTTTTTTTGGTTCATCGCATAGCTTTGGGAACTTGCAGCTTGATACCGGACTGGCAAGCTTGTGTGTTCTTTTGCGCTATTTATATCCGGGCAAAGATCATTGGCGTGTCGATCTTTCGTCTTGGTTTCGCCCCTCACGGGCGAGTCACTTTCTCTTGCTTGCCCAAGAGAAAGTAACCAAAGAGAAGGGCACCCCGACATCCGGGTTTCGCTACGCGAAACTTCCCTCGCTCCAGCGCCGCTCCGGGGGCCGGCTTACAAGGGCCGTCCCTGGCCCTTTAAGCGGGGCCGCCATCGGTATCTCGCCGCATCCATGCGGCTCGCTCCCCTACGCAACGCCTCCACTCGGCCTCCTGAAGGGGACCGGGTCGCGAGTTTGCAAAAGCTCCGCAAAATTTACCTTCGCGGCGACTGTGCTTTGCCTCTGCTTTGAAAGCACGATCTCACAAGCGACGCCCAAGTCCCCTTCAGGAGGCTGAGTGGAATCGCCGTGGAAGGGGTTGAGCGACATGGATGTCGCGAGAGCTGCGATGGGCCATGGATGGCCCTTCGTCGGTGGGCCGCATCCGGTCGGGCCCCTGGAGCGGTGATGAAGCGAGGGAACCCCGGCGCAGCCGGGGCCGTATGCAGGGGTGTGTTTCTTTGCTTACTTTCTTTGCACAAGCAAAGAAAGTGAGTCGCCCGTAAGGGGCGAAACCCATCAGATCAGACGATCTCGCTAACGGAGAGTGCCAAGTCATCGACAGCTAACACGTAATTGCCAGTCCGGTGCCAAACGTATCCTCCCCGCGAAAACGCAAAGACCTTTCTCTGCCCGAATCCTGCCGCCCGCTGTACCGTTCGTCAGGAGATGCGAGCATTCGCAATCGATCTTTGACAAGCATTCTCATTAACATTAGTATCCGACCCATCGAACAGAACAACCTAGACGAGCCTTGCTTATGTACGTCTGCCTCTGTGAAGGTGTCACCGATACGCAAATCCGCGATGCGGTCTACGAGGGCTGCTGCAGCTACCGTGAAGTGCGCGGCACGCTCGGCATCGCCAGCCAGTGCGGCAAGTGCGCTTGCCTGGCCAAGCAGGTGGTTCGCGAAACCATCGCCGAAGTGCAGAGCAGCCAAGCCTCGCTGGCCTATCCTGCAGGTTTCGTCGCTGCCTGAGACACGACACGAGAATGAAAAAACCGGATCTGAGCATCCGGTTTTTTTTCGTCCTCGAACAGCCAGGGGTCACCTCGGACCGTCGCGCTCCAGGTGATCGAGGTCCACCGCTTCACCCGGCTTGGCGTGCAACTTGGCGCGAATGTCCTCGAAGAGCGCATCGTATTCAGCATGCGCCCGCATGATCGGGCTGTGGTTGGGCGGCAGGCCATGCTTGGCCACCAGGCGGGAGATCACGCTGGCGAAGTTGAACGCGGTATCGCGATGCATTTCGAAGACTTCCTCGAATGCCCGGCCATCGATCTCGCCAACCAGGCGCCCATGCAGCATGGGCCCTTCTTGCGAATCCTTGCGCACTTCATAGTAGAAATCGATGCTGTAACCGGGTTGCCCGCCCAGGCCAGGCGGATTGCTGCGATGCAGGTGACCAGGTTCGAACATGGGGCTCACTCCTTTGCCGTGGCGCTGCGAAAAACTCCCTGACGGGAGCGTGCGAAGAGTCTAGCTCGCTGCTTACAGCCCTGCAGCGCACCATTTTAGTGCAGCACTGAATCCCCTGCCCTTTCCTGTACCAACACCCAGGGGGCGACCACGACCGCCCACAGCTGCGGGTCACGCGAGAGCAGATCTTCGGCACGTGAATCTTCGAGCTTGCACAGCAGGCCTTGGTTCATCCATTGCGCGACTCGAGCCTGATCGTTCTCGGCCACAGCCTGCGCGACCGCCACCAGATCCTGACCACCCTCGACCCAGAGTAGCGCACCGCGAGCGAAGAACGGCTGCAGTTCCTGCCAGCGAATCGGTGCTGTCTCACCGAGCAGCTTGGCATAGAGGGTGCTAGATTGATCCGTCATGGTGTGTCCCGTGTCGATGGCTTTGAATGCAGGCGCGCAATGATAGCGTCGGCAACTGCCCTGGCAACTGCGCGACGCTCGCCAGCCGACCCAGGCCACGCCGTTTTTCTATACATTCCTTGCAATTTAGCGACAACCCCACGTATCGCCTCCAGCTGCCGGCTTTTCAAGGCGCAAATCCGCGCTCTACACTGTTCCGGTACAGTTGCCGGAGGCATTACCGGGGTAACAGACCCGGTTCTGCAGCTTCGGCCGCAAGAACTACAACAACGAAAAACATAAGAGTGGAGCACTCATGAACAAGGCTACTAAGCAGATTTCCAAGCTGTTCGCGGCAATGGCACTGGCGGGGGCGGCCAGCTATTCGATGGCGGCCGACAACATCAAGATCGGTCTGGCCGGTCCGGTGACCGGTGCCGTTGCTCAGTACGGTGAGATGCAATTCATCGGCGCCAAGATGGCCATCGAACAGATCAACAAGGCCGGCGGCGTCAACGGCGCCCAGCTCGAAGGCGTGGTCTATGACGACGCGTGCGATCCGAAGCAAGCCGTTGCCGTTGCCAACAAGATCGTCAACGACGGCGTCAAGTTCGTGGTTGGCCACCTGTGCTCCAGCTCCACTCAGCCGGCTTCCGACATCTACGAAGACGAAGGCATCCTGATGATCACCGCGGCTTCCACCAGCCCGGACATCACCGCTCGTGGCTACGAGCTGGTCTTCCGCACCATCGGTCTGGACAGCCTGCAAGGCCCGACCGCCGGCAACTTCATCGCCGACCACGTCAAGCCGAAGAATGTCGCCGTCATTCACGACAAGCAGCAGTACGGTGAAGGTATCGCCACTGCGGTCAAGCAGACCCTGGAAGGCAAAGGCGTGAAGGTTTCCATGTTCGAAGGCATCAACGCCGGCGACAAGGACTTCTCGGCGCTGATCGCCAAACTCAACCAGGCTGGCGTCGACTTCGTCTACTACGGCGGCTACCACCCGGAACTGGGCCTGCTGCTGCGCCAGACCAAAGAGCGCGGCCTGAACGTCAAGTTCATGGGTCCGGAAGGTGTGGGTAACAAGGAAATCTCGGCCATCGCCGGCCCGGCTTCCGAAGGCCTGCTGGTCACCCTGCCGAAGTCCTTCGACCAGGATCCGAAGAACCAGGCGCTGGTCGAGGCCTTCAAGGCCAAGAACGAAGACCCGAGCGGTCCGTTCGTGTTCCCGGCCTACGCTGCCGTTCAGGTCATTGCCGAAGGCATCGAGAAAGCCGGCGACACCGATACCGCCAAGGTAGCGGCTGCGCTGCGCGCCAACAGCTTCGACACCCCCACCGGCGCCCTGGGCTTCGACGAGAAGGGTGACCTGAAGGACTTCAGCTTCGTGGTGTACGAGTGGCACCAGGACGGCACCAAGTCCGAAGCCAAGTAAGCTTCCTGTCTGAGCCAAAGCCCACTGCGCGAGCAGTGGGCTTTGTTTATTAGAAGAATTCCGGCCTCGCGCTGCGCCACAAGCGCCGCTTTACGCAAGCGCCCAGGAGTTAGGCAATGCCTGATCTTTATCACTACCTACAACAGCTGCTCAATGGCCTGACCATTGGCAGTACCTATGCCCTGATCGCCATCGGCTACACCATGGTCTACGGCATCATCGGCATGATCAACTTCGCCCATGGCGAGGTTTACATGATTGGCTCGTACGTAGCCTTCACCGTTATCGCCGGCCTCGCCATGTTCGGCCTGGAAGCCGTGCCCTTCGTGATGATCGCGGCCTTCGCGGCCACCATGATCGTCACTAGCGCCTACGGCTACAGCATCGAACGGGTGGCCTACCGTCCCCTGCGCGGCGGCAACCGTCTGATCCCGCTGATCTCCGCGATCGGTATGTCGATCTTCTTGCAGAATGCGGTGTTGCTGTCACAGGACTCCAAGGACAAGGCCATTCCCAGCCTGCTGCCCGGCAATTTCATCCTCGGTGAAAGCGCAGCCAACGGCGTGGTGGTGTCCTACATGCAAGTGCTGATCTTCGTCGTCACCTTCGTCACCATGATCGGTCTGACCCTGTTCATCTCCCGTTCGCGCCTGGGCCGTGCCTGCCGCGCCTGCGCCGAAGACCTGAAGATGGCCAACCTGCTCGGCATCAACACCAACAACATCATCGCCCTGACCTTCGTCATCGGTGCGGCGCTGGCCGCCATCGCCTCGGTACTGCTGAGCATGAACTACGGCGTGATCAACCCGCACCTGGGCTTCCTCGCCGGCATCAAGGCCTTCACCGCTGCGGTACTGGGTGGCATCGGCAGCATCCCTGGCGCGGTACTCGGCGGCCTGCTGCTGGGCGTGGCCGAAGCGTTCGGCGCCGATATCTTCGGTGATCAATACAAGGACGTGGTGGCGTTCAGCCTGTTGGTGCTGGTGCTGCTGTTCCGTCCCACCGGTATCCTTGGCCGCCCGGAGGTGGAAAAGGTATGAGCCGGAACATCAAATCCGCGATTTTCAGCGCCCTGCTGGTGCTGATCATTTCCTACCCGGTACTGGGTCTGAAACTCTCCACCGTCGGCATCAGCCTGCGCGTGGAAGGCGCAACTGCGTTCGAACTCTGGTGCATCGGCGGCGCCGCTGCGCTGATCTTCCTCTGGCAATTGCTGCGCGATCGGCTGACTCCGGCCTGGGCCAAGCTGCCCAGACTGCCCAGCGGCTCCGGTCAGATCGGCAACTTCCTCACCCTACCCTCCACCCAGCGCTGGATCATTCTGGCGATGGTCATGGTGGCGCTGGTGTGGCCGTTCTTCGCCAGCCGTGGTTCGGTGGATATCGCCACGCTGATCCTGATCTACGTGATGCTCGGCCTTGGTCTGAACATCGTGGTCGGTCTGGCCGGTCTGCTTGACCTGGGTTACGTCGGTTTCTACGCCGTCGGCGCCTACAGCTATGCGATTCTGGCTCACTACTTCGGCCTGAGCTTCTGGATCTGCCTGCCGCTGGCCGGCATGATGGCGGCGCTGTTCGGCTTCCTGCTGGGCTTCCCGGTACTGCGCCTGCGCGGTGATTACCTGGCCATCGTGACCCTTGGTTTCGGCGAGATCATCCGTATCCTGCTGCGCAACCTGACCGAGTACACCGGTGGCCCCAATGGCCTGAGCATCGCCAACGAAAACAAGCCGACCCTGTTCGGTCTGTCCTTCGAGCGCCGCGTGCCAGCCGACATGCCGACCTTCCACGGCTACTTCGAGATCGCCTACAACTCGCAGTACAAGGTGATCTTCCTTTACCTGATCGCCCTGCTGCTGGTGCTGCTGACCCTGTTCCTGGTCAACCGCCTGCTGCGCATGCCGATCGGCCGTGCCTGGGAAGCGCTGCGTGAAGACGAGATCGCCTGCCGTGCGCTGGGCCTGAACCCGACCGTGATCAAGCTCTCGGCCTTCACCATCGGTGCCAGCCTGGCCGGTTTCGCCGGCAGCTTCTTCGCCGCGCGTCAGGGTCTGGTGACGCCGGAATCGTTCACCTTCATCGAGTCAGCGATGATCCTCGCCATCGTCGTGCTCGGCGGCATGGGCTCGCAGTTGGGCGTGATCCTCGCGGCCATCGTCATGGTGCTGCTGCAGGAGATGCGTGAACTGAGCGAATACCGCATGCTGATCTTCGGCCTGGTCATGATCTTCATGATGATCTGGCGCCCACAAGGGTTGCTGCCGATGCAACGTCCCCACCTGGAGCTGAAGCGATGAGCCGCACGATTCTCGAAGTAAGCGGCCTGTCCATGCGTTTCGGCGGCCTGTTGGCCGTCAACGGGGTGGGCCTGAACGTCAAGGAAAAGCAGGTGGTCTCGATGATCGGCCCGAACGGCGCCGGCAAGACCACCGTATTCAACTGCCTGACCGGTTTCTACCAGCCAAGCTCGGGCAGCATTCGCCTGAACGGCGAGTCGATCGAAGGCCTGCCGGGCCACAAGATCGCTCGCAAGGGCGTGGTGCGTACCTTCCAGAACGTGCGTCTGTTCAAGGACATGACCGCGGTGGAAAACCTCCTGATCGCCCAGCATCGCCATCTCAACACCAGCTACCTGGCGGGTCTGTTCAAGACCTCGGCATTCCGCCGCAGCGAGCGCGAGGCCATGGACTACGCCGCCCACTGGCTGGAGCAGGTCGACCTGGTGGACTTCGCCAACCGTGAGGCAGGCACCCTGGCCTACGGTCAGCAGCGTCGCCTGGAAATCGCCCGCTGCATGATGACGCGCCCGAGCATCCTCATGCTCGACGAGCCGGCCGCTGGCCTCAACCCGCGTGAAACCGAAGACCTGAAGGCGCTGATCAGCGTGCTGCGTGACGAACACAATGTCACCGTGCTGCTGATCGAGCACGACATGAAGCTGGTGATGAGCATTTCCGACCACATCTACGTGATCAACCAGGGCACTCCCCTGGCCGACGGCACGCCGGACGACATTCGCAACAACCCGGACGTGATCAAAGCCTATCTGGGGGAGGCGTAATCCATGCTGAGCTTCAACAACGTCTCAACCTTCTACGGCAAGATCCAGGCCCTGCACAACGTCAGCATCGACGTGCAGAAAGGCGAGATCGTCACCCTGATCGGCGCCAACGGTGCCGGCAAGTCGACCTTGCTCATGACCCTGTGCGGCAACCCGCGCGCCACCAGCGGCAGCATCCGCTACCAGGGTGAGGAGCTGGTGGGCATGGATACCCCGGAGATCATGCGCAAGAGCATCGCCATCGTGCCGGAAGGCCGTCGCGTGTTCGCCCGCCTGACCGTCGAGGAAAACCTGGCCATGGGCGGCTTCTTCGGTGACAAGGCGGACAATCAGGAGCAACTGGACAAGGTGCTGCACCTGTTCCCGCGCCTGAAGGAACGCTTCGCCCAGCGTGCCGGCACCATGAGCGGCGGTGAGCAACAGATGCTCGCCATCGGTCGTGCGTTGATGAGCAAACCCAACCTGCTGCTGCTCGACGAGCCGTCGCTGGGTCTGGCGCCGATCATCATCCAGCAGATCTTCGACATCATCGAGCAACTGCGCAAGGACGGCGTGACCGTGTTCCTGGTCGAGCAAAACGCCAACCAGGCGCTGAAGCTGGCGGATCGCGGTTACGTGCTGGAGAACGGCCACATCGTCATGCGCGGCAGCGGTGAAGAGCTGCTCAACGACCCCAAGGTACGCGACGCCTACCTCGGCGGCTAAGCGCTACCTGCAACATTGGAACGTAAGCGCTCCACAAACCCCATCTTCAAATGATCCGCAGGCCAGTCAATGCTGTGCTCCGATTTCTTTCTGGAGCCAGCCACCATGATGCGCCCCGACGCTAAAGTTGAAAAAGTCTACCTCTACCCCAAGCCGGTGGATTTCCGCAAATCCATTGACGGCCTGGCCGCTCTGGTCGAGCTGGATATCAAGGTGGCGGTCTTCGACCCCGTGCTGTTCGTCTTCCTCAATCGCGCGCGCAATCGCGTGAAGATTTTGTATTGGGAGCGCAACGGCTTCTGCCTGTGGCTCAAGCGCTTGGAGGCTGAGCGCTTCAAGTCGCATCCGCAGCCTGGCGACGATGCGATCGTGCTGACGGCCCAGGAGCTGAACTGGTTGCTGGACGGTATCGACCTGTGGCGCAACCGGCCGCATCAGGTGTTGACCCCGCGATTCGTGGCCTAAACCGGTATAATCCACGGCATGATTTCCATGCCCGAAACCCTTCCTGACGACCCGATTTTGCTCAAGCAGTTGCTGCTGTCGGCGAGCGTGCAGATGTCAGAAAAGGACGGTCAGATCGAGCGGTTGCGTGAACAAAATGCGCTGCTGATCCAGCGCCTATTTGGCCGTAAATCCGAGCAGAGCAGCGACCCGGACTCACCGCAGTTGGAGATCTTCAACGAAGCGGAAAGCCTGGCCGAAGCGACGCCTGAAGCACCGGTCGATGCGGTCGAGGAAGACGCCGGCGCACCGACCAAGCGCCGGGGCAAGCGCACGCCGCTGCCGGCCGAGTTGCCGCGGTTGGTGGTCACCCATGAGCTGCCAGAGCATGAACTGACCTGCGCCTGCGGTTGCCGCAAGCAGGTCATTGGCGAGGAAACCAGCGAGCAACTGGACATCATCCCGATGCAAATCCGGGTGATCCGGCACGTTCGCAAGACCTACGCCTGCCAGGGCTGCGAAACCGCCCCGGTGACCGCCGACAAGCCGGCCCAACTGCTCGAGAAAAGCCTGGCCAGCCCCAGCGTGCTGGCCATGCTGCTGACCAGCAAATATGCCGATGGCCTGCCGCTGTATCGCTTCGAGAAAGTGCTCAGCCGTCACGGTATCGACATCCCCCGGCAGACCCTGGCGCGTTGGGTGATCCGCTGCGGCGAGCAGTTGCAGCCTGTGCTCAACCTGATGCGCGACACGCTGCTGGACAGCCCCGTGATCCACTGCGACGAAACCCGCGTGCAGGTGCTCAAAGAGCCGGAGCGCGACCCGAGCAGCCAATCCTGGATGTGGGTGCAGACCGGCGGCCCACCAGACAAGCCGGTGATCCTCTTCGACTACACAACCAGCCGTGCGCAGGAGGTGCCACTGCGCCTGCTCGATGGTTATCGTGGCTACCTGATGACCGATGATTACGCCGGCTACAACGCCGTGGCCGCACAGGACGGTATCGAACGTCTGGCCTGCTGGGCGCATGCGCGCCGTAAATTTATCGAGGCGCAAAAGGTGCAACCCAAGGGTAAAACCGGGCGTGCCGACATCGCACTGGGGCTGATCAACAAGCTCTACGGCATCGAGCGCGAACTCAAGGATGCCAGCGATGAGCAGCGTCACCGGGGCCGCCAACAGCACAGCCAGCCACTCCTTGAGCAGCTCAAGACCTGGCTGGAGAAAACCCAGCCCCAGGTTACGGCGCAGAATGCCTTGGGCAAGGCACTGAGCTACCTGGCCCGCAACTGGAGCCGACTCGAACGCTACATCGAGGCTGGCCACCTGCCGATCGACAACAACGCCGCCGAGCGCGCGATCCGGCCCTTCGTCATCGGCCGCAAGAACTGGCTGTTCAGCGACACGCCCAAGGGCGCGACCGCCAGCGCCCAACTCTATAGCCTGGTGGAAACCGCCAAGGCCAACGGCCAGGAACCCTACGCCTGGCTGCGCTATGTCCTCGAACGCCTGCCGCAGGCCAATAGCGTCGAGGATTACAACGCGCTGTTGCCATGGAACTGCCCGCCCGCGATGCCACTGTAGGCATCAACCCCGCTTATTGAGAGGCGGGGTTTGTGGAGCGCTTACATTGGAACCGCCCTTCGGGGCGGTTTCTTTTTATCTGCGGGAGTGCAACGGTCCACATTGGATCGCCCGCAAGCGGGCTCCTACAAATAATAAGACCGCCGCTTCCTGTAGGAGCCGGCTTGCCGGCGATCATGGCCTGATGGCGAACTCTTAAGCGAATATTTCCACCCTCTTGCGTCAGATGCACCGAGTATTAGTCTCAACAGCTCTGCCCTCGCGAGCCCCGATCATGCGCAAGCCTCTGCTCCTGCTACTGGCCATCACCCTGCTGCTGAGCGCCTGCAGCCGTGTCGGCCTGGCCTATCGCAACCTCGATTGGCTGATCCCGTGGAAGCTGGGCGACTACGTGGCGCTGACCAGCGAGCAGAGTGCCTGGCTCAAACCCCAGTTGCAGGAGCACCTGGCCTGGCACTGCAGCGTCGAACTGCCGCGTTATCTCGACTGGCTGCAACGCAGTCAGCAGGCACTGAACAGCCGTGACAGCGAGCTGATGGCCAGCCAGTTGGCCGACTTCGAACAGGCCATGCAGCGCATCGCCGTGGAAATAACCCCCAGCACCATCGAGCTGCTGCGTGGCCTCAGCCCGCGTCAGGTCGGTCAGCTATTGGCAGCCATGGACGAGCAGAACGCCAAGCTGCGTGAAGAGTTTCTCGAGCCGCCCGTGCAGGAGCAGATCAACCGACGCGCCGAGCGCATGGAAGAGCGCCTGCAGCCCTGGTTTGGCACGCTGAACGCCGAGCAACGCGAGCGAGTGCAGAGCTGGGCACAGGGCCTGGGCGAACAGAACCGGGTCTGGCTGGAAAACCGCATGGCCTGGCAACAGGCTCTGCGTGAGGCGCTGGAAGTGCGCCGCGGCGACGATTTCGCTGCGCGCATGACCGCCCTGCTGCAACAGCGCGAGCGTTTCTACACCAGCGCTTACCAGGCCAGCTATGAAAGAAACCGTCAGGCCGTGGCCGCGATGATCGTCGACCTGGTCGAGCAGGCAGACTCACGCCAGATGGAGCGAGCCGACAAGCACCTGGAAAGCCTTCATGCCGACCTGGCTGCGCAGCAGTGCTCGGCTGATCAGGCAGTTGCGCGGCGCTAAGCAGGCCTCGGAAGCGGGCTTACAGCGCCGGCAAGCGCCAGTCGATGGGCGTCATGCCGTTCTGGCTGAGGAACTGGTTGCAGCGACTGAAATGGCCATTGCCGATGAAACCGCGATGCGCCGACAACGGCGACGGATGCGGCGAACGCAGCACCAGGTGCTTGGTTGGGTCGATCAGGCGCTGTTTGCTCTGCGCATGGCTGCCCCAGAGCAGGAACACCAGTTTGGGCTGCTGTTCACTGACCACCTCGATCACTCGGTCGGTAAAGAACTGCCAGCCCTTGCCGGCATGCGAGCCGGCATTGGCGCGCTCGACGGTCAACGAGGTGTTGAGCAGCAGCACGCCCTGGTCAGCCCAACTCTGCAGATAGCCGTGCGCCGGGATGTCGATATTGAGATCGCGCTTGAGCTCCTTGTAGATGTTCACCAGCGACGGCGGCGTCTGCACGCCCGGCTGCACCGAGAAGCACAGGCCGTGCGCCTGACCGGGGCCGTGGTACGGGTCCTGACCGATGATCACCACTTTGACCTGATCCAGCGGCGTGGAGTTGAGCGCATTGAAGATCAGTGGACCCGGCGGATAGATTTCCTTGCCGGCCGCCTTCTCCGCCTGCAGGAACGCACGCAGCTCGCTCATGTAAGGCTTGTCGAACTCCTCACGCAGCGCGTGTTTCCAGCTGGCTTCGAGCTTGATGCGATCGTCGGTCATGCGGTTTTCCTGCGGGTACAAAACGAGTGGAGGCACGCTAGAGAAGGCAGCAAGGCAAGTCAAGGAAGAGCGAGCCGGCAGGGCCGAGGATGCTTTGCTAGCCTTTCGGCAACCGTATCAATCGATGATGCCAAGCCGATGCCTCCCTCAACCGATACCCTGCGCATGGCGTTGCTCAACCGTTTCCTGAAGGGCGAAGCCAGGATTCCGCAGATGCCTGAAGCCGCCGTGCGCATCAGAAAGCTGCTGGACGACCCACGCACCTCGCTGGAACAACTGACCCGCGTGATCACTGGCGACCCGCCGCTGGCCGCCTACCTGATGCAGTTCTCCAATACACCGCTGCTGCGCGGGGAACGCTCCTGCAGCTCGCTGCGTGAACTGCTGAGCCGCCTTGGTACCCGCCAGTTGGCGGACCTGGTGCTGGGCTTCAGCCTGCAAAACCTGTTCACCAGCACAGAGCCCGCGCTGCAACAGACATTTCGCGCTCGTTGGCGCAGCGCCAGGGAGCGCGCCGCCCACTGCGCGGTACTGGCGCAGCGCACAGGTATGTCACTGGACGACGCCATGCTCGGCGGTTTGCTGCAGGATATCGGCAGCCTGCCACTGCTCTCTGAGCTGGAGCAGTGGCCGAACGTGCCGCGCGAGAGTGAAACGCTTCAGGAGCTGTGCGAGCGCCTGTCCGGTGATCTCGGTGCCCTGGTCCTGACGCGCTGGCAACTGCCCTCGGCGATCATCGAGTCCACCCGCCTTTACGGCCAATGGCAGCGCGCGCATGACGGCGCTGCCGATCTGGCGGATCTGGTGCTGCTCGCCAGTGCCCTGCAGACGAGCCAGACGCCGCAAGGACCGCTACCGGCGCAGATGAAACTGGGTCTGGAGCAGCCGCTTGCTGAACTGAGACAGGAACTGGCGGACGAGCTGCAACTGTGGAAGCGTCTGCTCGCCTGAAGCGCCTGCTATGCAGCCTCATCAGGCACATGGATGCTGCTTGTCCGCCCTCTGGAGCAGGTCGAGACTCTTCTGCACGCACCGTGCAGGAGGTCATATGAGCGACTCGAACGGCATCAGCCGCGAGCGTCTGGAACAGGCGCTCGCCCACTCCACCTTTGCCCAACTGCTCGGCGCCGAACTGCTCGACTTCGCGCCGGGCCGGGTCAGCCTGCAGGTACGCAGTCGTCCCGACCTGTGCCAGCACCACGGCTACATGCATGGCGCGGTGGTCGGTTTCATGGTCGACAGTGGCTGCGCCTGGGCTGCGGCGTCGATGGTCGGCGATGTGGTCACCAGCGAATACAAACTCAACCTGCTCGCACCCGCGCTCGGCGAGCGCCTGCTGTGCCGCGCCGAAGTGCTCAAGGCCGGTCAACGCCAGGCTGTCTGCCGAGCCGACGTGTTCGCCGTGAAGGACGGCCAGGAAAAGCTGGTGGCCACCGGCCTGGCGACCATAGCCAGGGTGTGACCAGTCAGGGCACAGGCTAGCCCTGATGCAGCGTCCGGTAATGACTGGGCGCCATGCCCACCACCTTGCGAAACAGCCGTGAGAAGTAATAGGGATCCTCATAACCCAGTTGCTCGGCGACCTGACGCACCTCGATATCGCCACGATCGAGCAGGCGGCACGCCAGGGCCATCTTCAACTGGATGAAGTCCTGGATCGGCGCGTGACCGGTCAGCGCACGGTAGGTCTTGGCGAAGTGAAAGCGCGACAGCTTGAAGTGCGCCGCCAGTTCGTCGAGGTTGAGGCTGCCGTGCAGGTGCGCGCGCATCACCGCCTGCACCGCTTCGATATCCAGCACCCGCCCGGATTTCAGACTGACCCGCGCCGGCAGTACCGCCAGCGAGCTGAGCATCGCCTGCAAACGGTGCGCAGCATGGATGAAGGGCAAGGCGTTTAGGCCCTGACGCTGCAAGCCCAGCAACGCCTCGAAATCGCCGATCAAACGAGGCTGCACGCCGATACGCCGGTGCGCTTGAGTGCCCATCAGACGCAGGAAATCCTCGCTGGTACTACCGTCGAAGTGCACCCAATAGATCGTCCACGGGTTTTGCGCATCGGCGCCATAGGCATGCGGCGCGTCCTTGGGCAGCAACAGCAAATCGCCAGCGGCAACCTCGAATCGTCCATCCTCCGTTCCCAGCCAGCCTTTGCCGGAACGGCAGTAGATCAGCAGATGATCGTCCGGTTGCACGCGCCGCATCTGGTGCCCGGCCGCCTCCGGGTAAAAACCCATGGCCAAGGGATAGCAGCCTGAACTCAGCACGTGCCGCGCCAGAAGGCGGCGCAGGCGCGGCGGCGTGATGAAGCGCTGCCCGCCAACGGGCAACGGCCAATTGGAGGTTTCCACCCGCATCCCCACTGCATCACTCCCTTGCATCCCGATCGAATGACAAGATCGTCCATCCCAAAACCAAGATCGTCAATCCACAAGCGGTCATCGAGTGGCTATAAAGAGCCCATACAAGAACAACAGGAGGCGACCATGCCCCGCACGCTACCGCAACTGATCGACGGCCAATGGCAAACCAGCCAGGCTCGTGAGCTGATTGAAGTCACCGACCCCGCCACCCAGGACGTGATCGCCCTCGCCCCCAAAGCCACTGCCGAGGAAATCGAAGCCGCGGTGGCCGGTGCGCAGAAAGCCTTCCTCGCCTGGCGCGAAGTACCGGTATCGGAGCGCGCCCGCCTGATGCTGCGCTACCAGCACCTGCTCAAGGAACACCACGACGAGCTGGCGGAGATTCTCGCGGCGGAAACCGGCAAGACCTTCGCTGATGCCAAGGGTGACGTGTGGCGCGGTATCGAAGTGGCCGAGCATGCCGCCAATATCGCCAGCCTGATGATGGGCGAAACGGTGGAGAACGTCGCCCGCGAGATCGACACAGCCAGCTGGATCCAGCCATTGGGCGTGTGCGTCGGCATCACCCCGTTCAACTTCCCGGCGATGATCCCGCTGTGGATGTTTCCGCTGGCCATCGCCTGCGGCAATACCTTCATTCTCAAACCCTCGGAACAGGACCCGATGACGCCCAATCGCCTGGCCGAACTGTTCCTCGAAGCCGGCGCACCGGCCGGCGTGCTGCAGGTGCTGCATGGCGGGCGCGAGCAGGTCGATGCGCTGCTGGTGCATCCACTGGTGCGCGCGGTGTCCTTCGTCGGTTCGGTGACGGTAGGCCAGCATGTCTATCGCACCGGCACTCAGCATCTGAAACGCGTGCAGGCCTTCGCCGGGGCCAAGAACCATATGGTGATCATGCCTGACGCACCCAAGGATCAAGTGCTCAGCAACCTGCTCGGCGCCAGCTGTGGCGCGGCCGGTCAACGCTGTATGGCGATCAGCGTGGCGGTGTTCGTCGGCGAATCGAAACAGTGGATCGACGAGCTGGCCAGGCAAATGGCCGAGCTGCGCCCTGGTCACTGGCAAGACAGCGGTGCCGCCTATGGCCCGCTGATCAGCCCACAGGCACGCCAGCGCGTGCTGCGCCTGATAGAGGAAGGCAAGGCCGAAGGCGCCGACTGCCTGCTCGACGGCTCGCACTGCGCGGTGGACGGCTACCCGGACGGCAACTGGGTCGGGCCAACACTGTTCCGTGGCGTGACAACGAAGATGGGCCTGTACCGCGAGGAAATCTTCGGCCCGGTGCTGGTGTGCATGGAGGTGGCGACCCTGGAAGAAGCCATCGAACTGGTCAACGCCAGCCCCTACGGCAACGGCACCAGTCTGTTCACCCGTTCGGGTGGCGCGGCGCGGCATTTCCAGCATGCAGTGGAAGTCGGCCAGGTGGGCATCAACGTGCCGATTCCGGTACCGCTGCCGTTCTTTTCCTTCACCGGCTGGAAGGGTTCGTTTTATGGCGACCTGCACGCCTACGGCAAGCAGGCGGTACGTTTCTATACCGAAACCAAGACGGTGACCAGCCGCTGGTTCGACGACACGCCGCTCGGCGATGGCCCGAACATGACTATTCAGCTGAAATGAGAACCGGGTGACCGTTTCTTAGACTAATAGACGATCACTCGAACTGGACGAGCGGCGTAAAACGGTTCTCTGCAGAACAAAAACAAGGAGAACTGCAATGCGCCAACTGTCCACCACGCTGGCCCTGTGGGCTGCACTTACCGCCTGTGCGCAGGCTGCCGAGCCTATCACCCTCGGCCTCAACTACCCGCGCACCGGACCATACAAGGAGGAGGGATTGGCGCAGATGCGTGGAGCCCTGCTGGCCATCGATGAAATCAACGCAACTGGCGGTGTGCTGGGTAGACCTTTGCGCCTGTCCAGCAAGGACACCGCCTCGCGTCCGGCCAAGGCCGAGAAGAACGTCGACAAGCTGGCCGCCGAGGGTGCGGCGATGCTCTTCGGTGGCTCCTCCAGCGCGGTCGCCATCGCCGCCGGCAAGCGCGCCAAGCAGCACGGCCTGCTGTACTTCGGCACCCTCACCTACTCCAATGACACCACGGGCAAGGATGGCCACCGCTACATGTTCCGCGAGTGCAACAACGCCTGGATGAGCGCTCGAGTGCTCGGCCAGTACCTGAGCAAGACCCTGCCGAACAAACGCTACTTCTACGTCACCTCCGACTACACCTGGGGCCACACCACCGAGGCCTCGCTGCGTCAGGCCACCGCCACCGACGATACCGCCCAGCACACCAGCGTGCGCATCCCCTTCCCAGGTGCGCGCCTGGCTGACTACCAGGACGCTCTGACCCAGGCCGCCGCCAGTAACGCCGAGATCCTCGCCCTGGTGCTGTTTGGCGAAGATCTGGTGCGCGCCATGCGCATCGCCAAGGACCTGGGCCTGACCGAGCGCATGCAGATCGTCGCGCCGAACCTGACCCAGAGCATGGTCGAACAGGCCGGTCCCAACCTGATGCAGGGCGTGATTGGCACCGAGCCCTGGACCTGGCGTGTCCCGGCACTGGAAAAATCTGCGCGCGGCGAAGCCTTCGTCGAAGCCTTCAAGACCCGCTACGAGATGTACCCCTCCAGCTCTGCCGCATCGGCTTATAGCATCGTCCAGCAATGGGCCGACGCCGCCACGCGGGCCAGGAGCCTGGACAGCGAGGCGCTGATCAAGGCACTGGAAGGCCACAGCTACACCCTGCTCAAGGACGAGCAGCAATGGCGTACCTTCGACCACCAGAACCTGCAGACGGTCTACGCGGTAAAGGTCAAGCCGCGCGATGAGGTGCTCAAGGACCCGCTCAAGCAGGACTACTTCGAAATCGTCGACCGCCTCGATGCCAGCAGCGCGCTGCCCAGCCTTGCCGAGTGGCAGGCCGAACGCCGCGCCGGCGACCAACCCCTGACCCTGCAATGAGATGCCATGGACTTCGAACTCAGTGATGAACAACGCCTGTTGACCGACAGCGCCCGCGCCTTCGCCACGCGGGAGCTGACGCCCCACGCCGCCGAGTGGGATCGCGAGCAGCACTTCCCTGTCGAAGTGATTCGCCGCGCAGCCGAACAGGGCTACCTGGCGCTGTATCTGCGCGAGGAGGATGGCGGCCTGGGCCTGTCCAGGCTCTCCAGTTCACTGATTTTCGAACAACTGGCGGCGGGCTGCGTGGCCACCACCGCCTACCTGACCATCCACAACATGGCCACCTGGATGCTCGCCAGCTTCGCCGACCAGGCACTGAAAGATGCCTGGTTGCCGGGACTGATCAACGGCCAGTCACTGGCCTCCTACTGCCTGACCGAACCGGACGCCGGCTCCGACGCCGCCCACCTGCGCACCCGCGCGCGGCGCGACGGCGACGACTACGTGATCGACGGCAGCAAGTGCTTCATTTCCGGTGCGGGAAGCACGCAGGTACTGATCGTCATGGCGCGTACCGGCGAGGATGGCGCCAAGGGTATCTCCTGCTTCCTGGTACCTGCCGATGCGCCCGGCGTACGCTACGGACGCAACGAGGACAAGATGGGCTGGAAAGCGCAGCCGACCCGCACCATCACCTTCGAAGGCGTGCGCATTCCCGCCAGCCACCGCATCGGCCCGGAAGGCGAAGGCTTCGTCTACGCCATGAAGGGCCTCGATGGCGGGCGCATCAATATCGCCAGTTGCTCGCTCGGTGCGGCCCAGGCAGCACTGGAGCAGAGCCTGCGCTACGTCGACGAACGCAAGCAGTTCGGCAAACCGCTCAGTGAATTCCAGGCCCTGCAATTCAAGCTGGCCGACATGCTCACCGCCCTCACCGCCAGCCGGCAGATGGTGCGCCTGGCCGCGCACAAGCTCGACCTGGGGCATGGCGAAGCCAGCCTCTACTGCGCCATGGCCAAGCGCTTCGCTACCGACCAGTGCTTCGACCTGTGCAACGAAGCGCTGCAACTGCACGGTGGCTACGGCTATCTGAATGACTACCCGCTGGAGCGCTGGGTACGCGACGCCCGCGTACACCAGATCCTGGAAGGCACCAACGAAATCATGCGGGTGATCGTCGCCCGCCGCCTGCTCCTGCAAGGCGGCATGCTCGATCGCCTGCTGTAGTAACCACGATAGGTAGGAACCCGCGCTGTTCGCGAGCAGAGCTCGCTCCTACTGCAATGATCCGTATCGAGGACGACCATGAGTACAGCCATCGAAACCTATAAATCCGGCATCTTCGACCTGACCCACAAACTCACCGTGGAAAAGCACGGCCACACCGCGCTGATCACCATCAACCATCCACCGGCCAACACCTGGGACCGCGACTCGCTGATCGGTCTCAAACAGGTGGTCGAGCACCTCAACCGTGACGACGAGGTGTACGCCCTGGTGGTGACCGGCCAGGGGCCGAAGTTCTTTTCCGCCGGTGCCGACCTGAACATGTTCGCCGATGGTGACAAGGCCCGTGCCCGCGAGATGGCCCGACGCTTTGGCGAGGCCTTCGAAACCCTGCGCGATTTCCGCGGCGTGTCCATCGCCGCGATCAACGGCTACGCCATGGGCGGCGGCCTGGAGTGCGCGCTGGCCTGCGACCTCCGCATCGCCGAACGCCAGGCACAAATGGCCCTGCCGGAAGCCTCCGTGGGTCTGTTGCCCTGCGCCGGTGGCACCCAGGCCCTGCCCTGGCTGGTCGGCGAAGGCTGGGCCAAGCGCATGATCCTCTGCGGCGAACGCATCGACGCCGAAACCGCCCTGCGCATCGGCCTGATCGAGCAGATCGTGGATACCGGCGAAGCCCGTGGCACCGCACTGCTACTGGCATCCAAAATGGCGCGGCAAAGCCCGGTGGCGGTACGTACCATCAAACCGCTGATCCAGGGTGCCCGTGAGCGTGGCGCCAACACCTGGCTGCCGGAGGAACGCGAGCGCTTCGTCGACCTGTTCGATGCCGACGATACCCGCGAGGGCGTCAACGCCTTTCTGGAAAAACGCGACCCGCAGTGGCGCAACAAATAAATCGTGGGAGCGAGCTCTGCTCGCGAATCAGGCGATGCCATCTTTTCGCGAGCAGAGCTCGCTCCTACAGCCCCATAGGGTGGACGTCGCCTTTTACGTCCACCACAAACCCGGATAAACCGTCATCCACCTTACGCAGGAAGCCCCTATGAACCTGCAACTCGAAGAACGCCCCAGCCTGCACGGCTACCGCATCGGCATCGCCAGCCTCGACGCGGAAAAGAGCCTCAACGCCCTCTCCCTGCCGATGATCGAAGCACTCGACGAACGCCTGAAGGCCTGGGCAGAAGACTCGACCATCGCCTGCGTGATGCTGCGCGGCAACGGCCCCAAGGCCTTCTGCGCCGGCGGCGATGTCGTGCAACTGGTCAATCAGTGTCGCGAACAGCCAGGCGAAATACCGGCCCTGGCACGACGTTTCTTCGCCGACGAATATCGCCTCGACCATCGCATCCACACCTACCCCAAACCCTTCATCTGCTGGGCCCACGGCCATGTGCTGGGCGGCGGCATGGGCCTGATGCAGGGCGCCGGCATCCGTATCGTCACCCCGAGCAGCCGCCTGGGCATGCCGGAAATCAACATCGGTCTGTATCCGGATGTCGGCGGCAGCTGGTTCCTCGCTCGCCTGCCGGGTCGCCTGGGGCTGTTCCTTGGCCTCACCGCCGCCAGCATCAATGCCCGCGATGCGCTGGACCTGAACCTGGCTGATCGCTGCCTGCGCGACGACCAGCAGGACGCCCTGCTCGAAGGCCTGGTGCAACTGAACTGGCGCGAACAACCCGCGGCGCAACTGCACAGCCTGCTGCGCGCGCTGGAGAACGAAGCGCGCAGCGAGCTGCCGGCGGCCCAATGGTTACCGCGCCGCGAGCGTATCGACGAGCTGCTCGACGTCGCCGACCTGCCCGCCGCCGTTCATGCCATCAGCGCCCTGCAGGCGGATGACGACGCCCCGCTCGCCCGCGCCGCCAAGACCCTGGCCCATGGCTGCCCGCTGACGGCACACCTGGTCTGGGAGCAAATCCGCCGCGCGCGGCACCTGTCGCTGGCCGAAGTGTTTCGCATGGAGTACGCCATGAGCCTGAACTGCTGCCGCTACCCGGAATTCCCCGAAGGCGTGCGCGCCCGTCTGATCGACAAGGATCAAACGCCGCATTGGCACTGGCCGGACGTGGCCACAATCCCCGCCGCCGTGGTCGAAGCGCACTTCGCACCGGCCTGGGACGGCGAACATCCGTTGGCGGATCTGTAGGAAGCTGCGACGACTCGGTGCGCACAGCGCACCCTACATGTAGCCCGGATGCGCTCCGGGAGCTCACAAGCAATCCTCGAACAATGACAATCGATGCGCGAAGCGCCCAATAGAAAGGAAAGCTGCCATGACCCAAACCGCCTTTATCGGCCTCGGCCACATGGGCCTGCCCATGGCCCGCAACCTGCTCCGGGCGGGCTATCCGCTGAAAGTCTTCGACCTGGTGCGCAGCGCCGTCGACACCCTGGCCGGCGAAGGTGCCGTGGCGGCCGATAGCGCCGCCGACGCCATCGATCAGGCAAAGGTGGTGATCAGCATGCTGCCGGCCAGCCGTCATGTGGAGGGCCTGTACCTGGGCGACGACGGCCTGCTTGCGCAGCTGCCCGCCGGCACGCTGGTGATCGAGTGCTCGACCATCGCCCCGGAGTCCGCGCGCAAGGTGCACGCCGCCGCCCGCGAACGCGGTATCGCTCTGCTCGATGCGCCGGTATCCGGCGGCACTGGCGGCGCGGCGGCCGGCACCCTGACCTTCATGGTGGGTGGTGAGGCGCAGACACTGGAAAGAGCCCGGCCAATGCTCGCCGCCATGGGCAAGAACATCTTCCACGCCGGCCCGGAGGGCGCCGGCCAGGTGGCCAAGGTATGCAACAACCAGGTGCTCGCGGTGCAGATGATCGCCACCGCCGAAGCCATGGCCATGGGCGTGGCCAACGGCCTGGAGCCGGCGGTGCTGGCCGAGATCATGCGGCAGAGTTCGGGCGGCAACTGGACGCTGGAGAAGTACAACCCCTGGCCTGGAGTGATGGAAAACGCGCCGGCATCGAAGGGCTACAGCGGCGGTTTCATGGCCGAACTGATGGCCAAAGACCTCGGCCTGGCCCAGGAAACCGCGAGCCACAACGGCAATAGCGCGCCGATGGGCGCCCTGGCACTGCAGCTGTACCGCCTGCTGCTCAAACAGGGCAAGGGCAAGCAGGATTTCTCGGTGGTGCAGCAGTTGTTCGTGCAATAGCCCCACAAGCACCCAATGCTGCTCACATCGGAAATAGCCTCGCACGATCAATGCCCCGCCAGAGAGATGGGAAATATGGCAATTTCGCGGAATTTGACGACCTGCTGACCAGGGCCTGCAGCATTCGGCCTAAGGCTTGCTCAGCCACGCCGGCCATGGGCTAAGCGACTCGTCAGAAGGCTTAACAGACGCCGCGCGCCGGGCACGCGGCGGATTGAGGGGAGGCTTACCAGCGGCGCTCGCCGCTACGGCGTTGTTCGTTATTGCTGCGCCCGTTGGAGAAACGATGCTGCGTGTTGCGGCCTGCCTCCCAGCCGCGCTGAATCTGCCCGCTGCGATGCTCCTGACGACGCTGGTCGCGGCGATAGTCATGCCGCGGCTGCTGGTGCTTGTAGCCGTCGCGATACCGGTGATCGTGGCCGTAGTGATGACGCGGCGGCGGCGCCGGTACGTAGCGCGGAGGCGCCGGGTAGTAGTTATGCCGACGCTCCTCGTAGTAGTAGCGTGGCGGCGGGTTGTAATCGCGCCGGTAGCCGTCGTAGTACCGGTAGCCATGGCCGTGGTGATAACCACGGTCGTAGCCATCGCCATAAACGGCGCAACCGGAAAGCAGCAAGAGCAACGCGGAAAACAGCATCTTGTAGGGCATGGCGGCCTCCTGTGACCGCTGGGACGACGCCGACTGATGTCGGCCTCCGGGACGGTGATCCCTGACGCATCAGACAGCGCCGCCCGCAACAGGTGCGATTCACTTCGTCGGCTGTGACCGACGGCGCAAAACCACAAGAGCACAGGACAATTGCCCTGTCGCTGGCATGGCATTCGCTTGCTCAGCGCCGCGGAAAGCCGATCCATGCACAGGATCGTCAGTGGTAGCGAATCGTAATGGCCGACTAGGGTTCCGGCTCGTCAAAGGCGAGTGGCTGGTCCGAGAGTGGGCGACCTCATGCAGCGGCGGGATGCCGCGGGGTTACACGGCGGGACAAAAGCCCGGGAGAACGCGCAGCCAGGCTGCCGGCTTTCCCGCTTTCGTCCATGACCCGAGGTTTCCATGTCCATTCGCTCCCTGCTCATCGTCCTGCTCTGTGCCTGCCTGCTTGGCGCTCCGACAGCCCAGGCCGCGCCTAAAACCTTCAAGCTGTGCTGGTCGATATTCGCCGGCTGGATGCCCTGGGGCTACGCCGCCGAACAGGGCATCGTGAAGAAATGGGCGGACAAGTACGGCATTGACATTCAGGTGCAGGAAGTGCCGGATTATGTCGCTTCCATCGAGCGCTACAGCGCCGGCCAGTTCGACGCCTGCAGCATGACCAACATGGACGCCCTGACCATTCCCGCCGCTGCCGGCAAGGACAGCACCGCGCTGATCATCGGCGACTTCTCCAATGGTGCCGACGCTCTGCTGCTGCGTGGCAGCGGCAAGAGAATCCAGGACCTGAAAGGCAAGAGCGTGCTGCTGGTGGAGAACTCGGTCTCGCACTACCTGCTCAGCCGCGCGCTGGAGTGGGCCCTGCTCGATGAAAGCGACGTGACCATCATCAACGTCTCCGATACCGAAATCGCTGATGCCTTCCTCGCCGGCAAGGGCGACGCGGTGATCACCTGGAACCCGATCCTCTCCGAGATTCGGCGCAAGGCCGAGGTCAGCCAGGTGTTCAGCTCCAATCTGATTCCCGGTGAAATCCTCGACCTCACCGTGGTCAGCAGCCAGGCCCTTGCTCAGCACCCGGAATTCGGCCGCGCGCTGACCGGTGCCTGGTTCGAGACCCAGCGTCTGCTCGGCCTGCCCACCCCAGCCGGCCGTGAAGCCCGGGCCAGAATGGCAGCCGCCGCCGACACCACCGCGGAAGACTTCGACGCCCAGTTGGGCACCCTGCGCTCGTTCTATTCGCCGCGCAGCGCGCTGAACTTCGCGCGCACCGGAAAGCTGCCGGACCTCATGCAACGGGTCGCGCACTTTGCCGATGCTCACGGCCTGCTGGGCAAGAGCGGCATGGGCCTGACCAATCTGGGTATCGAATTCAGTGGCGAGAAGACGCTGGGCAACCCGCAGCGCATTCTGCTGCGCTTCAACCATCGCTATATGGAACTGGCCGCCGATGGGGCGCTGTAACGCCCCATCGCACAGCAGACGCACCATGACTCGCACCAATAACGCGCACTCACAGCGATGAGCGGCGAGGAAACCCGCCAGATAGGCGCATCGGCTAGCTGGCACGATGTTCGCTACGGACCCTGCGTGCAGGAACAACCCGGCTCGCCGGGATCGCGGCACCACAATTTGCCAATAGCCGGCTAGGGTTCCGGCTCGCCACAGGCGAGCGACTGGTCCGAGAGCTAGCGACCTCCAGCGAGGTTACACGGCGGGACAAAAGCCCGGGAGAACGCGCCCCATCCGTGGGGAACCGCCGCGAACTCCTGCCCGCCCCTGTCAAACTGGAGGTTCATCATGGGTACGCCCCACTCGCATCAGCGGCAACCAGCCGTCCCCCCCAAAGGCCCGAAACCAGCGCGCTCTTGCGCTTGCTAGCTGCGCACGCATTTCGTTCCAGGCCCGACGAGGACTATCCATGCGCCTGATCAACCGCCACCCGGATCGCAGCAGCCGCCTGCTGCTGATCCTGCTGCCCTTCGCCCTGCTGCTGTTCGTCTATTTCACCGCCTCGACCAGCCGCCTGGCCGAGAACCCCAACGACAAGCTGCTGCCCAGTGCCAGCCAGATGGTCGATGCCATCGACCGCCTGGCCTTCACCGAAGACAAACGCAGCGGCCAGTACCTGTTCTGGCAGGACACCGCCTCCAGCCTGCAACGTCTGGGCCTGGGCCTTGGCATCGCCGCGCTGCTGGGCCTGGTGCTGGGCATTGCCGCCGGTAGCGTGCCGCTGTTCGGCGCACCGCTGTCACCGCTGCTCACGGTGCTGTCGATGATTCCGCCGCTGGCGATCCTGCCGATTCTGTTCATCGTCTTCGGCCTGGGCGAGCTGTCCAAGGTGATGCTGATCGTCATCGGCATCACCCCCTGCATCGCTCGTGACATCGAACAGCGTGCCCGCGAGATTCCCGGCGAGCTGCTGATCAAGGCGCAGACCCTCGGCGCCAACTCCTGGACGCTGATTCTGCGCCTGGTGCTGCCGCAACTGATGCCACGCCTGCTGATCTCGCTGCGCCTGATGCTCGGTTCGGCCTGGCTGTTTCTGATCGCCGCCGAGGCCATCGCCTCGACCGACGGCCTCGGTTACCGCATCTTCCTGGTGCGTCGCTACATGGCCATGGACGTGATCCTGCCCTACGTCGTGTGGATCACCCTGCTGGCCTGGCTGATGGATCTGGGCCTGCGCCAGGTGCTGCGCCTGTGCTTCCCCTGGCATGAAGGAGGCAAGGCATGACCCTGTTCAGTCAACACATCGTCCCGCTAAGTGAACCTGCCATGAGCGATTCCAGTACGGCCCCTGCAAGGTAAGCGCTCCATAAACCCCACCTGCCTATAGCCCGCAGATCAGCGGATGCTGAACTCCTGTTTTCTCTGGAGTTCATCCCATGATGCGTCCCGACGCCAAGGTCCAAAAGGTTTATCTGTATCCCAAGCCTGTCGACTTCCGCAAATCCATCAATGGCCTGGCGGCGCTGGTCGAGCTGGACATCAAGGTGGAAGTGTTCAACCCGGTGCTGTTCGTGTTCCTCAATCGCACCCGCAGCCAGGTCAAGATTCTCTACTGGGAGCGCAATGGCTTCTGCCTGTGGCTCAAGCGTCTGGAAGCCGAGCGCTTCAAGACCAAACCCGATGCCGGTGACGAGGCCATTGAGCTGACGGTCGATGAGTTGAACTGGCTGCTCGACGGCATCGACCTGTGGCGTAATCGCCCGCACCAGATACTGACGCCGCGCTTCGTAACCTGAGCCGGTATAATCCACGGCCATGATCGCCGTGCCCGAGTCCCTTCCTGACGACCCAATCCTGCTCAAGCATTTACTGCTGCTGGCCAGTGAACAGGCGGCTGCGAAAGATGCTCGCATAGAACAACTTCAGGAACAGGTCGCCCTGCTGCGCCACAAGCTGTTCTCGCCTAAGTCCGAGCGCAGCCCTGAAGATGCCGACTCACCGCAGTTGGCCATGTTCAACGAGGCCGAAGAGCTGATCGAAGCGCTGGCCGCCGAGCCAGCCGAAGCCGAAGCCGAAGAAGTCGTTGCGCCGGTCAAGCGCCGTGGCAAACGCAAGCCGCTGCCGGCCAACCTGCCGCGTGTGGAGGTCATCCATGAGCTGCCCGAGCACGAACTGACCTGCGCCTGCGGCGCCTGCAAACAGGTCATCGGTGAAGAGACCAGCGAGCAGCTGGAGATCATCCCGATGCAGGTGCGGGTCATCCGCCACATCCGCAAGACCTACGCCTGCAAGGCCTGTGAAACCGCGCCGGTCACCGCCGACAAGCCGGCACAACTGATCGAGAAGAGCCTGGCCAGCCCCAGCGTATTGGCGATGCTGCTGACCACCAAGTACGCCGACGGCATCCCGCTGTACCGCTTCGAGAGGATGCTCAGCCGCCACGGCGTCGACATCCCACGGCAGACCCTGGCGCGTTGGGTGATCCAAAGTGGCGAGCAACTGCAACCGCTGCTCAACCTGATGCGCGACAAACTGTTCGAATACCCCGTGTTGCACTGCGACGAAACGCGTCTGCAGGTGCTGCATGAACTGGGACGCGACCCCTCGGCACAATCCTGGATGTGGGTGCAAAGCGGTGGGCCGCCGGACAAGCCGGTGATCCTTTTCGACTACACAGCCAGCCGTGCGCAGGAGGTGCCGCTACGCCTGCTCGATGGCTACCGCGGCTACCTGATGACCGACGACTACGCCGGCTACAACGCCGTGGCTGCACGCGACGGCATCGAGCGGTTGGCCTGCTGGGCGCATGCGCGGCGCAAGTTCGTCGAGGCGCAGAAAGTGCAGCCCAAGGGCAAGACCGGCCGTGCCGACATGGCGCTGAACCTGATCAACAAGCTTTACGGCATCGAGCGCGATCTTAAAGAGGTCGACGACAGCGAACGCCTGGCCGCCCGCCAGCAACGCAGCCAGCCGCTGCTCGACCAACTCAAGGCCTGGCTGGACAAAACCCAGTCGCAGGTCGCTGGGCAGACGGCCCTGGGCAAGGCGGTGAACTACCTGGCCAGCAACTGGAGCAGGCTGGTGCGCTACATCGAAGGTGGGCATCTACCGATCGACAACAACCGCGCCGAGAACGCCATCCGACCGTTCGTCATCGGCCGCAAGAATTGGCTGTTCAGCGACACGCCCAAGGGTGCCACGGCCAGCGCGCAGATCTACAGCCTGATCGAAACCGCGAAAGCCAACGGGCAGGAGCCCTACGCCTGGCTGCGCCACATCCTTGAACGCCTGCCTGCGGCACAGAGCGTCGAAGACTACGAAGCGCTGCTGCCGTGGAACTGCTCGCCAGCTTCTGCCTCTGCTTCCTGAAAACAAACCCGTCCGCCAGGACGGGGTTTATGGAGCGCTTACCCTGCAAGCACAGCGAAAACCGCCTTTATCGAAGCGCGCAACCTGTGGCAGGAATACGGCGACCTGATCGTGCTCGAACGCCTCAACATCAAGGTCGACGAGGGTGAGTTCTGCACACTGGTCGGCGCCTCCGGCTGTGGCAAATCCACCTTTCTGCGCATGCTGCTCGGCCAGGAACGCCCGAGCCGTGGCGAGCTGCTGCTGGGCGGCCAGGCGCTGCCCAACGAGCCCGATCCAAGCCGTGGCGTGGTGTTCCAGCGCTACTCGGTATTCCCCCACCTGAGCGTGCTGGACAACGTCGCCCTGGGCCTGGAGCTGCCGAAATCGAAGCTGCTGGGCCGGTTGTTCGGCGTGGCCAAACGCGAAGCTCGCGAACGCGCCGCGGAAATCCTCACCAAGGTCGGCCTCGGCCATGCCCTGAACAAATACCCCAGCGCGCTTTCCGGTGGCATGCAGCAACGCCTGGCCATCGCCCAGGCACTGGTGATGCAACCGCGCATGCTGCTGCTCGACGAGCCGTTCGGCGCCCTTGACCCCGGCATCCGCAAGGACATGCACGCGCTGCTGCTGGAGCTGTGGAAGGAAACCCGCCTGACCGTATTCATGGTCACCCACGACCTGTCCGAAGGCTTCAGCCTCGGCACCCGCCTGCTGGTGTTCGACAAAGTGCGCCACGACCCGCAGGCGCCCAACGCCTACGGCGCGCGCATCACCTACGACATCCCGCTGAACGCGGCACGCCGGGCGCAGACACAATTGCCCAGCGAACTGGCCGAGCGTATCTCCGCGCGCTAACCAACCGTAGCCCGGATAAAATCCGGGGATCGCCAGCACACCCCCCCCGGATTGCATCCGGGCTACGGAGCCACAGCCAACCACCTGTAGGAGCCCGCTTGCGGGCGATCCGCTGTAGCTTGTGCCGATCGCCCACAAGCGGGCTCCTACAAAACCTGTCGCCGATCAGCTCAACACCTCCAGATAGCGCGACAGCGTTTCACCCTCTGCGGCGAACCTGATCACCGACACATTCCCCCCGGATTGCATCCGGGCTACGGAGCCACAGCGAACCATCTGTAGGAGCCCGCTTGCGGGCGATCCGCTGTAGCTTGTGCCGATCGCCCACAAGCGGGCTCCTACAAAACCTGTCGCCAATCAGCTCAACACCTCCAGATAGCGCGACAGCGTTTCACCCTCTGCTGCGGACCAGATCACCGACACATTCCCCGGATTGCATCCAGGCTACGGAGCCACAGCTAACCACCTGTAGGAGCCCGCTTGCGGGCGATCCGCTGTAGCTTGTGCCGATCGCCCGCAAGCGGGCTCCTACAAAACCTGTCGCCAATCAGCTCAGCACCTCGAGATACCGCGACAGCGTTTCGCCCTCCGCGGCAAACCAGCGTTGCGCCTCGTCGGTAGTCGGCGTGGCGAGTTCCGCGCGCCAATCTGGCTCCAGCGTATCGATGATGAAGGTGCGTACCACCGCACGGCCATCCGGGCGTTGCAGGTGCTGACAGATGCGCCCCGCTCCAGGCAGCTCGAAGCCCTCCAGCGAGACGCTCTGCCCCACCCGCGCCGGCAAGGTGGACAGCGCTACCTGATAACGTCCCTGCTGATCGGCGTAGGCCAGCGAGGTCTCGCAGTCGAACAGCGCGGCCAAAGTCTCACCATCACCTTGCGCCCGCTCGGCGCGCTCACGCAGTTGCAGCGCTGACTCACCCAGCTCGACCGCCCGCCCCTGCACCCAGCCAAGCCGGTCGCCACAGAGAATCAGTCCACCACCGCGCTGCAGCACCTCGCCGCTTTCAGCGTCGCATTCCTCCAACAGGCGCAAACCGATCAACGGCCCGCTGCTGGCCTGCAAACGCCAGTCCTCGACATAGGCGCCACTGGTGCCGAACTCGATCATGCAGTTGCCCATGCGCTGCAACTGCGCCGGCTCCGGCCAACGGTTGTGCAGTTGCAGGGACACGCCGCCGTGCCAGCTCAGATAACCGTTCTCCCAGATACTGTCAGCCACCCAACCCTCGTGATTGGCGAGCTGGCGCAACTCGGCGGCGCCGTAGTCCTGCCAGGCCCGTACCGGCAGCGCGGGCGCATCCGGCAAGCGCAGGTCGATGGTGAAGGTGCGGCTTTGCAGCCAATGCACCTGGGTACGCTGGTCGCTGCGGCCATCGGCGAAGCTGATGGTGCGGCGACGAAAGTGCCCGAGCATCCAGTCCGGCACGCCGCCCTCGGCGCGCTGCGGGTAACGTTCAGCCAGTTCCAGCAGGTTCATACCGTCACCTCCTGGCGGTTCTGGCCAAAGCTGGACAAACCCGCCGCACCATCCGGCAGTTGCAGCGAACCGTCCTCCAGGCGCTCGCGCAGATAGCGGAAGGTCTGCGCCGTCTGGGCGAACAGGTGATCGCCACAGCTCACAGGCGTGTACACGCGCTCACCGCGCGCCGGCAGGCCGGCAATCGGGGCGATGCGCGTCGGGTAGTCACAGGCGCAGAACAGCGGGAAGGCGAAGCGCTCCTCGCTGACCTTGCGCACGCGATGCGAGGTGGCGACGAAATGACCATTGCTGAGCACCTCGAGCATGTCGCCGATGTTGATCACGAAGGTGTCCTCCACCAGCGGCACGTCGATCCACTGGCCATCGCCGTTGAGCACCTGCAAGCCTTCAGCGGTAGGCAAGAGGATGGTGAAGCACTCGTAGTCGGTGTGCGCGCCGATACCAGGGCGGTCGGCTACCGGATCGGGATCGAGCGGGTAATGAATCATGCGCAGCTGGCTGGTGGGCTGCCGGGTGATGCCAGCGAAGGTGTCCTCGGCCAGCCCCAGCGCCAGGGCGAAGCCACGAAACAGTGTGTCGCCCAGCGCCAGCGCCGCGCGGTAGTAAGCGCCGACCTCGCGCTTGAAGTCCGCCGAGTCCGGCCACTGGGTCGGGCCGAGCAGCGGATAGACCTGCGCCGCCTCGGTGTAGTCGTAATTGACGTCGTAGGCTTCCTTGAGATCCTTGCTGCCACCGGCGAACTGCTCCTCACCCTCCGGCACGTAACCGCTGTGGTTGCTCGACTGGCCGATATAGAAGCGCATCTTCTCCTCCAGCGGGCGGGCGAAGAAACTGCGCGCCTGCTGGATCAGCCCGTCGCGCAGATCACGCGAAATACCGTGCCCGGTGATCTGCAGAAAGCCGACCTCGTGGGCAGCGCGACCCAGCTCATCGGCAACGCGCTGGCGTTCGGCAAGGTCGTCTGAGTAAAGCCTGGCAACGTCGATCAGAGGAATGGACGTGAAATGGCTATGCGCCATGGCAATCTCCCTTGAACAAGTGAGTTACCTGGTCGTCCAGACGAGCAGCGGGTCGGGTCGTCCCGAGGGCGGCAGCGAGGCCGCCCCTGCAACAGGGTCGATAGCGATTTCCATGCCATCGCCCTAACGCCGCCAAGCTGCGATACCACGAGCAGAATTGCCCCCGAACGGTGCAATGAACGCCAATCAAGCCCCATCAGGCAGCACACAAACCGCAAGCAGCCTCGCCAGAGTGCCCAGACACGGGCCTCGGCGAGCTGGCACGCTATTCGCTAAAGCCTGAGTGTGCAGGTTCTAACCGGGGTTTCCCGGAATCGCGGCACCACAATTTGCGAAATGGATGACTAGGGTTCCGACTTGCCTGGCAAGTGCTGGTCCGAGAGTCATCGACCTCCAGTGAGGTTACACGGCGGGATAAAAGCCCGGGAGAACGCGCCTTTCGATGAACTCGAAACGTGCCGCGACTCCTGCCCGTACTCAACAAGACTGGAGGTTCCAAATGCGCAAGTACCGTCTGCTCTCCTTCGCCGCTGCCGGTCTGGCCGCGGTGCTCAGCTTCAGCGCTCATGCCGAGAAGAAAGACAACTTCAGCGTCTGCTGGACGCTTTACGCCGGCTGGATGCCCTGGGGCCACGCCAGCACCTCCGGCATCATCGACAAATGGGCGAAGAAATACGGCATCAGCATCGATGTCGTGCAGCTCAATGACTATGTCGAGTCCATCAACCAGTACAGCGTCGGCCAGTTCGACGGCTGCACCATGACCAACATGGACGCCCTGACCATCCCCGCCGCAGGTGGCGTGGACTCCACCGCGCTGATCGTCGGCGACTACTCCAACGGCAACGACGGCCTGCTGATCAAGGGCGAAGGCAAGACCCTGGCCGATCTCAAGGGCATGCGCGTCAACCTGGTGGAACTCTCGGTCTCCCACTACTTCCTCGCCCGTGCCCTGGAAACCGCAGGCATGAGCGAGCGCGACGTGACGGTGGTGAACACCTCCGATGCCGACATCATCGCCGCCTATACCACCCCCAGCGTGCAGGCTGCCGCCACCTGGAACCCGATGCTCGCCGAGATCATCGCCCAGCCCGGCAGCACCCAGGTTTTCGACTCATCGAAGATCCCCGGTGAAATTCTCGACATGATGGTGGTCAACACCCAGACCCTGAAGGACAACCCGGACTTCGGCAAAGCCCTGGTCGGCGCCTGGTTCGAGATTCTCGAACTGATGCAGTCCGGCACGCCCGAAGCCACCGAAGCCCTGACCGAAATGGCCAAGGCCTCCGGTACCGACCTGGCCGGCTACCAGTCGCAACTGGCGACCACCAAGCTGTTCTACACGCCGAAAGAAACCCTGGATTTCGTCACCAGCCCGGCCCTGCCGGAGACCATGACCAAGGTCGCCAATTTCAGCTTCGAGCACGGCATCCTCGGCGAAGGCGCCCGCAGCGCCGACGCCATCGGCATGACCTTCGCCGGCGACGTGACTACCGGCGACAGCGCCAACATCAAGCTGCGTTTCGACCCGAGCTACATACAGATGGCTGTCGACGGCAAGCTCTGAAGCGTACTCACCCACTCCATCGCAACGATGATCAGGCGCCCCTGCCGGCGCCTGACGACCAGGCTTTGACCCCGAGGTACTCATGAACACTGCCCTCACTCTCCGCCCCACCCTCTATGAGGAAACCGTGCCCGGCGGCGGCCACACTTCCTTCATCCTCAAGCGTGGCCAACTGCTGCGCATCACCGATATAGAAGGCGGCGCCAACGTCAGCCTGCTGCTGTTCAACGCGGCTGAGAAAAGCGAGCGCCTGAACCTGCCCGACACCCTCAAGTGCCAACACACCGCCAAGCTCACCGCTGGGCACTGCCTGTACTCGGACATGGGCAAGGTGCTGGCCGCCATCACCGCCGATACCTGCGGTTGGCACGACAGCTTCGGCGGCGTGCTGAATGCCGACGAAGTGTTGGAGAAGTACGGCCAGGGCCGCTATCAGGAACTGCGCAACGGCTTCTTCCGCAACGGCATGGACAACCTGCTGGTGGAAATGGGCAAGTGGGACCTGAACCTGCTCGACTTGCTGATGAACCTCAACCTGTTCAGCCGCGTGGACGTCGACGCCGAGGGCGCCTTCCACTTTCAACCCGGCAACAGCAAAGCCGGTGACTACATCGAGCTGTACGCGCCGATGGACACCCTGGTGGTGCTCACCGCTCTGCAACACCCGATGGATCCCAACCCACAGTACGCGCCCAAGCCGGTGCAACTCCGCTTAAGCAAGGTCGACAGCGACGGCATCACCGTGCTCTGCCGCACCTCGCGCCCGGAAAACGGCCGCGGCTTCCACAACACCGAACGCCAGTACATCTGAGGGCTGCCGAAATGACCCTTACCGCCAGCAACCTGCATCCCGAAACCGCCGTGTTCCGCCACACCATCCCGGCGGGCGAACCCTACCTGTTCGAGGTCAAGGCCGGACAGACCCTGCGCCTGCATGACCTGGAAGGCAACCAGGCGATCGACACCCTGTTCTTCGCCGCGAAAAACCCGCGTGAACGCTTCGATCCGCAGCGCACCCTGCGCAAACAGAACAACGTCTACCTGACCACCGGCACGGTGCTCTACTCCAACCTCGGCAAGCCGCTGCTGACCATAGTCGCCGACACCTGCGGTCGCCACGACACCCTCGGCGGCGCCTGCGCGCAGGAGAGCAACACCGTGCGCTACGCCCTGGACAAGCGCTACATGCACAGCTGCCGCGACAACTTCCTGCGCGCCAGCCTGCACGACGGACGTCTGAGCAAGCGCGACATCGGCGCCAACATCAACTTCTTCATGAACGTGCCAGTAACGCCCGAAGGCGGCCTGACCTTCGAGGACGGCATCTCCGCGCCTGGCAAATACGTGGAGCTGAAGGCCGAAACCGACGTCATCGTGCTGATCTCCAACTGCCCGCAGTTGAACAACCCGTGCAACGGCTGGAACCCGACACCAGCCGAGGTGCTGGTCTGGGAGTGATTGATGCACTCCCCTCTCCCGCCTGCGGGAGAGGGGCCGGGGGAGAGGGTCATGTCATCAACCGCCCCTCTCCCCAGCCCTCTCCCATGAATGGGAGAGGGAGACAAGCCACCCGACTTTTTCGACCACGGACGACCGTGGCACATGACGAATGACGGCGGGACGGCCCGCCACCTTATACGAGACAGGAGCAAAGCGGCGCGAGCGAACATCAGGCAAGGCGGCAGCCAGTGAGAAAGCGGAGTTTGCTGGAGCAAATGAGCATTTCGAACTGGCGGCCAACGCAGCATGGTGGAGCGCAGCAGCTTTGAACTGTCTCGGGAGCGGATATGTTCGAGAAACTTTTGATCGCCAACCGCGGCGCCATCGCCTGCCGTATCCTGCGCACCCTGCGTGAACTGAACGTCGGCGGCGTCGCCCTGTACTCCGAAGCCGACGCCGCCAGCCTACATATCCAACAGGCCGACGAAGCCTTTTCCTTAGGCGACGGCCCGGCCGCGCAAACCTACCTGGTGGTCGACAAGATCCTCGCCGCCGCCAAAACCAGCGGTGCCCGGGCCATTCACCCCGGCTACGGTTTTCTCTCCGAGAACGCTGCATTTGCCGAAGCCTGCGAAGCCGCCGGCATCGCCTTCGTCGGCCCGACGCCCGAGCAACTGCGCGTGTTCGGCCTCAAGCACACCGCCCGCGCCCTGGCCAAGCAGCACGGCGTGCCAATGCTCGAAGGCACCGAGTTGCTGGAAAACCTCGACGCCGCACTCAAGGCCGGCGAACAGGTCGGCTACCCGGTGATGCTGAAAAGCACCGCTGGCGGTGGCGGCATCGGCATGCGCGTCTGCCATTCGGCGGCCGAACTGAGCGAAGCCTTCGAGGCGGTCAAACGCCTGGGGCAGAACAACTTCAGCGACAGCGGCGTGTTCATCGAGAAATACATCCAGCGCGCCCGCCACCTGGAAGTGCAAGTGTTCGGCGACGGCCAGGGCGAGGTGCTCGCCCTCGGCGTGCGCGACTGCTCGGTACAGCGGCGCAACCAGAAGGTGCTGGAAGAAACCCCGGCACCGAACCTCCCGGCTGGCATGGCCGATGAGCTGTGTGCGGCGGCGATCAAGCTGGCCAAGGCGGTGAATTACCGCAGCGCCGGCACCGTCGAATTCGTCTACGACAGCGAGGCCGAGCGCTTCTACTTCCTCGAAGTGAATACCCGCCTGCAGGTCGAACACGGCGTCACCGAACAGGTGTGGGGTGTCGATCTGGTGCGTTGGATGATCGAGCTGGCGGCCGACGATCTGCCGCCGCTCAGCGAACTGGCCAAGACGCTCAAGCCGTCCGGCCATGCTATCCAGGCGCGCCTGTACGCCGAAGACCCGGGCCGGGATTTTCAGCCCAGCCCCGGCCTGCTGACCGCTGTGCAATTTCCCGAAGCCGACGG
Organism: Pseudomonas alcaliphila JAB1; assembly: GCF_001941865.1. Lineage (NCBI taxonomy): Bacteria > Pseudomonadati > Pseudomonadota > Gammaproteobacteria > Pseudomonadales > Pseudomonadaceae > Ectopseudomonas > Ectopseudomonas alcaliphila. The sequence goes on along the minus strand of NZ_CP016162.1, from coordinate 1,567,391 downwards.
CAAGGCACTGCGCATCGACACCTGGGTCGAAGCCGGTTGCGAAATTCCGCCCTACTTCGACCCGATGATCGCCAAGCTGATCACCTGGGCGCCGACCCGCGAGCAGGCCAGCGCCGCGCTGGACAAGGCCCTGGCCGACTCCGTGCTGTATGGCGTGGAATGCAACCGCGACTACCTGCGCCAGATCCTCAGTGACGCGCCCTTCGCCAGCGGCTCGCCGTGGACGCGCTGCCTGGAGAATCTGGTCTACCAGGCGACCACCTTCGAAGTGCTCAGCGCCGGTACCCAGACCAGCGTGCAGGACTTCCCCGGCCGCCTCGGCTACTGGGCCGTTGGTGTGCCGCCGTCCGGGCCGATGGACAGCCGCGCCCTGCGCCTGGGCAACCGCCTGCTCGGCAACGAAGAAGGCGCTGCCGCGCTGGAAATCACCATGAGCGGCCCGCTTTTGCGCTTCAACACCGATGCCGTGATCGCGGTGACAGGCGCCGAGATTCCACTGAATATCGATGGCGTGGAACAACCGATGAACACCGCGCTGCTGATCAAGGCCGGCAGCACCATGGCGCTTGGCACCATCAATGGTGCCGGCGCGCGCAGCTACCTGAGCATTCGCGGCGGCATCCAGGTGCCGGACTACCTGGGCAGCAAGAGCACCTTCACCCTCGGTCAGTTCGGCGGCCACGGCGGCCGCGCCCTGCGTGCCGTCGACGTGCTACACCTGCTGCCGCTCGCCGATACCAGCAGCGGCGCACAACTGCCCGCCGAGCTCTGCCCGGCCCTGCCGGCCGTACGCGAACTGCGCGTGATCTACGGCCCGCACGGCGCGCCGGAATACTTCAGCGAACGCTATATCGACCGCTTTCTCGCCACCGATTGGGAAGTGCACTTCAACTCCAGCCGCACCGGCGTGCGCCTGATCGGACCCAAGCCCGAGTGGGTGCGCGACAGCGGCGGCGAAGCCGGTCTGCACCCCTCGAACATCCACGACAACCCCTACGCCATCGGCGCGGTGGACTTTACCGGCGATATGCCGGTGATTCTGGGCCCGGACGGCCCCAGCCTGGGTGGCTTCGTCTGCCTGGTGACCATCATCGAGGCCGACCTGTGGCAGCTCGGCCAGCTCAAGGCCGGCGACAAGGTGCGCTTCGTGCCGGTGGATATCGCCACGGCGCGGGAGTTGGCACGGAACAATGCACGCGAATACGCAGAACTCTGTAGGAGCCCGCTTGCGGGCGATCAGCCAACATCGCGGATCGCTGGCAAGCCAGCTCCTACACAGCTGACCTCCCCCATCGTCCTCGACCTCGGCACCGACGACACCCGCCTGGTCGCACGCCTGTCTGGCGACACCCACCTGCTGCTGGAAATCGGCCAGCCGGAACTCGACCTGGTACTGCGCTTCCGTGGCCATGCGCTGATGCAGGCGCTGCAGGCCAAACAACTCGACGGCGTGATCGACCTGACACCGGGCATCCGCTCGCTGCAGGTGCACTACCAGCCGGAAACCCTGACACTGCAGACGCTACTCGACATCGTCGCCGGCGAGTGGGACGCCGTCTGCGCCGCCCGCGACCTCAAGGTGCCGTCGCGTATCGTCCACCTGCCGCTGTCCTGGGACGACCCGGCCTGCCAGCTGGCCATCGACAAGTACATGACCACCGTGCGCAAGGACGCCCCCTGGTGCCCGAGCAACCTGGAATTTATCCGCCGCATCAACGACCTGCCGAATCTGGACGAGGTGTACCGCACGGTGTTCGACGCCAGCTACCTGGTCATGGGCCTGGGCGACGTCTACCTCGGCGCACCGGTGGCCACGCCGCTCGACCCGCGCCATCGCCTGGTCACCACCAAGTACAACCCGGCGCGCACCTGGACGGCGGAGAACTCGGTGGGCATCGGCGGCGCCTATATGTGCGTGTACGGCATGGAAGGCCCGGGTGGCTACCAGTTCGTCGGCCGCACTCTGCAGATGTGGAACCGCTACCGCGCGGTCGAGGCCTTCGACGGCAAGCCCTGGCTGCTGCGCTTTTTCGACCAGATTCGCTTCTACCCGGTATCGGCTGACGAACTGCTGCGCATCCGCCGCGACTTCCCGCTCGGCCGCTACCCGCTGCGCATCGAACAGAGCGAACTGGCCCTGGCCGACTACCAGCAGTTTCTCGATGAAGAAGCCGACGGCATCGCCGCCTTCCGCCAGCAACAGCGCACGGCCTTCGACGCCGAGCGCCAGCGCTGGATCGAATCGGGTCAGGCGCATTTCGAGGTCGAAGAAGTGGCCACCGAGCTTGGCGATGACGCCCCGCTGGGCGCCGGTCAGCATGGCATCGAAAGCCATATCGCCGGCAACCTCTGGCAGGTGCAGGTGGAAGCCGGCGCGCAGGTGCAGGCTGGTGACGTGCTGGTGATTCTCGAATCGATGAAGATGGAAATCCCGCTCACCGCACCGGTGGCCGGCACCGTGCGCGAGGTACGTGTGCAACCCGGCTCGCCGGTGCGCGCCGGGCAGCGCGTGGTGGTGCTGGAAGAAGCCTGAAACGCTCGCCGCTGAAGCGCCTCCCACAGGGCCTTACCAGCCCTTGTAGGAGGCGTCCCAGCCACGACCGCGTAGGAGCGGCTTCAGCCGCGATCCACACAAACGCCGATTCCCTGCAGGAGAAGCGTTAGCCGCATTTTCACAACACTCCCCAAATCCACCGATTCCCTGTGGGAGGGGCTTCAGCCGCGACCGCTTCACGCCCCACCGCAATACCGGCAACCCCAATCGCGGATAAATCCGCTCCTACAGTCCCGTAGCCCGGATGCAATCCGGGAAAACTAGCCACCCGGTCAAATGTCGATACACCCAACCTGTAGGAGCGGCGCCCCGCCGCGAACCTGGCTAACGACGCCTCGCAAAGCTTCGCCCCGGGGCGGGGCTCCTACGCAAGGCTGCTTTGCTCGCCTTGCCGGATTGGCATACCCCCAACTTTCATCCGCCCCATATACAGCGCCGATCGTGATCACAACTGGCGCTATCCCCTTCCGGCAAGCTAGCATCACGCCATTAGCCCGCTCCCGGATTCACCCATGTCCCTGCGCCCCAAACGGCACACGCAAACCTCGTTGGTGTTACTGCTCCTGTTCCTGCTCGGTAGCGGCTTTCTCACCACCTCGCTGCTGAGCTACTACGCCTCGCGCGACTCGATCCGCGACAGCATCATCAACACCGAGCTACCTCTGACCTCCGACACCGTCTATTCGGAAATCCAGAAGGACCTGGTGCGCCCCATCCTCATCTCCTCGATGATGGCCCGTGACACCTTCCTGCGTGACTGGGTGCTGGCCGGCGAACAGGACACCGGGCAGATGACCCGCTACCTGCGTGAAGTGCAGGAGCACTACGGCGCCTTCACCAGCTTCTTCGTCTCCGACAAGACCAGCACCTACTACCAGGCCAGGGGCGCGCTCAAGCAGGTCAAGCCGGAAGAGCCGCGCGACGTCTGGTACTACCGCGTACGCGGCCTCAAGGAGCCCTACGAGATCAACGTCGACGTCGACATGGCCAACGCCGACCGTCTGACCATCTTCATCAACTACAAGGTGCTCGACTACGACGGCAGCTTCATTGGCGCCACCGGCGTCGGCCTGGCGGTCGATGCCGTGGTCAAGCTGATCGACGAGTACCAGGCGCGCTACGAGCGCAGCGTCTACTTCGTCGACACCACCGGGCGCATCACCCTCACCGGCGCCCAAGGCGGACCGATGGGCGCCCAAGTCGGCGATTCACTGGCCGACGTGCCCGGCCTCGACGGCCTGATGGAAAAACTGCCCACGCCGCAAAGCGGCCAGTTCGAATACCAGGAGCAGGGCCGCGAGCACTTCCTCAACGTGCGCTACATCCCCGAGCTGGAGTGGTACCTGTTCGTCGACAAGCAGGATAAGGCCCTGGCCGGCATCCGCCAGGGGCTCTACATCAACCTGCTGCTTTGCCTGCTGGTCACCGCCATCGTGCTGACCCTGGTGAGCCTGGCGATTCGACGCTATCAGCAGCGCATCGCCGCCCTGGCCACCACCGACAGCCTCACCGACCTGCCCAACCGCCGCGGCTTCGACATCCTCGCCGAACAGGCGCTGCAGGAAGCGCAGCGCGACAGCAGCCCGCTGTGCGCCGTGCTGCTGGATCTGGACAACTTCAAGCTGATCAACGACCAGCACGGTCATCTGGCCGGCGACCAGGTGCTGCACGACTTCGCCCAGCAACTGCGTGGCACGCTGCGCCAGTCCGACATTCTCTGCCGCTGGGGCGGCGAGGAATTCATCCTGCTGCTGAAGAACACCGACCGCCAGGCCGCCCATGACCTGGCCGAGAAACTGCGCCAGCACTGCGCCGAACAGCGCTATGCAGTCGAAGGCCAGAGCCTGCAGGTCACCGTCAGCCTTGGCCTCAGCCAGTGGCATACCGGCGAGAGCCTGCATACCCTGCTCGGCCGCACCGACCGCGCGCTGTACCGCGCCAAGCAGGCCGGGCGCGACCGCGTTTGCGTCGACAGCTGATGGACACGCAACACTGCCCGCTATGCGGCAAGAGCAACCAGTGCAGCGTCGCCGCCGGGCGTGACGAGCCCTGCTGGTGCTTCGACGCGCAAATCGACCCGGCCGCGCTGCAACGCCTGACGCCCGAGCAACGCAACCAGGCCTGCCTGTGCCCAGCCTGCGCGGGTGCGCTGAAAGCCACTGAGCCCCGCGAGCGCGATTGAGCCATGCGCCTGGATCGCTTCCTCAGCAACTTCCCCCGTTTCAGTCGCCAGGACAGTCGCCTGCTGATCAGCGCCGGCCGCCTGCGTGTAGACGGCATGGTGGTTCACGACCCGCGCCATGAGGTGCGCGACTTCCAACGCGTGGAGCTGGACGACGAGCTGCTGCAAGCCGGACGCAGCGCGCGCTACTGGATGCTGCACAAACCGGTCGGCGTGGTCAGTGCCACCGCGCACAACGAACACCACACCGTCCTCGATCTGCTCGACGAGCCGGACAAGCACGACCTGCACCTGGCCGGGCGCCTCGACCTGAACACCAGCGGCCTGCTGCTGATCACCAACGACGGGCGCTGGTCGCGGCGCATCACCCAGCCGCAGCAGCGCAAGCCCAAGGTCTACCTCGTCGACACCGAACAGCCGATCACCGCCGAATACGCCGAGGTCTTCGCCCAAGGCCTGTACTTCGCCTTCGAAGACCTCACCACCCTACCCGCCCAGCTTGAGGTACTGAGCAGCCACCAAGCCCGGCTGACCCTGTTCGAAGGTCGCTACCATCAGGTCAAGCGCATGTTCGGCCACTTCCGCAATCGCGTCGTCGCTCTGCACCGCGAAAGCATGGGCGAAATCATCCTCGACCCACAGCTCGCCCCAGGCCAATACCGCGCGCTGACGGATGCAGAAATCGCCAGCGTTTGATTGTCATCCTGCGCCGGAATCTGACTACCCGACCAACGGCAGCGCCAATCGGCTACAAAGATGTGACTCACCCTTGCATCGCTGCAAGGTAACTGCTTGAATCGAACCGTAAGTCTTGAGATGACCAACCGGTCACTACGAGACAGCTATACGTTCTTTCAGTTGCTGGCGCTCTGCGCCGACTGGATTCCTGCCTGGTAACACCGCCCTCTCCACGGCCTTGAAAAAGGTCTGGAGCGCTCGCCTGTTTCGATCCTAACTGCTTGAAATTCCTATACTTATAAAAATCTCCAGCCTGACATCAAGCTGTCACGCTCAGGCGCTTTTCTGACTGCTCAATCAAATGCGAACGGCCGCCCGCTCGCCTTGACACACTCGCGCCAGGAGAAAACGACATGAGGCCAGAAACCGCAGTCGTCGAGATCAACAGGAAGCACAAGGTTTACACGGAGTTCTACGGCAACCCGGCAGCAAGCAAGACCATCATCCTGGTCAATGGCTCTCTGGCGACCACCGCCTCGTTCACACAATCGGTCAAGTACCTGCAGCCACAGTTCAACGTGGTGGCCTTCGACCTGCCCTACGCCGGCCAGTCGAAACCGCACAACAGCGACTTCACGCCCATTACCAAGGAAGACGAGGCGGCGATCCTGCTGCACTTGATCGACCACTACAGCGCCAACTACCTGATGTCCTTCTCCTGGGGTGGTGTCGCCTCCCTGCTCGCCCTGGCCCAACGCCCGGTGACACTGGAGAAAGCCGCCATCTGCTCCTTCTCGCCGATCCTCAACGTGCCGATGCTCGACTACCTGCACAAGGGCCTGCGCTTCCTCGGCTCGGTAGACCGCGACAACGTCGCCCTGCTGGTCAACAGCACCATCGGCAAGCACCTGCCGTCGCTGTTCAAGCGCTTCAACCACAAGCACGTCAGCACCCTCGACGAACATGAGTACCGGCAGATGTACGCCCACATCAAGCAGGTGCTGAACATGGAAGCGCACTGCGGCAAGGAATGCCTGCAAGCCATCGACATTCCGCTGATATTCGTCAACGGCGACCGCGACGAATACACCTCGGTGGAAGACGCCTGCCTGTTCGCCCAGCACATCGACCACGCCCAGTTCGCCGAGATCAACGACGCCGGCCACTTCCTCGACATGGAACACAAGGCCGCCTGGCTGCAGACCCAACGCGTGCTGCTGGACTTCTTCAACGCCTCCAGCAAACGCCTGCAACTGCCAGCCAAAGGCGACCTGCGCGACCTCCAGGCGATGGCGGTATGACGGGCCCCAAGCGCGGAGCGGATGCGTCTATTCGGACGCCTCTAGAAACGTAGGCGAGGCAGTCAGCGCAAGGCAAAAGCAGACGAAAAAGCGCAGTTTACGAGCTGTAAATGAGCATTTTTAGCCTGCTTTTAACGCAGCGATGACAACGCAGGTAGTTTCTAGAGGTGCCCGAACGCTCCGCGCTTCATTTCTGGGTCATATTCCGGTATAAAGGCACCCGCTGCGGGTGTCGTATAATGGTAATACCCTAGCTTCCCAAGCTAGAGCCGTGGGTTCGATTCCCATCGCCCGCTCCACTGCATCATTCTGCGGACTTCCGCAGAAGTCCAAGAGAGTCTGCAAGTCGTTGCCACACAAAGGCTTTTTCTCTCTTTGACGTTCTGCTGTGGTCCACTGCGATCCGCCTACAGCCGGGACTTTTAAGTCCACAAACAAGTCCATTTTTGCGGGCGCGGCTGATTCCGGATTGTTGATGGAGAGGCGAGGTCGACGTGACCAGCATCTGGTTCCTGACTCATGTTCGGAGCAAGAGCATGGCACTCTCAGACCTGGCCGTTCGACAGGCCAAGGCGACTGGCAAGGCATACACCCTCCCTGACCTGGATGGCCTCTCCCTGGCCGTCACCGCTGCCGGTGGCAGGACTTGGCACTTCCGCTACTACTGGGCGGGCAAGCAGAAGCGGATGTCGCTCGGCACCTACCCGGAGGTGACGCTTCGCGAGGCCCGCAGCCTGCGCGATGAAGCGCGCGCCCTGCTGGCCAAAGGCACCAATCCTCGCGATCACCGCAAGCAGAAGCGCACCGCTGTCCGGCTCGCCGACGAAAACACCTTCGAGGCGGTGTATCGCAAGTGGCTCAAGCATCGCGGGCTCAGCCTCAAGGAAGGCCGGCAGACGACTCTCTCGATCCTTCCGCGCATCTTCGACAAGGATGTGCTGCCGACCTTGGGCAAGCAGTCGATCTATGAGATCAAGCGGCCCGACCTCCTGGAGGTGATCGCCAGGATCGAGAAGCGCAGGGCGCTCTCCGTCGCCGAGAAAGTCAGGACGTGGTTCAACCAACTGTTCCGCTACGCGCTGGTGATCGTGCCGGGCCTAGAGCAGAACCCCGCCTTCGATCTCGATGTGGTGGCGCTGCCGCTGCCACCCGTCAACCACAACCCGTTCCTGCGCATGGCCGAGCTGCCAAGGCTGTTGCAGCGGCTGCGCAGCTATCGCGGCAGGCGGCAGACCCAGCTCGGGCTGCGGCTATTGCTGCTGACCGGCGTGCGAACCGGCGAGCTGCGGCAGGCGATGCCGGATCAATTCGATCTGGACCGAGGGCTGTGGATCATCCCGCCCGACGTCGTGAAGCAACTCCAGCTGGATATGCGCAAGAAGCGGCAGCAGCCGAAGGACATCCCGCCCTACATCGTGCCGCTGTCGATTCAGGCCATGGAGATCGTCGGGCACCTGCTCGATGAGTTCAAGCCGGCCCAGCGCTACCTGTTCCGGCACGACAGCGACCTGAAGAAGCGCATCAGCGAGAACACGCTCAATGGTGCGCTCAAACGCATGGGCTATCAGGAACGCCTGACCGGACACGGTATCCGTGGCACGATGTCCACTGCGCTCAACGAGATCGGCTACCCGAAGGTCTGGGTGGATGCACAGCTCTCGCATGTCGATCCCAACAAGGTCAGCGCCACCTACAACCATGCCGAGTACGTGGAGCAGCGTCGACGCATGATGCAGGACTGGGCCGATCGCCTCGACCTCTTCGAGCAGAACCAGGTCGAGGCGGCCAGCATGCCGCTCACCGTGCATCTGGAAGGCGTGCCCGCATTCCCCACTGAGCAAACCGCAAGCGCGCCCTCTACGCCGGTTGCCGCTTCGCCAAGCCTGCTCGTGACGAAGCCGGGTGACGCCATGCCGTTGGTTTCTGCCGCCGCACATCGGCTGCCGGCAATGCCGCCCCAGCGATCGGCCGCACCGCTGGTGCCTTCGGACATTCAGCGCGAGAGAATGGATTTGTTCGATGTCTTCGAAGCGCCGCACAACCTTCCCGTCGCTGCGTTTGCCAAGATGGCGGGCAAATCCCGCAGGTGGATCAGCTACGAGATCCAGGCGGGCAACTTGCTGGCGTTGAACGTGGGCAACCGCGGCCAGCGCGTGCCGGACTGGCACCTCGACCCACTCAAGCACGAGATGATCCAGTCTGTCCTGAAGCTGACCAGGGGTGCGGACCCTTGGCAGATCTACCATGCACTGCTGCAGCCGCGCTCGATGCTGCGGGGGCGCTCGGCACTGGAGGGCGTGACTGCCAGCAATCTCGACAAGCTCGTCATGGCCGTGAGCACAGCGGTGAAGGAAAGCGAATGGACCCCGCTGCGGGTCGGGGTCGTGTAGTCAAACAACGGGCCGGTAAGGGATGGTCTGGATAGCCCTGTATTTCCGGTCCGACCTCAGCCCCTGCCGATTTTGAAAGCGGTAAATCGATCAAAAACGATCTGATCACCTTGCTCTTCCCTGCGCTTTTAGCCAACGCGAGCACCTCGCGTCAGCCATTTATATTACAGGCGCACGGATCCTGCACGGACCACCATGAGGAGGTCTGCCCGCTTTCGCGTGAAGTGATTGACAGGCGACGTCAAGCTCATCTAAGTTAACCCGATAAATATAAATATCGATTATCGACATTTTTGAAGCCGCTTTCTCCCGGATCCTGATTCCGAAAGTGCTGAAATTTTTCTTTAACGAGCATGTGTGAAATGCAATGAATACGAGAACTCCAAGCGGCGTTGCGATGGCAGGCGAAAAGTCATTTTCGGATGCATCGACGGTGCCTCGCGCGAAGATGCGCAGCCTGATTGAGGTGACGTTTCAGCGTTTGCGAGCAGACATCGTGGAGGGGCGACTCGCTGCGGGCTCCAGACTCGGCGTTGAAGATCTCAAGTCGCGCTATGAGGTCAGCGGCGGAACCATGCGGGAGGCGCTTTCTCTGCTAGTAGCCGAAAACCTGGTGCAGACACAGGCCCAGCGTGGGTTCCATGTGACCCCAATGTCCCTGGGTGACATGCGTGATTTGGCCGCCACGCGGATCGCGCTCGAGAGCGAAGCGTTACGCCAAAGCGTGCTGAATGGTGACGCTGAATGGGAGGCGCGGATCGTCAGTTCGTTTCACCGACTGTCATTGATTGAAGAGCCCACGATGCGGGATCCGGCTCGCTGGTTTAATGAGTGGGAGCCAGTCAACCGCGGTTTTCACGAAGCTCTTATCTCTGCCTGTTCGTCCGTCTGGATCCGGCGGTTCCTGTCCATCCTGTATGTGCATATGGAGCGCTACCGCCGATTGACTGCTATGCACAACCCGCCTACCAGAAACGTACATGAGGAGCATCTAGCACTTCGCGACAGCGCGCTCGCGCGAGATGCCGAGCGCTGTGCTGCGTTGATGGCGGAGCACATCGAATCATCAATTTCGGTGGTTCGGGAATTCGGTTTGTTGAGGTGACGCCAACATCCCACGTGTTTGTTTTCGTCGTGATGGATGCGGTCGGCATTTTTTCGCCCTACTAAGGGCATTTCAAAGGAGACGTTGAATCATGAGCTCATCAATCAAAGAAGTGCAGGGAGCCCCTGTGAAGTGGGTTACCAATTGGACGCCGGAGGCGATCCGGGGGTTGGTCGATCAGGAAAAAGGGCTGCTTGATCCACGCATCTACGCCGATCAGAGTCTTTATGAGCTGGAGCTTGAGCGGGTTTTTGGTCGCTCTTGGCTGTTACTTGGGCACGAGAGTCATGTGCCTGAAACCGGGGACTTCCTGGCCACTTACATGGGCGAAGATCCGGTGGTTATGGTGCGACAGAAAGACAAGAGCATCAAGGTGTTCCTGAACCAGTGCCGGCACCGCGGCATGCGTATCTGCCGCTCGGACGCCGGCAACGCCAAGGCTTTCACCTGCAGCTATCACGGCTGGGCCTACGACATCGCCGGCAAGCTGGTGAACGTGCCGTTCGAGAAGGAAGCCTTTTGCGACAAGAAAGAAGGCGACTGCGGCTTTGACAAGGCCGAATGGGGCCCGCTCCAGGCACGCGTGGCAACCTACAAGGGCCTGGTCTTTGCCAACTGGGATGTGCAGGCGCCAGACCTGGAGACCTACCTCGGTGACGCCCGCCCCTATATGGACGTCATGCTGGATCGCACGCCGGCCGGGACTGTGGCCATCGGCGGCATGCAGAAGTGGGTGATTCCGTGCAACTGGAAGTTTGCCGCCGAGCAGTTCTGCAGTGACATGTACCACGCCGGCACCATGTCGCACCTGTCCGGCATCCTGGCGGGCATGCCGCCGGAAATGGACCTGTCGCATGCACAGGTGCCCACCAAGGGCAACCAGTTCCGGGCCGGCTGGGGCGGGCACGGCTCGGGCTGGTTCGTCGACGAGCCGGGCATGCTCATGGCGGTGATGGGGCCCAAGGTCACCCAGTACTGGACCGAAGGTCCGGCTGCCGACCTGGCAGAACAGCGACTGGGCCACACCATGCCGGTTCGACGCATGTTCGGCCAGCACATGAGCGTCTTCCCGACCTGCTCGTTCCTCCCGGCCATCAACACCATCCGGACCTGGCACCCGCGCGGCCCCAACGAAATCGAAGTGTGGGCCTTCACCTTGGTCGATGCCGATGCCCCGGCCGAGATCAAGGAAGAATATCGCCGGCACAACATCCGCACCTTCTCCGCAGGCGGCGTGTTTGAGCAGGACGATGGCGAGAACTGGGTGGAGATCCAGAAGGGGCTACGTGGGTACAAGGCCAAGAGCCAGCCGCTCAATGCCCAGATGGGCCTGGGTCGGTCGCAGACCGGTCACCCTGATTTTCCTGGCAACGTCGGCTACGTCTACGCCGAAGAAGCGGCGCGGGGTATGTATCACCACTGGATGCGCATGATGTCCGAGCCCAGCTGGGCCACGCTCAAGCCCTGATCAAGACGCAATCGTTAGATCTGTCAACCGGAAGAATTCAACATGGTGGGCTGGACGTGCATGTGCAGACGGCGCGCCGAGGTTCCGTCCCCTGATATTTACTTGGAGATAACTGTTATGACAAATCCATCCCCGCATTTTTTCAAAACATTTGAATGGCCAAGCAAGGCGGCTGGCCTTGAGTTGCAGAACGAGATCGAGCAGTTCTACTACCGCGAAGCGCAGTTGCTTGACCACCGGGCCTACGAGGCCTGGTTTGCCCTGCTGGACAAAGATATCCACTACTTCATGCCGCTGCGCACCAATCGCATGATCCGGGAGGGCGAGCTGGAATATTCCGGCGACCAGGATGTTGCCCATTTCGATGAAACCCATGAAACCATGTACGGGCGCATCCGCAAGGTGACCTCGGACGTGGGCTGGGCGGAGAACCCGCCTTCCCGCACGCGCCACCTGGTCTCCAACGTCATCGTCAAGGAGACGGCCACGCCGGATACCTTCGAGGTCAATTCCGCATTCATCCTGTACCGCAATCGGCTTGAGCGCCAGGTCGACATCTTCGCGGGCGAACGCCGGGACGTGCTGCGCCGCGCCGACAACAACCTTGGTTTCAGCATCGCCAAGCGCACCATCCTGCTCGACGCCAGTACCTTGCTGTCGAACAACCTGAGCATGTTCTTCTAGCCCAGCACGCTGAACCGGCCTCAATGAGGATGCTGCCATGAAAAATGCAAGACTGTTTTTGATCGCCATCGGCGTCTTCTACATCATCAACCTCATTGGCACGCTTCCCTTCAGCACGTTGGGCTTGTTTGGCAGGATGTATCCAGGCGTAGAACTGCACGTGGGTGCGCCGATTTTCACCCTGCTGCAGGATGCCTGGGCGGTGGTCGGTCTCCAGTTGGGCGCCATCGGGGCCGTCGCTTTGTGGGGCGCCCGCGATCCGGGCCGTTATCGGGCCGTTATTCCAGTGGTCATCGCAACGGAAGTGGTCGATGGTCTCTGGGATTTTTACAGCATCGTGTGGAGCCACGAAGCCTTGTGGTTCGGGCTTGTCACGCTGGTGATCCATGTGCTGTGGATTGGCTGGGGCCTGCATGCCTGGCGTGCCCTGGCGTCGAAATCGCTGAGGACACTTTGAATTACTCTTCAGCCACCAACAGTGACTGTTCGCCCCAGGCGATTTAACCCTTTTAACTAATTACAAGAAGCGTTATGAAATTTACCAGAGTTTGTGATCGAAGAGATGTGCCCGAAGGCGAAGCCCTGAAGGTCGAAAGTGGAGGCACCTCCGTCGCGATTTTCAATGTGGATGGCGAGCTGTTCGCAACACAGGACCGCTGCACCCACGGCGACTGGTCCCTGTCCGATGGCGGCTATCTTGAAGGTGACGTGGTGGAATGCTCACTGCACATGGGGAAGTTTTGCGTTCGCACGGGCAAGGTCAAATCACCGCCGCCCTGTGAGGCACTGAAGATATTTCCGATCCGCATCGAAGACAATGACGTGCTGGTCGACTTCGAAGCCGGGTATCTGGCGCCATGATCGACACCATCGCCATCATCGGCGCCGGCCTGGCCGGTTCGACGGCTGCGCGCGCACTGCGCGCCCAGGGATACGAGGGGCGCATCCACCTGCTCGGGGATGAGTCGCATCAGGCCTATGACCGGACCACGCTGTCCAAGACGGTGCTGGCGGGCGAGCAGCCCGAGCCGCCTGCAATCCTGGACAGCGCCTGGTACGCATCGGCCCATGTGGATGTCCAGCTCGGGCGACGGGTGAGTTGCCTGGATCTGGCCAACCGCCAGATTCAGTTTGAATCGGGCGCCCCGCTGGCCTACGACCGGCTGCTGCTGGCCACCGGCGCGCGCGCCCGGCGCATGGCGATTCGGGGTGGCGACCTGGCAGGCATCCATACCTTGCGAGACCTCGCCGACAGCCAGGCGCTGCGGCAGGCGCTGCAACCGGGCCAGTCGCTGGTCATCGTCGGCGGAGGCCTGATCGGTTGCGAGGTGGCGACCACCGCCCGCAAGCTGAGTGTCCATGTCACGATTCTGGAAGCCGGCGACGAGTTGCTGGTGCGCGTGCTGGGTCACCGGACCGGGGCATGGTGTCGGGCCGAACTGGAACGCATGGGTGTCCGCGTGGAGCGCAATGCACAGGCCGCGCGCTTCGAAGGCCAGGGGCAGGTGCGCGCCGTGATCTGCGCCGACGGGCGCCGGGTGCCCGCCGATGTGGTCTTGGTCAGCATTGGCGCCGAGCCGGCGGACGAGCTGGCCCGTGCCGCTGGCATCGCCTGCGCGCGCGGCGTGCTGGTCGACGCCACCGGCGCCACCTCGTGTCCAGAGGTGTTCGCCGCCGGTGACGTCGCCGCCTGGCCGCTGCGTCAAGGGGGCCAGCGCTCGCTGGAGACCTACCTGAACAGCCAGATGGAGGCCGAAATCGCGGCCAGCGCCATGTTGAGTCAGCCCGTGCCGGCGCCCCAGGTGCCGACCTCGTGGACGGAGATTGCAGGCCACCGCATCCAGATGATTGGCGATGCCGAAGGGCCCGGCGAGATCGTCGTACGCGGCGACGCCCAGAGCGGCCAGCCAATCGTGTTGCTCAGGCTGCTTGATGGCTGCGTCGAGGCCGCGACGGCGATCAATGCCACCAGGGAATTTTCTGTGGCGACCCGACTGGTCGGCACCCGGGTTTCTGTTTCCGCCGAGCAACTGCAGGACGTCGGCTCGAACCTGCGGGATTTACTCAAAGCCAAACCGAATTGATGCGCATGACCGGCGAATCGCTTTAACAATAAAGGGGATTGGAAAAATGAAACTGAAAGGTGAAGCGGTACTGATCACGGGGGGCGCCTCCGGATTAGGGCGCGCGCTCGTGGACCGATTCGTGGCCGAAGGCGCCAAAGTGGCGGTGCTCGACAAGTCGGCAGAGCGCCTTGCAGAGCTGGAAACCGATCATGGCGACAACGTGCTCGGCATCGTCGGCGATGTGCGTTCACTGGAAGACCAGAAACAGGCTGCCAGCCGCTGCGTGGCCAGGTTCGGGAAAATCGACACCTTGATTCCCAATGCAGGCATCTGGGATTACTCGACGGCCTTGGTCGACCTGCCCGAAGAGAGCCTCGATGCCGCGTTCGATGAGGTCTTTCACATCAATGTCAAGGGTTATATCCATGCAGTGAAGGCCTGCCTGCCGGCCCTGGTCGCCAGCCGTGGCAACGTGATCTTCACGATCTCCAATGCGGGCTTCTATCCCAATGGCGGCGGCCCTCTTTACACCGCAGCCAAGCACGCCATCGTGGGCCTGGTGCGTGAACTGGCGTTCGAGCTGGCGCCATACGTGCGCGTCAACGGCGTGGGGCCGGGCGGCATCAATAGCGATCTGAGAGGTCCTTCCTCGCTGGGAATGGGCAGCAAGGCGATTTCGACCGTACCGCTGGCCGACATGCTGAAGTCGGTGCTGCCGATTGGTCGCATGCCCGAGGTCGAAGAGTACACCGGGGCCTATGTGTTTTTTGCCACCCGAGGCGATGCGGCGCCTGCGACCGGGGCCTTGCTGAACTACGACGGTGGCTTGGGCGTTCGTGGATTCTTCTCGGGTGCCGGAGGTAATGACTTGCTCGAACAGCTGAATATCCATCCCTAAGCATCGACGAAGGAGACAGTAATGAGCATCAGAAGTTTGGGATACATGGGGTTTGCGGTCAGCGACGTAGCTGCTTGGCGTTCGTTTCTGACGCAGAAACTGGGCTTGATGGAAGCGGGCACGACCGACAACGGCGACCTGTTCCGCATCGATTCGAGAGCCTGGCGGATCGCCGTTCAGCAGGGCGAGGTTGACGATCTGGCCTTTGCCGGCTACGAGGTGGCCGATGCGGCAGGGCTGGCGCAGATGGCTGACAAGCTCAAACAGGCCGGTATCGCAGTCACCACCGGCGATGCCTCATTGGCCAGGCGCCGCGGGGTGACCGGATTGATCACCTTTGCCGACCCGTTTGGCCTGCCGTTGGAAATTTACTATGGCGCCAGCGAGGTGTTCGAAAAACCGTTCCTGCCTGGTGCGGCCGTGTCGGGTTTCCTGACCGGCGAGCAAGGGCTGGGGCATTTCGTGCGCTGCGTTCCGGATTCGGACAAGGCGCTGGCGTTTTATACCGACGTGCTCGGCTTCCAGTTGTCTGACGTCATCGACATGAAAATGGGGCCGGACGTGACGGTTCCTGTGTACTTCCTGCACTGCAACGAACGCCACCACACCCTGGCAATTGCGGCATTCCCGCTGCCAAAACGCATTCATCACTTCATGCTCGAAGTCGCCTCGCTCGATGACGTCGGCTTTGCATTTGATCGGGTTGACGCGGACGGCTTGATCACCTCCACGCTGGGGCGCCACACCAATGACCACATGGTGTCGTTCTATGCCTCGACCCCGTCCGGAGTAGAGGTCGAGTATGGCTGGAGTGCCCGTACCGTTGACCGCTCCTGGGTTGTGGTGAGGCACGACAGTCCGAGCATGTGGGGCCACAAGTCTGTGCGCGACAAAGCAGCTGCGCGCAACAAAGCATGAACAACAACCTGAATAGCACGGGAATCCCTGCATGAAACTTTACTACAGCCCTGGTGCCTGCTCCCTGTCACCGCACATTGCATTGCGCGAGGCGGGCCTGAACTTCGAGTTGGTGCAGGTCGATCTTGCGAGCAAGAAGACTGCCTCCGGGCAGGACTACCTGGAGATCAACCCGGCCGGGTACGTGCCTTGCCTGCAGCTTGACGACGGCCGTACCCTGACCGAAGGCCCGGCCATCGTGCAATACGTGGCCGATCAGGTCCCCGGCAAGCAGCTGGCGCCGGCCAACGGCAGCTTCGAGCGCTACCACTTGCAGCAATGGCTGAACTTCATCTCGAGCGAACTGCACAAGAGCTTCAGCCCCTTGTTCAACCCTGCCTCCAGCGATGAGTGGAAAAACGCCGTGCGGCAGAGCCTGAACACCCGCCTGGGGCAGGTCGCACGACAGCTCGAACATGCGCCTTATCTGCTGGGCGACCAACTGAGTGTGGCCGACATCTATCTGTTCGTCGTGCTCGGTTGGAGCGCATATGTCAACATTGATCTTTCGCCCTGGCCCTCGCTGCAGGCCTTCCAAGGCCGTGTTGGAGGCCGTGAAGCGGTACAGTCAGCGCTTCGCGCCGAAGGCTTGATCAAGGAGTGAAGATGCCTTCCCGGGGCGCGGAAGCGGGCCTGGGAGAGCTGCCTCAAAGCAATGAACGCCCCGACCTGGAATGAGAAACGCCATGACCCCTGAACTGATCGGAACGCTGGGTGACGAGCTCTACAGCGCGCTGTGCACGCGCACCGTGGTCGAGCCGTTGACCAGCCGCCATCCAGAGATCACCGTCGAGGACGCCTACCACATTCAGCAACGGATGATCTCGCGCCGTCTGCAGGCCGGCGAGCGCGTCGTCGGCAAGAAAATCGGCGTTACCAGCGCGGCCGTGATGAACATGCTGGGCGTCTACCAGCCCGACTTCGGCTACATGCTGGACGGCATGATCGTCAGCGACGGCGGCAGCATCGCCATGTCCTCCCTGATCCAGCCCAAGGCCGAAGGGGAAATCGCCTTTGTCCTGAAAAAGGACCTCATGGGTCCCGGCGTCACCAACGCCGACGTGCTGGCTGCCACCGACTTTGTCATGCCCTGCTTCGAGATCGTTGACTCGCGCATCGGCGACTGGAAAATCAAGATCCAGGACACCGTGGCCGACAACGCCTCCTGCGGCATGTTCGTGCTCGGTAGCAGCGCCGCCGACCCGCGCAGGATCGACCTGATGACCTGCGGCATGGTGCTCGAGAAAAACGGCGAGATCATCGCCACCGGCGCCGGCGCCGCCGCCCTGGGCTCCCCGGTCAATTCCGTGGCCTGGCTGGCCAACACCCTGGGCCGCCTGGGCATCGGTCTGAAAGCCGGCGAGGTGATTCTCTCCGGCGCGCTGGCCGCCATGTTCCCGGCCCAGGCCGGCGACCATTTCCGCGTCACCATCGGCGGCATCGGCGGCTGCTCGGTGCGCTTTCACTGACTTTTCCGGAAATTTCAGCACATGACGAAAAAAATCAAATGCGCCCTGATCGGCCCCGGCAACATCGGCACCGACCTGCTGGCCAAGCTGCAGCGCAGCCCGGTATTGGAACCCATCTGGATGGTCGGCATCGACCCCGAATCCGACGGCCTCAAGCGCGCCCGCGAGATGGGCATCAAGACCACCGCTGACGGTGTCGATGGGTTGATTCCCCACATGCAGGCCGACGGCGTGCAGATCGTCTTCGATGCCACCAGCGCCTACGTGCATGCTGACAACAGCCGCAAGGTGAATGCCCTCGGCGCCCTGATGATAGACCTGACCCCGGCGGCCATCGGCCCCTTCTGCGTGCCGACGGTCAACCTCAAGGAACATGTCGGCAAAGGCGAGATGAACGTCAACATGGTCACCTGCGGCGGCCAGGCCACCATTCCCATGGTCGCGGCCGTGAGCCGCGTCCAGCCGGTGGCCTACGGCGAAATCGTCGCCACCGTCTCGAGCAAGTCCGCCGGACCCGGAACGCGCAAGAACATCGACGAATTCACCCGCACCACCGCCGGCGCGGTCGAAAAGGTCGGTGGCGCCAAAAAGGGCAAGGCCATCATCATCCTCAACCCGGCCGAGCCCCCGCTGATCATGCGCGACACCGTGCACTGCCTGCTGGAGAGCGAACCCGATCAGGCCAAGATCACCGAGTCCATCCACGCCATGATCAAAGAGGTGCAGAAGTACGTGCCCGGCTACAAGCTGGTCAACGGCCCGGTTTTCGACGGCTTGCGCGTCTCGGTCTACCTGGAAGTCGAGGGCCTGGGCGACTACCTGCCCAAATACGCCGGCAACCTCGACATCATGACGGCGGCGGCGGCCCGCACCGCCGAGATGTTTGCCGAGGAAATCCTCGCCGGGCAGTTGACACTCCAGCCCGTCCACGCCTGAACCACGCAGGAGAACCACCATGAAGCTAGAAGGCAAAAAAGTCACCGTCCACGACATGACGCTGCGCGACGGCATGCACCCCAAGCGCCACCAGATGACGCT
The DNA here is from genome assembly GCF_001941865.1 of Pseudomonas alcaliphila JAB1. Taxonomy (NCBI): domain Bacteria; kingdom Pseudomonadati; phylum Pseudomonadota; class Gammaproteobacteria; order Pseudomonadales; family Pseudomonadaceae; genus Ectopseudomonas; species Ectopseudomonas alcaliphila. The sequence continues at coordinate 1,548,601 of NZ_CP016162.1, read as the reverse complement.
GGAGCAAATGAAATCCATCGCCTGCGGCCTGGATGCCGCGGGCATCCCGCTGATCGAAGTCACCCACGGCGACGGCCTGGGCGGCTCCTCCGTCAACTACGGCTTTCCGGCGCACAGCGACGAGGAATACCTGGGCGCCGTGATTCCGTTGATGAAGCAGGCCAAGGTCAGTGCCCTGCTCTTGCCCGGCATCGGCACCGTCGAACACCTGAAGATGGCCAAGGACCTGGGCGTGAACACCATCCGCGTGGCCACCCACTGCACCGAAGCCGATGTGTCGGAGCAGCACATCACCCAATCGCGCAAGCTGGGTCTGGACACCGTGGGCTTTTTGATGATGGCGCACATGGCCAGCCCAGAAAAGCTGGTCAGCCAGGCACTCTTGATGCAAGGCTACGGCGCCAACTGCATCTACGTCACCGACTCGGCCGGCTACATGCTGCCTGACGACGTGAAAGCGCGCCTGAGTGCCGTGCGTGCCGCGCTCAAACCCGAAACCGAGTTGGGCTTTCACGGCCATCACAACCTGGCCATGGGCGTCGCCAACTCGATCGCCGCGATCGAGGCCGGGGCCACCCGCATCGATGCCGCTGCCGCTGGCCTGGGTGCCGGCGCCGGCAACACGCCGATGGAGGTGTTCATCGCCGTATGCGCGCGCATGGGGATCGAAACCGGAGTCGATGTGTTCAAGATCCAGGACGTGGCCGAAGATCTGGTGGTGCCGATCATGGACCATGTCATCCGCATCGACCGCGACTCGCTCACGCTGGGCTATGCCGGGGTCTATTCCAGCTTTCTGCTGTTTGCCAAACGCGCCAGTGCGAAGTACGGCGTGCCGGCGCGCGACATCCTGGTCGAGCTGGGACGGCGCGGCATGGTCGGCGGCCAGGAAGACATGATTGAAGACACCGCCATGACCATGGCACGTGAGCGCGGGTTGACCTTGACCGCCGCATGATTTCAAACCCGGCGCGGCATGAAGCGCTGCGCCTGACCAGTTTCCACTCCACTCACTTAAAGGATGAAAAATGACCGCACTCACCGAAAGTTCTACCAGCAAGTTCGTGAAAATAAATGAAAAAGGTTTTTCCGATTTCAATATTCACTACAACGAGGCGGGTAACGGCGAAACCGTCATCATGCTGCATGGCGGGGGCCCCGGCGCTGGCGGCTGGAGTAACTACTACCGCAACGTCGGACCGTTTGTCGACGCCGGTTACCGGGTGATCCTGAAGGATTCGCCCGGCTTCAACAAGTCGGACGCGGTGGTGATGGACGAGCAGCGCGGCCTGGTCAACGCCCGTGCCGTCAAAGGGCTGATGGATGCGCTGGGCATCGACCGGGCGCACCTGGTCGGCAACTCGATGGGGGGCGCCACGGCGCTGAACTTCGCTATCGAATACCCTGAGCGCATCGGCAAACTGATCCTCATGGGACCCGGCGGCCTTGGCCCCAGCATGTTCGCGCCAATGCCGATGGAAGGCATCAAGCTGCTGTTCAAACTGTACGCCGAACCGTCCTATGAAAACCTGAAACAGATGATTCAGGTGTTTTTGTATGACCAGTCCCTCATCACCGAGGAGTTGCTACAGGGCCGCTGGGAAGCCATTCAGCGCCAACCGGAACACCTGAAGAACTTCCTCATCAGCGCACAAAAGGCGCCGCTTTCAACCTGGGATGTGACTGCCAGACTTGGAGAAATCAAGGCCAAGACATTCATTACCTGGGGGCGCGATGATCGCTTCGTTCCCCTTGACCACGGTTTGAAGCTGCTCTGGAACATCGACGACGCGCGTTTGCACGTTTTCTCCAAGTGCGGCCATTGGGCGCAATGGGAGCATGCCGATGAATTTAACCGATTAGCCATTGATTTTTTACGGCAGGCCTAAGGAGAAAGCGTTGCCTCTTCTATAAATGATGACGAGCGGGCAGATGGAAGTGCTCGTTCGTTAAATAATTATAAGACTTATTGATATCTGAGGATAAAAACAATGAAGCACAGATTAATGGGTCCGATCACCGCGGGGGTATTGGCAATCACATCTCAGCCGGCACTGGCGGTCACCGACGTATTTCGGTTCGTAGGGTTTGGACAGGTGTCGGGGGCGATGGGTGGTGCCGCAACCGCATTTGACGTGGGTGCTGCCGGCATGATGACCAATCCGGCGACACTGTCGCTAATGCCTGAGGGTTCGCAGTTCTATCTCGGCATGGATGTCACTTTTGGTGACCTTGCAATCAAGAACCTCGATACAGGGGAGGTTGCCGACTCTGAGGATCACTCCAAAAATCGCGGCCCCTATGCCGTCCCCCAAATGGCATATACCTATCACAGCGGCTCCTTGACGCTTGGCGCAGGCATCTTTCCGCAGGGCGGGGTTGGAACGGAGTATGGAAACAGCAGTTTTCTTTCCCGTGCTACCGGTGGCCTTGATACTGGACTCGAGAACTCGAGTCGGCTGATGACCTTGAACATTCCCTTTGCGGCGAGCTATGAAGTCAATGACAAGCTGACAGTTGGTGCAAGTCTCGATGCGATGTGGCAGGGCCTGAACCTCGATCTACTACTGGGTGCGGATCAGGTTGGTTCGTTAATAGGATCGGGCCGGGCAAGCGGTAGCCTCGTACCCGTTCTCGGAGGCTTGCCTGACTTGCGCGGTGCGCATTTAAGCTTTACCAGGAACCATCCAGTGGCCAGCGGCGCTGATGCATGGGGTATTGGCGGGCGCATCGGGCTGACCTACAAGGTCTCAAAAGATACGGTTCTGGGTGTCGCGTATTCCATGGAGAGTCATATAGCTGACATGAAAGGTGATGCAACCCTGACTGCAGTCGACGCCTTGGCCGGCCAGGTTCCGCTCAGAGGCAGGATCAGCGTACGTGACTTTCAAACGCCGGCGCAATTGAATCTTGGCATAAGCCACCAGGTCAATGCGCAATGGATGATTGTTGCCGACGTCTCCCGGATATTCTGGAAGCACGCCATGAAAGACGTCGATGTCGGGTTTGTGGCGGATACCGGTGACAATATCGACATTCTGTTGCCGCTAAATTTCAAGGATCAGACCGCCCTGTCGCTCGGTGCCGCTTACCAAACTGGCAAGTGGACGCTGCGAGGTGGCACCCGTTTCGTGACTCAGGCACTCCGCTCTGAGACCTTGCTGTCGGTAATGCCCGCCATTACGACTAGGTTTGTCTCGGCGGGGTTTTCTTATCAGTTCTCGCCAACAAGTAAGGTGGATGTTGCCTGGAACCATTCCTTCAAGAAGAAGATGGATAACTCCAGTTTGCCTAATACCTCCGCGCCAATAAGGGCAGAGCATGCTCAGGACACTGTCGGTCTGGGCTATACCCACAGCTTCTGACCCTAAAGCTGGCAGAATAACCGCGACATGGCTCGCGGTTATTTTGTATGAGACGTATGGGAGGCACTCCTAAAAGGAAAATGGAACAGATTTGAATGGCACTTACTTATGCTTCGCAGGGTGCCCGTTTTTTTTTGACGTCATCGCGAGCAGAGTGCCGCGGCTTAAGGGATGGTCTGAAGTAGTCACGTATTTCTGGCTGACTTCAGCCCTGCCAATTTCAAAAACGGCGATTCGTCTAAAAACGATCAAATCATCCATTCTTTCTGGATTTTTAGCCGCCGCGAGCACCTCGCGGCGGCCATTTCCCGCATTACAGGCGCACCTCTCCTGTATTCGCCAGTAAATGTCGGCGCGCCATCCACAGGTTCGACAGGGCGAACAGCGTCACCAACTGCGCCGTGTTCTTCACCAGCCCTCGAAAGCGAACTTTGATGTAACCAAACTGGCGCTTGATCACCCGAAACGGGTGCTCGACCTTGGCCCGCACCTGCGCCTTGGCCTTCTCGACCTTGCGCTTGGCTTTGTAGAGCGGGCTGCTCTTGCCAAGCTTCTTGTAAGTGCTGCGGCGTGCCGCGACCTGCCAGATCACCGCCCGGCCTTCGTGTTCGGAGCGCTTTTCGACGCCGGTGTAGCCGGCATCGGCGCAAACGACGTTTTCGTCGCCGTGCAGTAACTTGTCGACCTGAGTGACATCCGCCACGTTGGCTGGCGTACCGACTACGCTGTGTACCAGACCCGACTCATCATCCACTCCGATGTGGGCCTTCAGTCGGGTAAAGCAGGAGTGTTACCACCCCTGCCTCCCCTAAGAACCGTACGTGAGAGTCACCCCTCATACGGCTCAAGCCTTCCAGCAGCCTGAGTAAGACTGGGCAACCTGACGATGCGCTCTTCGGCGCTCAAGGTAAAACGTCCATGCCGGGTCGAACGGGTTCGCTGCACTGCATATTTTGATATGCCGCACGATCGAAACACTGGCGGCGGCATACAGCCAAGCGGGTTGACTCAAGCCGCGCGCTTTCTCCTGAGTGGCAAAAACCCAGTGCCGTTGACCTACGACACGAAAGTAGCGTTGTTTTACCCAATGGGCATTTTTCATGGCGTGCCGACGAACTGCCCAGCGCCATAGCACTTGCCAAATCTGATGGTCGATCCATGCGAAACGCTTGGCAGCGACAACATGGCGATGATACATGGTCCACCCTCGGATCACCGGGTTCAAGGTCAGGATCAAGTTAGCTTGAGTTGCCGTCTTGTTTGCGTTCGCGATTTCCCGCACCTTATCCAGCAATGCCTTCACACTCTTGCGAGCCGGAGTGATGAGTAGCTTGCCGGCGTACTTGCGTACGTTCTGGCCCAGAAAATCGAAGCCTTGTGAGATATGCGTTATCTGAGTCTTTTCATCAGAGAGTTCCAGTCCACGCTGTTTCAGGAACGCCTCAATTGCAGGACGAACCTGATGTTGCAGAACAGCTTGCGTGGCCCCTGTGATGATGAAGTCATCGGCATATCGTACGACGTGTATCTTGAATGGCTTACGCTTGCGCGCTGTCGAAGCCACGCTTGCATGGACGACATCTTCCAGGCCATCCAGCGTCCAATTCGCAAGTACCGGAGAGATGATCCCCCCTTGCGGGGTTCCTGCCTCCGTTGCGAACAAGGCTCCCTGATCGACATACCCCGCTCGAAGCCATTTGCGCAGAACCACCTTATCCATAGGCACATTGGCGAGCAGCCAATCGTGACTGATATTGTCGAAGCAGCCTCGAATGTCACCTTCAAGTACCCAATGCGCCGAACCACGTTTCGCCAGTGCATTGAAGCAATGTGCGATTGCATCGGCGGTGGATCGTTGCGACCGAAATCCATAGGAGTTGGGATCTGCACGCGTTTCGGCAACCGGCTCAAGTGCCAGTTTCCACAGCGCCTGCATCGCACGATCCCGCATCGTTGGAATCCCCAGCGGACGCTGCTTGCCATTGCTTTTGGGTATGTAGATGCGTCGCAGTGGTTGGGGCCGATAGCCCCGATGCTGTAACGCTTGTGCTCCCGTCGATTTGGCCACCGGAGTCGACCAGATCTTGCCATCAACGCCCGGTGTTCTCTTGCCTCTGTTTTCCGTCACTCGTTTCACGGCCAACATTTTGCCGCTGAACGAGCGAGTCAGCAGTCGCTGCAAGGCTTGCACCTTGCCCCACCTACCTTCCCGTGTTGCCTTGGCGATACGGACCTGGAGTCGTTTCACTTGCGACTCGATCTGGTTCCAGTGTTGGGGCCAGGCCGATATGAAGTTCGAAGGCGCACCAGTGCTCGCCGTTGCTTGCGCATTGGGTGCGAGCACTGCCATCTGCTTTCCTCCGTACAACGATTGATCAGGTTTTCTCGCCATGGAAGACCGTGTGGAAGTCTGCTCGCTTTCGCGCCAGATGATGTTTCAATCTGTATTCACCCCATTACAGGGTGACCTTCGCTTTTTCCACATTCCTTTACCCGCAGCATCAACAGCTTGCTTTACAGCTCACCTGCCGAAATCGGCAACGCTACGGGCTTACCCTGTTCCGCATGGATTTCCGAACGGGTCGGGCTCCTCGATTTCGCCGGCGGCACCACATCCACGAGGGGCTATCGGTAAGAGCCCCTGCCTGGCCGCACACCTTTTGGTTCAAGCCTGTCAGCATCTTTGGCTTGGCTATTATGACGACGTTTATATGAGGTTCACTTGTGTTAGCCGTACCCGTTCATCCCTAGCGCCTCTCCGCCTTGATGCTGGCAGATTCAGTCTGGCCTCGCGGTTCGACCTACCGAAATATCGGCGGTTACATTGTCCCCAGAGCTTCAGACCCGGCTGTTACCGGCCACGCCTGTCTGGGTAGGGAACGAGTGGTGGAACAGTCGGTTCCGTCGGGCGTTAACCTGCGGAACAGAAACCCATGCGACTTTCAGGTCGCACTGCCGAAGTAATATTGGTTACCCTTCTTGGTCTGGTGCATCTCCGGGTCGCGTTTGCCGTCCTTGTTCTTGGTCGAACTCGGCGCATTGATCACCGTGGCATCGACGATGGTTCAGAGCTTCCTTAACAGGGGCGGTGAGTTGCAGCGTCTCATGCCGTGGCGTGAGAGCCCGCTCTGACCACGCTCCCATTAATGATGCCGTTGGGTGAAAAATAGAGAAGGCTGTTATATAAGTAAATAAGCGAATTTGTATAGATATCATCGCCGGCATGAATATTGAGGGGAAAGTATGCAGCTGCATGTGTCAAGGCCGATGTAAAACTGACCCACCTGGGCTAACGTCGCGGCCTTGTCGAGGCTGCTTATGTTGATCTGAACCGCCCCGGCTATCGCGGAGGCTCCACCTTTTGAGAAACTGGAGCCACTATGCCAAAGCCACCGAAGTTTTCCCCTGAAGTCCGCGAGCGTGCCGTACGGATGGTCTATGAAGTCCGTGAGTCGCATGCTTCCCAGTGGGCGGCCATTGAGGCGGTATCCAGCAAGATCGGTTGCACCGCTCAGACCTTGAGCAACTGGATTCGCAAGGCATCTTCCCCCTCAACACCCAATCCGTCGGTAGATCCTCGTATCAAAGAGCTGGAGCGCGAGATTCGCGAGCTCAAGCGGGCCAACGAGATTCTCAAGGTCGCCAGCGTTTTTTTCGCCCAGGCGGAGCTCGACCGCCGTTTGAAGTGATCTGGCTACTCATCGACGAGCACCGGAAAACCTTTGGGGGTCGAGCCAATGTGCAGCGTGCTGCAGGTGTCCCCATCGGCCTATCGACGCCATGCTGCGCGCTTACGCGACCGATCACGGCAATCAGCACGCGCAATACGTGACGAGGCGCTTACCGTGCAGATTCGTCGTGTCTGGCAAGAGAACTACGAGGTCTATGGTGCCCGAAAAATCTGGCGTCAGATGCTCCGCGAACGCCAGACCGTAGCGCGCTGCACAGTGGAGCGGTTGATGCGGGACATGGGGCTGCGTGGTGTAACACGAGGCAAGGCCGTGAAAACCACACGCGCTGACCCTAGCAATGCCAATCCCAGAGACTTGGTGAAGCGGCAGTTCACGGCTGAGCGCCCCAACCAGCTCTGGGTGGCCGATTTCACCTTCGTTTCAACCTGGCAGGGGTTTGCCTACGTCGCGTTCATCGTGGATGTCTACTCCCGGTTTATCGTTGGCTGGCGTGTCAGTCGGCACATGCGCACGGAGTTTGTCCTCGATGCGCTCGAACAGGCACTTCACAGCCGTCGGCCTGAGCCGCACCGGCTGGTTCATCATAGCGACCGGGGCTCGCAAGCCGGCGTCGAGCCGTCGGTTGGCAATACCGGCGACAGCTACGACAACGCCTTGGCGGAGACCATCAACGGACTCTACAAGACCGAGTTGATCCACAAGCAAGGGCCATGGAAAACTGTAGAGGCTCTGGAATGGGAAACGCTGAAGTGGGTGACCTGGTTCAACCAACAGCGCTTGCTGGAACCGATTGGAAATAGGCCACCAGCGGAGTTTGAGGCACTATACGAACAGAGTCAGGCAGCAATCCCAGTTGCCGCCTGACTCAAATACGATAGCCTCCGCGAAACCCGGGGCGGTTCAAGCATTACAACGAGCAGCATCCGCACAGCGCTTTGAAATATCGCTCGCCGAGGGAATTCAGGCGCTTGGCAGTAGCATCAACGGGGAGTTGGTGTCCGGTTTGGTAGGGGCAAGTCCATCGAACTGGTTGTTTGCCGGGCCGCTACGCAGCGGCAAACGAGCGGCGGCGATCATGAGCCTGATCCGGTCGGCCCGCATGAACGGACATGATCCGTATGCCTATCTCAAGGACGTGCTGACACGGCTGCCTATGCAGCGGGCCAGTGAAATCGGCCAACTGCTGCCGCATCAGTGGGTACCTGCCTGAATCACGCAAGGTGAGTTCGGCGTACGCTTACGTATCGATCACCCCGGATTTTCACTCAATCCGAAAACAGCTCGAACATCAGTTGTCGCAACCAGATGTTGGCTAAATCCTTGTGATATTTTGCGTGCCAGAACATGTTAATGGGGATGTCTGGTAGGTCGATGGGGATTGGCAGCACATTCAAGCCGAAGGGCTCTACACAGCAGTCAGCGAAGCGCTCAGGTACGGTGGCGAGTAGCTCCGTATGCTGGAGGATATGGCCAACGGCGACGAAGTGCGGAACCTCTAGGCGAATGTCCCGCCGGATGCCAGCTCGCGCCATAAGGGAATCTACTTCGCCGTGGCCAGTGCTGGCGGCGATGACACGTATATGGCTGTAGGCACAGAAGCGCTCCAAGGTCAGTGGCTCTCTGGTGGCCGGGTGGTTCTTACGGCACAAGCACACGTAGCGGTTATGAAGAAGCCGACGCTGTAAGAAGCCGGCCTGTAGGTTGGGTAGCAGGCCTACGGCCAAATCTACTGTACCGTCTTGTAACGACTGTCCCAAACTCACCGAGCTGCCGCGTACCGTGCTGATTGTGCAATGGGGGGCCTTACGAGTGAGCGCATCTATTAACCGCGGCATGAAATATATCTCACCAATGTCGGTCATGGCCAAGGTGAAGGTACGCTCGCTGGTTAAAGGATCGAAGCGCTCTTCGTGATGTAGCGCTTCGCGCAGACTGTGCATGGCATGGGCGATAGGCTCAGCTAAATGTGCAGCATAGGGCGTAGGTTCCATGCCTTGGTGGGTACGCACGAACAGTTCGTCCTGCAGTGCGGTGCGCAGGCGCTTCAGGGCGTTGCTTACGGCAGGTTGGGTTAGGCCTAGGCTTTGCGCGACGATAGAGACACGCTTGTCGACCATCAACTGGTTGAATACTACCAGCAGGTTTAAATCCAGGTCATGCAGTTCCATGGAGCCTCGCTATGTTGGGACGTCGTCCTGCCAAAGCGGCAGCATCGTACATTCTGCCCATGAATATATAATATAGGGATTAGTGTATTTATCAATAGTTATGGCTTCGCTACTGTTGAAGATATCCCAATAATAAAGCCATGACAGGTATTGCATGAACGACATGAACGCTAAGAAACCAGCCTTGCGCGTCGCTATAGTCGGCGGCGGAATTTCAGGCCTTGCCTTGGCATTGAGCTTGTGCAAACACTCCCATCTTAATGTGCAGCTATTCGAGGCTGCCCCGGCGTTCGGTGAAGTCGGTGCTGGTGTGTCCTTCGGGCCTAACGCAGTGCGCGCCATTGTCGGTTTGGGTTTGGGTCAAGCCTACTTTCAGGTTGCTGATCGGACTCCGCAGCCTTGGGAGGATATTTGGTTTGAATGGCGGCGCGGTAGCGATGCCAGCTATCTAGGCGCCACCATTGCGCCGGGCGTAGGTCAGTCCTCTGCACACCGTGCTGATTTCCTTGACGCCCTAGTAAAACACCTTCCAGAAGGTATCGCCCAATTTAGGAAGCGTGCCACCCAAATCGAGCAGCAGGGTGATGAACTGCAAATGCTATTCGCCGACGGCACAGAGTACCGCTGCGATCTTCTAATCGGCGCCGACGGCATTAAGTCAGCGCTTCGTAGCTATGTGCTGGAAGGTCAGGGGCTGGATCATTTAGAACCACGTTTTAGCGGTACCTGTGCATACCGGGGCATGGTAGATAGCCTGCAACTGCGCGAAGCCTATAGAATAAATGGCATTGACGAGCACTTGGTGGATGTCCCGCAGATGTACTTAGGGCTCTATGGCCATATTCTTACCTTCCCGGTGAGAAAAGGCCGCATTGTCAACGTGGTAGCGTTCACCTCCGACCGTAGCCAGCCGGAACCGACTTGGCCCGCGGACGCTCCCTGGGTACGGGAAGCGAGCCAGCGCGAGATGCTCGATGCGTTCGCGGGCTGGGGCGATGCCCCGCGCGCCTTACTGGAGTGCATCCCGGCGCCAACTCTCTGGGCACTGCATGACCTGCCGGAACTGCCAGGCTACGTACACGGTCGGGTTGCCCTGATCGGCGACGCAGCGCACGCCATGCTGCCGCACCAAGGTGCCGGTGCAGGGCAAGGGCTTGAGGACGCCTATTTCCTCGCCCGGCTGTTGGGCGATAGTCGGACCGAAACAGGCAACCTCCCCGAGCTGCTTGGAGCTTACGACGACCTGCGCCGCCCTCATGCCTGTCGTGTGCAACGAACCACTGTGGAAACCGGCGAGTTATACGAGTTGCGCGACCCCATTGTAGGTGCGGACGAACAGCTGGTGGGGGAAATACTGGCGACTCGTTTCGACTGGCTATGGAACCATGATCTCGATGCCGATGTGGCTGAGGCCCGACTGCGCATGGGTTGGGAGGCGCATGAGCAAATTGCGCTGCGTCAAGGGTAAGAGGCCGTGTCGATAGTGGCTAAGGTTTCGAAGGCGAGTAATTGAAGTGTTTTCTGCGAACGGGTTACGTGATGCACATAGGCTTGCGTTTAGTGCTAGGTGCAAAATATCACTTTGTTTCAGCCGCTAGGCCGACGCCCATGGGAGCCGTTGGATCTGTAAATATAGTTAGATTCTGATCTAAGCACAGGCAGCCACCGCATTGGTGCCAGTGGACCGCAGATACCACGGTAGCCCATTAGGATTTCATACATGCTGCGCCAAAGAGCATCGCTAGAGAGAACAATGCAAACCAATAACAAGAGTTCGTTCCGTTACACCTTAATAATCAGCGCTCCCGCGATGACAATCAATACTTCCCTAGCAATCGCCAAACTGGTCAGGCCTTGTATTTGAGGTCCTGCAGCGGTGCCCACTGACGCACATGTCGACGGAGGCGGGATGCCAACGGTCTTTGAAATCACTGTACGGCCTGATGGGGAGAGCTTCGTCTGCCAGCCGCAGCAGTCAGTGCTTCGTGCTATGGAGGCCCAGAACAAGCACTGCCTACCAGTTGGCTGTCGCGGCGGCGGGTGCGGCCTGTGTAAGGTGCGGGTGCTGACCGGTGATTACGAATGCGGGCGTATGAGCTGCAAGCACGTACCGGTAGAGGCCCGCGAACAAGGCTACGCCCTGGCCTGCCGACTGTTTGCCCGTAGCGATCTATGTATCGAGCGTTATTCAAAGCCGTGCTATGAAAATACGGTCGACCCACAACAAAGAGAAAAGGTGACGTCATGAACAAAGGTATAATGCGCCCCGGCCATGTGCAGCTGCGTGTACTGGACATGAGCAAGGCCCTGGAACACTACGTCGAGTTGCTGGGCCTGATCGAGATGGACCGTGACGATCAGGGCCGTGTCTATCTCAAGGCTTGGACCGAAGTTGACAAATTCTCCGTGGTGCTACGCGAAGCCGACGAACCTGGTATGGATTTTATGGGTTTCAAGGTTGTGGATGAGGATGCTCTCCGGCAACTGGAGCGGGATCTGACGGCATATGGCTGTGCCGTTGAGCAGCTACCCGCAGGTGAACTGAACAGTTGTGGCCGGCGCGTGCGCTTCCAGGCACCCTCCGGGCATCACTTCGAGTTGTATGCAGACAAGGAATATACTGGAAAGTGGGGTGTGAATGAGGTCAATCCCGAGGCATGGCCGCGCGATCTGAAAGGCATGGCGGCTGTGCGTTTCGATCATTGCCTACTGTATGGCGACGAATTGCCGGCGACCTATGACCTGTTCACCAAGGTGCTCGGCTTCTATCTGGCCGAACAGGTGCTGGACGAAAATGGCACGCGCGTCGCCCAGTTCCTCAGTCTGTCGACCAAGGCCCACGACGTGGCCTTCATTCACCATCCGGAAAAAGGCCGCCTCCATCATGTGTCCTTTCACCTCGAAACCTGGGAAGACGTGCTTCGCGCCGCCGACCTGATCTCCATGACCGACACCTCGATCGACATCGGCCCGACCCGTCATGGCCTGACCCACGGCAAGACCATCTACTTCTTCGACCCGTCCGGTAACCGCAGCGAGGTGTTCTGCGGCGGCAACTACAGCTATCCGGATCACAAGCCGGTGACCTGGCTGGCTAAGGACCTGGGCAAGGCGATCTTCTATCACGACCGTGTGCTCAACGAACGATTCATGACCGTGCTGACCTGATGGTTCGGTTCGACTTATTGCAGAGATTGCGCAGATGAAAGAGATCAAGCATTTCATTAACGGTGCCTTCGTCGATTCGGCCAGCGGCCGCACCTTCGAGGACATCAACCCGGTCAATGGCCAGGTGATCGGCCGCGTGCACGAGGCCGGCCGCGCCGAGGTCGACGCCGCGGTCAGGGCGGCACGCGCTGCGCTGAAGGGACCATGGGGGAAGATGACGGTGGCCGAGCGCGCTGAGATTCTGCATCGCGTGGCCGATGGCGTCACGGCGCGCTTCGATGAGTTTCTCGAGGCCGAATGCCTGGACACCGGCAAGCCCAAATCCCTGGCCAGCCACATCGACATTCCGCGCGGCGCGGCCAATTTCAAGGTGTTCGCCGACCTGATCAAGAACGTGCCGACCGAAGCCTTCGAGATGGCCACCCCGGACGGCGCCGGTGCACTCAACTACGGCGTGCGCCGGCCCAAGGGGGTGATCGGGGTGATCAGCCCGTGGAACCTGCCGCTGCTGCTGATGACCTGGAAAGTCGGCCCGGCCCTGGCCTGCGGCAACTGCGTGGTGGTCAAACCATCCGAGGAAACCCCGCTGACCGCCACCCTGCTCGGCGAGGTGATGCAGGCCGCCGGTGTGCCGGCCGGCGTGTACAACGTGGTGCACGGTTTCGGCGGCGATTCGGCCGGGGCCTTCCTCACCGAGCACCCGGACGTCGACGCCTACACCTTCACCGGCGAGACCGGCACCGGCGAAACCATCATGCGCGCCGCGGCCAAGGGCGTGCGCCAGGTGTCGCTGGAGCTGGGCGGCAAGAACGCCGGCATCGTCTTCGCCGACTGCGATATGGACAAGGCCATCGAGGGCACCCTGCGCTCGGCCTTCGCCAACTGCGGCCAAGTCTGCCTGGGCACCGAGCGGGTGTATGTCGAGCGGCCGATCTTCGACGCGTTCGTCGCCCGCCTGAAGGCCGGCGCCGAAGCGTTGAAGATCGGCGAACCGAACGATCCAGAGGCCAATTTCGGCCCGCTGATCAGCCACAAGCACCGTGAAAAAGTCCTCAGTTACTACCAGCAGGCAGTCGACGACGGCGCCACCGTTGTCACCGGCGGCGGCGTGCCGGAGATGCCGGCGCACCTGGCCGGCGGCGCCTGGGTGCAGCCGACCATCTGGACCGGCCTGACCGACGATTCGGCGGTGGTCACCGAGGAAATCTTCGGCCCCTGCTGCCATATCCGCCCGTTCGACAGCGAGGAGGAAGCCATTGAACTGGCCAACAGCCTGCCTTACGGCCTGGCCTCGGCGATCTGGACCGAGAACGCTTCGCGCGCCCACCGCGTCGCCGGGCAGATCGAGGCCGGCATCGTCTGGGTCAACAGCTGGTTCCTGCGCGACCTGCGCACCGCCTTCGGCGGCAGCAAGCAGTCGGGCATCGGGCGCGAAGGGGGTGTGCACTCGCTGGAATTCTACACCGAGCTGAAAAACATCTGTGTGAAACTCTGAGGAGCTGGCCATGAACGCACCGCAGCAAAGCCCTGAAATCGGTCGCGAAATCCTCGCCGCTGGCTACCGCACCAACCTGCATGATCAGGGCGAAGGCTTCCCGGTTCTGCTGATCCACGGCTCCGGGCCGGGCGTCACCGCCTGGGCCAACTGGCGCGGGATCATTCCGCAGCTGGCGCAGACGCGCCGGGTGGTCGCTCCGGACATGCTCGGCTTCGGCTACAGCGAACGTCCGGCCGATGGACAATACAGCCAGGCGCGCTGGGTCGAGCATGCCATCGGCGTGCTCGACGCCCTCGGCATCCAGCAGGCCGACATCGTCGGCAACTCGTTCGGCGGCGGGCTGGCGCTGGCACTGGCCATCCGGCATCCCGAGCGGGTGCGCCGGCTGGTGCTGATGGGCAGCGTTGGAGTGAGTTTTCCAATCACGCCGGGCCTGGATGCTGTCTGGGGCTACGAGCCGTCCTTTGCCAGCATGCGCCGGCTGATGGACGTTTTCGCCTACGACCGCAACCTGGTCAACGACGAGCTGGCCGAGCTGCGTTACCAGGCCAGTATCCGCCCCGGCTTTCAGGAATCCTTCGCCCAGATGTTCCCGGCCCCGCGCCAACGCTGGGTCGACGGGCTGGCCAGCGACGAAGCGGACATCCGCGCCCTGCCCCACGAAACACTGGTGATCCATGGCCGCGAGGACCAGGTGATTCCGCTGGCGGCCTCGCTGACCCTGGCCGAATGGATCGCCCGCGCCCAGTTGCACGTCTTCGGCCAGTGCGGCCACTGGACCCAGATCGAACACGCCGAGCGTTTCGCCCGCCTAGTTGAGAATTTCCTCGCCGAGGCCGACGCCCTCCATTCCTGAGAGAGACCGATATGGACAAGACATTGATCAACGAACTCGGCGACGAGCTCTACCAGGCGATGGTCCAGCGCGAGACCGTCACGCCGCTGACCAGCCGCGGCTTCGACATTACCGTCGAGGACGCCTACCACATTTCCCTGCGCATGCTGGAACGGCGCTTGGCTGCCGGCGAGCGGGTGATCGGCAAGAAGATCGGCGTCACCAGCAAGGCCGTGCAGAACATGCTCGGCGTGCACCAGCCGGACTTCGGCTACCTCACCGATGCCATGGTCTACAACAGCGGCGAAGCCATGCCGATCAGTGAGCGGCTGATCCAGCCGCGCGCCGAAGGCGAGATCGCCTTCATCCTCAAGAAGGACCTGATGGGGCCGGGCGTGACCAACGCCGACGTGCTGGCCGCCACTGAATGCGTGATTCCCTGCTTCGAAGTGGTCGATTCGCGCATCCAGGACTGGAAGATCAAGATCCAGGACACCGTGGCAGACAACGCCTCCTGCGGGCTGTTCGTGCTCGGCGACCAGGCCGTCTCACCGCGCCAGGTCGATCTGGTCACCTGCGGCATGGTGGTCGAGAAAAACGGCCAGCTGCTCTCCACCGGCGCTGGAGCGGCTGCGCTCGGCTCGCCGGTCAACTGCGTGGCCTGGCTGGCCAACACCCTCGGCCACTTCGGCATCGGCCTGAAGGCCGGCGAAGTGATCCTGTCCGGCTCGCTGGTTCCGCTGGAACCGGTCAAGGCCGGTGATTTCATGCGCGTCGATATCGGCGGCATCGGCAGCGCCAGCGTGCGCTTCATCTGATCGAGGACAGCCTGATGAGCAAGAAACTGAAAGTAGCGATCATAGGCCCGGGCAACATCGGCACAGATCTGGTGATGAAGATGCTGCGTTCCGAGTGGATCGAGCCGGTCTGGATGGTCGGCATCGACCCCGAGTCCGATGGCCTCAAGCGCGCCCGCGAGTTCGGCCTGAAGACCACCGCCGAGGGCGTCGACGGCCTGCTGCCGCACGTGCTCGAGGACGATATCCGCATCGCCTTCGATGCCACCTCCGCCTATGTACACGCCGAGAACAGCCGCAAGCTCAACGAGCTGGGCGTGCTGATGGTCGACCTGACCCCGGCCGCCATCGGCCCGTACTGCGTGCCGCCGGTGAACCTCAAGCAGCATGTCGGCACGCTGGAAATGAACGTCAACATGGTCACCTGTGGTGGCCAGGCCACCATCCCGATGGTCGCCGCGGTATCGCGCGTGCAGCCGGTGGCCTACGGCGAGATCGTCGCCACCGTGTCCTCGCGCTCCATCGGCCCGGGCACCCGCAAGAACATCGACGAGTTCACCCGCACCACCGCCGGCGCCATCGAGCAGGTCGGCGGGGCCAAGGAAGGCAAGGCGATCATCGTCGTCAACCCGGCCGAGCCGCCGCTGATGATGCGCGACACCATCCACTGCCTGACCGAAACCGAACCGGACCAGGATGCGATCACCGCATCGGTCCACGCGATGATCGCCGAGGTGCAGAAGTACGTGCCCGGCTACCGGCTGAAGAATGGCCCGGTATTCGACGGCAACCGCGTCTCGATCTTCATGGAGGTCGAGGGCCTGGGCGACTACCTGCCCAAGTACGCCGGCAACCTCGACATCATGACCGCCGCCGCCCTGCGCACCGGCGAGATGTTCGCCGAGGAAATCGCCAGCGGCACCATTCAACTGCCACGTCGTGAAGCGGCACTGGCCTAAAGGAGTCGCACCATGAATCTGCAAGGCAAGAACGTCACCCTGCACGACATGAGCCTGCGCGACGGCATGCACGCCAAGCGCCACCAGATCAGCCTCGAGCAGATGATCGCGGTCGCCACCGGCCTCGACGCCGCCGGCATGCCACTGATCGAGATCACCCACGGCGACGGCCTCGGCGGTCGCTCGATCAACTACGGTTTCCCCGCGCACAGCGACGAGGAATACCTGCGTGCGGTGATCCCGCGCCTCAAGCAGGCCAAGGTATCCGCCCTGCTGCTGCCGGGCATCGGCACGGTCGACCACCTGAAGATGGCGCTCGACTGTGGCGTCTCCACCATTCGAGTGGCCACGCATTGCACCGAGGCCGATGTCTCCGAGCAGCACATCGGCATGTCGCGCAAGCTGGGCGCCGATACCGTCGGCTTCCTGATGATGGCGCACATGATCAGCGCGGAAAAAGTGCTGGAGCAGGCGCGGCTGATGGAAAGCTACGGCGCCAACTGCATCTATTGCACCGACTCCGCCGGCTACATGCTGCCCGATGAAGTCAGCGAGAAGATCGGCCTGCTGCGCGCCGAGCTGAACCCGGCCACCGAGATCGGCTTCCACGGCCACCACAACATGGGCATGGCCATCGCCAACTCGCTGGCGGCCATCGAGGCCGGCGCCTCGCGCATCGACGGCTCGGTCGCAGGGCTAGGCGCGGGTGCCGGCAACACCCCGCTGGAAGTCTTCGTCGCGGTGTGCAAGCGCATGGGCGTGGAAACCGGCATCGACCTCTACAAGATCATGGATGTGGCCGAAGACCTCGTCGTGCCGATGATGGACCAGCCGATCCGCGTCGACCGCGATGCGCTGACCCTGGGCTATGCCGGCGTATACAGCTCATTCCTGCTGTTCGCCCAGCGCGCCGAGAAGAAATACGGCGTGCCGGCCCGCGACATTCTGGTCGAGCTGGGGCGCCGCGGCACCGTCGGTGGCCAGGAAGACATGATCGAAGACCTCGCCCTGGATATGTCCCGGGCCCGCCAGAACCAGAAGGTGAGCGCATGAACCGTACCCTCAACCGCGAGCAGGTGCTGGCCCTGGCCGAGCACATCGAGAACGCCGAATTGCAGGCCCATGACATCCACAAGGTCACCAACGACTATCCCGAGATGACCTTCGCCGATGCCTACGACATCCAGTGGGAAATCCGCCGGCGCAAGGAGGAGCGCGGCAACAAGATCGTCGGCCTGAAGATGGGCCTGACCTCATGGGCGAAGATGGCACAGATGGGCGTGGAGACGCCGATCTACGGCTTTCTCGCCGACTACTTCAGCGTGCCCGACGGCGGCACGGTGGACTGTTCCAAGCTGATCCACCCCAAGATCGAGGCGGAAATCGCGGTGGTCACCAAGGCACCGCTGGTCGGGCCTGGTTGCCATATCGGCGACGTGATCGCCGCGGTCGACTACGTGATCCCCACCGTCGAGGTAATCGACTCGCGCTATGAGAATTTCAAGTTCGACCTGATCAGCGTGGTGGCCGACAACGCCTCGTCGACCCGCTACATCACCGGAGGCCGCATGGCCAACCTCGAGGAGGTCGACCTGCGCACTCTCGGCGTGGTGATGGAGAAGAACGGCGAGGTGGTGGAACTTGGTGCCGGCGCCGCAGTGCTCGGCCATCCGCTGTCCAGCGTGGCCATGCTGGCCAACCTGCTGGCAGAGCGCGACGAACACATACCGGCCGGCACCTTCATCATGACTGGCGGCATCACCGCCGCCGTCGCAGTAGCGCCGGGCGACAACATCACCGTGCGCTACCAGGGGCTTGGCAGCGTCTCCGCGCGCTTCGTCTGAGCCATCCGGCCGCCCTGCCCGGGCGGCCTCTTCTTCAGGAGGCACACCATGCCTATTGCCCAGATCCACATTCTTGAAGGCCGCAACGACGAGCAGAAGGAAACCCTCATCCGTGAGGTCAGCGAGGCCATATCGCGCTCCCTGGATGCGCCGCTGACCAGCGTGCGAGTGATTATCACGGAGATGGCCAAGGGCCACTTCGGTATCGGCGGCGAACTGGCCAGCAAGGTCAGACGCTGAAGTGGAGATGCCCAAGGGCACTTCGGGTCGAGGAACCAGACCTGCATTGGGACGCGGCCACAAAGAGCGCGGGCAAGTGACTGCCTGTTATTTTAAGCATGCCTAAAGCGAGGAAAAGTGCAGAGCGGCTGGTCCGTTTGTTACGCCGAGTTGCCTGTCTGGGTAGCGAGGTGGTTTCAAGGCCGCCCACTTGCGGTACGGAGAATTGTGGGCGGGAAATATGTGGCATATATATGCTTTCCAAAAAACAATAAAAAAGAGCGAGTCAAAAATGAAGCAATATCCGAACCTAACCCGTCTGCTGGTGTCTGTGAGCGCCAGTCTGCCGCTCAGTACCCTAGCCGCTGAAGGCGGTTTCATCGAAGACACCACGGCGACGCTGCAAGCGCGCAACTATTATTTCAGTCGGGATTTCTCGGACATTGAGGGCCCCAACCAGCAGTCCAAGGCCGAAGAGTGGGCGCAGGGCTTCATTCTCAGAGTGAATTCTGGCTACACCCAGGGCACAGTCGGTTTCGGCGTCGACCTGCTGGGAATGCTGGGCATTAAACTCGACAGTAGCCGCGAGAGGGTGAATACCGGCTTGCTACCCCTGGATAGCGGCGAGGCGGTCGATGACTTCAGCCGCCTTGGAGCGGCGCTAAAGGTGCGCCTGTCGCAGACCGAACTGAAGATCGGCGAGCAAACCCCGAACCTGCCGGTGCTTACCTTCTCTGATATTCGCCTGCTGCCCCCGACTTACCAGGGCGCTAGCATCATTTCCCGCGAGTTCGACGGACTGACCCTACAAGGCGGTCAATTCCGTTCCAACAGTCTGCTGAACGAGGCGGGTGACGACAAGATGCGCGCCAAGCTCGGTCATCTGCCGCAGCTGGCGGGGAACGCCGCGACCGACCGCTTCAACTACGCAGGTGCCGATTACGCCTTCAACGATAAGCGCACCTCGGTCGGCGTCTGGTACGCGCAGTTGGAAGACATTTTTAACCAGCGTTTCTATAGCCTCAAGCACAGCGAGCCGGTGGGTGACTGGGGACTGGGCGCTAACATAGGCTTCTACGACTCCAAGGAAGACGGTGATCAGCTGCTGGGCAATATCGATAATCAGGCGGTTTTCTCCCAGTTGTCGGCCAAGTATGGCGGGAACACCTTCATGGTCGGCTATCAGGCCATGTTCGGCGATGACGCCTTCCCGCGTCTCTTCAACAACGTTTCGCCGCTGGGCAATGAAGTCCCCACCTATGAGTTCGCCGGAGCCGACGAGCGCTCCTGGCAGGTTCGCCATGACTACGACTTCGCTGCGCTGGGTCTTCCCGGCTTGGTGACCACGGTGCGCTTCATCAAGGGAGACAACGTCGACACTGGCAGGGGCTTCGAGGGCAAGGAGTGGGAGCGTGATCTAGATGTGGGTTACACCTTCCAGAGCGGCGCGCTCAAGAACCTCGGTGTGCGGCTACGCAATGTCGTTGCCCGTTCCAACTACCGCAGCGACATAGACGAGAACCGCCTGATTTTCAACTACACCTGGAACCTGCTGTAAACCGCCGCTTCCCGGCGGCTGGTCTGCCGGGAAGCGAGGCTATAACCGACGAGAGATTTTTTGCAGTGCAGCATTGGAGAGTCACCATGAACAAGAATAAAAAACGCGCTTCCACCTTCCACGGCCTTCTGCCTGGGATCCTGTTCACCACCCTGTGCGGTCTGGCTCACGCGGATGAGCCAATCAAGATTGGCCTTTTGATGTCATACAGCGGCACATACGCCGCGCCAAGTGAAGCTGCTACCAATGGTTTGAAGTTGGCTATTGAGCAGTACGACAACCAGCTTGGTGGGCGTCCAGTCGAGTACGTAGTGGTCGATGATGGCGCCGACCCCGGCAAGGCGGTGCAAAATATGCAGCGCCTGGTGTCCGGTGCTAATGTGGATGTGGTGGTTGGTCCGATACATTCTGGCGTTGGCATGGCCGCGGTCAAGGTCGCCCGGGAGACCGGTGTGCCGCTGATCATCCCCAACGCAGGCTTCAACGCGGCCACCGGCCCGCTGTGCGCGCCGAACATCTTCCGTACCTCATTCAGCTCCTGGCAGACCGCCTACCCCATGGGTCAGGTGGCCGCCGACCGTGGTTACCAGAATGTCATCACCCTGGCCTGGCGCTACGGCTTCGGTACCGAGTCGGTGGACGGCTTTAAGGAGGGTCTCGAGCAGGCCGGTGGCAAGGTGCTTAAGGAGCTCTATGTACCGTTCCCTGAAGTGGAGTTCCAGAGCCATCTCACCGAGATTGCTGCGCTCAAGCCGGACGCGGTGTTTGTCTTCTTCGCCGGTGGCGGTGCCGCCAAGTTCGTCCAGGATTATGCAGCGTCGGGCCTGCAGGGACGGATTCCGCTGCTTGGCTCGGGCTTCCTCACTGAGGGCACCTTGGAGGCTCAGGGGCAAGCAGCCGAGGGCCTGTTGACCACCCTTCATTATGCCGAGGGTCTGGCAACCGAGAAGAACTTGGCGTTCCGCCAGTCCTACCGGCAGAGGTTCGCCAAGGAGGCGGACGTCTACGCGGTTCAGGGCTACGACGCTGGCCTGTTGCTAGCCCAGTCGCTGCAAACGGTGGGAGGCAACAGCCGTGATCGCGAAGCCTGGATCGCCGCGATGGAACAGGTGCGGATCGATAGTCCGCGCGGTGAGTGGCGCTTTTCCAAGGCGCATAATCCAATGCAAAACATTTACCTGCGCGAAGTGCAGGACGGCACCAACGTGGTGGTCGGTACCGCCGCCGAGGCGCTGTCTGATCCAGCGCTGGGATGCGAAATGAACTGAGGTTACTTTCCAGTAGCGAGGTCATTTTATAGGTGTAACGCGTAGCGGAGCTATAGCCCCGGGTCTCTTAAGGCCGACAAACAAAAATAAAAAGGAAAATCAAATGGGTTTATTCAAGGTAAAGGCAAAACGCTTTGCACCGGGTGCAGCCGCGGCTGCACTCATGACTCTTACAATGACGGGCGCAGCCTCGACGCAAGAGCAGGTCAAGATCGGTCTGCTACTCCCCTACTCAGGCACATTCGGAATGCTCGGCACCAACGCGGACCGAGGTATGCGCCTTGCGATCGAACAGCACGGAAACAAGCTCGGGGGACGCGAAGCCAAGTTTGTCGTGGTCAACAGCGAGGCGGACCCAGGCAAGGCTGTTAGCAATATGCAGAAGCTCATCTCCGGCGAGAATGTCGACTTCGTGATTGGCCCGGTCCACTCGGGCGTCGCCATGGCTGCGATCAAGGTAGCGCGTCAGACCGGCACCATTTTGGTGATCCCCAACGCCGGCCTGAACGTGGCCACGCGTGAGTTGTGCGCACCCAATATATTCCGTACTTCGTTCTCAAACTGGCAGGCCGATTACGCTATGGCCAAGCCGGCCTATGATGCGGGCTATCGCCGCATCGTGACAATATCCTGGCGCTATGCAGCCGGTACCGAGCATCTGGGCGGCTTCGAGGAAGAATTCGAGCGCCTCGGCGGCGAGATCGTCAAGCAGATCCTGGTTCCTTTCCCCAGCGTCGACTTCCAAGCCCAGCTGACCGAGATCGCATCAATCAAGCCCGATGCTGTTTATACCTTCTTCGGAGGTGGCGGTGCCGTGAAGTTCATTCAGGACTACGCCGACGCCGGCCTCAAGAATACGATTCCGCTGCTCTCCACCGGCTTCCTGACCGAGAGCCTTGACGGGCTGGGCGACCGCGCGGATGGCATCCGCACCACCATGCATTACGCCGAAGACCTCGACAATGAGTATAACAAGGCGTTCCGCCAAGCTTTCAAGGAACGCTACGACTCCGAAGCCGATATTTACGCCGTGCAGGGTTACGACGCGGGTCTGTTGCTAATTCGCGCTATGGAGGCGGTCAAAGGCGATACCTCCGATCGTGGCGCGCTGATCGACGCGATGCGCAAGGTGAAGTTCGACGACAGCCCACGCGGCCCCTGGAGCATGTCCAAGGCGCACAACCCGATCCAGAATGTCTATATGAGCGAAGTGCGCAATGGTAAAAGCGTGATGATAGGCGTTGCGGCAGAGGCGCTGGAAGATCCGGCAACCGGCTGCGAGATGTCCAACTAACGCAACAAGCGACGGCCGGCTCGTGCCGGCTACCCTCTACCGAGCCTGGGGAGTTCTCGATGGACCTGTCAACTTTTTTCATACAGATGCTCAACGGCATCCAGCAGGGCTTGCTGTTGTTTTTGATTGCCAGCGGCCTGACGCTAATTTTCGGCATCATGCACATCATCAACCTCGCACACGGCGCGCTATATATGATCGGCGCCTATCTGGCGTTCTGGTTGACGTCGGTGCTGGGCAATTTCTGGCTTGCCGCCATCGCCGCGCTTCCAATCGCACTGCTGCTGGGGATCATGCTGGAGAAGTTGTTGATTCAGCGCATCTACAAGCGCAACCATCTTGATCAGGTGTTGCTCACTTTCGGTCTCATCCTCATCTTCAATGCCTTGCAAAGCATCCTATGGGGCAACGACGTGCACGCCGTGCCCATCCCTGAGTCTCTGCGCGGCGCGATAGTGCTCACCGAGAATCTGGACTATCCCATTTACCGCCTGTTCCTCTCGGGCATATGCATCGCCATCGCCATCGCCATGTACCTCATCCTGCAAAAAACGCGGTTGGGCATGATTGTCCGAGGCGGCGCTAGCAATCGCGAGATGGTGCAAGCTCTGGGCATTAATATTTCCTGGACTTACACATCGGTGTTCGCCGTCGGTGCCACCTTGGCCGCTTTTGCCGGCGTGCTGGCCGCGCCAATCTCTTCGGTGTATCCGAGCATGGGTAACGACGTCTTGATCATTTGTTTTGTGGTGGTGGTCATCGGCGGTATCGGCTCAATCAAAGGCGCCTTTGTTGGGGCGCTGATGGTAGGGCTGGCCTCCACCTGGGGTGCCGTACTGGTCCCTCATTTCGCCGGCGCGGTGGTGTACGCCCTGATGGCGATGATCGTTCTCTGGAAGCCCCGCGGCCTCTTTGCATAGGAATTTCTCGATGCGTTCTTTGCCTCGCTCTATACAGATTTTGTTATTAGTGCTTACGGTGCTGCTGGCCCTTTACCCGCTGTTTGGCGAAGCGCTGGCCGGCAGCAAGCATGACTACTACACGCAAAAGGTTACTACGATCATGATCCTGGCCATTATGGCCTTGAGCCTGGATCTGCTGGTTGGGGCGGGGGGCATGGTCAGCGTTGCACAAGCTGTCTTCTTTGGCATCGCCGGCTACACCCTGGCACTGACCGCACCGGAGTTCGCGCCGGCGAATTTCTGGGTCGCCCTGCCGATGAGCCTGCTGCTCGCGGCTGCGGCGGCTCTGATCATCGGTGCGCTGATCATCCGCACCTCGGGCATTTTCTTCATCATAGCGACGATCGCTTTCTCGCAGATGTTCTTCTATCTGTTCCACGACGCCCCGTTCGCGGGCGGCTCCGACGGCATTTACCTGATGTTCAAGCCCGAGGTGAGCATAGCTGGCATACAGTTGCTCGATCTGGAAAACAGAACCACTTTGTATTACGTGGTGCTGGCCTCCATGCTGCTAGTCTATCTGCTGCTACGCACCCTGCTACGCTCGCCCTTCGGACGAGTGCTCTCCGGCATCAAGGAGAACGAAATCCGTGTCCGCGCGCTGGGCTACAACCCTGTGATTTACAAGCTCGTCGCCTTCGTTATCGCCGGTACCCTATCGGGCTACGCGGGGTTTCTTTCGGCTACGCAGTACGGTTTTGTGAACCCGGCCGACGTCAGCTGGATGCTCTCGGCGCACG
The DNA here is from genome assembly GCF_001941865.1 of Pseudomonas alcaliphila JAB1. Taxonomy (NCBI): domain Bacteria; kingdom Pseudomonadati; phylum Pseudomonadota; class Gammaproteobacteria; order Pseudomonadales; family Pseudomonadaceae; genus Ectopseudomonas; species Ectopseudomonas alcaliphila. Next base: position 1,524,234 of record NZ_CP016162.1, on the reverse strand, counting down.
CACTCATCATGGTGATCCTCGGCGGCATGGGTACCCTGTTTGGCCCTATTCTCGGCGCGTTCGCGTTCGAAGGGCTGCAATATTGGTACTCGACGCTGACCCCGCATTGGGAGCTGCCCATGGGTATCACCGTAATCGCAATGGTGCTGCTGCTGCCCAGGGGTATTGGCGGACTGCTGCTGAAATGGGCTGAGCGTAGGAACAAACCCACCGCCAAGCTCGGTGCGCCCGATACCGACAAGGCCGCCCTCAGGGAAGGAGCCAATTTATGAGTGACAATATTCTCGAAACGCACGGGTTGACACGCCACTTCGGCGGGCTCACCGCCGTCTGCGACGTCTCGCTGAGCGTGGGCCCGCGCGAGGTGCACGCGATCATTGGCCCCAACGGGGCCGGAAAAAGCACGATGGTGAACCTGCTCACCGGGCATCTGGCGCCTAGCAAAGGTCAGGTGCTATTCCACGGCCGTGACATTTCCGGGCTGCCGCCCAACGCGATCTCACAGCTGGGTATCGGTCGCAGCTTTCAGCGCACCAATATCTTTCCAAGCTTTACCTGCCTGGAAAACTGCTGGCTGGCCGCGCAGTCGCGCCTTCCACATTCGATGCGTTTCTTCCGAAGCGCAGAGACCTACCGTGCGGTGCGGGCCCGCGCCGAGCTTGGGCTGGAGCGGTGTGGCCTGAGACACCATGCCGACATGCCGGCCTATGCCATGAGCTATGGGGAACAGCGTCAGCTAGAAATCGGCATGGTGCTGGCCACCGACCCCACCTGTCTTGTACTTGACGAGCCAATGGCCGGAATGGGCCAGGAGGAGTCGGCGCAGTTGGCTACGCTGCTCAGAGAGCTGGCTGAAGACTACGCGCTGGTACTAGTCGAGCACGACATGGATGCGGTATTTAGCATCGCCGACGTGCTCACGGTCATGGTCAACGGTCGGGTTCTGGCCAGCGGCCCGGTGGATCAGATTCGCGCCGATGCTGCAGTGCAGGAAGCGTATTTGGGCGACGGTGAGGAGGCCTACTGATGGCAGAAGCAATGCAAAGCACACCCGATTTGTTGGTGCAGGCGAGTCGTCTGCATACCTATTACGGCAACAGCCATGTGCTGCATGGTGTGGATTTGACTATCGCCCGCGGCGAGAGCGTGTGCCTGCTCGGACGCAACGGAATGGGCAAGACCACCACCATCCGCTCAATCCTAGGTCTGACCCCGCCACGAGAAGGTCGCGTACTGATCAATGGGCGCGACGTGAGCCGCGCGGCGACGCACCAGATCATCCGCCAAGGCATCGGCTACGTGCCCGAGGGGCGTGGTATGTTCCCAAACCTGACCGTGCGAGAGAGTCTGGTCATGGCTGCCCGCCCTGGACGCGACGGACGCAACGAGTGGGATCTTGCCCGAGTTCTGCAGACGTTTCCGCGGCTCGCCGAGCGCATCGACCACCTTGCCGGCAATCTTTCCGGCGGCGAACAGCAGATGGTGGCGATCGGTCGTGCCCTCATGCTCAACCCCGACCTGCTGATCCTCGACGAGGCCACCGAAGGCCTGGCGCCGCTGATCAGAAAGGAGATATGGCAGGTGATTCGCACCATCAAAGACTCCGGCATCGCCACCCTGATTGTCGACAAAAACATCAACGTGCTGCTCGGCTTTACCGACCGCAGCATGATTCTCGTTAAGGGCCGCATTGTCTACGACGGTCCAAGCCTGGCCCTGCAGGGCAAGCCGGAACTGCTTCAAAAACACATCGGCATATGAATGCCGCAAAGAGTCATTTCCGAATTGGAGGAACACATGCAAACGGAGACACTATCGGCGATGGAGCTCCAGTACCAAGTGGAGCAATTGCTAACCCGCTATGTCCAATGCATAGATGATGATCGGCTGGAAGCATGGCCGGACTTGTTCGTCGAAGATTGCAGCTATCGGATCATTCCGCGCGAGAATGCTGATCGCGGTATGTCGATCGGGATCATGGATTGTGACAGCCGCGGCATGTTGCATGACCGCGTAGTCTCGCTACGCAATGCCAACATCTATCCCGAGCACTTTTACCGGCACCTGGTGAGCAGTGTCCATATAGCAGGCACCGACAATGGCGAGATCAGCGTCCAGAGTAACTATGCGGTGCTGCAAACCCGCAACGACGGCAATACCAAGCTCTACAGTGCCGGCCGCTACATGGACCGCATCGTCGCGGTTGGCGACGCCCTGCGCTTCAAGGAAAAGCTGGTGATCTTGGACACTTATCGCATCGACACCCTGCTCGCGCGCCCTCTTTAGGGCGAAAGTAGCGCAGACACGGAACAGAGGAGAACACACAATGAACGTCGCATCTGAGCAGGCCCAGGCACGGGTCCAGTTGACGGAGGAAGGCCATCGGGTTCCGTACAAGGTCTTCACCGAGCGCAAGTATTTCGATCTGGAGCAGGAGCGGCTGTTTCGTGGCAATAACTGGTCCTTCGTCGCACTGGAGGCCGAGATCCCCAGCGTGGGCGACTACAAGGCCACTTTCGTGGGGCAGATTCCAGTGATCGTCACTCGCGCCGAAGACGGCAGCGTGCACGTGATGCAGAACCGCTGCGCCCACCGCGGCGCGCGCGTGTGCCGCAGCCTGCGCGGCAACACACCGAACCTGGAGTGCGTGTATCACCAGTGGGCCTACGATCTCAAAGGCAACCTGATCGGCGTGCCGTTCCGCCGAGGCATCAAGCGCAAGGGCGGCATGCCTGAGTCGTTCGACATGAGCAGGCATGGCCTCACGCAGCTGCGCGTGGAGACGTTGCACGGCGTGGTCTTCGCCACCTTCTCCGAAGAGGTCGAACCGCTGCAGGAGTACCTGGGCGAGCGGACGGTGAATTCGATAGCACGTATTTTCAATCGCCCGATCAAGGTCTTGGGCGATCAGCGACAGTACATTCACGGTAACTGGAAGCTATACGCGGAAAACACGCGCGACCCCTATCACGCCAGTCTTCTGCACTTGTTTCATGCCACCTTCGGCCTGTACCGCTCCTCGCAGACAGGGGGCTCGCTGCTCGGTGGCCGTCAGGGCCGTCACTCGATGTTGTACTCGCAGAGCAGCTCGAACAACGACGAGCTCGACAAAGAGATATTCAAGGACGCGCGCTCCTTCGATTCCGACTTCAGGCTGCAGGATCCTTCCGTGCTGGCCGGACGCAAGGAGTTCGACGATCCGGTAACGCTGATGATCCTGGCGGTCTTCCCGAACCTGGTGTTACAGCAGATCGCCAACACGCTGGCGGTGCGACAGTTGGTCACCTACTCCGAGAACGAGTTCGAACTGGTGTGGACGCAGTTCGGTTATGCCGACGACGACGAAGAGATGCAGTCCATCCGCCGCAAACAGAGTAACTTGATCGGGCCGGCCGGGCTGATTTCGATGGAGGACGGCGAGGCGGTAGAGCTAGTGCACGGCGCCGTGGTGCGCGATCAGGAAGAGGCTTCCTACATCGGGATGGGCGGCGGCAAGGCTGAGGACGCCGAGCACTTGGTCACCGAGGGCGCCATAGTCGGCTTCTGGGACGCCTATCGCGACGCCCTGGGCCTAGGCAAGGAGTATCAATTGGAGGCCGAATAGCTGGGAACGCACCAGTGGCTACCTGATGCTGGTGAAGATGAACGACGCGACCGCGACCTAGGCGGTGGAGGGCTTCGGTGCCGCGCTCGATCGCATGCCGCTGGCGATGCGCATGACCTGCGACCAGGGGCGGGAGATGGCGCAGCACGCCCAGACCACCCAGAGAACCGGTGTTGGCGATAGTCTTCTGCGATCCTCATAGCCCTTGGCCGCGCAGCAGCAACGAAAACGTCAACCGCCTGATCCGCCAATACCTGCCAAGGGGACGGACTTGTCGGTACACAGCCAAGAAGAACGCGACGCCATTGCACTGCAACCGAGTATGCGACCGCTTTAGCGCTTCGACTTCAAGTGCCTGAGAAGTCACGAATGAGGTAATGCAGGAAGCCCTGGATATACGGCAGCTGTTCCAGCTTCAATCAATAACAGTGTTGCACTCAGCTCCTGCAACTGGCCAGCTAAAGTCCTAGGCTTTTCCGGGAGGTTCTTACTGACGGAGGAAAGACTTTGCAAACAGAGGAAAGGAATACCGCGGGTAGTGCTGAAGAAGCCAGGTCGAATCGCCTCGATAGTCACGCTCTTAGCAACGGCATCACTGCCTTTCTTTTCGGGGTGACGGGTCCCTTGGCTATCCTTATCATGGTGGGCCGTGATGGAGGTCTGAGCGATGTAGATCTCGCCTCCTGGATCTTCGGTGCCTACGGTCTCAGTGGGGTGCTGAGCCTGTACTTTTGCTGGCGATACCGGCAGCCGCTAGGGATGGCCTGGACGATCCCGGGCGCGCTGCTGCTGCCGTCGGCGCTCGACCACCTGAGCTTTGCGGAAGTCATTGGGGCCTACTGGGTAACTGCTCTACTCATCACATTACTCGGCTGGAGCGGGCTCATTAACTGTGTGATGCGCCGCATTCCAATACCCATCGTCATGGGCATGGTCGCCGGCGTTTTCCTGCCGCTGGGAGTTAAAGTTGTCACCGCGTTTACCAGTAACGCGCTGCTCGCCACCGTAAGCCTCGGAGTATTCATGCTCTTCTCCGTCTTGCCAGCGCTAGGGAGCCGACTGCCGCCGGTGCTGGCCGCGCTGCTCGCCGGTGGCGCGGTAGCTTGGACTACGGGCGGCATCGCGCCACTGGGCGTGGTGCCAACGCTCCTAGCGCGTCCTATTATGTACATGCCAGAGTTCTCGCTGCAGGCTCTGGTAGAGATGGTCATTCCGCTCATGATAACTGTGCTGGGCATTCAGAACGCACAGGGCTTTGCGGTACTGCAGCAGGTCGATCACCCACCGCCTGTGAAGGCCGTTACGGTGGGGTCCGGGCTGGGCTCGATGCTGTTCGCGGTGGTCGGTTCGGTGCCCGCCTGTCTTACCGGGCCGACCAACGCGATTCTCGTCTCCAGCGGCGCGCAGCATCGGCAGTGGATCGGCGGCATGGTCTTCGCTGTCTTAATGATTATTTTTGGCCTTTTTGCACCGGTCGCAACAGCCGTTGCGTTGGCGGTGCCGCTGGCCTTGATTGGGCTAATCGGCGGACTGGCCATGATCCGGGCGTTGCAGGGCGCTTTCCAAGGCGCCTTTTGCGGCGAGTGTCCGCTTGGTGCTCTGGTCGCCTTTGTGGTGTCGGTGGCCGGTGTACCAATTCTGAATATAGGCGCTCCGTTTTGGGGTCTCGTGTTCGCATTCATCGCGTCTTGGCTACTCGAGCGTGACAGCCTGCGTAGGGTAATGGTGCCTAAGGAAACTCTGAAAAAGACTTCCTGATTTTGTCAGAATATCCTGATGTCAACCGCCGAGTTGTCTGATGAGGCAGATGAGCCGGTTGCCGAAACGCGTTTCTTCAATTGCCACGCGGCGCCGGGGAACCTGATACGTCTTGGTGGTTTTCGTTCGGCGGTCTGCCGTCTAGCTAGGACGGCAAGCTTTCAAATATCAATGGTCATGTTAAGGGCGCCTCGTTGACCTCTACTACATACCTAAACCCGGAAACGCACATCGTTATCCTGAGGATCTCTTTGCGTCACATACCCCGAGGCAGGAGCCCTATGCGGTTATCCCGCACGTACGGATCTGAGCGGAGGGCGGCAGGTAACTGCCGTCCCTACCACGACCGATGAAACCCCGGTGCAAATGCTTGCGCCCGGCATGAAGAAGACGCAGCGGGTTTACGTGTGGCCTATGCTGCCAGCGCGTTCGCCGAGCTGCGCGCCATAGTCTATGACTTCAGTCCCAGCCGAGCCGGCGAGCATGCCCGTGCCTTCCTCGGTGACTGGAGAGGCCAGCTGGTCTGTGATGACTTCGCCGCCTACAAGTTCTGCTTCGAGCAGGGGAAGGCGTGACCAAAATCGGCTGTATGGCCCGCGGCCCACGCCCGGCGCGAGTTCTACAGCCTGCACGTGGCCAACCAGAGCCCGCTGGCCGGACAGGCCCTGCACCAATATCGGTCAGCTGTACGCCATCGAGCGCGAGGTGCGTGACTGCCGCCTGACGAGCGACGCGAATACGCCACGCACAGGCCAGACCTCTCGACGATACCCTGCACACCTGGATGCTCGCCCAGCGCGAGCGCATCCATGAAGGCACGGCCATCTCCAAGGCGCTTGACCACAGCCTCAAGCGCTGGACGGCCCTGGTGCGCTGTCTCGACAACGGCAGGGAGGTGATCGATGGTTTTTAAAAAAATCTGATGCTCTACCTGACGGCGGGGCTCAAGTCCGACAAGCAGCCAGTCAAAAGAGCGAGGACAGGCTAGACTCCCTTGAATCGATGCACTTCATCTTGTGTCGACTCAGGGTGTCGGAAGGCAGCTCGCCGAATGTGCTCCTGTATTTCTCGGCGAAACGTCCCAGATGTAAGAAGCCGTAGTCTAGGGCCACCTCAGTGATACTACGTATATTGGTAGTGGGATTGCTCAAGCAGGCACGGACGCACTCAAGCTTGCGGTTGCGAATGTAATTCATGGGCGTGGTGCCGGTATGCTTCTCGAACATGGTGTAGAGGGAGCGTGGGCTCATCAGCGCCAGCTCCGCTAACTGCTCAAGGCTGATACTCCGTTTGACATTTTCCTCAATGAACTGAACGACTCGCTCGAAACATGGGTTGCCTTCGACGAAGCCTTTGCGGCTGACATTGCTGCTGAGCGTCTCGAGCAGCTTGGTAGCGATGATCTTCGTGTAGTGCTCCGCCACCAGGGTCATCGACATGTTATGTTCCGCTTCGTCACAAACCAGTCCGAGTAGATTGATGAAGCCATTAAGCTGCTGCAGGCTATGTCGGGGGGGGAAACGGATACCTCCACTCGGCTTCTGCCAATTGAGCTCATTGCATGCGCTATCAATGATAACCGAGGGCAATTTGACAATGAATTTCTCGCACTCCTCCGAATAAGTCAGCTCCGCGCGGTCATCCGGGTTGATCACCAATAGTTCGCCTGGCGCAAAATAGTGCTCCAAGCCATTGCCACGCCAAAGGCAATGACCCTTGAGCAATAGCTGCAGGTGATAGCAGGTTTCCAAGCCTGGCGAGGTCACCCTGACACTATCGCCATAGCTGATTCGACACAGGTCGAGGCCGCCAAAGTTTCGGTGGTTCAGGCTGCTTTTTGAGTCCCGGCCCTTGAGCAGGCGAATAGAGTGCGAACCGACATACTGGTTAACGTAGTCGGAAACTGCATAGGGGTCGGTATGGGCGAAAATCTGGCTTTTCTGGTTCAATAAGCAAACATTCATAGTCCACATCTCTTATTTTTATTAACGCGGGTTACAACGGAGCCAAGGGCCAAGCTACGCACGCATCATGCGTATCACGATATGCCTTAGCCGGACATGACGCAAGTCAACCAAGGGCCAAATGATTTTGGTCTTTGGCTCTGCTTTTAGTTCTGAGCCATGACGCCTGCGCGCCCCTTCTTTGTGGTCGGCACGCGCCAATGACTCTGGCCTCACAAAAATTGGTGGTCGGGCTAGCCTGCTTGGGCTCGCCCTCAGAAAGCTCTAGCAGGCCGTTGAAAAAAGCCAGAGCCCGCCTGGCTCTGGCAAAATGGCGACTATCCCCTTCTGCCGAAGCCAGCCTAAGCCTATGCGTGGACTCGACCTCAAACAAAACGAGCTTTTCAGCTATACGACGCTGGAGCAGCGCATCCCGAACGATCACCCGCTGCGTCCACTGCGCGAGCTGGTCGATGCTGTCTTGGCGTCGATGGATCGGGACTTCGACGGGCTGTACTCCACCCTGGGACGGGCCTCGATTGCGCCGGAGCGCCTGCTGCGCGCCTCGTTGCTCCAAGTGATCTACACCATTCGCTCCGAGCGGCAGTTGGTCGAGCAGATTGATTTTTTAACCTGCTGTTTCGCTGGTTCGTCGGCTTGTCGATGGACGAGCGCATGTGGGATCACTCGACCTTCAGCCAGAACCGCGACCGGCTGTTCAATCAGGATGTAGCGCGCCTGTTTTTTCAGCGCATCAAGTCCCTGGACGAATGGTCCGAGTACGCCAGCGACGAGCATTTCAGCGTCGATGGCACGCTGATCGACGCCTGGGCCTCGCACAAGTCCTTCATCAAGAAGGACGGCGGCGACCCACGGGAGGATGGCACGCGCAACCCCGATGCCGACTTCAAGGGCGAGAAGCGCAGCAACGCGACCCACCAGTCGACCACCGATCCTGAAGCCAAGTTGGCGCGCAAGAGCAATGGCGATGCCAGTCGCCTGGCGCACATGGCCCACACGATGATGGAGCACCGCAACGGCCTGATCGTGGATGTGGAATGCACCGAGTTCAATGGACGTGCCGAGGTGGAGGCGACCCTGGAGATGCTGGAGCGCACGGCCAAGCCGGGCAGCACGGTGGGGGCGGACAAGAATTACGACCAGAAGCGTTTTGTGCAGGGGGCGCGCGAGCTGAAGGTGACGCCGCATGTGGCGCACAAGCGCAAGGGCAGTGCCATCGACGGCCGCACCACGCGGCACCCGGGGTACGCCACCAGCCAGAAGATCCGCAAGCGGATCGAAGAAGGCTTTGGTTGGCTGAAGACGGTTGGCGGCCTGCGCAAGACTAAGCTGATCGGCCGCGCCAAGCTGAGTGCCCAGTTGCTGCTGGGCTTCTCGGTCTACAACCTGATCCGACTGGGGAGTCTGTCGGGTTGGTGGCGAGGCTCGCATGTATAGGGCGAGGTGCGCCCGAAAAACGCCGAAAGGCGTGAAAGTAGTGCTGAAACCGGTCAAAAAGGCCTGAATCCAGGCCTTTTGCGGCCTCCGTTAGGCCCAAGCGCTTGAAAAAGCGACACCCCGAACGGGTTGGGGCAGTTGAGGCCGAATTTTTCAACGGCCTGCTAGCAGCCTGTCGGTCTTGAGCCCCGCAGGCAGATAGAACATGGGTTTTCCGGAAAACAGGCGTTTTTCAGGGTTCATCATGCTTTTCAGGGGAAGGCGGCCTTGATTTTCAGTAAGAAGTAGTCCGAGTCCCGGAAACCATAGGCCATGCGCTTGATCACCTTGATACGGTTGTTCAGGCCCTCCAGCAGGCTGGTATGCATGGGAAAACGAGCGCTGGCGAGGATGCCGCGGTGTAGCGGTGCCAAGCCGCTTTCTCGGGCCTGCCGTAGCCAGGCCCGCCAGCGTTGCCAGCCTTCCCAGACGCTCGGGGGTACCAGACTTCCTTCAGCGCGTCCTTGAGCAGATAAACCGTGGCCAACGGCTGGTTGGCGGCGAGCAATTCCTGCACCTGCACGGCTTGGCCGCCCTTGAGGTGCTCAGCGTTGCGCAGCAGCAGCCAGCGGCTGCGCTTGACCACCTTGCGCGCTGGTTTGTTATCGCGCAAGGTGGTTGGCCTGGTCGACGCGGATACGGTCGATCACCTCACGACCGTAGCGCGCCACCCCATGGAACAGGTCGTACACCACTTCGGCTTGAGGGCAGTGCCGCTTCACTTCCAGGTCGAAAGCGGTGTTCATGTCCATGGCGACCGCCTCGATGTGCTGGCAATGCTCACCGAGCCACTCGAAGAATGGGCGAATCGCCTGGCGGCTGTGGCCGACCCACAGCACGCGTGTTCGCTCGGCATCCATGATCACCGTGGCGTAGCGATGGCGCTTGTGCAGGGCGAGCTCGTCCATCACCAGGCGCCGGACGTCGCCCGGCTCGATGACGCCTGCCTCCGCTTCCAGGCGGCGTTTGTCGAGGGCCTTGAGGGTGTGCCAATGCAGGCCGGTGAGCTGGCTGACGTGGCTGATGGGCAGTATCCGCAACAAGCCCTCGAGCCAGGCTTGCAAACGTCGAGTCAGGCGGGAAGCCGGCTCCAGCCAATCGTTCCGTTCGGTCACCCGCCCACACCGCAGGCAGTCGACGCGACGCATGGACAATTGGAGCAGCACCTGCTGATTCAGCAGGTCGCGGTCACGCACGTGGCGTAGACGCCGTTCGTGAATCAACGGACAGGGCTGTAGACAGCGCCCACACCAGGGCACTCGCGTGGCCTGGGGTTCGAGCTCGATCAGCAGGGTATTCTCAGCTACGGGGCGAGAGGCGACGACGTCGTAGCCTGGCCAGAAAGCGGCAAGATCAATAGGATGCACGGCGACAGCAGGGTGTGGGGGTTGGGATGTTGAGCGACTGCCAATTTACCCACTTCCCTGCCTGTCAACGCGCTCTTTCCCCAGAATCCGCGAAGAACCTTTATTCTTCCTATGCTCGAGCGCTCGCACTGGTGAGCGCCCTTAACAGTTGCCACGGGAGTATAAAGCACACCATGCTGCAGCTCGGGCTGCCTCGTAAAACCCTCTACAATAAAATAAAAAGGCACGGTCTGGACAAGGCTGCTTTCACGGAATCATGGACTCACGTATCTTCTCACACGTTCATTACCCGCTAGCGCAACTGCACGGCTGAGAAGCCTCTGTTGAGCGCCACTGAAGATTCCCAGATTTTCCCTGCGCTCCTGCAACTTCGGCCGAGGTCTTTCGTCTTGTGACTAACGTTTTTTTCAACGTCATCCTGCCAATACTGATTGTCGCGGCGGCCGGTGCCGGACTCAAACGCTGGCGCAATATCCCTGCGGCCCCTTTCAGCCAGATGATGCTATACCTGCTATCACCTGCGCTGGTGCTGGACTCTCTGCTTAATGCGAGCCTGCCGTTGGAGGCGACCGGACGGATCGTTGGCGCGATCCTGCTCATGAGCATCAGCCTGGTGGCCGTCAGCGCGCTGCTCAGCCGCAGCCTTGGTCACAACCGTCCCATGCAGAGTGGGTTTATGCTTGCCACGGCATTTCCCAACGCCGGCAACATGGGCCTACCTGTGGCCCTGCTCGCCTTTGGCCAGGAAGGCCTTGCTGTCGCGGTCATCATTTTTGCATCCCAGGCCATCCTGGGCTGGTCGCTGGGAGTCTTCATCGCGGCGCGCAGCCACAATGCGGGGCTCGGCCCCCTCAAACAAACCCTGAAGCTGCCGGTAGTATGGGCGATCGGGCTGGCCTTTCTGCTTCGCGTCACGGATACAACCCTGCCGCTCGCGCTCGCTCAGCCTTTAGAGATGCTGGGCCAGGCCTCAATTCCGATCATGCTGCTAATTCTGGGCTTCCAGCTTGAGAAAGGCGTAGCCCTGGACCGGGGTGCCAGCCTATTGGCGGCACTCGGCCTGAGGCTCATTGGCAGCGCCGTCTTGGCCTACCTGGTCAGTGAGCTGTTGGGTCTGGAAGGTGTTGCACAGCATACATTCATTGTTATGGCGGCCATGCCCACTGCTGTCTTCACGATAATCCTGGCAACCGAATTCGATGCCGAACCGCGTTTCGTCTCAAGTCAGGTGATCGCCAGCTCACTCCTGGGTTTTCTGACTCTGACCGTGCTGATAATGTTGCTGCAGAGCTTTGGCGGGAGCATTTAGTGAGCCGGGAACTCTAAATCACTCGAATCCGATCGCTAGCAGCCTGTCGGTCTTTCCCATGGTTTTCTGCGATCATGGCGGCCTGCCCTTAGCGAGACCCAGCATGAGCCGTTTCCGCCCAGTCGATCGCCACACCAGCTACCTGTTGCCGCCCTCCATCGAAGACTGGCTGCCGGAAAATCACCTGGCTCGCTTTATCGTCGAAGTCGTCGACGGGTGTGATCTTAGCGCGCTGGAGAAAGCGTACGCCGGGCGTGGCAGTAGCGCCTATCACCCGTCGATGCTGCTGGCCCTGCTGATCTATGGCTACGCCACCGGCGTGTTCTCCAGCCGCAAGATCGAGCGCGCCACCCATGACTCGGTGGCCTTCCGCTTCATCGCCGCTGACGCTCATCCCGATCACGATACCCTGGCCAGCTTCCGCCGCCGCTTTCTCGACGAACTGGCCGGCCTGTTCGTGCAGGTACTGCAAATGGCGCAGGAAATGCGCCTGCTCACGCTGGGCACGATCAGTCTGGATGGCACCAAGATCCACGCCAACGCATCGCGCCATAGCGCGCTGTCCCATGGGCATATCGAACAACTCGAAAATCAGCTCAAGAGCGAAGTGCAGACGCTATTCGCCCTGGCCGAGCAGGCGGATCAATCGGCCGTCCCGGACGGCATGAATCTGCCAGAGGAAATCGCTCGCCGTGAAACCCGCCTGGCGGCCATGGCCGAGGCGAAGAGCAAGATCCAAGCCCGTGCCAAGGCGCGCTTCGCCAAGGAGCAAGCTGAGTATCAGGCCAAGCTGGCGCAGCGGGAGGAAAAGGCCAAAGCCAGTGGCAAGAAACCACGCGGCAAAGCCCCCAAGCCACCCATTGCGGGGCCGACGGCCAAAGATCAGATCAACCTGACCGATGAAGACTCGCGCATCATGCCGGTATCCGGCGGCGGCTTCGAACAGGCCTACAACGCCCAGGCAGCGGTGGATACGACCAGCATGCTGGTGGTGGCGCCAGCCGTCACCCAGGCCTGCAACGACAAGGAACAAGTCGTGCCGATGCTGGCACAACTGGCCGAATTACCCGCCACGCTGGGCAAGCCCAGCGAACTGCTGACTGATAGCGGCTACTACCGCGCCGCCAATTCCAACGCCTGCACCGCGAGCAGCATCGAGCCGCTGATGGCGGTCAAGCGAGAGGAGCATCACCCCTCGCCCTGCGCGCGCTTCACCGAGCCACCGGCCTTGGCCGCCGACGCCACCCCGGCGCAGCACATGGCGCACAAGCTGAAAACCAAGGTGGGTCGTGCGCGGTATGCGTTGCGCAAGCAAACGGTGGAGCCGGTGTTCGGCATCATCAAGTCGGTGCTGGGCTTTCGGCAATTCTCGCTGCGTGGAATGAAAAAGGTCAGCGGCGAATGGACGCTGGTGTGCCTGGCGTGGAACCTGAAACGCATGGCCGTATTACGCCTGAAAATCGGAAATTGAGCAAAAAAATAGGTATAAATCCGGGAAATTGGCAAAAAAACGCCTGTTTTCCGGAAAATCTAATGTTCTATATGCCTGTCGGACTTGAGTTCACGAGAGGGGCATCAGGAGCGAAGGCGAAGCCATTCGTCCACAGCCGGCAGCGACGTGCCCACGAGATCCAGCCGTCGAGCAGGGCTAACGGCGTGGCGTGCTTGATAGAGTTGGCGCAATGCCTCTTTCAGGCGCAAGGCACGTGCTGTCTTCAGGCCGCTGCGCTGCAGCCAATGCATGGTGTCGATCTGTTTGCGATACCAGTGCGCCGCGCGCTTGAGCAACGCCCAACGACTGCCTTTTAGCTCCGGCGCGAGCTTCACTTCCGCACGCCGAACCTGGTCGAGCGCCCGACTGGCCAGCGCCACCACATGAAATGGATCGAAGGCGAGGCGCGCCTGCGGATGCTGCTTGGCCGCGCCCGCCTGGAAGGCCCTGGGCAGTCGATGCCAATGTCGGTGATCGCGTCGGGCTCGCCACCATACGCACGCAGATCGGCTGCGAACGTCGCAAAGGTCTGGGCATCCCGGCCCGGCGTGGCGAACAGCAAGCGCCGCGCATCGGTATTATGGAACAACGTCACGTAGAGCGCTGGCCGCGACGGGCGTTAGTCTCGTCCACACCCGGCCGCCGCGCCGCGCTGAAGTTCACTGCGTGCACCCCACCCACGGCGGTGGGCATCGATGAGACGCGAAACTGGAAGAAGTGCAGGTGCTGCCAACGGCGCTCGCCCCGGTCGTGGATTGGCTGCTCCGGCGCAGGGCACGCCGGACACGGCAAGCGCTAGCTTGGCACTCTACGAAGTAGATTACGTGAATCCGGTTCGCAGCCCGTTCCGATTGTTTGCGGCAGGTTCCAGCCGACCACCGCAGCATCCCGCCATCCAAACGACTGTGGAACGGCGTGATGACACCCCATGGCAACCCGATGACCCCTTGCCGCCGTGTGCCGGCCTTGGCGCTGATCATCGCGCTGGCCGGCGTATCGCCCGCATCGGCCGGCGATGCCACCGCTGAACACGAGCAGCTCGCCGCGCTCGCGCGCCAGCTCGACCTGATCGACCGACTGGTCGAGCACGCCACCAGCACCGCCCCGCAGGCGCGCGCCCGCTACCACTTCGACTACGCCCGGCTGCGCGCCGACCTGCAGCGCGTTCGCACCGGCCTGCAGGACTACCTCGTGCCCCAGCGCGCCCAGCCGCGCGATCCCGTCCCGCTGGCCGGCGATTACGTCCGCCGCGAGCGCGCCGACGACGAGGAACCGTCGCCATGACGCCCTCTGCCGATCAGGTCGCCGCCTTCCAGGCCAACGGCGGCTTTGCGCCTTCGGCCGTCTCCGCCGTGGTGCTGGGCTTCGTGTTCGCCGTGTTGCTGCTGTGGGGCGTGTGGGCCATGCGCACCGCCTATGTCGGCTGGGCCGAGCACCGCATCACTGAACGTCAGTTCCTCGCCGTCGTCGTGCGCTTCGTGGCGATGTACCTGGTGCTGGCCTTCTTCCTCCTCTCCTGACCGTCACGAAGGGCCATACGCCATGAACACGCCAACGACATCCCATCGCATTCCGTCCCGCATCGCCGCGCCGCTGCTGCCGCTGGCGCTCTTGGGGCTGCCGCCATCCGCGTTCGCGCAGGGCCTGCCGACCATGGAAGACCCATCGCGCGGCCAGGGCAGCGGCATCCTGCAGACCCTGCAGAACTACGGCTACGACATCGTGCTGCTGATCGCGCTGCTCGTGGTCGCCTCGATGTTCGTCGGCGTCTGCTACCACGCCTACACCCGCTACTCGGAGATCCACGCCGGCCGCGCCACCTGGGGGCAGTTCGGCCTGACGGTCGCCGTGGGCGCGATCCTGCTGGTGGTGGGCATCTGGCTGCTCACCGAGGCCACCGGCGTGCTGTGAGGGCGGCAAGCGATGGCCGTCCCTGCGGAGACCCCGCGCGACACGCTGGTGACCTTCCTGCCGCACCGGCTGAACCGCCAGCCGGTGGTCGTGCGCGGGTTGACCGCCGACGAGTTGTGGATCTGCGCCGGCCTGTCGGCCGCCGCCGGGTTCGCGCTCGGCGTGCCGCTGGCCTGGCTCACGCACAGCATCGCCATGGTGCCCACGCTGATCGTCGCCGGTATCGCGCTGGGCGTCTTCATCGGCGGCGGCTTCCTGCGCGCACAGAAGCGCGGCCGGCCCGAGACCTGGCTATACCGGCAGCTCCAGTGGCGGCTGGCCCTGCGGCACCCGGCGCTGGCAGCGCTGCTGGGCTGGCAGCGCCTCATTACCCGCTCGGGCTACTGGACGACCCGGCGCAATGCCGATCGAGGGGCGCCATGAGCCGTTTCAGGAACGAGGTTGCGCACCTGCAGGCGCACGTGAGGACGCTGCGCCTGGGCGCCGGCGCGCTGTTCGCGGTGGTGCTGCTGCTCGGCTTCGGTTGGTGGACTGCGCCGAAGAGTCTCACCATCCATGTGCCGCCGGACCTGCGCTCGGGCAGCACGCGCAAGTGGTGGGAGGTGCCGCCCGAGAGCGTGTATGCCTTCACCTTCTACATCTGGCAGCAGGTACAGCGCTGGCCCACGAGCGGCGAAGAGGACTATCCACGCAACCTGCGCGCGCTGTCGGCCTACCTGACGCCGAGCTGCCGGGCCTTCCTGCAGCAGGACTACGAGTACCGGCGTGCCAGGGGCGAGTTGCGTCAGCGCGTGCGCGGCATCTACGAGATTCCCGGCCGCGGCTACGGCGACAATCCGGCCACGCGCGTCAAGGTGGTCTCCGACCGCGATTGGATCGTCACGCTCGACGTGAGCGCGGACGAATACTACGGCTCCGAGCAGGTCAAGCGCGCCCTGGTGCGCTACCCCATCAAGGTCGTCCGGCTGGACATCGACCCCGAGCGCAACCCCTTCGGCCTGGCGCTGGACTGCTACGCCAGCGCACCCCAGCGCATCGAACCACCGCCGACGCCCACGCCGACCCGGGCCGGCACGCCCGCCAACGCCTCCGGCCGCCTGCAGGGAGGCTCCCCATGAAGTCCGTCGTCTTGTCGGCCCTGGCCGCCGTCCTGCTGACCCTCGGTTTCGTGCCGGCCAGCCAGGCCGTGGAAATCCTGCGCTGGGAGCGGCTGCCCCTGCCGCTGCCGCTGGTGGTCGGCCAGGAGCGCGTGGTCTTCATCGACCGCAATGTGCGCGTCGGCGTGCCGACCGGTGTTGGCGACCACCTGCGCGTGCAGAGTACGGGTGGCGCGATCTACCTGCGGGCGAGCGAGCCGATTCCGCCAACGCGGCTGCAACTGCAGGACGTGGAATCCGGCGCGCTGATCCTGCTCGACATCGCCGCCGAGCCGGCGCAGGACGGCCAGGCGCCGCTGGAGCCGGTGCGCATCGTGGCAGCGGAAGCCCCCGCCAAGCGCTACGGCGGCGGTGCGGCAAGTGGCGCGGACGCGCAGGCCGATGCGCCCGCAGACAAATCGGTTCCCCGGCGCGAAACGCCGCTACCGATCGTGCTGACGCGCCATGCCGCACAGAACCTGTACGCGCCGCTGCGCACCGTCGAGCCGGTGTCCGGCATCGGGCGCGTGAACCTGCGCCGCGACCTCGCGCTGGACACCCTGCTGCCGACGCTGCCGGTGCACGCGCGGGCGCTGGCCGCGTGGCGCCTGGAAGACCAGTGGGTGACGGCCGTGCGACTCACCAACACCGCCGCGCGCTGGCTCGACCTCGACCCGCGCGCGCTGCAGGGGAACTTCGTGGCGGCGACCTTCCAGCATCCGAACCTGGGGCCGGCCGGCACCCCGTCCGACACCACGGTGCTCTACCTGGTCACGCGCGGCCACGGCCTGGCCGAATCGCTGCTGCCGGCGCTGAGCCCGATCGACGCCACCGTGAACCTGCCGCCGGCCGCCGCGGCCGGCTCGACCGCAGGAGCGCGCGATGAAGAGTAATCCGCTGCTCAAGTGGCTGCTGATCCCGATGGCGCTGCTGCTGGTGTTCGTCGGCATCAAGCTGTTCTCCGGCGCCCCCGGCGGCCAGCCCGCGCCCAAGGGCGCGGCCGGTACGCTCACGCCCGAGGAGATGAAGGCCCTGGGCATCGCCGGCGACACGCCGCGCGATACCGTCGCCACGCTGGTGGCCCAGGTCAAGCAGTTGCGCACCGAGCTACAGAGCGCGCTCGGCGACAACAGGCAGCACAAGGCCGAGAACGAGCGCCTGCGGGCGCGGGAAAGCGCGATCGACCAGCGCATCCAGAGCGCGCTGGAAGGCGAGCGCAACCGCCTGGAGCAGGAGCGCACCCAGGTGGCCAGCGACAGGCAGCAGACCCAGGGTCTGCTGCAGGACTTGCAGCGGCAACTGGACGGCCTTGCCGGCAAGGGTGGCCCGTCCGACCTGCCCGTCGGGCTGGGGCTGGAAGAGGGTGACGGCCAGCGCTTCGAGCGCGGCACCAGCGGCATGCGGTGGGTCGAGCCCGACGACGCCAAGGTCGACGCCACGAAAGGCAGCAAGGAGCCGAGCTTTCCCCAGAGCTTCGGGCCGGCCCAGAAAAGCCTGTCGGCCGCAGTGGAATCCGTCGCCGACGTTGGCAGCAGCGCGGTGGGCGCATCCACGCAGGCTGTCTACACCGTGCCGTCGAACGCGACGCTCATGGGGTCGATTGCCATGACGGCGCTGATCGGGCGCGTGCCGATCGACGGAACCGTCAACGACCCGTACCCCTTCAAGGTGCTGATCGGCCCGGACAACCTCACGGCCAACGGCATCGACATCCCCGACGTGGCCGGCGCCGTGGTCAGCGGCACGGCCTCGGGCGACTGGACGCTGTCGTGCGTGCGCGGGCAAATCCGCTCGGTCACGTTCGTGTTCCAGGACGGCACCATCCGCACGGTGCCCGAGGACGGCAACCGGGACCAGCGCAGCGGGCAAGCCAGCGCCAACAGCACGACGAGTGCCACGCAAGGCGGCCTCGGCTGGATCAGCGATCCCTACGGCATTCCCTGCGTCAGCGGCGAGCGGCGCAGCAACGCGCAGCAGTACCTCGGCAGCCAGGCGCTGATCACCGCGGCCGGCGCGGGCGCGGCCTCGCTCATCAAGTCCGACAACGGCAGCGTGGCCGTGGTCGCCAACAACAACGGCTCGCTGGGCACCGTCGGCATCAGCGGCAACGAAGCGATGGGCCGCATCCTGGCCGGCGGTGTGCGCGACATGGCCGATTGGGTCAACAAGTTGTATGGCCAGGCCTTCGCGGCCGTCTACGTGCAGCCCGGCGCCAGGGTGGCCGTGCATCTGGAGCAGCCGCTCGACATCGACTACGACGCCCAGGGGCGTCGGGTGAACCACCGCATCGGAGAAGCCCATGCTTCGGACCTGGATTGACGCGACTGCCGTGCTGCTGGCGGCCGTCTTGCTCGGCGGCTGCGCCACCAGCAAGGAGAAGCTGCTGCTACACGGCGACAGCAGCATGCTCGACATCTGGCAGCAGGAGACCGGCGGCAGCGCGGGCGGCGGCCAGACCGCACGGCAACTGCTCGACGCGCGCCAGGGCCTGCGCCGGCCGCTGACCGTGGCCGACGTGCAGGCGGCACCCGGCGTGCAGGCGCGCTACACCCGTACCGCGCAGAACGAGATCTACCGCCAGTTCCAGCGCCTGCCGAACCCCGACCTGGTGATGTACGTGTTCCCACACCTGGCGGGCACCGACCCGGTGCCGGTGCCCGGCTACAGCACGGTGTTCCCGCTCTACCAGCGCGTGCAGTACGCGATGCCGGGCGAGCGGGTGGAGGACTACTGATGGCCTGGTCGCTGCCGTGGCCGCGCAAGGGAGCCGCCCCTCCAGCGGATGGTGCGCAGGCGGCGGACGACGCCTGGGCGTTGCATGTCGCGACGCTGGCCGCGCAGGGCATACCGGAGCCCGGCGGCGCGCTCGCCGGCCGGCGCCGGCCAGCGACCCAGGCCGACCACGATGCGCTCTACACCGTCGCGCCGTCGTTCGCGGACTTGCTGCCCTGGGTCGAGTACCTGCACGGCAGCAAGTGCATGTTGCTGGAAGATGGCCAGTCGGTGGCGGCCTTCTTCGAGCTGGCGCCGGTCGGCACCGAGGGCCGCGAGATGGCCTGGCTGTGGCAGGCGCGCGATGCGCTGGAGAACGCCCTGCAGGACTCCTTCGACGAGCTGGACGACAACCCCTGGGTGGTGCAGCTCTACGCCCAGGACGAGGCCGACTGGAACAACTATCTGCGTTCACTGGCGAACTATCTGCAGCCGCGTGCGCAGGGAAGCGCGTTCAGCGACTTCTACCTGCGCTTCTTCGCCCATCACCTGCAGGCCATCGCCAAGCCGGGTGGCTTGTTCGAGGACACCACGGTGACGCGCCTGCGGTGGCGCGGCCAGGTCCGGCGCGTGCGCATGGTGGTCTATCGCCGCACGTCCGCGGCCCCGCGGCGCGGCCAGTCGCCCGAGCAGGCGCTGACCACGATCTGCGACCGCCTGGTCGGCGGGCTGGCGAATGCCGGCGTGAAAGCCCGGCGTCTCGGCGCGGCGGACATCCACGCCTGGCTGCTGCGCTGGTTCAACCCGAACCCGACCCTGCTCGGCGCCACTGCCGAAGACCGGGAACGCTTCTATGCGCTGACCCGCTACCCGGAAGAGCGGGAAGAGGGCGAGATCGAACTCGCCAGCGGCACCGACTTCGCGCAGCGCCTGTTCTTCGGCCAGCCACGCTCGGACGTGCCCAACGGCCTTTGGTTCTTCGACGGCATGCCGCATCGGGTGATCGTGATGGATCGCCTGCGCACGCCACCCGTGACGGGCCATCTGACGGGCGAGACGCGCAAAGGCGGCGACGCCATGAACGCGCTGTTCGACCAGATGCCCGAGGACACGGTGATGTGCCTGACGCTGGTCGCCACGCCCCAGGACGTGCTGGAGGCGCACCTGAACCACCTCGCCAGGAAGGCCGTCGGCGAGACCCTGGCCTCGGAGCAGACGCGTGCGGACGTGCAGCAGGCGCGCGGCCTGATCGGCAGCGCGCACAAGCTCTACCGCGGCGCACTGGCGTTCTACCTGCGCGGCCGCGACCTGGCCCAGCTCGACGCGCGCGGCCTGCAACTCGTCAACGTGATGCTCAACGCGGGCCTGCAGCCGGTGCGCGAGGAAGACGAGGTGGCGCCGCTGAACAGCTATCTGCGCTGGCTGCCGTGCGTGTTCGATCCGGCTGCCGACAAGCGCCAGTGGTACACCCAGCTCATGTTCGCGCAACATGCGGCGAACCTGGCGCCGGTCTGGGGCCGCAGCCAGGGCACGGGGCATCCGGGCATCACGTTCTTCAACCGCGGCGGCGGTCCGATCACCTTCGATCCGTTGAACCGCCTCGACCGCCAGATGAACGCGCATCTGTTCCTGTTCGGCCCCACGGGTTCGGGCAAGAGCGCGACGCTCAACAACATCCTGAATCAGGTGACGGCGATCTATCGGCCGCGCCTGTTCATCGTCGAGGCGGGCAACAGCTTCGGCCTGTTCGGCGACTTCGCGGCACGGCTGGGCCTCACCGTGCATCGGGTGAAGCTCGCGCCCGGCGCGGGCGTCAGTCTGGCGCCGTTCGCCGACGCCTGGCGCCTGGTCGATACGCCGAGCCAGGTACAGACGCTGGACGCCGATGCGCTCGACGAAGATCAGCCCGATGCCGGCATGGCCGTGGAAGGCGACGAGCAGCGCGACGTGCTCGGCGAGCTGGAGATCACTGCACGGCTGATGATCACCGGCGGCGAGGACAAGGAAGAAGCGCGCATGACCCGCGCCGACCGCAGCCTGATCCGCCAGTGCATTCTCGATGCGGCCCGGCATTGCGTGGCGGACGAACGCACGGTGCTCACGCGCGATGTGCGCGACGCGCTGCGCGAGCGCGCCGGCGATGCCACGCTGCCGGAGATGCGGCGCGCACGCCTGCTGGAGATGGCCGACGCCATGGACATGTTCTGCCAGGGCGTGGATGGCGAGATGTTCGACCGGCCCGGCACGCCGTGGCCGGAAGTCGACATCACCATCGTGGACCTGGCCACCTTCGCCCGCGAGGGCTACAACGCGCAGCTCTCCATTGCCTACATCTCGC
This sequence comes from Pseudomonas alcaliphila JAB1, assembly GCF_001941865.1. NCBI lineage: Bacteria > Pseudomonadati > Pseudomonadota > Gammaproteobacteria > Pseudomonadales > Pseudomonadaceae > Ectopseudomonas > Ectopseudomonas alcaliphila. The sequence continues at coordinate 1,503,167 of NZ_CP016162.1, read as the reverse complement.
TCATCAACACCGTCAACAACATCGCCGAGCGCGACCAGTTCCTGGGCCGCCCGATCATCAACGTGACGGACGAAGGTCACATCATCACCAAGAACCCGCTGCTCGCGCCCTACGTGGTCAAGATCACCAAGATGTGGCGCAAGCTCGGCGCCTGGTTCTGGCTCGCCACGCAGAACCTGGACGACTTGCCGAAAGCGGCCGAGCCCATGCTCAACATGATCGAGTGGTGGATCTGCCTGTCGATGCCGCCCGATGAAGTCGAGAAGATCGCCCGGTTCCGCGAACTCAATGCGTCGCAGAAGGCGCTGATGCTCTCGGCCCGCAAGGAAGCCGGCAAGTTCAGCGAGGGCGTCATCCTCTCCAAGAGCATGGAAGTGCTGTTCCGCGCCGTGCCGCCCAGCCTCTACCTGGCGATGGCGATGACCGAGCCGGAGGAGAAGGCCGAACGCTTCCAGTTGATGCAGCAGCACGGCATCAGCGAGCTGGATGCGGCCTTCCGCGTGGCCGAGAAGATCGACCGTGCGCGGGGCATCGAACCTCTGACGCTGGACACGTTGGCCTGAAGGGAGCAACACGATGCGCATGCCTTCATTCGCCCGCCGTCATCCCTGGATCGGTCTGCTGATCGTGGTGACGATTGCGGTGGCCTCGTGGATGCTGCTGCACGTGCCGCATCCGGCAACCGAGCCCGTGCCCCTGGCCGCCGCCGGGTCCGAAGCGTCGAAACCGGCTGGCCCGCCCTGGCTGTATGGCCGTGCCGATGCCCGCTTCACGGTGGTCGGTTACGCCGACCTGGAGTGTCCGTACTGTCGGGCCTACTTCCCCACGCTCAAGCGCTGGATAGACGCCCATCCCGAGGTGAGCTGGCGGTGGCACCACCTGCCGCTGTCCATGCACGAGCCGGCCGCGACTGCCGGGGCACGCCTGGCCGAGTGCGCGGGCGAGATCGGCGGACATGCCACGTTCTGGCAGGCGGTGGCCTGGCTCTACGCGCACACCCGCGGCGACGGCCAGGGCCTGCCGGAGGGCCTGCGCTATCCCGACCTCACGCCTGCCGTGCAGGCTTGTCTCGACAGCGATCGCCCCGACGCCATCATCCGTTCCCACGCGGCGGAAGCGGCACAGCAGGGCATCGCGGCCACGCCGGCCCTGCAACTGCGCGACCGCGAGTCCGGCAAGACGCTCCTGCTGCACGGTCCCGTCGAAGGCGATGCCTTGCTGTCTGCCATCGACCTGCTCGCCGCCGGCAGCACGACCGCAGCCGAACCCGCCCATTCCTCAGACATGCCCGCCGGCGTTGCCGGTGACATGCCCAGGTAGCCATCGATCTTCAAGGCTGCGGCGCGGCTTGTCCGCGTTGATCGAAACCCGTTCGCATCGCATCCCTTGACGCGAACAGCCACTGCATCGGCGGTGGTGGATGCCCGCTCGTCACCCGTTCCATCCCCATCGTCCCCAGGAGGGTTTGCCCTCCAGGGGCAGGCGCCCTCCGATCTCATCCATTGGAGGTTCGCCATGTCTCTTGTCATCGCCGACTCCCGCCCGGAGTCGCTCACCCTGATCGCCGCCCAGCACGAAGACTGGATCATCCGGCAGGCCATCGCTTTGCTGGAGAACCGCGTGTTCAAGGCCGGTCCAGCGCTGGGCAGTCCCGCCGCCGTGCGCGACTACCTGCGCCTGAAACTGGTCACGGAGCCGAACGAAATCTTCGCCGTCGTGTTTCTCGACAACCAGCACCAGGTGCTCGCCTTTGAGCCGCTGTTCCAGGGCACGGTCGACCAGACTTCGGTGTATCCGAGGGTGGTGGTCCAGCGTGCGCTGGCGCTCAACGCTGCGGCGCTGATCCTGGCGCATCAGCACCCCTCGGGGAACACCGAGCCCTCGGCCGCTGATCGTGCGATCACCGAGCGGCTGAAGAGCGCCCTGGCCACCGTCGATGTCCGGGTACTGGATCACTTCATCGTCGGCAAGGGCAGCCCGTACTCGTTCGCCGAAGCTGGCTTGTTGTAGCGCATTCGATTCATCACCACGGGAGCCCTTGGCTCCCGTTTTTTTGCCAGTCCGCAGGAAATCGGGACTGACTGGTTTCGGTTTCTTTGTCGTTTCCTGATCTGCGTTGCACTCGACTACGAGCTTGCATCGACTCTGCGGAGGCGCGACATGCCGGCTCATTCCCTCAACCTTCCTGCTGCCTCGCGGCGCCTCCTGACTGCCAGGCTGGCCGCTGGGCTGTGCGCCGCACTGCTTGCTCCCATCGCGGCCGCCGCCGGTGTGCTCGTGGTCACCGACGGCCATCATCCGGTGAAGGCCCCGGCCGGCGTGCGGGTCATCGAGCTGGACCAGGCCACGCGCATCGAGCTCGAACTCGCCGCGCACCTGCCGGCCGACCCGCAACAGGCCGCGGCCCTGGTGCGGCAGCGGTTGCATGATGGCGGCGAGGCCCTGCAGCGCCGCATCGGCCAGGCCTATCAGGGTGTCGCGGATGCCTGGGGGCTGGGCATCGCCAAGATTCCCGCCGTGGTGGTCGATCGAAGCTACGTGGTCTACGGCGAGCCCGACGTGCCCCGCGCCGTCGTGCGCATCGATGCCTACCGGAGCGCCCGGCCATGAGCGCCCTGCTGGCATCCCGGCGCCTGCGCGCCACCATGGCCTCGCTGCTGCTGGGCGCGGCCACGTCGACGTTGGCCCTGGACACCGCCACCATCGTCTCCTCGGCCCTGTCCCCCGACTGCCTCGAATACCGGGTGGTCGGAATCTGCTACTGGCTGTCCTGCACGCCCTTCGGCTGCTCGGTTCGCACCTCTGTCAAGGTGCGCCACTACGTCCCCGATGCGGTGGTATCGAGCTACTCGAACACTGGAGAAAACCCATGGCTGGAAGTCAGGGCGATGAGCATGCCCAACCCGACCGCCAAGGCTGGCGGTGACGGCACGACCAATCACGACAACGAGAACAACCTCGCCAGGTTCAAGAACGCCGATGTCATCGGCCATCCGGCCGGGGTGGTGTTCAGCCAGTTCGCCAGCGCCTCCGGCTACACCTGCGAGGGCGCTGGCACGGCCTTCATGCCGTATCTGCTGAGCACGCTCAACACGATCGCCTGGCGCTACAACATCCCGGAAGCGTTCTACCCCGAAGCGCTCATCCCCGGCCGGCGCGAAATCGGTACGCGCACCGACCTGAACCTCTGGGGCAACGTGTATCCGCGCGGTGGCTTCCTGCACCAGACCGACGACTACAAGAGCGGCGCCGTGGTCGCGCAGCGCGCGGGCGACATCGTGACGCGCCGCAACCAGATTCATGTGTATCAGCCGCTGCTGGCCAACGCCCGCGACGGCTACTGGCCGGCCGCCGCGCTGATGGAGACCGACGCCTCGACGGGCAAGTGGCAGGAGCTGACGCCCACGCGCTCGAACAGTTGCGTGGTCTTCCCGCACAGCCGCACCCGCGTGCAGGCCCAGCAAGGCGACTACGCCTGGGCCTTGTGGCGGCCGTACTCCTGCTGCCAGCGCCGTGGCCAGGTCTTCCTCGGCAGCGTCGATTTCATGTGAGGAACCCACGATGAACGCCTCCCTGCCTGACTTCCTGCGCCGCGCGAAGCCGCATCTGCGGGCCACGCTGCTCGTGGCGGTCATCACGCTGGCCGTCGGCGTCGCCTGGGCGCAGACGCGCATCGACCCCAATGGCGTGAACGTCGGCGGCAGCGTGATCGGCGACGACGTGCTCTACAGCATCGGCGGCGGCCGGGCCGTGTCGATGGGCGGTGCCGGCAACATGCAGAGCATCGGCGTGGGGGTCGGCTGGAACAGCAACCTGATCTGCGGCGACATGAGCATCACCACGACCCTGCAGAACCAGCTCAACGGCATCAGCAACGGCTTCCAGACGATCATGAGCAACGTGATCCAGAACGCCACCAGCGCCGTGGCCTCGCTGCCCGCGCTGATCATCCAGCGCGCCGATCCCGGGCTCTACAACCTGCTCACCAACGGCATCCTGCAGGCGCGCCTGGATTTCGACCGCTCGAAGATGACCTGCCGGGCCATCGCCAATCGCATGGCGGACATGGCCGGCGGCCAGGCCGGCTGGGACCAGCTCGCCGAGGGGATGGCGCTGCGGGATGCGGTCGGCAGCACCGACGCCGTCTCCGCCGTCGAGAAGGCCGAGTCCAACAAAGGGAACAACGGCGTGCCCTGGGTCGGCGGCGGCAACGCGGGCGGCTCCGGCCAGAGTTCGATCAAGGTGGTCGGCGACGTGACGCGAGCGGGCTACAACCTGCTCAACGGGCGCAGCGCCACCGATACCTTGTCGATCGCGCGCAACGCCTGCGGCAACCGCCTGACCTGCCAGACCTGGTCCTCGCCCCAGGCGGCCGCAGACTGGGCGACCCGCGTGCTGGGCGAACGCGAGCAACGTACCTGCGAGAGCTGCACGAAGACCCAGACCACGCCTGGCGTCGGGCTGACGCCAATGATCCAGGAAGAGTACGAGACCAAGCTGCAAGTGCTGCAGGAGCTGGTGACGGGCGCCCGGCCGACGACGCTGGCCAATCTCGACGCAGCCGGCAGCAGCTCGCTGCCGATCACCCGCGGCGTGATTGAAGCGCTACGCGACGAGCCCGACCAGGACGTGCTGGGCAAGCGCCTGGCGTCGGAGGCTGCGCTGTCCAACGTGCTGGAGAAGGCCCTGCTGCTGCAACGCACGTTGCTGACCGGCAAGAAGGAGCCGAACGTCGCCGCCAACGAGCTGGCCGTGCGGGCGGTCGACCAGGAGAACAGCGCGCTGGAGCAGGAGATCGACAACCTCAAGACTGAGCTGGAGCTGCGCCGCACGCTGGCCGGCAACTCGGCGATGGCGATCATCCAGCGCCACAGCATCCGCGCCGTCGGCTCACGCGGTGTCTTCGAGGGCGACACCACGCGCGACCGTCTCCGGGAAGTCCAGAAACAGCGGAGCGGCACGCCATGAGCCGGCCGGCCTGGTTGCGACTACCGTGGCTTTTCAACCGCCGCGTCGGCGTGGCGCTGCTGTGGACCTTGCTGGTGGTCGCCGCCGCGGTGGCGGTGAACATCGCCGGCATCCACGTGGTCGGCGGCGTCGAGGGCTGGCAGCACTGGCTGCAGGCGCACGCCGGCCATTTCTTCGTGTGGCGGCTGTGCCTCTACGGAGCGACGGCTTACGGCTGGTGGTGGCTGCGTCGGCGCCTGTTGCAGCGGGAGCCCTCCCGCGAGACGCATCAGCGCCTGCTGCGCACGCAGATCGCGGCCGTGATCGCCGTGGTCGCGCTGGAAGCCAGTCACCTGTTGCGGCACGACTGAGACCGGGAGGCAGGCATGATGCTCTACACCACGGACTACCTGGAGTATTACCTGACCCTGGTGGCCTGGGTGGTCAACAACGGCATCTGGAGCATCCTCGTGGCCAGCGGCGTGTTCGCGCTGCCGTTCGTGGCCATCGTGATCCAGGAATGGCTCAAGGCCCGCAGCGAAGGTGCGGACGAAGGCAACAAGGGCGTGCTGTCGTCGATGCGCATCGAGAACCGGGTGTGGGTGGCGATCGTGGTCATTCTGTTCGCCGGCATCCCGTTCATCCCGGTGGATCTCGCCACGATCAAGTTCGACACCACGCGCTCCGCGCAATGCCAGGTCAACGTCCCGCTGCCCAACGAGACGGGCTGGTCCAACGTCTACACCGCGCTCAACGATCAGAGCGCGCTGGTGCCGGTGTGGTGGTTCTTCATGCACTCGCTGTCGAAAGCCGTGACGGGCGCCGCGGTGGCGGCGATTCCCTGCGGCACGGACCTGCGTCAGATTCGCATGGATGTGGATGCCACGCGCATCGAGGATCCGGTGCTGGCACAGGAGGTCGCCGACTTCACGCACGACTGCTACGGGCCGTCGCGCGCCAAGCTGTTCATGAACCGGCCGACGCTCTCCGAGGAACAGATGAACGACGTCACCTGGATCGGGTCGAGTTATTTCCTCGACACGCCCGGCTTCTATGACACCTATCGCGCCAAGACCCCACGCACGGCCTGGCCCTACGACGCGACCCGCGATGCGGGGCTGGCACAGGTGGACAGCGGCGGCGGCTATCCGTCCTGCCGGCAGTGGTGGGCCGATGGCGGCCAGGGACTGCGCAGCCGGCTGCTGGCTCAGGTCGACCCGGATCTGCTGTCGCGCATCGCGCGCTGGGCGGGCTTCCTGTCGCAGAGCGAGTTCAATGACTCGGTGATCCGCGCCGTCGTCTCACCGAGGCAGCAGAAGATGAACCAGGGCGCCGTCTACACCGACTACGGCGGCCAGATCGACAAGACGCTGCCGAACGTCGTCACGCGCGACGCGGGCGACCTGGGGCTGACCGTCGGCTCGCTGGGCTTCTTTCCGGCGATGGACGTGGTGCGCCAGGCGCTGCCGATGGTGCTGACGATGCTCAAGATGGCGCTCGTCATCTGCATCCCGCTGGTGCTGCTGATCGGCACCTACGACCTGAAGACGGTGGTGACGGTGAGCTGCGTCCAGTTCGCGCTGTTCTTCGTGGACTTCTGGTTCCAGCTCGCGCGCTGGATCGACAGCACGATCCTGGACGCGCTCTACGGCTGGCATTCGCCGCACAGCAACTTCAACCCGCTGATGGGGTTGAATAACGCTTTCGGCGATATGCTGTTGAATTTCGTGATGGCGATGATGTTCATCGTGTTACCGACGTTCTGGGTGATGGCACTCGGATGGGCGGGAGTTCGCGCTGGAAACTTCCTGGGCGGTCTCATCACTGGCACGTCCGATGCAAAGTCGGCTGGAGGTAGCGGCTCTCGTCTTGCGATGACGGCCGTATCGAAAGGTGCCGCGAAGTAAGGAGCACTCTCTCGCGCTGATGCGGCGGCTACGGCTCGTCGGGATCGCCCATGTCGATCCGCCAGTCATCTTTGTCGTACAGGCCGACGCCCGAGTGTCCGTCTCTAAGTTCCGGCTGCTTCTCGTCATCCGCATCGGCATTCCGCGCGAACCATGTGGCGACCACCGCAAAGGCCAGCAGCAGGACGAGCCAGGATACGGTGTAGAGCAGCATGCCAAGCACGGCCAGCTTGACGATCCAGAGCACCGCCGTCGCCGCGCCTGCGGGCACCCCGCGCGTCACCAGCCGGCCGGCGACACGCTGCTCGCGGCGCTGGTATCCACGCCAGGCACGGCCAGCCCCCCGGCCCAGCCGGTGGCTCCAGCGCCCGTTGTGCGTGTTGGTGGTCATGCTCATGTGCCTCGGTTTCAGTGGTGCCTCACCTCAGGAGCGGCCGGTTGTGGCTTGCCCTCCAGCATAGACCGCGATCAGGAGGGCGGGTGGGTTGCGGCTGGCAGAGCCAGGCTGGCTCGGGTGTCGCCAAGATGATTAGATTTTGCAATAGAAATCAAACCTTATGCTACTTTCCCTGTGAGGCTCTTGCGATACCTCTAGGGGCTGATTGGATTCCGTGCTATTTTTATAGCATGGATGGAAATTCTAGGCACCAGGTAATCAAGCGGCTGCAGGCCGGACTCCCCCGCGGGGCGCCGTTCGACCTCGCCACCCTGAGTCAGTTCGGGGTGTCGCCCCAGCTTGCCGCCCACTATGCCGACGGCGGGTGGCTCGTGCGCCTGGCCCATGGCGTCTATGCCTTCCCGAACGATGAATTCGGGGTCTACAGTGCGCTGAAGTTCCTGCAACAGCGCGTGCCCGGCCTGCACGTCGGCGGCAAGAGCGCCCTGGCCCTGCAGGGCGTGCGCCACAACCTGGGCAGCCGGGAGACGCTGGTACTGTGGGGCGACGGTCGTTTCGCGTTGCCGGCCTGGTTCACCGCGCGCTTTCCGGCCCGCTACGTCCACGCCCGCCTGTTCGACTGGCCGGACACGGCGCTGGCCAGCATGACCCTGACCACGCCGCCTGGCCTGCCCGAGGATCTGCGGGTGGCTGCCTCCGAGCGTGCCGTTCTGGAACTGCTGTACGAAGCCGGCGCCAAGCAGAGCCTCGAAGAGGCCCGCAACATCTTTGATGGACTGCGTTCCCCCCGCAAGGACTTACTCGGGCAACTGCTGTCCTGCTGCGCCAGCGTGAAGGCCGTGCGCCTGTTCCTCACCTGGGCGCGCGAGACCAGCCTCGTGGATGTCGATGCTCTGCTGGAGCAGTACCCGGTTCGCACCGGCAGCAACACGCGCTGGATGAGCCGGCTCGATGACGGCACCTTGCTGAGCCTGAGACCTCATGGATAAGACCTACGCGGACACCGTTCGCCTGCTGCTGGCCGTCGCGCCTGACGTGTTCGCCAACGACATCTTCGCCATGAAGGGCGGCACGGCCATCAACCTCTTCGTGCGGGACATGCCGCGCCTGTCGGTAGACATCGACGTGGTGTACCTCCCTTGGCAGACGCCGCGCGACGAAGCGCTGCAAGCCATCAACCAGGAGCTGGCCGCCATCGCCACGCGCGTTGCACCACTGGGCGTGCAGACACGCCTGGTTCGCGCCAAGGACCTGGGGGACACCAAGCTGATCGTCGAGAACGACGCCAACCAGGTGAAGATCGAGGTCAACGTCGTGTTCCGAGGCAGCGTGCTGCCCGTTGAGCGGCGGCCGCTGAGTGCTAGGACCAGCGATCTGTTCGGCATCGAGTTGGACGTGCCGATCCTGGCACCAGACGAGCTGTATGCCAGCAAGCTGGTGGCCGCGCTGGATCGGCAGCACCCCCGCGACCTGTTCGACGTGTGGCAGCTCTTTGAGTCGGGCGACATCAGCGACGGCATGGTCGAGTGCTTCGTGATCTATCTGGCGGGCCACAACCGACCGCCCCACGAAGTGCTGTTCGGCAACGACAAGGACATCGCCGGCGAGTACGAACGGGCCTTTGTCGGTATGGCCGAAGTGGACTGCCCCTTGGACACGCTGCTGGAGGCTCGCGCGCAGTTGCGACGCGAGTTGCAGCAACGGCTGACGAAGGCGCACAGGCGGTTCCTGAGCGGCCTGGTACGCGCAGAACCGGACTGGTCGCTGATGCAATGCCAGCACGCCGCGCAACTGCCGGCACTGCGCTGGAAGCTCAACAACCTGGAGACCTTTCGCAAGAAGCGCCCCAAGGACTTCGCCGCGCAAGCCGCTGCGCTCGATGCCGGCCTGGGCCAGATCTGACGCGGCGACAGAAGTATTCCCCGCTTGTCGGGCCTGCCCCATGCCGCATTCATCGTGGCATCCGCGAAGCAGCGGCCCTATACCCAAAGGCTTCCGACAAAGGCCAAAGGCCAAAGGGCTGGGAAGGGGCAAGGGAACGGGGCCAAGGGGAAAGGCCCTACCCGAAAAGGCCAAAAGGCGCCCCGATCAGCCCGTCATCCGGGGGTCGTCATGCTCTCGCTGTTCCAGCGCAAACGGGTGCCACCCACCGCCGGCACACCGCCCACATCCGCCATCGAAACTCCGAAAGGGTCGATGCGGCCCGAGTCGGCCGCATCGCTGCTGGCCTCGCCGCGCCGGCGGAAACTGCTGGAACGCATCTGGCAGCGCACATCGCTCTCGCGCCGACAGTTCGCCACGCTCTACCTCGCCCCACTGGAACGCTACGCCGAGCTGGTCCAGAAGTTCCCGGCCTCCGAGAACCACCACCACGCCTATCCGGGCGGCATGCTGGACCACGGCCTGGAAATCGTCGCCTATGCGCTGAAATTGCGGCAGTCATACCTGCTGCCTGCGGGCGTCACGCCAGAGGCACAGGCGGCCCAGGCCGAAGCCTGGACCGCAGGCACGGCCTACGCGGCCCTGCTGCACGACATCGGCAAGATTGCCGTCGATCTGCACGTCGAGCATGTCGACGGCAGCGTCTGGCATCCCTGGCACGGCCCACTGCGTAAGCCCTACCGCTTTCATTACCGAAAGGAGCGTGAGTACCGCCTGCACAGCGCCGCCACCGGGCTGCTCTACGCGCGCCTTCTCGATCGAGACATCTTCGACTGGCTCAGCGGCTATTCCGACCTCTGGGCCGCGCTGCTGTACGTACTGGCCGGCCAGTACGAGCACGCCGGCACGCTCGGCGAGCTGGTCGTGCAGGCCGACCAGGCATCGGTCGCCCAAGAACTCGGCGGCGATCCCAGCAAGGCGCTGGCGGCGCCCAAGCATGCGCTGCAACGCAAATTGCTCGACGGCTTGCGCTACCTGCTCAAGGAGGAGTTCAAGTTGAACCAGGCCGGCCCGGCGGACGGTTGGCTGACCCAAGACGCCTTGTGGCTGGTGAGCAAGACCGTCTCCGACAAGCTGCGCGCACATCTGCTGTCGCAGGGCATCGACGGCATCCCCGCGAGCAACACGGCGGTGTTCAACGTGCTGCAGGATCACGGCGTCGTGCAACCGACGCCGGATGGCAAGGCGATCTGGAAGGCTACCGTCACCAGCGACGCCGGCTGGTCGCACGCCTTCACCTTCCTGAAACTCTCGCCGGCGATGATCTGGGATGCCGCCGACCGGCCGGCGCCGTTCGCAGGCCGTGTGCAGGTCGAAGCGGAACAGGCGGAGCCGCAGGCGCCGGGGGTGGCCGATGGGCCGCGCGTGGAAGGCACCGAAGCTGCACCCGCGAGCGCGGCGCCGATCCCATCCGCAGCCATGGACACCGGCGTGGCCGCGCTGCTCGACCTGCTGGGCGACGCCGCTCCACCCACGGAACCGGAGATCCCGAGCTCCACTGTTGCCGAGCCCGAGCCGGCCCCTTCGACCGTGCCCCCGCCGCAGATGAGCCTCGCGCCTGCCCAGGATCGCACGGAGCCCTCCGGGGCGCACTTCATGGCTTGGCTGCGTCAGAGCATCCAGACGCGCAAGCTCATCATCAACGACGCCAGGGCCCTGGTGCATACCGTCGCCGGTACGAGCTACCTCGTCAGCCCCGGCGTGTTCCAGCGCTACGCGCAGGAGTACCTTCAAGTCGTCGCGCTGGCCAAGCAGGAGAAGCTGGAGGGGTGGCAGTGGGTACAGAAGCGCTTCGAGAAGCTGGGACAGCACCGCAAGCAGCCGAGCGGGCTGAACATCTGGACCTGCGAAGTCACGGGGCCGCGCAAGTCGCGCCGGCTGCACGGCTACCTGCTCGCCAGCCCGGATGCGCTGTTCCAGGAGACGCCGCCAGACAACCCATACCTGCGGCTCCTGCATGAGGACTTCTTACCAAGCGCGAACCCTCTGTAAAACCTGCCCCCTATCCAAGCCGGGAATTAGCAATCTAGGTTGAGCAGGTCGTGAGCTGCATTAAGCGCATGCTGAGCGGCATCGCCCCCCATTTAGCAACCGATCACGGTTAAGCCCGCCTCCGCGAACCCATGCTGTGGGTAGGTGCCCGTTTTCGGCTCGTCTTATGAAAAAAGGTGAGCGTCCAGCCGTCCCATCGTTACTCAGGTTGAGACGCCGAGGGGCAACAGCTCCTCGATCTGGCTGTTGGGCCAGATGGGCAGTTTTTCCCGGGGTGTCCTTGAGCCAGGCGCCGGGCTCGAGACCGTTCAGTCTGGTGGTGGCCAGCACGCTCTGGATGGCGGCGGCGCGGTAGCTGCAGCCGGTCGTGTAGGGCCTGCAGTTTGGGCAGGGCTTTCTGTTCACGCAGCAGCTGCCGGACGGCCGCGTCGAGTGCGGGGGCGCGCCAATCGAGGGCATAGAGATCGGCGATGCGCCGCAAGGCCTCGGCTGTCACTGGGCTCCAGGTCGTTGCTGCGGTAGGCCCAGAGTAGGCCCAGAGATAGGGGCGTTTGGTTTTCCCCTCGCCGGGATTGAGTTGCTGCAGAGGGAGTTTCATCGGCATGCAGCACCTGGCGTTGGAGCAATAAGGCGCGCAGCCGATCCACCAGGGGCTCAAGGCCACGCCGTAGCGCCCGACTCACTCGGCGAGGGCCGAACGGGCAGGGTGACGCCGTCACGGGCAGCGATCTGTTCGAGGCGGTAGAGCGGCAGGCGGTCAGGTCAGGGGCGGCCATGCCGCCTTCGATCACTGCTGGCGGAACCGGCGCGGCGCTGATGCTTTCGCACGGGCGGCAGGCTTATTGCGGGCGACTGTGCCGGTGGACGAAGGACCTGGCCAGGATCAGGTCGAGCTGCTCGCTGATGTCTTCGCCGATCTTGACCAGCGCGGCGCTGCATTCGGCGGCATGGAACTAGCGAAAACGGCCTTGATGCAGACGGCGCTGACCCAACCACACACCGGTGCCGTCCTTCTGCAACAGCTTGAGCCGCGAGCCGTGCCGATTGCGAAAGGCATAGGTCGTGCCATCGCAGGGTGGTCGCCCGAGGGCCTGCTGAAGGTGCACCAAAGCCCGTCGATCCCCAAGCGCATGTTGATCGGTCGGCCACCAGCCAAACCTGGGCCGGCATTCGCGTCAGGCCATCCCCCGCAGCAATCCGGCCAACCAGCTTGCATCGACGTCCGCCGGCAACGCCAACCGCCAGCCACTGGCATGCCTGCAGCAGCCACACCCCTGCCGCTGCCGCTGCCACGGGCACCAGGGTAAGCGGCGTGGCCGCCCGCTTGCTGCGTCTGATCCAGTAGGCCAGTGCCTCGGGTTTGAGCGCATGCTACTGGCAATAAGCAACTGCGTCAGCCCGCTGTCCTGCCAGGCCTGAACATGCCGAGCCCAGGACTCGCGGCGCGCGTGCATCGTTTCCATATAAATCCCCTACTGGAAAAGCACAGGATGCAGGGCGGGGTGTTCGAGCAAAAGGGGGGGCGCTTACTGTCGATACGCGGCGGCAGCCGCAAGACCGTCGCCGCGAGCAGCCTGTCCAGCACGCTCGAATACATGGATGAAAAGCGCATGCAGGCTGATACCGGTAGTTTGCGAAACGGCGCGGAGGATCAGCGTGGAGCTGGGCAGCAGCCAGGGTAGTTGGCTGCATGCCGAGAAGATCGGTGGCTTTTGCTGCCTGGTGGGTTCCGCGCGTTCGAGATTCGGGTTAATGAGATGGTCATCCCCACCCTCCGAGGGCACACTTTCGCAGGGTGTTTTTATTTCGGAGGCCATCATCACGAGCGCAGTTGCACTGGTAGGGATTGATCCGGGCAAGCAAAGCTTTCATCTACACGGAAAAGACGGTTCTGGCCGGAAGATCTTTCGCACGAAAGCGACACGCCAGCAAATGATGCGATTGCTTGGCATCCTGCCGGCTTGCACGGTGGTGATGGAAGCCTGCGCCGGAGCGCACTTTATGGCGCGCCAACTGACGGCGCTCGGGCATCAAGTGAAATTGATCTCGCCGCAGTTCGTGCGTCCTTTCGTCAAGGGCAACAAGAACGACTTCATTGATGCCGAAGCGATCTGCGAAGCCGCCTCGCGGCCCAGCATGCGCTTCGTCTCGCCCAAGACCGAGGCCCGGCAAACGCTTTCGGTATTGCACCGGATGCGTGATTCGCTGGTGCGTGATCGTACCAAGACGGCCAACCAGGCCCACGGTTTCCTGCTGGAGTTCGGCATCAGCCTGCCCAAGGGACTATCGCTGGTCAGACGACTGCCGAGCACGTTGGATGAGCATGAGCTGCCGCCTCGGCTGGTCGCACTCCTAACGCGCCTGCATCAGCATTCACGCTATCTGGACGGACAGATCAAGGCACTGGACAAGGAAATGACCACCCAGCTTGAGGAAGATGACCTGGGGAGTCGCTTGCTGACGATTCCCTGTGTCGGCCCGATCACGGCCAGCCTGTTATCGGCCGAAATGGCGATGGCAAGCAGTATGGCGGCAGCCGTGATTTCGCGGCATCGGTGGGGCTGGTGCCCCGCCAGCACAGCACCGGCGGTCGAGCCAATTTGCTGGGGATGAGCAAACGAGGGGACAAGAATTTGCGGCGACTTCTAGTGCAATGCGCCCGGGTCTAGCCGCAGCGCCTGAAGCATCAGCAGGGCGCCCTGGCCGACTGGGTCCGTTCGCTACGAGAGCGACGCCGCTCGAATCACTCGAATGTAGTGGTGTGCGCCCTGGCCAACAAGTTCGCCCGAATCGCCTGGGCGATCGCTGCCAACCACTCGGAATTCGAAGCAGGGCCAGTCGTCTACGCCGCCTGATCCGGCCATTACAGCTGTACCACGGAACACCCTTCCAGGTTTTGCGATGCTGAACAACCGATGACGTGAACGGCCACCGGCTTGGTGAAGAACCTGACATAAAAAACGGCTTTCGAAGCCGCCGGCTTGTCAGGATCACCAGGCGCGACTCTCATCGTGGCGCGAGGCAGCCCAAACGAGGCGCCGGATAGATTTACGCAAGCCATAGAATCATCGCTGGTCAGTATTGCAGAAACGGGGTGACCGTAAATTTTTTCTTCAAAAAAATCTCTTGCAGCACCCATCAGGCGGCGACCGCCGCCACCACCCCCACTCAAGACGCCAGAATCTTCCCCGGATTCATGATCCCGTGCGGATCGAGCGCGCGCTTCACCGTCGCGATCAAGGACAGCTCCGCCGGATTGCGGCTGTAGTGCAACCACGGCCGCTTGTGCAGCCCAATGCCGTGCTCGGCCGAGACCGATCCCGACAGGCTGCGCACGATAGCGTAGAATGCGGCCTCGATGCGCTGTTCGGTCTTGCGGTCGTCAGTCGGCAGCGAACCCACCACGATATGCACGTTGCCGTCGCCGACGTGGCCGAAGTAGATCGCCCGAACGCCGGGGAAATCGCGCGCCAGCGCCTCGCGCATCCGGGCCACGCATTCCTCGATGCCCGAGATGGGCGCGGACACGTCGAAGTTGATGGTGGGCGCGAAGGTGCGCAGCATCTCGGAGATGGCATCGCGCAGTTCCCAGAAGGCTTGGGTCTGCGTGTGAGATTGGGCCACGGCGGCGTCGGCGATCCAGCCTTCGGCCAGCGCGTGTTCCAACATCGCCTCGAAGCGCGCCGCATCCTCTTCGGGTGCGGCCGCCTGCAGGTCCAGCAGCACGTATAGTGGATACGTGGCCGGCAGCGGCGCGGCGATGCCGCCGGCGGTTGTGGCCGCGGCATAGTAGTCCTGCCACATCATCTCGAATGCGCTGACCCGGCCGCCCAGGAGGTGCTGCGCATGGCGCAGCAGCTTGATGGCCGAGCCGAAATCGGGCGCGGCTACCAACGCGGTATTGGCGCCCGAGACGCCCGGATGCAGGCGGAGCACGGCCTGCGTGATGATGCCCAGCGTGCCCTCGGTGCCGATGAACAGATGCTTCAGATCGGGGCCGGCATTGTTCTTGACCATCTTGTTCATCATGGACAGCACGGTTCCGTCGGGCAGCACGGCTTCCAGTCCCAGCACCAGGTCGCGCGCCATGCCGTAGCGGATCACGCGGTTGCCGCCCGCATTGGTGGCGATGTTGCCGCCGATCTGGCATGAGCCGCGCGCGCCCAAGTCCAGCGCGAACAGAAAGCCCGCCGCCTGCGCGGCTTCCTGAACGACCTGCAGCGGCGTGCCGGCCAGCACGGTCATGGTGGCTGAGGCAGGGTCCAGTTCGACCACGCCGGACATGCGCTCCAGTGAAACGAGCACGCAGCCTTCTATCGGCGTGGCACCGCCGGCCAGGCCGGTCAGCCCGCCCTGCGGCACCACCGGGCAGCGTCCTGCATGGCATAATGCCATCACGCGCGCAATTTCGGCGGTGTCGTGCGGGCGCACCAAGGCCAGCGGCCTGCCGCCTTCCTCGCCGCTCCAGTCGTTCAGGTACCGGGCCTCGATGTCGGCGCCCGCCAGCACTTCGCCGATGCTGGCGTCGGCGCGCAGCGCGGCCAGAATTCGTTTAGGGTTCCAGGGCCCGGACGCCGGTTCCGATGCAGTGATGTTCATGAAGAGACTCCTCTTCCAGTTTATGGAACGGCCAGCGTGTCCAGCCTTTATAATGGGCGGCCGCGGATTCTGGGGAAAGAGCGAGTTACTAACCCGAAATTTTGTATCCGGACAGTCAAAAAGTTTTCCGATAAGTATCCGTGAAACCCATAACACGCTGATGCTTTTGTGTTTTTATGATGTCAGACAATACCGCGAATATTATTGCGATGTTCGGATACTTTGTTCCTCATTAGTAACAGGCGAGGAAGTGGGTAGATTGGCAGTCGCTAAACATCCCAACCCCCACACCCTGCTGTCGCTATGCAGCCGCCAGGCGATTCGCCCATTCTTCGAGTGGCTCGGTGAGCACTGCCGGCATATCGAGGCGGTCGCCATGGACATGAACACCGCTTTCGACCTGGAAGTGAAGCGGCACTGCCCTCAAGCCGAAGTGGTGTACGACCTGTTCCATGGGGTGGCGCGCTACGGTCGTGAGGTGATCGACCGTATCCGCGTCGACCAGGCCAACCACCTTGCGCGATAACAAACCAGCGCGCAAGGTGGTCAAGCGCAGCCGCTGGCTGCTGCTGCGCAACGCTGAGCACCTCAAGGGCGGCCAAGCCGTGCAGTTGCAGGAATTGCTCGCCGCCAACCAGCCATTGGCCCACGGTCTATCTGCCACCGCCAAACTGAACGGGCTTGCCGACCTAGCATCCATCGGCTGATCTGTTTCTCGCTCCGCTTATTACCGAAACCGCCTAAAGAGATCAGAAGGCCAATCAATGCTGCTGATTTCCCTTCTGGAAGCCAGCCGCATGATGCGTTCGGGCGCGAAAGTCAAAATCTGCCTCTACCCCAAACTGGATGCCTCATGATGCCCTATGGCCGCCAAGCCCGCTGCCGCGCAGGCTTCGTCCTGCCCCTCGTCGGCCCCAGAGACGCCGATGCCGCCGATGCATTCACCATCGAGCAGGATCGGCAGGCCCCCGCCGAACACCACCAGCCGCTCGCGTCTTGGCAGGCCGATGCGCAGGCGCGGGTTGTCACCCAGCACGTCGAGCCAGTCGCGGGTGGAGAAGCCGAAGCTCACGGCGGTGTATGCCTTGTCTTCGGCAATTTCCCGTGAATGTAGAAAGGCGCCGTTCATGCGGAGATAGGCCAACGGCAGGCCGGAGTGGTCAACCACGCAGACGTTAATGCGCACGCCTAGCTTCTCTGCATGTGCCACGGCCGCACGGGTGGCGGCATAGGCGGCTTCCCAGTGCAGCGAGCGTTGATTCGTTGTTCTCATGTGCCGGACTCTGTGCAGGAGGAGGCAGGTTCATCGACCAATGGCCTTGGCGCTTTCGCCGCCGATGCCGAAGTGGCCTTTGGGCATCTCGGTTATAATCACTCGCACGCTGGTCAGCGGCGCATCCAGGGAGCGCGAGATGGCCTCGCTGACTTCGCGAATGAGGGTTTCCTTCTGCTCGTCGCTGCGGCCTTCAAGGATGTGGATCTGGGCAATAGGCATGGTGTGCCTCCTGAAGAAGAGGCCGCCCGGGCAGGGCGGCCGGATGGCTCAGACGAAGCGCGCGGAGACGCTGCCAAGCCCCTGGTAGCGCACGGTGATGTTGTCGCCCGGCGCTACTGCGACGGCGGCGGTGATGCCGCCAGTCATGATGAAGGTGCCGGCCGGTATGTGTTCGTCGCGCTCTGCCAGCAGGTTGGCCAGCATGGCCACGCTGGACAGCGGATGGCCGAGCACTGCGGCGCCGGCACCAAGTTCCACCACCTCGCCGTTCTTCTCCATCACCACGCCGAGAGTGCGCAGGTCGACCTCCTCGAGGTTGGCCATGCGGCCTCCGGTGATGTAGCGGGTCGACGAGGCGTTGTCGGCCACCACGCTGATCAGGTCGAACTTGAAATTCTCATAGCGCGAGTCGATTACCTCGACGGTGGGGATCACGTAGTCGACCGCGGCGATCACGTCGCCGATATGGCAACCAGGCCCGACCAGCGGTGCCTTGGTGACCACCGCGATTTCCGCCTCGATCTTGGGGTGGATCAGCTTGGAACAGTCCACCGTGCCGCCGTCGGGCACGCTGAAGTAGTCGGCGAGAAAGCCGTAGATCGGCGTCTCCACGCCCATCTGTGCCATCTTCGCCCATGAGGTCAGGCCCATCTTCAGGCCGACGATCTTGTTGCCGCGCTCCTCCTTGCGCCGGCGGATTTCCCACTGGATGTCGTAGGCATCGGCGAAGGTCATCTCGGGATAATCGTTGGTGACCTTGTGGATGTCATGGGCCTGCAGTTCGGCGTTCTCGATGTGCTCGGCCAGGGCCAGCACCTGTTCGCGGGTCAGGGTACGATTCATGCCTGTTGCTCCTTGCGGGCTGCCAGCAGATCGAGGGCGACGTCGACAATCATGTCTTCCTGGCCACCGACCATCCCGCGCCTGCCCAGTTCTACGAGAATGTCCAGGGTCTTCAGCCCATACTTCGCGGCTGCCACCTCGGCGTGGCGCAGGAAGCTGGAGTAGACCCCGGCATAACCCAGGCCGAGGGTTTCGCGATCAACTCTCACCGGACGGTCCTGCAACGGCCTGACGATATCGTCGGCGGCGTCCATCAGCGTGTAGAGATCGGTGCCATGGTTCCAGCCGAGGCGCTCCGCGGCGGCGATGAACACCTCCAGCGGCGCGTTGCCGGCGCCAGCGCCCATTCCAGCCAGCGAGGCGTCGATGCGGTCGCAGCCCTCTTCCACCGCGATGATGGAATTGGCCACGCCGAGGCTGAGGTTGTGGTGCGCATGCATGCCGGTCTGGGTCTGCGGATTCAGCACCGCCTTGAAAGCGCGCATGCGGTCGCGGATGTCGTTCATGTTCATCGCGCCACCGGAATCGGCCATGTAGATGCACTGTGCGCCGTAGGTCTCCATCAACTTGCCTTGCGCTGCCAGTTGCTCAGCCGGAATCATGTGGCTCATCATTAGAAAGCCGACGGTGTCCATGCCCAGTTCACGGGCATACTCAATGTGCTGTCGCGAGACATCCGCCTCGGTGCAGTGTGTGGCCACGCGCACCGAGCGGGCGCCGGCGTCATAGGCGGCTTTCAGGTCATGCACGGTGCCGATTCCGGGTAATAGCAGCACTGTAATCCGGGCGTGCTGGATCACATCGGCGGCGGCCTCGATCCACTCCAGGTCACTGTGCGCACCGAAACCGTAATTGAAGCTGGAGCCCTGCAGGCCATCACCGTGGGTCACTTCGATGGAGTCGACGCGGGCCTTGTCCAGCGCGCGGGCGATGTCCTGAACATTCTGGATCGAGTACTGGTGACGAATCGCATGGCTGCCGTCGCGCAGGGTTACGTCTGAGATATAGAGTTTCTTGCCGGGGTTGAAGGTCATGGTTCGGTCCTCAGGCGTTCAGCAGCGACTGCGCCATGCGTTCGGCGGTAGCCAGCGCGGCGGAGGTCATGATGTCGAGGTTGCCGGCGTAGGCCGGCAAGTAGTGGGCGGCACCTTCGACTTCGAGGTAGATCGAGGTCTTCAAACCGCTGAATGTGCCGAGGTCTGGGATATGCAGCGGCGCGGATTCGGGAATCACGTCGAACTGCACCTTCTGCTTGAGACGATAACCCGGCACGTAGGCCTGCACGGCGCTGGTCATCTCCTCTACGCTGGCCTCGACCAGTGCCTGGTCGACGGTTTCGGACAGCACAAACACCGTGTCACGCATGATCAGCGGCGGCTCGGCCGGGTTCATGACGATGATCGCCTTGCCCTTGGCAGCGCCGCCGATCACTTCGATGGCCTTGCTGGTGGTCTCGGTGAACTCATCGATATTGGCGCGAGTGCCGGGACCAGCCGATTTCGACGCGATCGAGGCGACGATTTCGGCATAATGCACCTTGGCCACACGCGATACCGCGGCGACCATCGGGATGGTGGCCTGGCCACCGCAGGTGACCATGTTGACGTTGAGTTTGGCGAGGTGCTCTTCCAGATTCACTACCGGTACGCAGTAAGGGCCGATGGCCGCCGGGGTCAGGTCGATCAGGCGGATGCCGGGTTTAGCACGACGCAGCAAGGCATCGTTCTGCACATGGGCGGAGGCGCTAGTGGCATCGAAGACAAAATCGATGTCGGCGAATTCCGGCAGGTTGATCAACCCTTCGACGCCTTCATGGGTGGTCGCCACACCCATGCGCTGAGCACGGGCCAAGCCATCGGAGGCCGGGTCGATACCCACCATGGCCCCCATTTCCAAGTACTGTGCGTTGCGTATCACCTTGATCATCAGGTCTGTGCCGATGTTGCCTGGGCCTATGATCGCTACTTTCAGTTTCTTGCTCATCAGGCTGTCCTCGATCAGATGAAGCGCACGCTGGCGCTGCCGATGCCGCCGATCTCGACGCGCATGAAATCACCGGCCTTGACCGGTTCCAGCGGAACCAGCGAGCCGGACAGGATCACTTCGCCGGCCTTCAGGCCGATGCCGAAGTGGCCGAGGGTGTTGGCCAGCCAGGCCACGCAGTTGACCGGCGAGCCGAGCGCAGCCGCTCCAGCGCCGGTGGAGAGCAGCTGGCCGTTTTTCTCGACCACCATGCCGCAGGTGACCAGATCGACCTGGCGCGGTGAGACGGCCTGGTCGCCGAGCACGAACAGCCCGCAGGAGGCGTTGTCTGCCACGGTGTCCTGGATCTTGATCTTCCAGTCCTGGATGCGCGAATCGACCACTTCGAAGCAGGGAATCACGCATTCAGTGGCGGCCAGCACGTCGGCGTTGGTCACGCCCGGCCCCATCAGGTCCTTCTTGAGGATGAAGGCGATCTCGCCTTCGGCGCGCGGCTGGATCAGCCGCTCACTGATCGGCATGGCTTCGCCGCTGTTGTAGACCATGGCATCGGTGAGGTAGCCGAAGTCCGGCTGGTGCACGCCGAGCATGTTCTGCACGGCCTTGCTGGTGACGCCGATCTTCTTGCCGATCACCCGCTCGCCGGCAGCCAAGCGCCGTTCCAGCATGCGCAGGGAAATGTGGTAGGCGTCCTCGACGGTAATGTCGAAGCCGCGGCTGGTCAGCGGCGTGACGGTCTCACGCTGGACCATCGCCTGGTAGAGCTCGTCGCCGAGTTCGTTGATCAATGTCTTGTCCATATCGGTCTCTCTCAGGAATGGAGGGCGTCGGCCTCGGCGAGGAAATTCTCGACCAGGCGGGCGAAACGCTCGGCGTGCTCAATCTGGGTCCAGTGGCCGCACTGGCCGAAGACGTGCAACTGGGCGCGGGCGATCCATTCGGCCAGGGTCAGCGAGGCCGCCAGCGGAATCACCTGGTCCTCGCGGCCATGGATCACCAGTGTTTCGTGGGGCAAGGCGCGGATGTCCGCTTCGTCGCTGGCCAGCCCGTCGACCCAGCGTTGGCGCGGGGCCGGGAACATCTGGGCGAAGGATTCCTGAAAGCCGGGGCGGATACTGGCCTGGTAACGCAGCTCGGCCAGCTCGTCGTTGACCAGGTTGCGGTCGTAGGCGAAAACGTCCATCAGCCGGCGCATGCTGGCAAAGGACGGCTCGTAGCCCCAGACAGCATCCAGGCCCGGCGTGATTGGAAAACTCACTCCAACGCTGCCCATCAGCACCAGCCGGCGCACCCGCTCGGGATGCCGGATGGCCAGTGCCAGCGCCAGCCCGCCGCCGAACGAGTTGCCGACGATATCAGCCTGCTGGATGCCGAGGGCGTCGAGCACGCCGATGGCATGCTCGACCCAGCGCTGCTGATGGTACCGACCGTCAGCCGGGCGATCGCTGTAGCCGAAGCCGAGCATGTCCGGAGCGACCACCCGGCGCGTCTGCGCCAGCTGCGGAACGATCCCGCGCCAGTTGGCCCAGGCGGTGACGCCGGGGCCGGAGCCGTGGATCAGCAGGACTGGGAAGCCTTCGCCCTGATCATGCAGGTTGGTGCGGTAGCCGGCGGCGAGGATTTCGCGACCGATTTCAGGGCTTTGCTGCGGTGCGTTCATGACCAGGTCCTCAGAGTTTCACACAGATGTTTTTCAGCTCGGTGTAGAACTCCAGCGAGTGCACACCCCCTTCGCGCCCGATGCCCGACTGCTTGCTGCCGCCGAAGGCAGTGCGCAGGTCGCGCAGGAACCAGCTGTTGACCCAGACGATGCCGGCCTCAATCTGCCCGGCGACGCGGTGGGCGCGCGAAGCGTTCTCGGTCCAGATCGCCGAGGCCAGGCCGTAAGGCAGGCTGTTGGCCAGTTCAATGGCTTCCTCCTCGCTGTCGAACGGGCGGATATGGCAGCAGGGGCCGAAGATTTCCTCGGTGACCACCGCCGAATCGTCGGCCAAGCCGGTCCAGATGGTCGGCTGCACCCAGGCGCCGCCGGCCAGGTGCGCCGGCATCTCCGGCACGCCGCCGCCGGTGACAACGGTGGCGCCGTCGTCGACTGCCTGCTGGTAGTAACTGAGGACTTTTTCACGGTGCTTATGGCTGATCAGCGGGCCGAAATTGGCCTCTGGATCGTTCGGTTCGCCGATCTTCAACGCTTCGGCGCCGGCCTTCAGGCGGGCGACGAACGCGTCGAAGATCGGCCGCTCGACATACACCCGCTCGGTGCCCAGGCAGACCTGGCCGCAGTTGGCGAAGGCCGAGCGCAGGGTGCCCTCGATGGCCTTGTCCATATCGCAGTCGGCGAAGACGATGCCGGCGTTCTTGCCGCCCAGCTCCAGCGACACCTGGCGCACGCCCTTGGCCGCGGCGCGCATGATGGTTTCGCCGGTGCCGGTCTCGCCGGTGAAGGTGTAGGCGTCGACGTCCGGGTGCTCGGTGAGGAAGGCCCCGGCCGAATCGCCGCCGAAACCGTGCACCACGTTGTACACGCCGGCCGGCACACCGGCGGCCTGCATCACCTCGCCGAGCAGGGTGGCGGTCAGCGGGGTTTCCTCGGATGGTTTGACCACCACGCAGTTGCCGCAGGCCAGGGCCGGGCCGACTTTCCAGGTCATCAGCAGCAGCGGCAGGTTCCACGGGCTGATCACCCCGATCACCCCCTTGGGCCGGCGCACTCCGTAGTTGAGTGCACCGGCGCCGTCCGGGGTGGCCATCTCGAAGGTTTCATTGGCAACATTCTTGAGCAGGTCGGCGAACACCTTGAAATTGGCCGCGCCGCGCGGAATGTCGATGTGGCTGGCCAGAGATTTGGGCTTGCCGGTGTCGAGGCATTCGGCCTCGAGAAACTCGTCGAAGCGCGCCGTGATGCCATCGGCCACGCGATGCAGAATCTCAGCGCGCTCGGCCACCGTCATCTTCCCCCAGGGTCCCTTGAGCGCGGCACGGGCAGCTTTGACCGCAGCGTCGACCTCGGCGCGGCCTGCCTCGTGGACGCGGCCGATCACCTGGCCGTTGGCCGGGCTGACATTGTCGAACAGCTTGCCGCTGGCCGAACCGACGAAGGCACCGTTAATGAAATGCTTGATTTCTTTCATCTGCGCAATCTCTGCAATAAGTCGAACCGGGCCTTCAGGTCAGCACGGTCATGAATCGTTCGTTGAGAATGCGGTCGTGGTAAAAGATCGCCTTGCCCAGCTGGTCAGTGGTCCAGGTCACCGGTTTGTGGTCCGGGTAGTTGTAATCTCCCCCGCAGAACACTTCGTTGCGGTTACCGGACGGGTCGAAGAAGTAGATGGTCTTGCCGTGAGTGAGGCCGTGGCGGGTTGGGCCGATGTCGATCGAGGTGTCGGTCATGGAGATCAGGTCGGCGGCGCGAAGCACGTCTTCCCAGGTTTCGAGGTGGAAGGACACATGATGGAGGCGGCCTTTTTCCGGATGGTGAATGAAGGCCACGTCGTGGGCCTTGGTCGACAGGCTGAGGAACTGGGCGACGCGCGTGCCATTTTCGTCCAGCACCTGTTCGGCCAGATAGAAGCCGAGCACCTTGGTGAACAGGTCATAAGTCGCCGGCAATTGGTCGCCATACATGAGGGCGTGGTCGAAACGCACAGCCGCCATACCTTTCAAATCGCGCGGCCATGCCTCGGGATTGACCTCATTCACACCCCACTTTCCAGTATATTCCTTGTCTGCATACAACTCGAAGTGATGCCCGGAGGATGCCTGGAAGCGCACGCGACGGCCACAGCCCCTGAGTTCTCCGGCGGGAATGGTCTCGATCAGGCAGCCGTAGTCGATCAGGTCCTGGGTCAGACGGACCAGGCACTCATCATCGATCACCTTGAAACCCATGAAATCCATGCCCGGCTCATCCGCTTCACGCAGCACCAGGGAAAACTTGTCCACTTCGGTCCAAGCCTTGAGATAGACACGGCCCTGATCGTCACGGTCCATCTCGATTAGGCCCAGCAACTCGACGTAGTGTTCCAAGGCCTTGCTCATGTCCAGTACACGCAGCTGCACATGGCCGGGGCGCATTACACCTTTGTTCATGACGTCACCTTTTCTCTGTTGTCAGGTTTGTTTCCGCCAACGTGGCGAAAGTACTCGATGGTCAAGTCGGTTTGCGGAAACACTTGACAGGCCAGGGCCAGGCCTTCGGCGGCAGCCTTGGCCGGCACGTGACCGCGGCTCATGCGTCCGCTCCGGTAGGCTCCGCTGAGCACCCGCACTCTACAAAGGCCGCAACCGCCGCCGCGACAGCCCACCGGTATGCAGCGCTTGCCCTGGGCTTCCATGGCGCGCAGCACCGACTGGCCCTCCGCACAGCGGAATGACTGGCCGCTTAGCACTTCGCACACCTCGTAGCCGGCGCTGTTCATATTCATCCCAGATACACTAAACATGACGGAAGTATCTCCCAACAGCTCTGGGTGATGCCGGCATAGCCCCGAAAATGAGCGTCAGGGATCTTATGTACGTTGCTTCTGCGCATGTCGATTTCTCTTCTTAACCAGACATAAGGGTCAACCGAGGTCTCCTCCTGCCACCGGAAGAGTCATACCGGTGATGTAGGAGGCGGCGTCAGAAGCAAGGAATAGAATAGCTTCGACCTGCTCATCAATGCTTCCGTAGCGTTTCATAAGGCTGCTGTCGAGGGTCTGGTCGACGATCTGCTGGTACCAGACCTTCTCCTGCTCACTCGGCTCGGCGCTATTGCGCGGGATCCGCCGTGGCGGCGCCTGGGTGCCACCCGGCGCGGTGGCGTTGACGCGGATGCCGCGCTCGGCGGTTTCAAAGGCCAGGCAGGCGGTCAGGGCGTTAACGCCACCCTTCGCCGCGCCATAAGGCACGCGATGGATCCCGCGCGTGGCAACGGAGGAAACATTTACGATGGCGCCACTGCCCTGCTCGAGCATTGGCGGCAGCGCGGCGTGGCAGCACCATAGGGTAGGAAACAGTGAACGCCGCACTTCGGCCTCGATCTCGTGTTCCTGGTAATGCTCGAATGGCTTAGCCCAAATGGTGCCGCCAACGTTGTTGATCAGAATGTCCAGACGACCGAAGCGCTCGAGCGCCGCCGCCATCACCCGTTGGCAATCGGCGAACTGCTCAAGGTCGGCGGTCAGGGTCAGCACCTCAGCGACTCCGACCAGTTCGTCGGCCAGCTCATGTATTAGCTCGGAACGGTCGACCAGCAGCAGCCGACCTCCTTCGGCCGCCATCCGTTCGGCCACGCGGCGACCGATGCCCTGGGCAGCGCCGGTGATAACGGCAGTCTTGTCCTGGAAACGTTTGTTCATGAACCACCTCGGTTGTGTAGCCCAGATGCAATTTTGGGAAAGTTCGCAGGAAACATGGGCTCTACTGCACGAATAAAACAGGCCCGCTCACCAAGTAAGCGGACCAAAGGAGCCTCTAGGCGCTGGCGGCGAACTTCTCATAATAGAAATTGGCCGGCTGGATGCCCTGTGCGCGAATGTACTGACTGACCGCCTCGACCATTGGTGGCGGACCGCAAAGGTAGACATCTACCTCACCGCCGTTGAGGTGTTTGGGCTCGATGTACTGGGTCACATAGCCCTTTTGCGGATAGGCGCTGTCCGGGCTGGCGACGCAGGCGCTGTAGCTGAAGTTGGGAATGCGCGCGGCGAATGCCTCTAGCTTGTCCATTTCGACCAGGTCGTGGTCATGGGTGACGCCGTAGATCAGATGGAGCGGGTGCTCGCTGCCCTGCTCGGCGATCTTCTCCAGCATCGCGGTGAACGGCGCTAGGCCGGTACCACCCGCCAGCAACAGCAGCGGCCGCTTGATCTCGCGCAGATAGAACGCGCCCAGCGGTCCAGCCAGACTGACGCTATCGCCGACCTTGGCGAGGCTGGTCAGGAAGCTGCTCATCAGCCCGCCCGGCACGTTGCGGATCAGGAAGCCGACCTCGCCATCCTTTTGCAGCGAGCTGAAGGAATAGGCGCGGGTCTGGTCGCTGCCCGGCACTTGCAGATTGACGTACTGGCCCGGCAGAAACGCCAACTGGTTCAGCGATGCGCTTTTGATAGACAGCGCGATGGTGCTCTCGGACAGCTGACGCACGTTGCTGATCGCTGCCTGATAGCTGGCCTGCTGGGTCTTACAGACGTCCGATGCGGCCGGAACGCGAATCACGCAGTCGCTTTCGGCGCGCATCTGGCAGGTCAGCACGTAGCCCTGCTCGGCTTCGGCTTCGCTCAACGCATCCTCGATGTATTCCTCGCCGAGGTCGTAGCGGCCGCTCTCGGCGAAGCATTTGCAGGCGCCGCATGCACCGTCTCGGCAGTCCATGGGTAAATTGATGCCTTGGCGGTAGGCAGCATCAGCAATAGTCTCGCCAGCATTAGCATCGATGAAACGAGTGACGCCGTCTTCGAAGTTCAGTGCAACCTTGTGTGTCATGGCGGCACCTCAGACGTGGTATACATCGATGAACTGGCGGACGTAGTCGTTCTTCAGAACGACCTTCTTGGCCTTAATCAGCGGGCTCTCGCCGCATGTGTCGAGGGTGCAGAAGTTGGTGCCAAAGAAGTGGTCCACCGTCTTGTACCGGTAATTCAAGGTGTACCAGTTGTAGCGCAGCTTACAGAAGCCGTCGGACTGCTCGAGCAACTCCAGATTGCTGATGTTGTGGCTGGTTCGGGTGTCCGGAATGGTGGCACTGGAGCGCTCGGTCTTGATGCGGAACACCCGATCCTCTAGGCCACCGCGATTGCCGTACCAAATCAGCGAGATCTGGCTCTGCGGGTCTTCGGTCAATTGGTCGCGGTCGTCCCAGGCCGGCATCCAGAAAGTGGCGTCCGGCGCGTACATTTCCAGCCAGCTATCCCACTGCTTGTCGTCGAGGTAGCGTGCTTCGCGGTAAAGGAAATCGCGCACGGCTTCGTAGGAGATAGTCATTTACGCGCCCTCCGCATGGATCAGCCGATCCTGTTCGGCCTTGACGGCCCTGATCATCTGCTGTTGCCAGTACTTGTGCTGCATGACGAACAGGCCCTCGTCCTCGATACGCGGGCCACTCATCAGCGGGTGCAGATCAATCCCCCTAGCAATTTCGTCGGGGCCGTCGATCCAGTGCGTCGCCCCACGGGACATATCGTTCATTCCCCTGCCGGCGAAGCCCTGCTGGCAAGCGCGGAATTCTTCAAGGTCGTCCGGGGTGGCCATGCCGCTGACATTGAAGAAATCCTCGTACTGACGGACGCGGCGGGCACGCGCCTCGGCGCCCTCGCCTTTCGGCGCGATGCAGTAGATGGTGATTTCGGTTCTATCCACCGACAGCGGACGGGTGATACGCAACTGCGAGCCGAACTGGTCCATCAGGTAGAGGTTCGGGTAGAGGCAGAGGTTGCGGGAGATACCGATCATCCAGTCGGCACGGGCTTCACCAACCTCACTGGCTAAGCGATCTCGATCAGCGAACAGCGGACGGTCTGCCGGGTCGGGCCAGCGCGCCCAGATCATCTGATGGCCGTTTTCAAAGGAGTAGAAACCACCGCCACCCTTGCCCCAGCTACTGGCGCTCATGGCGCGAATATCATCGCCCGCTTCTCTCAGCTTGCGCTGCTGCTGGGTGGCGGCGTAATTCCAGTGCACAGTGCTAACGTGGTAGCCGTCGGCCCCGTTCTCGACCTGCACCTTCCAATTGCCTTCGTAAACATAGGTGCTGGAACCGCGCAGCACCTCCAGACCTTCGGGCGATTGGTCGACGACCATGTCGATGACCTTCCTCGACTCGCCGAGGAATTCTTCCAATGGGGCGACGTCCTCGCGCAGGCTGCCGAACAGAAATCCGCGGTAGGAAGCAAAGCGCGCAACTTTCTTCAGGTCGTGCGAGCCGTCACAGTCGAAGCTGTCCGGATAGCCGGCGCCCTTGGGGTCTTTGACCTTGAGCAGCTTGCCCGAATTGCTGAAGGTCCAGCCGTGGAACGAGCAGGTGTGGGTGGCCTTGTTTCCACTCCTAAAGCGACAGAGCGTGGCGCCGCGGTGACTGCAGGCATTGATGAAGGCATTGAGCTCACCATCTTTGTTGCGTGTGATGAATATCGGCTGCCGGCCCATCTGCGTGGTGTAGTAGTCGTTCTTCTCGGGAATCTGGCTCTCGTGGGCGAGATAAATCCAGTTACCCTCAAAGATGTGTTTCATCTCTAAATCGAACAGCCGAGGGTCGGTGAACATCTCGCGCTTGCAGCGGTAGATGCCCTCATTCTCATCTTCTTCAACGAGGCTATCAATATAGTCGAGACCCAGGTTCATTTTCGTGCCTCCATTATTATTGTTTCAGTTGCATAAAGCCTAAGAGCTAGGCCTTTCTAGAGATAGCCATTTTTTGCACTCCTGTATCCGCTTCTTGCAAGACTGGACTTATCCCTATCAAACCGGACACTGCAGCCCGTTAAGGAACTGCTGATCAAAATTAACGTGTCGCACCTACAGATACTTCTTGAACGTCGCCGCAGCGATGCACACCGCCACGCCGAGCAGTGCGGCGCTGGGCAGCAGGATCAGCAGCGGGTTCACGCTGACCGGCAGTGCCAGGTAAGTCACCCACGGCAGTACGGCCAGCGGGATCAGGCTGGCCCTGGCGCGGTGATAGATGAACCCCGACTCGCGTCCCGCGCCGAAGCGGCGGATGTCCCGGCGCACCAGGCCGTCCACGAGGCCGACGAAGGCGGCCATCAGGAACAGCGGCAGGGTCAGGCACAGCACCAGCAGCCGCACGAGGAAGACCAGCGTCGTGTAGGCCGCCGCGATCAGGTAGCTCTCTACGTTCACGTAGACTAGGCCGATGTAGTAGCGGAAATCCTTGGT
This sequence comes from Pseudomonas alcaliphila JAB1, assembly GCF_001941865.1. Classification (NCBI taxonomy): domain Bacteria; kingdom Pseudomonadati; phylum Pseudomonadota; class Gammaproteobacteria; order Pseudomonadales; family Pseudomonadaceae; genus Ectopseudomonas; species Ectopseudomonas alcaliphila. The sequence goes on along the minus strand of NZ_CP016162.1, from coordinate 1,474,189 downwards.
CGGGCGGTGGCTGCCGGCGCTGGCCTGCGCGGAGGCGTCGCGTATCCAGTCCAGCAGGCCGCTTTTCACGAACAGCCAGTGGTAGCCCTGCTCGACCAGCCGGTGCGCGGTGCGCCCCGGCTCCTGCACCAGCGCGCTGCGCGTGAAATGCGTGGAGAGCTGATCGAGCTCGTAGTGCAGCATGCCCTGCGCGTGGCGCCAGCCCTGCTCGGGCCAGAAGAAGTGCATGCCGACGCATTCGATCAGGATGCACAGCAGCAGCGCGCCGCACAGCACGCCGAAGAAGCGGAACGGCAGCGTGACTAGGCCGGCGATCAGCCCCTGCTGTCGCTGCTGCTGGCGCTGGGCCGCGACGGCCGGGTCGCTCATGCTTCCGTTCCGTCAGCCGCGGCCATCTGCTTGAAGTCGTCCAGCAGGTCGTCGGGCAGCGCCTCGTCCTGCAGGCCGGGGATGCCCTGGTTCTCCCACCAGTCTCCCGCCTCGACGTAGTGCTGGCGCATGTAGCCGGCCAGCTCCTGCAGATCCTTCGGCATGGCTTCGTCGGAATCGGGTGCCGGCAGCGGCATGCGGACTTTCCAGAGGTTGCTGCCCTCGGTCAGCGCGAAGCACTGCCCCTTGGGCAGCGCCACCACATGCGCCGGTTCGATCAGCGGCACGCTGTTGCTGCTGATGCGGTCCTGGGTGTTGGACGTGAACGCGGTGTTGCCGCGCGGGTCGGAGCTGTCGGTGGCGCCGCTCATCAGTGCCGTGGCGTACACCTCGACCTTGGGCAGTTGTCGCGTCAGCAGCTCGGCGGTGGCGGTCTCGCGCACGCGCAGCATGAACAGGTTGTTGAAGTTGCCGACCACCTGTCCTGCCTTGGCGCGGTTGCCGATGCGCGCCTCGATGTCGCTGAGCGTCTGCGTGTAGGCCGTCACCTGCACGCCCGCCCCGCCGCCCTTGTTGACCATCGGGATGAACTCGTCGCCCATCAGTTCGTTGAACTCGTCGGCGTGGACGTTGATCGGAATCCTGGTGCCCACCGCGGCGCCGGGTAGCCCGTCGTCGATGCCGAACTTGTAGATGTGGCCGGCGACCGAGACCAGATCGCTGAACATCGAGTTGCCCACCGCCGCCGCGACTTCGGCGTCGGACAGCGCATCCAGCCCCACATAGACCACCGCGCGTTTGCGGATGATTTGCATCCAGTCGAAGATCGGCCGCGGGTCGGACAGGTCGGAATAGTTCGGTGCGAGCAGTTGCGCGATCTTGCCGGTGGTCAGCTTCTCCAGCAGCGGCAGCAGCGAAGCGACGATCTTGTCGAAGTAGGTCCGGTCGTAGCGCACGGCGCTGCGCAGGCCATCGAGCACCGGGTCATAGACGCGCACCTGGGACAGGTACTGTTCGAGGGCCACCACGCGCTTCTCGCGCCCGATCATGTTGCGCGGGATGTTCTTGTCGTTGAGCCTGGCTTCGAGCTGGACGATGACCTCCCAGGCCTTCGGTTCGTTCCTGGCGAAGTAGTGCTGGGCGTACTCGATGAACAGCGCGTCGATGTTGATGACGTGGCGCTGGATCAGCAGGTAGTCCGGCCGCTGCCCCAGCTCGACCAGGGCGCGCGCGATGATGTTGACGAAGCGCCAGGCGAATTCGCGGAACGCGGCGCTGTTGCCTTCGCCCGAGAGCTGTCCGGCGATGCGCGTGGCCACCTCGGAGATCCGCCCGAACCGGCCGACGGCGTTGTAGCGCGCCGAGATGTCCGGCCAGCCCAAATGGAAGACGTAGAACTCGCCTTCACGCCCGGCGCGCCTGGCCTCGATGTACATGCGCTTCAACAGGTCCGCATCGCCCTTGGGGTCGAAGACGATCACCACCTCGTGCTCGCCACGGACCTTGCGGCGGATGTCCTGGGTGATGAACAGCTCGGCCAGCCGCGTCTTGCCCACGCGCGTGGTACCCAGCACCAGGGTGTGGCCGACGCGCTCGCCCAGCGGCAGCGTGACGTCGACCTCGGCCGGTTCGATGCCGTGCAGGCGCGGCAGTCCGCCCACCGGCGGCAGCGGCCGCGCCGGGTTGAGCGGGCTGTCCCAGGCCAGCGCGCGCGCCAGCTTCGAGAGGGGAAACGGCGCGAACTCCAGCCGCTCCTCCAGCCCCCGGGCGGCCCGATGGATCGCCGTCGGCTCGACGTAGCGGCGGAACTCCGGCCGGTAGGTCTGCAGCAGCCGGTGCGTGTGCCGCTGCTCCCAGCGAAAGCCCCGGCCGACGAACAGCCGTTGCTGGCTGACCGGCACGTCGCGGCTGGTCATCACGTAGCGCGGCAGGCGGCGGATGTTGCGGCGATAGCGCAGGATCGCCCAGGCATCGCGCAGGCGAATCGCGCCGAAGCTCAGGAAGGCCAGCGCCGAGCCCAGACCGAGCAGCGGGTTCAGCGCGAGCGACCATGGTGCCACTAGGCACAGAATCGCGGCACCGGTGCAGACCGCCACGGTATAAAGCTCCACCGCTGGCCGCAGCAGAACCTCGACCGCATGCGGTTGGGCCATTTGCGCACCTACTGCTCGACGCCGGTGGACGTGATGAGCACCGGGTAGTGGCGCAGGCCGAGGCGCTGGGCCAGGTCGTCGCCGGAGGCCGGCGAGAGGGTCAGGCCGGGAGCCAGCCGGCGCAGCGCCATCAGCGCGGCCATCGACTCCACGTTGACCACTAGGCCCACGGCGCCCAGCTCGCGCAGCGCGGCGTGGCGCCGCCGCAGCCAGGCGCGCGAACGCTCGTCGTCGCCGATCAGGAACAGCGCCGTCAGGCCCGGCGCCCGGATGACGCGGCGCGGCACCTCGCCCGGCGACAGGTTCGCCGAGCGCACCGGCAGCATGGCGGCTTCGGCGTCGGCCACGTTGCCCACGCGCGAGCGTGGCAGCGGGGCTGGCCGCGCGGTGTCGTCCGGCTGCGGATTCAAGGGCTGGTAGTACGGCAAGGCGGACGCGCCGCCACGGTCTTCGACCACGATCAGCGGCGCGGCGGCGGTCTGGGCGAAGACGGTGGTCGTGGACAGCAGCCCGATGGCGGCGATGAGGACGATGGGGTTCATGGCGTGGTGGCCTGGAAGGTTGGAACGGGAACGCCGGGGTCGAGCACGCGGGTCAGGTGCCGATGCACACTGCGCCGGTAGCGCGCCGCGGGTGCCCCGCCGGCGGGCCGGTGGTAGCGGCCGATAGCAAGCAGCCAGTCCTCGCCCGGCGTGTGCTGTTCGCGCAGGATTTCCGCAGCAATGGCGAGGTTGCGGTACGGGTCCAGCAGCTCGCAGGGCTGCATGTAGCGATGCGCGTGGTAGCCGAGATTGACCTGGCCGAGGCCGGCGTCGATGCGATTGGCCGGCGTGCGGGCGAGCGCTCGGCGCAGCCCCGCGCAGGCCGCGGCGCGGGTGGCGTAGCGCTGCGGCGTGCCGGCGACGTTGAGCGTCCAGGGCCAGGGGATCAGGCGCCCGCGCAGCGTGGCGCCGCTCTCCTGCAAGGCCACCGCGTACAGCACCGCCGCCGGCACGTCTGCACGATGCGCCGCCAGTTGATAGGCCGGCGGCGGCACTTCCCGCGCCAGGGCGGCCAACGCCCAGCCACCGGTGGCGAGCAGCAGCGCGGCGCTGACGCAGCGGATGGCGACGCGGGACGGCCGATGCTCCCCGCCCGGAGCACCTATTGCCGCTGCCATTGGCCGTTCAGCTCGCGCACCACGGCCGGCAGATCGCCGGACAGGCCGAGCGACAGCCAGCGCCCCGCATCGTGGTTGAGTGTGATGGTGCGGGCGCGCACCCTGGCCGGGTCGATGCCCGCCTGGGTGGCCCACTGGCGGATGCGCGCGTCGTCCTGACGGCTGCCGACCATGTAGAGGTCGAAGGCCGTGCCGGCCGCCTGCAACTGCTGTACGCGTTGGGCGCACGGTGCGCAGTCGGCCTTGACGAAAACCGCCAGGCGCCCGGAGCCGGTGTTGCCGGCACCCTGCGCCTTGGCGCCGGGCAGGCTCACGCGCGGCTGGCCGGGAAACAGGCGCTGCCACGCCGCGTCGTAGGCACGCTGGTAGGCCAGCGTCTTGCCGACGCGCCGGGCCTCGGCCTGCACCTGCAACTCGGCGTAGCGGCGGCGTTCCTCGTCCGTGCGCGCTTCGATCCCGAGGGCCGTGAGCGGGTCGAGGTTGGGCGAGTATACACCCAGCGGCCCCTGCATCAATTGGCGGTAACGCGCCCATTCCTCGGGCTGCAATCCCCAATCGCGCGCCAGGCGCTCGTCGAGTGCCGCATCGGTGTTGGGCTGTACCTGGCTGGGCGCCACGCGCGCATTCGTCACCGGAGATTGCGCGGAGGCCCCCAGGGAGACGGACAGAAGCACGGCAGCAAGCATCGGCCGCAGGGTCATGGCCCGCCTCCTACGGCACGGCAAGGCGCTGCACCTGGCCGTCCACGCGGAACACGGCGGCGCGAGCCTCGATGGATTGCAGGTGCCAGCCGCTCTCCGCATCACCCTCGCGCAGTAGCCGGACACTGCCGAGCGAGGTGGCGGCCATGGGTGCGACCGACAGGAAGCGCTCGCCGCCGCGCAGTTCCACGCCGACCACCTGGAACGGTGGAACCGGCAGCGCCGGCTTTGTCACCTCGGGTGCTCGACGGGGGGCGACGGCGGTAGCTTTGCGGGCTTTTTCCAAACGGGTTTCGATCCCGTGCACACGAGCCTGCAAGGTCTGCAGGTCGATGGCGAGGCTGTCCGCAGACTGTGCCGCCTCGACACGCGCGATGCGCTCGTCCAGCGCCCGTTGCGCGGTGGCGAATTCGACCTGCCCGAGCGGCGCAGGCCGGCGCCTGTCCACCTTGGCCTGCTGTTCGAGTTCGGCCAGCCGCAGGCCCAGCGCCTGGACCTGGGCGTCCTGCGCACTGGCCTCGGCCTGTTCGCTGAGACGCGACAGGCCGACACTGTTGACAGCGGCCAGGGTGCTCGTGAGCAGCAGCCAGACGGTCGCGGCGATCTTGAGCCAGCGTGTGCGGGCGGCGGACTCGGACGGTGCTTGGGGGAAGCTCATCGCGTTGCCTCCACGACAGCATCGACGGCCGCTGCCACCGGATCGGCCACGCGGGTGAAGCAGACCTCGCGGCTCAAGTCATCGACCGACAGCGTCCAGGCCGGGCCGGCCAGGGTCAGCAGTGCATCGCGCAACAGCAGCGGGCCAAGGCGTAGATGCGCGGCTGGCAGCGGTAGCGCGTAGAGGGCGTCGGCGTCGATGGCATCGCAGAGCCGGTAGCCCGAGCGCAGCAGGACATGCCGCATGGCGTCGCCCACGTTCGCATCGAGCGTGGGCGGGATGGAGACTTCCACGGTCTGCTGCAGCAGATCGCGCTGGGCAGGCTCCGGCGCCAGTTCGACCAATGTGTAGCGGCCGTAGCGTACGACGGGGATTCGTTTGTCGGTCAGCGATGCCGAGACAGTCGGGGTCGGGGGATAAGGCGACGGGATCGGAGACGAGCTGGCGCAACCGGCCAAGCCGCTTCCGATCAGCAGGATGGTCGCGAAGACGCGGCGCCGGGCGCCGCTGGAGAGCAAGGAAGGTGGCACGCATCGATTCCCAGGAAGCCGTGATGCGATACCTTCGCAAGGTAGGCTGGCTACATCTGCAGAAAATGGGAACCAGCGCTGCACCGCATTAGGGGGCAGTGGCATCTGAAGGATTGCTGAGGTCCTTGAGCGTGTCGATGCAGAGATCGTCGGACAATGGCTACTGACTTGAGGCAGCGCATCAGCATGGTGGCCGCCGACTAACAGGCCGTTGAAAAATTCGGCCTCGACTGCCCCAACCCGTTCGGGGTGTCGCTTTTTCAAGCGCTTGGGCCTAACGGAGGCCGCAAAAGGCCTGGATTCAGGCCTTTTTGACCGGTTTCAGCACTACTTTCACGCCTTTCGGCGTTTTTCGGGCGCACCTCGCCCTATACATGCGAGCCTCGCCACCAACCCGACAGACTCCCCAGTCGGATCAGGTTGTAGACCGAGAAGCCCAGCAGCAACTGGGCACTCAGCTTGGCGCGGCCGATCAGCTTAGTCTTGCGCAGGCCGCCAACCGTCTTCAGCCAACCAAAGCCTTCTTCGATCCGCTTGCGGATCTTCTGGCTGGTGGCGTACCCCGGGTGCCGCGTGGTGCGGCCGTCGATGGCACTGCCCTTGCGCTTGTGCGCCACATGCGGCGTCACCTTCAGCTCGCGCGCCCCCTGCACAAAACGCTTCTGGTCGTAATTCTTGTCCGCCCCCACCGTGCTGCCCGGCTTGGCCGTGCGCTCCAGCATCTCCAGGGTCGCCTCCACCTCGGCACGTCCATTGAACTCGGTGCATTCCACATCCACGATCAGGCCGTTGCGGTGCTCCATCATCGTGTGGGCCATGTGCGCCAGGCGACTGGCATCGCCATTGCTCTTGCGCGCCAACTTGGCTTCAGGATCGGTGGTCGACTGGTGGGTCGCGTTGCTGCGCTTCTCGCCCTTGAAGTCGGCATCGGGGTTGCGCGTGCCATCCTCCCGTGGGTCGCCGCCGTCCTTCTTGATGAAGGACTTGTGCGAGGCCCAGGCGTCGATCAGCGTGCCATCGACGCTGAAATGCTCGTCGCTGGCGTACTCGGACCATTCGTCCAGGGACTTGATGCGCTGAAAAAACAGGCGCGCTACATCCTGATTGAACAGCCGGTCGCGGTTCTGGCTGAAGGTCGAGTGATCCCACATGCGCTCGTCCATCGACAAGCCGACGAACCAGCGAAACAGCAGGTTAAAAAATCAATCTGCTCGACCAACTGCCGCTCGGAGCGAATGGTGTAGATCACTTGGAGCAACGAGGCGCGCAGCAGGCGCTCCGGCGCAATCGAGGCCCGTCCCAGGGTGGAGTACAGCCCGTCGAAGTCCCGATCCATCGACGCCAAGACAGCATCGACCAGCTCGCGCAGTGGACGCAGCGGGTGATCGTTCGGGATGCGCTGCTCCAGCGTCGTATAGCTGAAAAGCTCGTTTTGTTTGAGGTCGAGTCCACGCATAGGCTTAGGCTGGCTTCGGCAGAAGGGGATAGTCGCCATTTTGCCAGAGCCAGGCGGGCTCTGGCTTTTTTCAACGGCCTGCTAGGAGAGAATCTTGCGGGCCTTGACCAGTTCCCGCTTCGGTGGTCACGAACGGGCGCAAGCTGGCCGGGATTTCAAACAACCCGTGGACTGCCACGCATTCGAGAACATCGAGAAACTTTGTGGCTGGATGATCGACGTCGAGCGCTGTCAGCGCCTCGACAGCCTGCCGCGCCGCTCGCAAGGGGGTGTCGGGATCATCGCTAATGCGAGCGTCGCTCGCCGGAGGAGCGGAGAGGTTCTGCGAAGGTGTGCCATGACACCAAATTTGTCATTGGCGGCCGAGGTCGCGAGCAAAGGAGCGACACGTTCCGTGAAAAACCGGAGCCCGGCCAGGTCACCCTTTCTCAGGCCTGTCGAAAGCCGCGAGTCCTGATCGAGAGCCTGGAACATTGATAGGAATCCGCAGCGTGAGGCGGCCATATGATGTTCGAGCGTCAGGGTCTTGACGGCTGTTTCCCCTTCCTCCCAGCCTTCGTATCGCAGATTTCCGCCATCCGCTCGCGGATTTGCTGCTCGACCGCGGGTTTGTCCAGCGTGGTGGCCGATGTGATGAACAGTCTGACGATGCCGGCCGCGCTATCGTCCCGAGCCAATTGGCGCTGACCGTCGACTGCAGATCGCAGGGAATTGCCCAACTGGATCACCCGCTGCGGCGACCGATGATTCATTCTCTTGACCGGCTTGGCCCAATCCTCAGGAACATCTCGCCCAAGATCCGGCTTGCCGTCCGCGCAAATTCTCTGCATGGTGTCGCCGAATAGTCCTAATGCAAATCGGCCCGTATTCGCCGCTGCCAGTGCGAGGAAGGCGTCCATCAGGACTTTGCTCGTGTCCTGACTCTCGTCGATGAGAAGGAAAGGGAACTTACTGACAAGAACAGCCTGCATCGATGGCTTGGAGACGATGAAGTCCGCGGTGATTTTCAAGACTTCGGAATGTGAGAGCGAGTCGGAGCCGAAGTTGTCTCCATTTGGGTTATAGGTGAAACGACGGGGTGTGTGAAGCCATCCGATGCGCTTGAGAATGGCTGTGATTCCACGCTCGCGATCCAGTGCGGCCTTCGTGCCGGCGCGCCCCTTGACCTGCTTCTCCTGCAACTCGGCAAGATCCCGCGGTAGGTTTGCGAGCAGCCAGGCTTGAATGTCAGCGTGATAGGAGCCGATCTGAGACCAACAAAAGCTGTGAATCGTCGAAATGGGAAAGAGCGCATCTTGACCGACACGCGACGCGATCTCGTCGGCAGCGGCATTTGTGTATGTGATGACCGCGACCTTCTTGCCGGCACGCCGGAAGCCAGCCCCGTATCTCTCTCGAAAGCTTTGCAGAGCGCTCTTGAGAGAACGTGTCTTTCCTGAGCCGGCGCCGGCGTAGAGGAAGAAGCTCTTCGGCGCCTTGGGGTCCAGGCACGCGCCGATCTCGGCGTCGACAGCGTCGTCAGCGTCGTCAGCGTCGTCAGCGTCGTCAGTATCAGATGAACCGAGTGCTATCACTTCTACAGTCATACGCTTACCGCCGTCGGTTCGTTTTCCGCGATGTCCTTCCCAACGGCGCGCTCGAACCAAGTCAGGCCGTCATGGATGTAGCGAGGCGGGATGACCGCCCTCGCGTCCTCCAGCATCAGGCAGTCAAGCGCGAACGCGGCCTTCTCCGCTGTTTTCAGCAGTTGGAATAGCTCATCCGCCAGTTCATCACCAGACAGGCCGTCCGTGACAATTGCCTTTATCTTGTCGCTTGTCCTTGATCCGGTAATGTTCGCCAGAACCTCGAGATTCTCCAGAATGAGGGCGTCCTCGAAGGTCCGCGGAATGATCTCAACTCCGCTACCGTCACCTGACGGTATCAAGAGTGGCTTCTGGTATGCGACGTAAAGGTCATACCCCTCGCAGCTCGATGACTCATGCTCTTCGGACTTGAGTGCCACAAGCTCGTCGATGAATTCCTTCGATGGGTGCCAGTCCTTGAGGACGGGACTGCCGGTCTTTTGGTCTGCTCCACGCTGGGGCTTCGTCGCCTTCCAGCGGATCGCTTCGGTTCCGGCCTGAGTCTGCACCTTTGTGGCGACGGTCGCATCGAGATCGGCGATGATCGGCGTCGTCAGCCCAAGTCCGTCGACAAGCCTCTTGAAACTGTGGGCGTGACTGCCGCCCAGATCAAGCAGGCTGATATAGCGGCGGGATAGCGAGTCGAAGTGATGCCGGATGAAATGGGGAACCAGAATGCGTTCAGCCTGGCCTTCGACGAATATGATGCCGTCGGCGAAAAACAGATCACAGTGTGTTGCTTTCAGATAGCGCTTGACGAATCGCTGAGTTTCGTCCCCTTCACCGAAGATATATGACAGGTTGGCGACGGTCGTAGTCGGCGTCTCACCAGATGAAGTCGCCGGAAGTCTGCGGAAGTAACGCAGATTTGCGAAGTCAGCCTCATGCGCCACATGGCTCGAATGAGTGCTGACGACCAATTGCGTCGAGAACGTTGTGCTGTCGCCAAGTTCATCGTGCTTGCGCAGAAGCTTATAGGCCTTCTTAATGAAGACCTGCTGGACCTGCGCGTGAAGATTTGCCTCCGGCTCCTCCACCAGAACCAAGTGCAGCGGTTGGATCTGCGTTTGTGCCCCAGGGTCGGTGTCCGCCGAAGCCTTTCCCACCCGCATCCACTCGTCACGATAGCCCATCAGCATGAAAACCATGGCGATGAGGTTCTGATAACCGAGACCGGAATAGTCTTCCGGAAGTTGGAGGGGCTTTAATCCTTCTCCAGCAAGGTCCGTCACCTGATACTGCACCGCGGAGCCATGCTTCAGCCCGTCAGTCGCCCGCAGTTGTGTGGTGATTTTCAGTTTTGGATTGCTGATTCCGGGATAGCCAAGATCCTCAAGTTCCTCGAAGGCAGCGGCGAAACCAACCTCGAGGCGCTTATCGAAATTCTGCTCAGCAGTCTGGATTGCGTCGAGAGCCTCATAGTCCTCTGCGGATGGCGTTTTCGCAGGATCGAGGTGACGATCATAGTAAGAGCGTAGTTGGTCCGAAAGACGGCGCTTATACCGGCGTGTCGACATATCCTGGGAGTCCTCGCCTGTCGGAGCCCGCTCACCAGCATCGGCGAAGTCACGCTGGGCCGCGATTTCGTCAATTTTGATCAGGTGCTTGAAAGGATTCTTCTCCAGCGGAAGCATGTTCTCCGGTAATGTTTGCGGCGTCGCCAATCCTTTCACTGGGGGGGTGTGGGCGGCAGGATCAAGGGCGAAAGCCTCAAGTGCGATGTAGGTTCGCAGGCGTCGTTCGAGGAATTCGGTGAGACAGGTGGGCCAGACTTGAATGTTTCCTACTTGACCTCCCGGGGCTTTCGCGCCCGCTTCGAGAGCGGCGCTGCGCTGTGCGACGTAGTCGGCTTTGAGCTTCGCGATCAGCTCGACTTGGTATTTCAGCCTAACGCCGAGCAGACCACCATTCCAGTCCAAGGTTGGAAGGATATGAACGACATGCTGGATTTCGGAGAGAGGGACATCGAGCCAGAAGTCGAGGCTGGGTAGCAGATCATTGATGATTGACCTCTCCAGCTGCGCCGTTTTCCCAGGCATCTCCAATCGCGTCGATCTTCGGCCAATTGGCGATCGTAATGTCGCGCAGGGCTAGTCGGTTGGGAGAAACAAGGAAATATCGAAGAGCAACCATCGCGGATGTCTTACCGCTGTTGTTCGCGCCAACGAATATTGTTGTTTCCTTGTCGAAGTCGAGGTGCGTCGACTTCAGTCTGCGAAAATTCGATATTTCGACGAACTTGATCTTCATTAGCGCGCCCTCCCAGCTGAGCTGACGCATTTGTACTGCGCCTGATGTTCCAACGCCACGTAGCTACTGGATGTGAGTATATCGAAGGAATGTGCGGAGGCTCACATGGAGCACGGGCGAATCATGTCGGAGAGAGTCACGCCAGACACCATCTACTCAGCAAGCGTCGATCGCGATGAAGAACGCGGCCCCCGAAGGGGCCGCCAAAGATCAAGCAAAGCTCAGCGCACCAGCTGCCGCGCCAGCGCCACCTCCACCGAGTCGCCATCCTGGTTCAGGACATCCAGTCCGGATTCGGGCACGTCGCCCGAGGTGGATTGCGACACCATGATCTTCCTGGCCATCAACCCCAGGCAGGTCATCTGCGAGGAGTTGGCGTAGCCGAGGTAGATCACACGCACCGGCTGCTTCTGGCCGATGCGCCATGAACGGCGTGCGGCCTGCTGCAGCGAATACACGTTGTAGCCCGACTGCATGAACACGATGGTCGGGAACTCCAACAGGTCCAGGCCGGTTTTCACCAGCTCCGGGTTGGTGATGAGCACGTCGATACCACGGTCGAGCTGCTCGGCGATCCAGTCCTCGCGGCGGGAGGCATCCACGCTCGCGCGCAGCACCGCCACCTTGAAGCCTTCCTGCTCCAGCAGCACCTTCAGGCGCGACGTGGTGTCGCGCGTGCCGGTGTAGACCGAATAGACCAGGGTCTTGCGACCTTCCGCTTTCTCCTGCTTGCAGATCTCGATCAGCTCGCGCTCCTTGGGCATCACCTCCAGCTCGTTGAACTGAGCCGGGACGAAGGCCAGGGTGTTGCGCGTGCGTGGATGCACCACGGTTTCCGACCGGAAGCAGGTGTCCGGCCAGGCCAGCAGCACGTTGAGCACCACACCGAGCAGCGTCGTGTCCCGCTTCGCCAGGGCTTGCCTCAGCTCTGCGGTCAGCCGACCCGCCAGATCGCGATAGGCCGCGGCCTGCGCCGTGTCCATCGCGACTTCGCGGAACTCCTCGTCGTAGGGCGGCAGCACGTTGCCGCCGATGTCCTTCAACTTGAGGAAGACGGTGAAGGGCAGGACGCAACGCAGCACGCCCTTGGGACCGAAGCCCGGCGCCTTGACCGTGCGCACCGATACCTTGGTGCCCTTGGCCGTCTTGTGCGCCGTGCCGATGCTCTCCGAATAGATGTCCTTGAGCACGCCGTGATCGCGCATGAACGCCATCGCGGCCGAGGTCATGCTGCCGCTCTTCGCCGGCCGGTAGCCGTCTTCGAGCATCCGCCCTGGCAGGGCGCGGAACAGCAGGTGGAACAGGTCGTCGCCGTAGCCGCCCATCAGCGTGCCGGTGAGCAGCAGCGTTTTGCGCGCCTTGGCCGCTAAAACCCCCATGGCCTGGCCCTGTGCGGAGCCGCCGTTCTTGTACTCGTGCGCCTCGTCGGCGATGAGCAGGTCGAACGTACCCTGGGGAAGCTGCCTCTTGATGAACTCGGACGGCTGGTAGCCGCCCTCGCCGAAGCCGAACTCCATGTTGGCCATCGCACGTTCCATGCGGTGGGCTTGCCGGTCCGAGAAGACCAGCTCGCCGTTGCCATCCATCAGGTTGATGAACTCGTGGATGTTGTCCCCGAGCATCGACGCGAGGAAGGCGTCACCGAACTTCTGCATCAGCTTCTGCGCGGTGACTTCCCCGATGGTCGGAATGCGCTTCAGTGCCTTGAGCACGGTCGAGGACTGGTCGCTGGCGGACAGGCCTCTGGGACGGATCAACGACCACAGCGGTGCACGGCAGTGGCTGCACTTGCGGCGGGACTCCTCGGCTTCCAGCTCGACCGGGTTGATCGGCTCGCCGTCGAGGTCGGTGATGATGTGGCCGCAATCCGGGCACGCCGCCACGTCACCGTGACGGGTACGGCGTCGCACGAACACCGGCTTCCAGTGGAAGCCCATGCGCATCCGCACACGGCCCAGGACGAAGAACTCCTGGCCTTGCGCCGGTACGCCCAACTGCTCGCGCAGCTTCAGCAGCTTGACCAGGGTGTCCGGGCCATTGAGTACCCAGACCTTGGTGCCGGCCACCGTCTCCTGGATCTCGCGCCGCCACTTGTAGACCAGGTGGGGTGGCGAGAGCACCAGGGTGCGGCGGTAGCCTTCGGCGTTGAGCACAGCGGCCGTGGCGATGCCAACGGTCGTCTTGCCGCAGCCCATCTCGCCATTGACGATCGCGGCGCGTTCGCCGCGGTCGACCAGCAGCTCGGTGACGGCATGGACGACATCGGCTTGCGCCGGGAACAGCTTGCGCTTGAGGGCTGCGAGGATGAGTTGCCGATGCACCCGCGCCTGGCCGGTGTAGACCGGCGGATTGGCGCGGTTGAGCGAGTCGAGCAGCTCGTCGCCGAACTCCGACACGAAGTCGGTCAGGCTGATGGTGAGGGGTGAAGCGGCCGCTTCGAGCAGGTCGCCCTGCACAGCGGTTTCGGGAACAGTGTCGAGATCGAGGGACATGGTGATGCTCCAAAAAGATGGGGCATGCACCGACCCCCGCAGGGGCGATGGCATGCCCCGGGGTGGGAAGAGAAAGACGGCCGAGCCGTCAGAGGACGATCAGTACTCGGATGGCAACAGCAGCGTGGTCACGCTGCGATCCCATTCGGTGATGATCCAGAGCTTCAGGCCGGGAGCGATCTGATAGGACGACAACAGTCGATCCTCGCCTGACTTCAATGCGGCATCGTTCTGCCGCTTGTCATCACCGCAAAGATCGCCCCAATCGCCACCGAGATGGCGCCGGAGATAGGGCACGGGATCGAGTGCACCCCGTTGAACCAGGTTGTTCACGCCCGCGGTCATGACCAGTTGGCCGGCCCGAAAGCGTAGTTGAGACAGAACGGCGAGTGCCATGGTGATTACCTCTCGAAATGAAGGGGCCACGGCACCCCACGGGGCGACTGGACCCCGATGGGTGGATGAAAACGACGGCGAACCGTCAGGGAAAAGCGATCAGCGAATGGTCAACACCTCTCCCCGCGTCGGGGAGCCGGGCGTCATGTCCCAGGCGCGGATCACAGGAACGAAGCGATCGGTGAGGATGCGTGTCTCGGCGACCGAGCCGTCATCCCGTTCCGTGTACTCCGTCGTCAAGGATTTCTCCTTGTGGGTATCGCCCTTGACCACCAACACCTTGCCGGTCTTGGAGGTCACGGCGCCCGAGATCGCCCCCGCGGCCAAGGCCAGGGCGAGATGCCAGTGCGACAAGGCCCGCGCCGGTGGCCGCAGTGATTGCTGTGCGGCACCCAGGTGGGTATCGAGCGCCGGCCAGAGTCCTTGCAGCCGGTCGACTTCATCGGCGAACTGCTCAGGCTCCATCGTGACGCGATAGAAGTGCTCCGGCTCGGCCGGGCTGGCGGGGACGGTGTACGGCAGGAACGGCCATTCGAGCGGCAGCTCCTCGGCTTGCGTCTCGCCTTGCCCAATCTGCAGCAGCAGACCACGCAGGGCCTTGGCCGACTCCGACGCCTGGTCGCGCTGGCGAACCCGGCGGCCGAAGACCACTACCTGTTTGAACTGCGTTTCCACCGCACGGTAGATGCGCAGGTCTTTGAGGTGGCGCGTCAGCCATCCGACCAGCTCGGCGTCGAGCACGTAGGACGGCACGATGAAGACCAGCACGCCACCGTACTGCAGCAGCGGCAGCGTGCGCTGATAGAACAGCTTTTCCAGCCGCGCACGGCCCTGGCCCTGATAGCCGATGTTGCCGTTCACGTCCTTGGAAAGGTCGCCATACGGCGGGTTCAGCCACAGCAGCCCGAAGGACTGGCGCGAGATCAGTGTGTCCATCAGGTCACCGTGGATGCAGCGATCGACCAGTTGCCGTGCGTGGCGGGCACGCTCGGCGTCGTACTCGACGGCGAAGGCCTGGACCTGCGCGCGCCCGAGGGCGTGGGCGGCTTCGGCAATCGCCACGCCTTCGCCGGCGCAAGGATCGAGGATGGACATGGAGCCGGGAGACGGCGCCAGTGCGGACAAGGCCCGCTCCAGCGTCGGCTCGTCGGTGGGGAAGTAGCCGTTACGAATGAAGTTGCGCGCCAGGCGCGGAAACATGAGAGCCATGGATTTCTCCTGGTGATGGATGAGGGAAGGCGGACACGCGCGCGGCGCGCATGCCCGTGGGGCTGGCTCACGCCACACGCCGAAGCGGTGCGTTCGCGGCCAGTTCGTACTGCGTGGCGCCGAGGGTGCCGTTGCGGATCAGCTCGCCCAGCGCCTTCGTCAGCGCCGGGACATCGAGGGCCAGCCGATGGCCTTCCAGCGGCCCGAGGGCCAAGGGAAGACCGGTCAGCATCCGCCGTGTCTGCAACAGCTCCAGCACGGTGTCGCGCCAGTGGTCGAGCAGTGGCAGCGGGCAGGTGTCCTGCACCAGCGTCCACAGCCGGTCGAGCCGGTGAGCGGAATCCCTGGGCAGAAGCGCCAGCGCGCTGGCGTTGGCCTTGTCTGGCTTCACGCAGCGACGATCGAACAGCCACACGTTCGTCAGCGAACCGAACAGCGTTCGCCGGTAGGCGCGGGTGATGCGCTTTTCCAGGTTCTCGACGTTGCCGACGAAGAGCGGGACGCATGCGCCCTGATCGGTGATGACGTGGAACTGGTCGAGCCCCTGTTCATCCCGGCCGAGCGTCAGGCGGGCGAGGAACTCCTGAACGGCGGTGTCGCGCGCCCAGATCGAGAGAAAGACAAGATTGCCCTGCTCGTCACCGACGCAAGCGTCGGCCATGAGGTCGGGGCATTCGTCGATGCGGTACAGCGGTTTCGCGGAAGAAGGTGCAGGCATGGTGATGTCCTCAAAAAAAGCAGAGGCAGCACCACCCGCGAGGGCAGTCACTGCCCCAGGGGGATCGAAGGAAACGCCGTGAGCGTCGTGGCAAAGAGAACGACCCAATGTGCGGGAGCAAGAAACCGCCACGCAACACAACCTTGTTTGTGAGGCAGATGTCGAAGGGGCTTCTGCTGAACGAAAAAAAGCGGACCATGCCGCGATGGGCACGATCCGCATGGGGGTCAGGCTTTCAACTGACGCAGACCTTCCGCCAGCAGCCATAGCGCCCGGTTGAGCCGGACGTTCTGGTCGATGCCTTGAACGGGCCGCGTCTGCCGCTGGCGCCCGTTCGCGGTACGGCTGGTCAAGCCACCTTTGACGAGGTTCTCCTGCACGCGATTGAAGACCGACCACAGGTCCGAACGGTTGTCGTCGAAACGACGTGGCCGCAGAATCTGGCTCTCCGTGATCGGCACGGCCTTGCCAGAGTCGTCGTACTTGAGGGTCAACGCCGAGCGGGCGAAGACCTCGGCCTCACCGTCGTCGAGTGTGATGGCACCCATGGCGTCGCGCGAGTGCTGCACCCGCTCGAAGCCATCCAGCACCTCGTAGGCGCCTTCGATGACATGATCGGTGACGTTGCCCTTGTGAGGCACGCGCACGTCGGCGAACGTGTCGCCGCACACCAGGCCGTTTTGGCAAACGAATCGAAACATGCCGGCGAGCATTTGATAGCTGCTCGTACCATCGTGCGAATTGAGCAGGATGATTTCGTTCGCCTCGGTGCCGTCGATCTGGCTCGCGTGACGAAGCCGCAGCATGTGCTTGGTGTAATCGCGACGATCTTCGTGGCGCACAGGTGTCTGGCAAACCATGAACGGTTGGAAACCCTCCTTGCGCAACTCCGCCAACACGGCCGCAGTCGGGATGTAGCTGTAGCGCTGGGAACGGCTTTCGTGCGGGGTCTCCGCGAAGATGGAGGGGGCGACGGTGCGGACCTGATCGTCCGACAGCGGATGATCCGAGCGCAGCACCGGAGAGCGCTGGGAAAAACGGGATGAGAGTTGCATGACTATCTCCTTGAGGATTGGAGCAATCGGCATCGAGCGGCGGTAAGCCGGATGCGCGACCGCGTGGGACAAAAGAAAGGCCCTGCGCAACAGAGCCTGGACAGGTCAGGTAGAGAGGAATGCAGGCCCGTGAAGCAAGGGCCTGCGGTTCAGTCCGGCTCGAACTGCCGGCTGTAGGGATTGAAACGAAGCGCCTCGCTTCCCTTGTGGATCGGTGTGAAACCGTCCAGGAGAAGATTGACGAAGTACTGGTCGCGGTAGGTCAGCGCCTGCCGTGCCTGTTCCTCGGTGAGACCGTCGCTGATGAAGTGATCAAGCGGTTCGTCGTCGGAAGAAACGTCGTTGTTGGACAACTGGTCTTCGACCAGGCGCAGCAACGATGCCGGGAGGGCGGCCAGGATCGGGTCCATGACGAACGCCTCCGGCATCACGCCATCAACGCCGCCGGCTTGCGCCGACGTGCGTGATGGGCGCGCACCCCTTCGCGCCACTCGGGGGATTGCACCGGCGCCATGTCGAGATAGCGCAACGGGCACGAGTAGTAGTAGGGGTGCATGGATTCATCCAGCGGCTTGTAGCCCCATTCGCCACCCGATCCTTGCAGCAGGTCGCAACGGATGACGTTGATGGAATCGCCGACAGCGAGCTTCATGACTCCCGCCCGCTTGGCGGTGATGCGCACCACGGACCACAGCACGTTGCCGCGCAGGGTGTGGGCGATGACCTCCGAGCGAGCGTTTTCGGCGTCCTGCGGTTCGATCAGTTTGTGGATCAGTTGGTCGCGGGTTTGCCGCGAGAAATACCAGCCCATGGGAGTTCTCCTGTGAAAAAAGCCGGAGCACTCCCCCGACGGTGGAAGTGCCCCGACGGGTGGTTGAAACGTCGCGGGAAGCGACGGGTGGATCAGGCGCTGGCGAGGTGCCAGTCCTGGGACAGCGGGGCGAACGAATAACCCAGCGCTCCGAGGCGGTCGCGCTGCTGACGCAGGACACGACGATCCACAGTCGGATCGAGCTTGACGATGTCGCCCAGCGGCCATAGCGCTCCGAACAGTGCGGTGTCGTCTTCATCGGCCGAGGCCACGGAAGACGGCTTGGCCGCTTTCTCGGTGCCGAACGGCGTGGTATCGACCAGCGGATCGCGGGTCTTGCGACCCTTCGCCTTGGCAGGTGCCGGGGCTGCGACAGGCACAGGTGTCTGCGCCTCTTCGTCGATCGGATCGACTTCCTGCGGACTCAGCCGGCGGGCTTCGTCACGGCTCAGGGGATCGATGCTGGACAAGGTCATACCGCCCAGGTGGGCGCGAATCTCGATCACCATCCGCCCACTGGTGTTGTAGGTGGAGGGCCGGATCTCGGTGATGATGAAGTCGCCGTCGTACTTGCCTTCGGCGTACTGGTCGAGTTCGGCATTTTTGATGACGAACTCGCCGATGGAAGTCGCCAGGCGGCCGACGTTGAAGTCGCCGTTGCGACCGTGGATGGTCTTGATGGCCAACTGGCCTGGAACAGTGATCATGGATAGCTCCTTTCGATGAATGAGCGATCGCGTGCCGCCGGCGCCGGGGCGCAGGCAGTGCTCGATCGAAGGGGAAGAAAACAAGGCCCCGGTGCATGCGCACGGGGCCTTGCAGATCAGAACGAATCGGCCAGGGCCGGCGCCTCAGCAGGTGCATCAGCGTCGTCATTGATGGCGGCTTCGGATACGGGCGCATCCTGGGCTGCCGACGCGCTGGAGGGTGCTGGTGCATCCTCGCTCGCCGCGTCATCGGTCGTCTTGGGCTCGGCCTCGTAGACCATCTCGCCATCGATCTTGATCCAGCTCACGAAGAGCAGGCGGGCCTTCAGGCTGACGCCCGGCTTTCCTTCATTCTTCCCCTTGGTGTAGGTGAAGATGTCGGTCCACAGGTCGCCCAGGCGGAACCCGATCAGCACCTTGCGTTCGGCCTTGACGGCCTCCTCGCAACGACGGATCAGGTGCTGCGCCTCACTGCCGGATACGCGCACGTCGAAACGGCGGTATTCCGGTTTTTCGCTGGGACCGTTGAGCGCCGCGATGTCGCAGGCCAGGAACGCATCGCCTTTCTTGGGCTTCACGTCGCGGATGCGGTTGAGGTACCCGAGGCCGGTGATGTGCAGATCGAAGTAGGACTTTTCGGTGGAAGTGGTCATGGTGAATCTCCTGAGAACAATGAGGCGGAGACACACCCGACCCAGGCGGGGAAGGTGTGGAACCCCCGCGTGGGTTGATGGAACAGCTTGGGGCATCACCATCGAGAACCGATGGCCGTTCGCGCATGGATGCCGGTGCGAACTGATGTGATCGACGCGGTCGGAACCGCGTCGCAGCCTTGAAGATCGTGGCTGCCTGGGCATGTCGCTGACGGACGTCAGCGGAACATGGCCGGAAGCGTGGCGCCAGGACGGCGCGCAGGCGAGCGGAAATCGGTACTCGCGGCGGTCCACATTGCCGGGAAGAAAGAGGCCCCCGGAGCGGGGGCCAGGAATGGGCGGTCAGTTACCGCTGGGTGTGGGAGGAACCGCCTGCAGCGACAGGTGTGTCGCGGTGGCGGACACGTCGAGGTCTCCCTCGCCGCTCAGGATGAGCGCGAAGACACCATCGTGCGGATCGAAGAACTCGCCGAAGTCGTCGCCGCCGAACTCGGTGCGCGCCAGCTCCCACCAGTCATCGAATGCATCAACGTCCGGGTTGCAAGCCGGCGGCATAGGCGATGGTCTTCTGGCGACCATCGTGTCGGCGCTCGCCGCGCTCGGCCAGGAAGTACACGCCGTGATCCTTGACCAGGATGACGCGGCATTGATTCGCCGCCGCTTCGGCGAGCACGGGCCGCAGCTCCGTGCCTTTGAATCGAACAGTCATGGGTGTCTCCAGGGAGGCAGGAAGAGAGGCTTCCCGCCGCGAGGGCAGGAAGCTGCTGGGAGGTCAGTGCCGGACCGCCTTGCGACCGTGTAGTGGTCAACTAATTTCGGACACTGCGATAGGTTGTTTTTGCTGTTGCCGCTCGAACGCTGTTGGCGCTTGATAGCTTAGGCTCGAGTGCAGACGCTCGTTGTTGTAGAAGCCGACGATGTAGTCGGCGATATCTGTCATCGCTTCGCTGTGGTTGGCGTAGTCAAGCTGCCAGACCCGCTCCATTTTCAGGTTCAGGAAGAAGCGCTCCATCACCGCATTGTCCCAACAATTTCCCTTGCGGCTCATGCTCATCACCAGACCATGCTGAGCCAGTACGCCTTGATGAGCCGCGCTGGCATATTGGCTGCCACGATCCGAGTGCACGATCAGCCCGGCTGCAGGCTGGCGTTGGGCGATCCCCATCTGTAACGCCGAGCACACCAGTTCTGCCGGCATGTTCGGCGCCATCGACCAACCGATGATCTTGCGCGAGAAAAGATCCATTACCGCTGCCAGATAGAGCCAGCCGCGGCGTGTTCGAATGTAAGTGATATCCGCCACCCAGGCCTGGTTGATGCCCTCGGGATTGAACTGCCGGTTCAGGATATTGGCCGCTATCGGGAGGTCGTGTTTGCTGTCGGTGGTGTGGATGAACTTGCGCCTCCAGGTCGGTCGCAACTGGTGCTTCTTCATCAGTTGCCTCACCCGGTACACCCGGTAGCGCCCGTACTGAAAGCCCTGAGCCTTAAGCGCCGCTTGCAAGCGACGACTGCCATAGGTGCGGCCGCTCGCCATGAACTGGGCTTTCAAGGTGGTAGTCACAGGGCACGCCTTGGGCGGCTGCAACAGGCCTCGAGACACCGCGTAATAGCCCGAACGACTCACTCCAAATAATCGACAAAGCCTCTTGGTAGGGGCCTTCTGCTGCTCCTGAGCGATCAAGATAGATCACTTCATTTCCCGGGCAAAGAAGGCCGATGCTTTTTTTAACAGTTCGTTATCCTGCTTGAGCCGAAGGTTTTCAGCTTCAAGCTGCCGTATTCGTTGCTGCTCGGCCGTCAGCGGCTTCCCGATCCCGGTCTGGCCCGATGACTCCGCGTCGTACTGCTGCACCCAGCGACGCACGGCGGTCTCGCCAAGATCCATGTCTCGGCAGACTTGCGGAACAGTCAGGCCCTGTTCCTTGATCATTTTCACGACTTGCAGCTTGAAGCTGGCGTCGAACTCTCTGCGTTTACGGCTCATAAATATTCCCCTGTCAGTGGATTTTCCACCTATCGAGGTGTCCAGGGAAATTAGGCCACCACACCGGACAGGCGCTGCACACGGATGCGCCGCCAGCTTCCGTCGTCGATCAGCCGTTCCAGCGTTTCCCCAAGTGAGCCGAAGAACACCTCATCGACCCGTTCGATCAGCTCGCCGTCGCGGTGCAGCTCCACCGCGTAGAGGTCGAGGCCACGCTCATACAGCACAGTGACGCGACCCTGGAACTTCATCGTGGCGACGGTGAAGCCGATGGCCGGTGGCGTGCGGATGATGTCGGCGGGCAGCGGATCGACCCAGGTGATGTCCCGCGCACCGGCATCCACCAACAGGTGGGTGACGCGCCGGAAACCATCGGGAGCGGGCAACTGCTCCAGTTGGACGATCAGTTCCTGCAGCTCGGGGCAGCGCGGCTCCGGGATCGGCAGCTTCGCCGGCGCAGAACCGAGCACGAACCGCTTCACCGTGTAGGGCTGGCCGTCGGCGGTGAACTCGATCCGCTCCTCGGGCGTGTCCGCCCGCTGACCGTCGAAGCAGCGTCTGACATAGGGTTCGACCTGCACCTTGGCGCCCTCGTCGGGCACCTCGGTCACGAGCGTTCGATCAAGCACCGCGAACTCGGCTCGTCCCGTCTTGACGACGATGGCCTCGTCGGTGGTGGCGATGACCCTGCCCTCGAAAGGCTTCGGGTCGATGTGAAAGCCCAGCGTCGAAACCTTGGGCTGACCGTCGAAGATGTTGAACTTGAACGAACGGACGTTGGAAGGCACATGACCGACGATGAGCGTCGGCATCTGTGCGCGGATGGCTTGGGTATCCATGGGGAGACTCCTTGTGGCAACCAAGGGACTCCCGCCCGCAAGGGAGGTCTGTCCCTTGAGGGTGAGGTGGATGAACGCGGTATGCGTCCGGCGAAGGAAACGACCAGCACGGCGAACCGCGCCGCAGTCTGGAAGGTCTCGACTGCCTGGGCATGCTGCCGGCAACGCCAGCGAACATGCGGCCAGCGTGCGGCACATGACGGCGGCCGTCCGCCGGGAATCGGCAACGCGCCGGCACCGCGTTCCGCGGAAAAGAAGAGCCCCGACGTGGGGGCTCGAATGGGTCGCGGGTTACTCGTCGTCGTAGAGCGTCAGCCCGTCCAGCACGGGCGCGTCGGCATCGAACACCAACATGCGAACGTCGGCGAGCGCAGCCAGGTGCAGCACTTCCACGAGGGACTCCGGCATGCCCTTGGCCCGGTGCTCCTGCCGCAGCTCTTCGGCGGTGATGCCCTCGACATGCTGCAGGTTCGCATCCGTCGAGGGCGTGGCGATCAACTTCACGCCGATCGCGGGGCTGTACGGGATGCGGAAGGCGACGAACAGAAAACCGCTCGGCGTGGCGATGTCGGCCAGGTTGGCCAGATAGCGGCCGGCCTCCTCGGTGATGTGCGCCGAGCTGATCTCCCAGGCACGGCTGTAGAACCCGGTCTCGAAGCGCAAGCGCCGCACCACCTCGCGCGCGGCTTCCTCGGAGTAGGTATCGCCGACGTGCAGCGGCTGGCCGGCTTCTTCGGCCATGACGGCGTAGACGAGGTTTCGGGCGATACCGTGGCTGGGGCACTGTGCGTCCAGCTCGGGCGGCACGTTCTGGCCCTCGGTTATCAGCGCGAAGTCGTCGCAGAAGACGCAGGCATGGCGCTCGACCTGTCTGTCCGGGAGGTGCGACTGCGAGACGTGCAGCGGCAGATAGCTCAGCGGGCAGTCGTCGTCGTAGGAAATCGCCAGCAGCCGCTGCACGGACAGGCCATCGTAGCCGCGGACGAAGGGGTTTTTGGAATGGGACATGGGATTCCTCCAGCAGAGGATGGCCGAGGCAATCCCCTGCCGGGGATTGAACCCCAGCGAGTGGATGAAGTGGCAACCGGTCAGCCGGCCGCGGCGTCTGGCCGCCCTGGTGGCGGGCGGTGCAGGTCAGTGGAAGATGCTGATTCGGGACATGGCCGCTCCTGCGAAAAGAAGGAGGGACATGGCCCCGAACGGGGACGCATGTCCCTCATGGGGTGGGATGAAAGGACGGTGGGTTGCCAGGCGCGGCTCACCAGCCGTTGTAGTGCAACGTGAGGTCAGCGATGACCTGGCGCCGTTCCAGATCGAGGCCGCCGAAGTCGGACAGCCCCTCGAAGCCGCAACGCTTGAGCATCGCGCCGCCCTCGCGGGAGTTGTAGAAGCTCACCATCGCGGACAGGAACATGCGTTGACCGCTGCTGAGCGCGCCCAGGGCGTCGTTGAGCATCAGCATGTTGGGCCGCAGGTCCCACTTGGTGGTGGCACGCTGCAGACCTTCGCGTGTGCCGTCGCCGAACCATTCGTGGCCGGCGATCTGCGCGCCGCGCTTCCAGGCCTCGAAGAAGGCCTGCGGTGCAGCATCGAAGTGCGCCTGTTCCAGCGCCATCTGATCGAGCACGTCTTCGGGTAAAGACAGATTCATGAGAGGACTCCTCGAAGGGTGGGAATCAGGGGTGAGCGCGCTGCGTCCAGGGATGGGTATCCAGGGCGCGCTGCGCAGCACCTGTAGCGGCAAACGCTTGCCGGTCCAGGCCAGCGCCAGCGCACCACTGCGCACTGCGGTTGCAGAGGAAGATGCGGAAGGTTCAGACATGCCGTGCTCCTTGGTGGGTCGGGGAGCACGCATCCCGCAGGGGATGGGGTTCCCCTCGGGTGGTTGAGAAAAGTGCATCGTCGCCAGGCCGGCGAGCGTCTGCGGTGGGCGATGCGAAGCGGACTGGATCGGTCAACGCGGCGAACCGCGTTGCAGTCTTGAAGACCGAGACTGCCAGGGCATGCCGCTGACGACTGTCAGCAACGCATGGCGTGAGGATGGGCGCGAAGCATGGCTGTCGTCGCAGAGAAAACCGAATCGCGGACGGCCCGCTTTAGGGCAGGCCCGCGTCACGGGACAAAGCAAGGACCAGGGCGCCGAAGGCCACGCGGGCCTCCGGCTGGAGAGGAAGGAAAACCACCTGTGGGCTGCGTCAGCGCAGGCCGTCGTCAAAGCCGTTCGCTGCGTCAGCAATCTCACCCGGCCCGTTTCGTGGCTGGGGCCGGCATCCTCTGGCGTGTATCCACACACAAAGGGAACCCGTTGTTTCACCGGCGGGCACCGGCACCGAATACCCTCGGCCCAAGTGGCCTCCTTACGGCTCGCGCGGCGGCAAGACGTCAGGAAGCCCCTCGTGGCCGAGGCAAGGCACACCGATCAAGGGAATGGCGGCGGGCGCGATTCGTGGAGCAATGACCTTCTCGCCCCGTCGCCCGATGGTGTGGGCAGACGGGGCGCGCACACCGTTGCAGAAGGAGACGCGCGCTTGGAGTCCCGCGCGGTGCGGGACGTTTGCCTCGCCGCCCGTGAAGTGGCCGGCGCGGCAGGGGGAAGTGAGGATCAGGACGCCTTGGAGGCAGCACGCCGCTTGCGCGGTGCGCTGCGCCGGCCCGCCGAGGACTCGATCGGCAACGTGCCCTTGCAGTTCGGGTAGCGCGAGCAGGACCAGAACGCGCCGCTCTTGCCCGTGCGCTGCTGCATCGGTGCGCCGCACCGCGGGCAGGCCGGCGCCGGCGGCAGCTTGAGCGAGAGCGTTGCGCCGCGGTACTGCTGCACGAGCTGGCCGACCCAGACGGACTGCTTGGCGATAAAGGTGTCCAGCGTCATCTGGCCAGCCTCGATCATGTCCAGCGCCTGCTCCCATACCGCTGTCGTGCCCGGATTGGCGATGGCCGCCGGCACGGCGTCGATCAATGTAAAGGCCGCATCCGACGCGCGGATGGCGCGGCCCTTCTTCAAGAGATAACCGCGGGCCAGCAACCCGCTGATGATGTTGGCGCGTGTCGCCTCGGTGCCGATGCCGGTGGTATCTCGCAGCTTCTGTTTCAGGCGCGGGTCGGTCACGAACTTGGCGACGGTCTTCATGGCCTTGATCAGCTCGCCCTGCGTGTAGGGTTTGGGCGGCAGCGTCTTCAGCGCCTTGAGATCCACCTTTCCGACCGGGCAGGACAGGCCCGCATGCAGGGCGGGCAGCACCTGGCTGCGCTGCGCATCCTCGCCACCGGCATCGTCCGGCCCCGGCGTCGCCAGCACCTCACGCCAGCCGATGACGGCAATCTGCTTGCCCACGGCCGCCAGCGACTGACTGCCGCACGAGAACTGCGCTACCGTCCGGTCGAACTCATGGTGCGGGAGGAACTGCGCGAGGTAATGGGCGCGGATCAGCCGGTAGACGGCCAGTTCCTTCTCGTTCATGGCCGACAGGTTGGCGGGCTCCAGCGTCGGGATGATGCCGTGGTGAGCCGACACCTTGCCGTCGTTCCATGCACGCGAGCGCTGTTGGCGATCCAGGCGCTCGATCAGCGGCCGCAGGCTGGGGTCGGTCTTGACCAGACTGTCGAGTACGGTCGGCACCTCGGCCAGCATGCTCTCGGGCAGGTAGCCCGAATCCGAGCGCGGATACGTTGTCGCCTTGTGCGTCTCGTACAGCGCCTGGGCAATGTCCAGCGTCTCCTGCACGTCGAGGCCCAACTGCTTGGAGCACACCTCCTGCAGCGTGCCCAGGTCGAACGGCAGCGGCGGTGCCTCGCGCACGCGCTCGGTGTCCACTGACACGACCTGCGCATCGCGTGCCGCGCGAATGCGATCCGCAGCCTGCTGCGCCACCGGCTGCTGAAGGCAGCGACCCGCTGCATCCGTGCTGCCTTCAGGCGGTATCCAGCTCGCGGTGAAGGATTGGCCGGCATGGGATAGCAGCACATCCACGGCCCAATACGGCATGGAGACGAATCGCGCGATCTCGCGATCACGATCCACGACCAACTTCAGCGTCGGCGTCTGCACGCGCCCCACCGACAGCACGCCCGTATAGCCGGCCTGACGCCCCAGCAGTGTGAACAAGCGGCTCAAGTTCATCCCGATCAGCCAGTCGGCGCGCGATCGGGCGAGTGCGGAGAAGTACAGCGGCAGCGTTTCGGCGGACGGCTTGAGCGTGCTCAGGGCCTTGCGGATCGATGCATCGTTGAGCGCCGAAAGCCACAACCGCTGGATCGGTCCGCGGTAGCCACACAGATCGATGATTTCGCGGGCGATCATCTCACCTTCGCGGTCGGCGTCGGTCGCGATCACCAGCTCGCCCGCCTTGGCGACGAGCTGCTGCACGATCTTGAACTGCGCAGCGGTCGCCGCCTTGGGCTCGACACGCCAGCGCTCGGGAAGAATGGGCAGGTGCTCCATAGCCCAGCGCTTGTACTGCTCGCCGTAGCCTTCGGGCGGAACCGCCTCGACCAGATGACCGATGCACCAGGTCACGACGACACCCGCGCCGCTGTAGCAGCCGTTGCCGCGTTGAACGGCACCCAGCACACGGGCGATGTCCTTGCCCTGGGAGGGCTTCTCGCACAGGAACACGCGCATGAAGCCTCCTTGGAAATTTGCGGTTCATCGGATGGGCGTCAGCTTGGCGGGGCCAGGAGATGCCGGCAGCAAGGAAGCCGATTGATGCAGACACCGCTTTGTGATCGGCAGGCGGTTCGTTGCCGCAGCGGTGCGCCTGGACCAGAGCTGGCACAGCAAAAGCGTCGTTTCGGGAGGGCGGCTGGAACTCCGTGGACGACCTTGGAGCTATCCCCTGGGGATAGCTCGCTG
This sequence comes from Pseudomonas alcaliphila JAB1, assembly GCF_001941865.1. NCBI lineage: Bacteria > Pseudomonadati > Pseudomonadota > Gammaproteobacteria > Pseudomonadales > Pseudomonadaceae > Ectopseudomonas > Ectopseudomonas alcaliphila. The sequence continues at coordinate 1,447,572 of NZ_CP016162.1, read as the reverse complement.
GTGCATCGCGGGCGTATGACGATTGCTACAGCCGCCCTCGGGGGAACGGCGATGGGCGAATTACTGTCCGCCGGCCGGCTTGGTGCTGAGCGCCACCGACTCGATGCGGTACGGCAGGATGCCCACGCGCCGCGCCTCGACCTTGAACGTCACGCGCTCGTTCTCGTCGGCGTCCTCCCATTCGTCGCGCACGGTGCGGCCCTCGACCAGCACCCGCATACCTTTCTGGTACAGCGTCTTCCAGTGCTCGGCGTCGCGGTGCCACAGCTCCACGGGCGCCCAGAAGCCGCCGCGATCTTCGTACTCGCCGTCCTTTTTCGGCACCGGGTTGTCGAAGTAGACGTTCAGGCGCAGCAGCCGGCGCGGCTCGTCGTTGCCGTTCGGGAATTCGCGGTAGTCCGGCGCAGAACCGATGTTGCCCTCGCCGACAAAGTGCGTGCTCATGGTGACTCCTTGGGGGTGGGTGGAACGACTGCGGTATGCCCGTGGACACGCCGCAGGTAAGCCGCTTCGGCCTGGGCGGCCTTGCTGGCGCATTCCAGGGCTTGGCGAGCGATGCTGTGGGTCAGGCTGATCTGCATGTTCAGCACGATGCGCTGCAGTTCCATCGCGTACAGCTCGTCGATCAGCGAGGCCGGCGTCGCGGGGTTGGCCAGCAGGGCCTCCCACAACGCCACGCCCATGGAGGAACGGTCGTGGTTGCGCCAGCGCAGGAAGGTCGTCCCTGCGCCAGTGGCCTGCTGGGCCAGTTGCACGTCGAGCAGGCTGAAGGGGTAGGCGCGCGCCTGGGGCAGCACGCGCCGCTGCGCCAGGCCAATCACGTCGTCGCGCAGCGATGCGCACTGGCTGGCCCAGGTCTCCAGACTCCCCTTACCCTTAAAAGGCTGTAAAAGGCCTTTTAGGTAGCCTGCGTGTTCCAGCCGCTGGAAGTCCGCCTGTTCCAGCGCCACGAAGCGCGTGGAGTGGCTGATGGGGGGCGATGCCGTCATGCGCCAGCACCCTCATCGCCCGCCGCACCATCGGCTGCGCCACCCGTGGGAGCCGGCGCATCGGGCTCGACGGCAGGCGCAGCAGTCGGCGTGCCGGGCTGGGTCGTCCGCCGCGCGATCGGTGGCGCGAAGCGCGAACGGCGCGTACCTTCCAGCACGTCCTGCGGCAGCTCGCCGAACTTCTCCAACGCCGCTCGCGCCGCCGCGTTCTTCGCCGCGAAGTCATCGCGCGTCGTGCCCGAGTAGCGGTACTGCTGGGCCAGCGAGAACAGGCTGCGCAGCGCGTGCGCGCCATCATTGAGCCAGCGCTCCAGGGTGCTGCGGTCGATCAGCGCCGTGTGGTGCGCCAGGATGAGTTTGCGTGCCAGGTCGTCGTAGTCGGCCAGCAGATACACCGCCATGAAGCCGAGCTGTGCATTCACGAACAGCGGCAGCTTCACCGGCTGCACGTTCATGTTTTCGCCCAGCGACAGCGCCGGTGGCACGTCGGCCAGGGCTTGGTCCACCTGTTCGCGCAGGGTCTGCAGACGGGTCTTGGTGTCGGCGAGCTTGTCCTCGATCCGCAACATCCACCAGTCCGAGTACGGGTCGTCCTGCTCGGCGCCGCGCTTCATCTTGTTCATGGCGCCGATGAAGCCGTTGAGACCGATGATGCCGGGGCGCCCCTCGGTCGGCGCACGGCCGTGCCAGATGCGCGAGGCGTGGTGCGTGTGCAGCGTCAGCGACATCGCGCTGCGCAGCGATCCGAGATTCAGTTGCAGGGGTTCTGTGCGTTCGTTGGCCATGGGAGCGACTCGCGGTGAAGGGGCGAGTCGCCAGCATCGGCATCGGTCGGAAGGCCGTCAGTCAACAAACCGCAATCGGCGTGCGCCCGGTTTGTTCGCTGCCGGAAGGCTGGCTGTACCGGCTATCCCCTGGGGATAGGGATAGCCTGATGAGATGACAGCAGGACGGGGAAAGCCGCCGATGCGGCATTACGACTTCGACAGTGGGCGCGAGCCCTGTACCAGGCGGCACGCTGCCCGTCCACGTCACGGTAGCTCAGTTCGAACAGGCGCGGTTCGAACAGGCGCGACTCGTGCAAGCACCTGCCGCCAACCGGCACAGCCGTACCTGGCAGGCTGCTGCTCGGGATACCGTTGTGTGATCCATCGTCCTGCGCTGGCAACGGGTGTCCAGCCTTCCACGGCCAGTTCGACCGAGGCCTCGCGCAGGGCGCGGACGATGCCTGCCGCCGGCCAATCCACCGAGTCAGCCGGGGCGATGTCATGGATCACCAGGTCACGGAAGGTATCGGGCTGAACAAACTCTGCCGCCAGGCGCCTGGCCTGGTCCATGTGTTCGGCCCAGCCCCGGAGGCGCTCGAAGTGCTGGTCGATGCGAGCGTAGGCGGCGGCCAGCGCCTCGTGCGCTTCACGACATCCGCCCAAAGTCCACAGGTCGTGCTGGTCGATGAAGTGGTGCACCAGATTGTTGCGCAGCGACACCAATTCCCTCAGGCCGTCCTGGGTCTGGGCGTAGTCTTCCGCGGACAGGCTCAGGTGGATCCGCATGCTGAACGAGATGAGGTCTTCGGGGCGTTGCCTAAAGAATCGGCGGATGTGTCGGTTCCGTCGATGACGGCATACGATCCCAAGAGCCGCCCGACCAGGGTGCCGAGCGTCTTGCCTGCGGCATCGGCGATGCGCGCCGCGCGGGTCGACGCCAGTGCGTGGGCCGGTCCCGTAAAGTCGTGGTGGGCCACGATGGTCTTGATCAGGCGCTCGTATTGCTGGAGGCGGAGCATGCAACGGCCGAGCACGCGCTGGACTTCGCGCTGGCGGTCCAGGAGATCGCCGTCGGTCTGTCCGGTCATGAACCGAAATCGTCCCGGAATCGGTCGATCTGGTGCATCCGCTCGTGCAGGATGGTCACGATGCCGATGTCGCCATTCGAGAGCCGGCGCCAGTAGACGAAGTGCCGTTCGTAGCGGAAGAAGTAGCCTTCGATGCCGAACTCGGCCGGGACGGGCCTGGACGATGTCCGGTGCGTGTCGATGCCGTCGAAGGCCTCGAACAGCCCGGCGATGTAGCGATCGGCCTGTTCGGTGCCCCAGCGATCGCGCGTGTAGCGGTAGATCTCGTCGAGCCGCCAGGACGCCGCCTCCTGGACCAGGACCTTGGCCACAACCGTCAGCCCTGGTTGCGCGCGGTCACGTCGGCGGCGGTCAGGGGACGATACGAAGTTTCCGGGGCGCCAAAGGCATGGGCTAGCTCGGCCTTCAGCCGGTCGAAGGCTTCCTGCTCCTTGCGTTCCTTGTCGCGGCGGACCAGGTCGCGCATGTATTCGCTGACGTTCTCGTAGTCGCCATGCTCGCCCACGTTGGCGGCGACGAAATCGCTGAGCGGTCCGCTGAGGCGAACCGTCATGGTCGTGGTCGTTGTCCGGGGCATGTCTGGCTCCTGTTGCCGTTGTTGTATTCAACATACGCAAAAATGAATACGCCAGCAAGCGTCCGGCAGGCTTTTCCTTGCCCGGTCCGTATTGATCGGAAGGCTTCCTGTTGCAACCATCCCTTGGGGATGGCGCAATGTGCCGCGTTCATGGCCGCTCCAACAGCGAGCGCAGGCGCGTGATGTGAGCCTGTGCCACCTCCGGACCGGCGGCCTTTGACACAGCGGATGCCGGACCGGACATGGCGCGGGCATCGCCTTGCCCGGCCCAGGCACGGAATTCTCCGCGGATCGCCTTCTGGATGATGCCGAACAGGTAGCCGGGCGGATTGCGCACCGTGCTGCCGCCACAGCGCGCCGCCCACTCGTCGAGCACCGCCTGGCGCTGCGCCTCGTCCACCTGTTGCAGCGCCACAAGCGCACCCGCCTGCTGCTCGTCCTTCAGGCGCAGGAAGCGCTCGGGCAGCCGCAGGTTCTGCAAGGCCCTCGCGCACGGTACGGTACGTGCTTCATTTATACGATCATTACGTACTGTACGGTCCTCCTTCGGAATCCGAACAGAGCCGTCCGGCGCGGGTTCCGGCCCTGCTTCGGATTCCGAAGACGGGCGCGCAGCATTCCGAAGAAAGGCATTTCGGCCTTCTTCGGAATCGTAGTCGGCGACCTCCTGTGGATAACTCTCCGCCGCCAAGCCGTGGCGTGTCATGCGCTGCGCCAGCACCTGCAGGCGGGTCGGTAGCGTGCGGCCGCTGAGCAGCGGGTCTTCGGCAATTTCCTTGAGCGTGTTCATGCCCACGATCTGCACCGCCTTGGCGGCATGGGTCAGCGCCTGGCTGACCAGGCCGAGGTAGTCGGCATCGAGCTGCATCGCCTCGAAGGGCGACAGCGGTTCGTCGTGCAGCACGTAGAGGTTGCCTTGGATGCGGCCGGTCTTGGGGTCGCGCCGTCGTCGCACCAGGCTCAGCCAGCGCGTCAGCCGCAGCAGCGTCAGGGCGCGCGCCACGGTCTCGTGCGATGCCTGCGCCGCGCAGGGCATCGAGGCCAGGTAGGGGCGCAATTGGTCGTAGGTGGGAAAGGCGGTCACGCCGTCGTCGTTGAGCTGCAGGCGGAACACCTGCCAGGCGTTGCGCTCCAGCGGCGTCAGGCGCCGGTCGAGGAACAGCCTGCGCGGCACGCTCTCATGGCGGTTGCCGCTGTAGAGGAAACCGTCGGCGGCCGGCGCCGTTCCCTGCGCCGGCTGCAGGTGCTGCAGGGCCTCGTCGAAGAGCGCGGACAGCGCAACGGGGCCTTCGCGCCGTGGTACGCCACCCGTGCTCATGGCCTACACCAGCCCCTGGTCGATCCAGTTCCGTATCGCCGACCAGATCACCGACATGGGCAGAGTCATGGCCTCGGCCAGATCCATGGTCAGCTCCAGCATCGCCATGTCGTCGGTCAGGGCGATATGGCGCTCGGTGACGGCGGCCTTCCAGTGCTCCCACAAGGCCACGTCCTGCGCCTCGTTCAGCACCGGATGTCGGCCCTTGCGCTTGGGCAGGCCGAGGATGTCGCGGCGCAGCGCCACTTCCTGATGCGTGAGGCCATAGAACTTGCTGACCATCTCCGTGCTCGCCCCCAGGCGCAGCATGCGGTCCACCGTGGCGATCTCCCGCTCCACGTCGTGCACCTGGCTCAGCAGCCGCTTCAACACTTCCCGGTTCACCGACACCGAACACCACGACACCGTGGCATTCACCAGCATGCTCACGAGTTCGGGGTGCTTCAGCGCATCCAGCTCCTCCTCGCCGAAGCCCATGGCCTTGCAGCGGCGCAACTGGCCGTTGCGCAGGTCATGCAGGGCCTGGGCGATCACGGCCTGATTGAGCGGGTGCGGTGCCGACATACGGGAGCCTCCTGCGCTCAGGAATCCTGGCTCGCTACGCCGGCTTCCAGATCCAGCAACCGGCGCGCCAGGCGCAGCAGACGGAACAGCTTCACCAGCGCAGCATCGCTCAGGCGTGTGGCCGAGCCGCCGTGGCCATGCAGCAGCGCCGCCAGCTCGTCGGCCAGCCGCGCGCGGTCCAATCCATTCGCGGCTGGCGGCGCCACGCTCAGTACATGCAGCAGGGTCAGCACCGCCCGCGCGAACGCAGGCAGCGCCTTCGCCTGGCCCACGGCCGGCGACACGCAGACGAAGCCGATGCCGCCGGCGCTGGCCTCGATGTGGTCGGCAACCGCCGCTTCCTCGCCGATTTCGCGCGCGAACTGCGCGATGTGCACGCGCAGGCGATCCGGCGCGTCCAGTCCCGGCTCGATGTACCAGACATCCGAGATGGGAAAGAGCCCGCCAGCCTGTACGGGGATCGCCCGCAGCGCATCGGCCTCGAAGTCGGGCAGCTTGTCGCCGAGCTGGTCCGCGACCATCCGCTGGATGGACTGCAGGCGCTCGGTGGTCGGTGCCGGTGTCACGATGTGCCCTTGCAGGCACTCGTCGCGTTGCCCTTGCTGGTCCTCCGGCGCTTCGGGCGATGCAGGCGGTGTCGCTGCTGGCGCCGGTGGCGCGACCGGCGTGGTGTCGCGCGGCACAGACGAGGCGGATGGCTGCTGAGGCGCGGAGATCGGCGGGGGAGGAGCAGCAGGCACGACAGGCGCTACCGGTGGCGTCGGAGCCGCCGGTTCGCTGATCAGCGCACGCTGGCGGCTTTCGCTGTCGTTGATCTCCAGAGCCAGCGTGTCGTAGTCCGCCTCCAGCAGCTCGGCCATCTGCCCCACCAGCTCGTCCTGCACCCGCTGCGGCGAGAAGTCGTCCGGCTGTGTGTCGAACTGCGTCAGCACGTCCTGAAACAAGGTGGCGAAGTCCACGGCCACGGTGCGGCCGAGCGCACGCCGCTCCCAGGTGCGCTCGCACGCCTTGCGCAGCACCGCGAGCCGGTCCACCTGATGCCGACCCAATCCGCCGTACAGCAGGGTCGGGATCGCCGGCAGCAGATAGCGCACCGCATCGTTCATGCGGCTGATGTGTGACTGCGGCACCGGATAGCCGTCGGAAGTCAGCCGCCGCGCGAGTTCGCTCTGCGACAGCGCCTGGCCGCTTTCCTGCTCGTAGAACTCGCGCGCCTTCTCGATGCCCAAGGCACGCTCGATGAAGGTCAGCCCGCCGCGCAGCTCGTTCTCGGCCAGGTGCCCGGTCAGCGCCACGATTTCACCGCGCGCCGGCCACGGGCGGAACAGGCACGCAATGCGGAAGAAGCGTTCCTCCTTGGTCTCGCTCCACAACTCGCGCAGGATGGCCAGCCGCGTGTTGCCGCCGTTGCGAATGATGTAGTGCGCCTCGCCCGGTCTGCGCGTGATCGTGGGGGGCGCGTCCAGCCCGCGTTCGCGGATGGACGCCTTGATCTCTGCATAGGCCGGGTTGCGGGTCACGCGCGGGTCGTGGTCGTAGGGCCGCAACTGGTCCAGGGTCACCACCATCGACGTGTCGGCGATGGGGTCGCTCAAGGTCGCGGCCGAAGGGCCGCTGCGCTCGAAGCCGGTGGCCAGCAGCTTGGCAGCCATGTCCTGCGGCGTCAGCTCAGCCACGGCCGTTCTCCTGCGCCTGCCGGTCGGCGCGGCGAAGTTGCGCGCGGGCATTGCGGTCGGCACGGTGGTCGCTTGCAGTCGAGCTGGTGTAGATCGACGCGCAGCCTTGTTTCGTGAATTTCAGGTGCCCGCCGGACGTGCGCACCACGCGCCAACCTTCGCCCAGCGCGAACTCGATCAACGCGCGCAGCCGTTCACGGCCGCGCGCCAGTTCATGCACGCTCGCCATGGCCGGCCCCTCCCGCATCGGCCCGGCCGGTGACTAGCGCGAGGCGCTCCCGCCACGCGGGGAACAGCTCGCCAGCCAGCGCGCGCATGGTCTCCAGCGCCGCGGGCGCCGCGCGGCCCGCCGGTTGGCGGTACTCCACCCGATGCACCGGCAATCCTCGTGTCGCAGCGCGCGGATAGGCTTCGATGGCCGGCACGTCGGTGTCCAGCACCTGCACGCCGGCCTGTTCCTGGAACACCTGTCGCAGCGCCTGCTGGACCAGCCGCGCGTTCGACGACACCGTATGCACACGGTTGATGAGCAGGCGCAGCGGCGGCGGTTCGATGCTCAGGTGCCGATACGGCGAGATGTCCTCGATCAGTTGCAGCGTGCCGCGCCGCAGCTCGCGCGCCGCGAGGATTTCCGGCGTCACCGGCGACAGCGCCAGGTCGGACGCCAGCACCGCCATCTCCAGCAGCACGCTGCGCGCGCCCTGGGTGTCGATCAGCAGCAGGTCGTAGTGCTCGCGGAAGACCGGCAACAGGTTGCGCAGCCGCAGGCGCCCGTCGGGCGCGTGCAGCAGCAGTGTGTTCAGTTCGCCGCGGTCGTCGTTGGAGAGCACCAGGTCCAGGCCCGCGATCGCGGTGCGCGACACCAGGTGCTCGATGCGCCGCTCGTTGAAGGCGAGCATCTCGTAGATGCCGCCGGGCGCACGCACGTCCAGTGTGAAGTAGCTCGACAGCGTGGGCTGCACGTCCAGGTCCAGCAGCAGCACGCGCAGCCCGGCATCGGCAATGAGGCCGCCCAGGTTGGCCGCCGTCGTGGTCTTGCCGACGCCGCCCTTGGTTGAAATGATGGACACCACCTGCATGAGCTTCTCCTCGTCGAATGGCATGAACCGAGAAGAAGCGTCAGGCGCGTTCTTTGAGGCGATCGGCGATCCACTGTTCGATCTCCACCGAGTCCCAGCCCACCGCGCGCACGCCCAGGCGCAGCGCCTTGGGGAAGTTGCCGTCCTTCATCAGGCTGTAGATGTGCGCGCGCTTGAAGCCGGTCTTGGCTTCGACCTCAGCGCGGCGCAGGATGCGGTGTTCGGTCAATGCCGCCGTGGCGGTGGTCTGCGAAGACATGAGGGTCACTCCTTAACGCTCAGTGGCGCTGATTGGCGTGACTCGAATTAAGACCGCTGCGTTGAAGAAAGACACCGCAAATGCGGTATCCGCGACCGCAGATACGGTCTGGCATCGCTCAGTACGTTGTGCTCTGCAAACTGCGCCGAGCCAGTGCGAATTTGGCCTGCAGGGTGCGCTCGGTGATGCCCATCGCATTGCCGTGGTGCGCCACCATCGCGCTGATGATGGCCTCCTGCGTCAGGAAGCTGGAATACGGCATGCCGCTGGGAGACTTGCCCAGCAGCAGGGTCAGTAACCCGCCAACGATGTTCAGGTAGGTCGATTCGCTGCGCGGCCCCGGCGTGTTTGCACGCTCCGCGTCAGCCGCGCAGGCGGCGTGCGTCTTCAGCAGCGCCTCGTGCTCGGCGCGCAGCGTCTCGTGCACGCCCAAGTGTTCCACCAGCCGCGCCTTGATCGCTTCCCGCTCGGCCAGCAATGCGCCCACTGTGTCCAGGCTGATCGCCGGGTGAAGCGCACGCTCGATCTCATCGAACAGAAACGCCGGTTTCTCGCCGGGGTAGTAGTGCGCCATCCAGGCTTTCAGTTCGACGTGCCGCACCGTCAGCGACGGGTCGTCCATCGCCAGACCCTGCGTGTCCCGCCCCAAGCCCTCCTTGCCATACGGCATCTCGCCGTGAACCAGCGCATCGAAGATTCTTTCGGTGTTCAATCGCAGCATCGGCCAGTGTGGAAACTCCGTTGCCTCCGGCAGAGGCCGCTGTCCCAAGGTCGCCAGGATGCGCCGCTCGAAGCGCAGCAATCCGCTCCAGCGGATTGCCGCCTCGATCGGGCGGTAGTAGGTCTTGGCGCCATCGGCCAGGCTGCTCGACTTCGGCATATCGCGCGCCTCCATTCGTCATCGCACCGAGTCCAAGCACGCGCACCCGCCGTACAGGCGGCGTGCGTGGCTGTCCAGGAATCTCCGGGCGAAACGAGCAGGTGGCGAAGCGGCGAAGACCGTGGCATCGTTGATGCCGCCGGTTTCGTTGCGAGATGCGCGCCTTGCTGCGCATGGCGCCATCACTCACAATTCGCAAGCCGCGAAACACGCTGTCACCAGCGTCATTCGCGGGCACCATGCTTGACCCGGATAACCAGGCCAAAGTCTTTGCAGGGAAAGAGGCCCAGTAAAGCGCGATCAGCTCAACACGCCAGAGCCGATGCGCATACGGCAAGCACTGTTGCGCCGCGCGTCTTCGCTGTGACGCGCCACGTTGGGCATGCGAAGTTGCTCGCAGATGCCAACGGCAAGCGCGAGCAACGCCTGAGTGCAGCGCGCCCGTGCACCGCCAATGGAATCCCGCTGTGGCAAAACAGGTCTGGCGCTTTGACAAAAATGGAATCGGTCAACCCGCCTGAGGCAGCCTCATGCGAGCCGTTGCGTATCCAACGGCATATGGCCGACACGCTGAGCACGGTCGATGAAGTGGCGCAGCGGCTCCGACATCGCGCCCTCGGGATGTAGCAGGTAGGTCGTCAACGCCGCCGAGTCCTCGTCCAGCGGCCGGACGATCACGTCCGCCTGCCGGCATGCCACCGCGTGCGCCGCGGTGGAAAATCCCACGCCATAGCCGGCCGCCACCAGGGCCAGCATCAACGAGTGGGTCGTCACGTACTCGGCCACGACCGGCGGTGTCTCCACCAGGCGCAGCAGGCGCTCGCATTGCCGGCTGCACTCCGCACACACCTGCGGGTGACACAGCACCAGCGGGTAGCCCACCACCTCGTCCAGCGGTACCCGCTTGTGCGCCAGCAAGGGGTGCCGCGCGGGTATGGCCACCACCAGTGGATCTTGCCACACCGGCCTGGCGACCACCCCGGCCGCCATCTCGCCGGCCATCGCAAAGGCCGCGTCGTACAGGTCGTTGCCCAGGCCGCCCACCACCTGCAACAGCGGCGCCTCGAACAGCCGGATGCCCACTTCCGGCGCCTCCTCGCGGCACAGCGCGAGCAGCGCCGACAGCCGGGTCCGCCCGACGCCGCCGGCCAGGGCGATGCGCAGGGTGCCCCGGTGTCCCACCGCCACCGCCCGCGTCTTGGTCTGGGCTTGCTCAAGGGTCAGCAGCACGCGCCGGGCCTCCTCCAGAAACACCTGCCCGGCCGGGGTCAGGCGCACGCCGCGCGGCGTGCGCTCCAGCAGCATCACGCCCAGGCCTGCCTCCAGTTGGCGGATCGTGCGCGACAGGGGCGACTGCTCCATATGCAGCCGCCGCGCCGCCCGGCCGAAGTGCAACTCCTCGGCCACGGCGATGAAGCAGCGAAGATGGCGTAAGTTCATGTACTTCTCCTCAGAAAGTGGAGTCCATTCCTCTGGCTTTAGGGAACTGCATGAGCGCTTCCCGGCGGCGATGCCGGTCACAGAGGCTTGCCAGTCGCCGCCATCCGACCTTCTGTCGTGGCCACGGGGGGCGAGTGTCCAAGCAAGTCCGGTTATCCCGTCGGTGTTGCCTTATCGGAAAATTGCCAGATTGTCATTATTGTGTTGTCTGAGTGGAGTGAAGTCGATCAAGCCCGACTCGGCGACCCTGTCCATCACTGCCGACCGCAGCGTGTTCTGGAAAGACGAACGCATGAGCGACGAGCAGTTCGCGCAGTGGCTGCATGCTTCGGCGCCGCGTCATCCGCAGCCCAAGGACTTCATGCGCGGAGACCGCCAAGCGGGCCTACCGGCGCGTCGCCCAGGTGATGGCGGCTGCGCAGAAGTCCGGGCGTGTTAGAACCGGACTTCGTGACCGATCTGGGAGGCGATCGGGGTGACCCGAAAGACACCCAACTGCATCGGCATGCTCGCCCTGACGCCGGCGTGACGTCATCGGCTGCACCGATCGCGGACTCCAGCACACGTGAGCGCCTGCGCGCCGTGCCCGGCGCACCGAGCGGTCATGAGGCTTTGACGCGATGCCACCGAAGGAGGTGCTGACGGGATGCGGTAGGAGATGCTGGCGTCCGATAGGCTGAACCAGAAGAAGACAGACAGGAGGCGGCCTTGGATTTCAGATTGCTGCGTTACTTCGTCGCAGTTGCGGAAGAACTGCATCTGGCCCGTGCAGCCGAGCGTCTGGGCATCGAGCAATCGCCTGTGTCGCGTGCGATGCGCGACCTGGAAAGCCAGCTCGGTGTACAGTTGTTCGACCGCAGCACACGCCTGACGCGGCTGACCTGGGCCGGCCAGGTGTTCCTCGGCGAATGCCGGCGCGTGCAGGCTACCGTGGAGCAGGCAGTCAAGAGCGCCAAGGCCGCGGCGCAGGGCTACCAAGGCCATCTGCGCATCGCCATCTGCGACAGCCTGGCGCAGCCCCGCATCGCTACCTTGCTGGCACGCAGCCGCGAGGATGAACCCGAGCTGGAGATTCGCGTCTTCGAGTTGCCGTTCGTGCAGCAGCTCAAGATGCTGCACAACGATCTGCTGGACATCGGCTTTGCGTTGTCGAACGCGGTGCATGATGGGCTCGTCGCCGAGCCGGTGTGGACCGATCCGCTGTCGGTGATCGTGCCCGCACGCCATCCCTTGCTGGCACACGTCCAGGTGCCGCTGGCCGAAGCCTTGAAGTTCCCGCTGGTTCTGTGCCATCCCGAATCGGGATCGGGCTGCCGCCATCAGATTCAAGCGATGCTGCAGGACGCAGGCACGCCGCTCAAGCTGGTCGATGAAGTGACCAGCCTGGGCGTGATGCTGACCCTGGTCGGCGCCGGCTACGGCATCGGCTTCGCCATCGCCTCGCAGGTGCAGACGCTACAGCGCCCGGACATCTCCATTCGTCCCCTGACCGGCACCCCACCGATGCTCTCTACCTACCTGCTGCGCCGCCGGGGCGAACCCTCGGAGCCCATGAAGCGGTTCCTCGCGCGAGTGAAAGACGAGGCCTCACCGGTCGATGATAAGCCGGTTCGTTGAGGCCGTAGCTCGCCTGTCCGTTGCGGCCTGTGGCGTGGTGTGCCAGTAGACGGATAGACTTCGGAATGAAATCCGATGCTCTGGCTGTTGATGGATGTGCTTGGCTCGCTTTGGATCACCCGCAACGGCCTGCGTTGACCAGGCCGAAGACTTGAGTCCACAATCGAGTCCATTCCGTGACGCCTGGATCGGAAAAAATGTTCGTAATAAACGAGTTGGTGACCGGGTGCTGTTCCCATCACCCGCTCCAGGCAGCCAAGAAAAAGCCCCGTCATCACTGACGGGGCTTTTTCGTTTCTGGCGTTTGCAGGGCTTGACCGCAAGGGTTTGGGCCGGGAAAGATGGCGCTTTATGATCAGACAGAAAAGGCTCTGGAGAGGAAAATCGGTCCCCTTTTTCGCTGGGCTGTTCCCTCAAATACACCCTTTGGCTTGGGAACGGCCAGATCGCACCTGAGATAGGACAGACAAGCCCTGAACACAATGAAGCCAACCAAAACTTGAGCCAACCCAACGCGGGATAGCGATCACCCTGAAAGCTGCTAGGCGCTGACATATCCAAGACGGCAAGGAAACATAGGCTAAATTAGGAAAAAAATGGACTCGACATTCATAACTTCCTTTAACATCACAGACCTTACAAACGTAAAGCCTGTAGAAGTTAAATTAGGCGATAAAATAACTCACCTAATTATTACCGGGCGCAATGGCTGCGGGAAGACTACAATATTAAAAGCCATTCAAGAAGAATTTGCAGAAATAAAAAGAACAAATGGAAATCTAAAAAACCATAGAAAGAACAAACAAAAAGCTCAAGAAGAATATGATCTTGACCCCACACCTGATAAGGCCACTGCGATTTCACTATACAAGTCCACCCCGGACGAAAAAATAGAATTAAACTTAAAAACTCATAAAGGGTTAATACCCGAAGAACACATATGCATATTATTCACTGCGCATAGAGAACTTCAGGCCTCACTCCCATCCTCGATCACCCCCATCGAGATACCTGAAAGCAGAAATAACAATAGCTATCTAGCACCCTCAATAATACAATACCTGGTTAACCAAAAAGCACAACAAGCCTTTGCTGGAATCGAAGGAGACGAAGAGACAGTCAAATCAATAGGTGATTGGTTTGAGTCATTCACCCTTGCAATCAGAGAAGTATTAGAAATTGAAAATCTCGAACTACAATTTGATCGAATTAAATTCAATTTCAACCTTATAGAAGGAGAGAAGCAGTACTCTCTGACATCTTTATCAAGCGGACAGTCAGCAATACTAGCCATTTTCTCAGAACTCCTGCTTAGGACAGAACAAGCAAATAGCAAAAAAAACGATATCGGGGGAATAATTCTAATAGATGAACCCGAAACTCACCTACACGCCTCACTGCAAAAGAAAATTATTCCATTCTTGGTAAAAGCTTTCCCTCAATTTCAGTTTATTGTCACAACACACTCCCCCTTCATCGTCTCATCACTACAAAACACAAAAATTCTAAACCTAGAAACTGGGCTAACTCATGACGATTTTTCAAGCTACTCGTATGAGGCAATCCTTGAGGACTATATGCAGGTCGACAAGTACTCCGACCAAGTAAAATCAAAAGTAGACCTCATAAAGAGACACTTAAACGAAGGAAGCAAAACCATTGCGCAAGCGATACTGGATGAACTTCTAGGACAACTCAACTCCAAAGAGTTTAGTCATTACACTTCAGCAGAATTAGCATTAGAGCTAAGCTCTATAAAGCTGGCACTTAAGAATATTGAGTAGTAGCTATGCAACACTATCCTAAGACCATGCCCGGCCCAACAGCAGAACTACTAATAGAAAAAGAAAAGCCCAATGGCACATACAGACTAGAGTCGGTACTAACACAGCTACAAATAGACTTCCACAACAAATGCTACATATGCGAAGACATACCTCAATCTATAAACATAGAACACTTAATTCCACACAAAGAAGATAAAAATTTAAAATTCTCTTGGATTAATCTCTGCTGGTCTTGTGGGCACTGCAACAACATCAAGCTATCAAAGTACGACACCATTCTTAACTGCTTGAATGATCCAAACATCGAGAGCAAACTTGAATACATTTACTCTCCGTTCCCTTCAGAGCAAGTCGCCATTCAAGACCACCACAACACTGATGAGTCGAAACTCACGAAAGAGATGCTGTTAGGCGTTTTCAACGGAACCACTCCGATGAAAAAAATAGAATCTAACGACCTCAGAAAGAAAATCTGCAAAGAGCTACTCGAATTAAACCAATACGTTTTAGAGTTCACCGAAACACAAGATACAGAGCATCGAGAACTACTCGGAGTAAAAATTAAAGCACGAGTTAAAGAAAGTGCAAAATTCGCATCATTTACTCGAGCCTTCCTAAGAAAACACACCTTAACATTGCAAGAACTTAGAGCGAAGATTGAAAACTTCCCCATCTAACAACAGCTTAAAATCAACATTAAATTCATTGTCAAACTCGCACTATAGAAATGCACAGCTTTCAATTTAAAATTTATGTACTGTCGAAAAAGTGTCGAAATCATTACAAGGGATAGCGGAGTAATGCCACTCCGGCTGAGCTGCGAGACCAGTAGAGCCGGGCTTTGCAGATCACAGCAAGGGGCTGAAAAGGGTCCGATTCCCGCCCAATATCACAGCATCTCATTATGATTACGCCTGCTACCTCATACCGCGAAAAGGAATTCCCTAATGAACAACCACAAGTTCTTCACCAAACGCAGCATCCAGCTGTGCCGACTGATCCTGCTGGCAGCCACTCTCTACAGCGGCTCCCTGTTTGCGCTTTATCTGTGGCGTGGCGAGTTTTCGGAAGCACTGAGCCATCTCGCCACCACGATGTTGCTCCTGTTTTTCTGGTCGCTACAGCCTCTGGCGAAGCTCGTACAACAATCCAGCGCTTCGGCAAAACAGCAATGAGCGTTGATGAAAGAGGATTGATTTAAGGATGTTCTGAAAAGCCGTTTATCGTCACTCCCGCGAAGGCGGGAGCCCAGATGATTCGTCGGTTCTGGATGCCCGCTGCGCGGGCATGACGGCTTTCAGTGCGACACTAATCGCCTCCCCCCGCCCAAGAATCAAATCTATCCCCAGCCTCACGCGACCCGGTTCAGCATCAACAGCTCGAATCCGCAGGTGCGCCGTCCTTGACTTGTAGTCGTGCGACACAGCAATAGGCAGGGCAGCGACGATCAGCTTGTACAAGATTCCGACGTTCCTTTACGACGCTCAGCCCCCCACAAGCACGCCGTTCATCGCCCAGCACGCCCCTCGCCAGGCCTAGAGATTGAGCCACATCCAGCCAAGACGCGCGATCTAGAGAGGCAAAGTGCCATCAATTAGCTTCGTCAAGCTTGCCCATTGAAAAGCCCTAATAGCTATACAAACAGAAAATAATGTACAAGATCGCAGCAGGCCGGGTGTGTGAATCGCGCAAGCCGCGCGGCGTTGTCTGCATCTTCAGGAGTAACCGCATGAATTCCCCCATGAGTATTGCTCAGCGTCTGAGCCTGGGCTTCGGCCTGGTGCTGTCGCTGATGATTCTGATCACGCTCATCGGTGTGCAGCGCGTCGGTTTCATCGACGAGACGCTGACCGCCGTCAGCGATGGCGCCGCGCTGAAACAGCGCTACGCGATCAACTTTCGCGGCAGTGTGCATGACCGAGCCATCGCCATTCGCGACGCGGTACTGGATGGCGATGGCGCGGCGTTGACCGGGCACCTGAACGAGATCCAGCGTCTTGATCGCTTCTATCAGGAATCGGCGCAGGCCATGGAAACGCTGCTGGCGAAACAGGCGCCCACTGCAGCGGAACAGCGCCTGCTGGAGAACATCAAGACCATCGAGCGCAGCACGCTGGCACTGACCGAGCAGTTGATCAGCCTGCGCCGCGACGGCAACCAGGCAGCACTGCCGCTGTTGATGGAGCGGGTTTCTCCGGCTTACAGCGAGTGGCTCAAGCACATCAATACCTTTATCGATCACCAGGAAGAGGTGATCAGCCAGGATCTAGGCGAGGTGCGCGAGGTGGCCGGTGGCTTCCGTTTGCTGATTTTGCTGGTCACGGGCGTTGCATTGCTGCTGAGCGTGGGCATCAGCCTGGTAATCATCAACAAGTTGAAATCGACACTGGGCGCCGAGCCGCACCGGGTCGCGCAGGTGATCCAGCAGTTGGCCAAGGGTGAGCTTGATCAGCAGATCGAGACGCAGTATCCGAATAGCGTGATGGCGGATCTGCAGAACATGGTTCGCCACCTGAGCGACACCATCGCGCAGGTACGCAGCGCGGCAACGGAGCTGACGCATTCGTCGGATCAGCTGATGGCCACGTCCGACAGCAACAACCAGCAGATTCGCCTGCAATCGAGCGAAGCCGAGCAAATGGCCACCGCGATCAACCAGATGGCCGCCACGGTCAGCGAGGTGGCCAACTATGCCGCCAGCGCAGCGGCCGCCACACGTAATGCCGGCGGCGAGGTGACCATTGGCAATCGCGTGGTGAACGAGACGGCAACCGCCATCCAGACCCTGGCACGCACCCTTGAGAGCGCGACGCAAAGCGTGCAGCAGGTTTCCACCGACAGCGAGAGCATCGAAAAGATCATCGAGGTGATTACCTCCATCGCCGAACAGACCAACCTGCTGGCGCTCAATGCCGCCATCGAGGCTGCCCGCGCCGGCGAGCACGGCCGTGGCTTTGCGGTGGTGGCGGACGAGGTGCGCTCCCTGGCGACCCGCACGCAGGACTCGACACGGGAAATTCGCGGCATGATCGCCAAGCTCCAGGAGGGCGCCGGCAAGGCTGCAGAGGTGATGCTCGAGAGCCGCGAGTTGGCGCAGAAGACCGTCGAGCAGACCGTGCTGGCCGAGCAGGCGCTGAGCAAGATCAGTGATGAAGTGACCGCGATCAATGACATGAACACGCAGATAGCCAGCGCCTCGGAACAGCAAAGCGCGGTCGCCGAGGAGGTCAACCAGAACATCAGCCGCATCCACAACGCGACTCTGGAAACCTCCGCAGGCTCGGAGCAGGTGGCGGCCTCCAGCCAGGAGCTGGCAACCCTGGCGAACCGCCTGACCGACAAGGTGAGCTTCTTCAAGGTGCGGGCAGCCTGACGACGCAGCGCGGGTGACGGCCAGCCGTTCGGGCGACCGCATCGATGCCTTTGCACGATGCCCGACGCTTCTGGTTTATCGCCGTCTTGATCAGGTAGTAGTTACCTCAAGCCCGCGCTGCCCTCTCGCCAAAGCACTGATCCAACTGGAACTTCTGCCCCTCAACACCACCAGAACCCTATATGTCTTTTTTCTGGAGGCCCCTGGCGATGGAACAGTGGAATATCTGGCTTGAACGCGATGTCTGGCTCAACGTGGCGATTGTCCTGGTCGCCACGGCGCTGATCTACAGCGTGCTGCGTACCCTGGTGAACACCCTGCACAAGCGCCTGAAGGCTGGGTCGGCGGACCAGGAGAGCAGTTGGTCACACTTCATCGCCATGGTCATCGGCCGCACCAGCCGCGTGTTGTTGTTGGCGTTTTCCCTGCTGTTGGCGTTGCGTCTGGCGGACTTGCCGCTCGCCTGGCAAAGCGCGCTGAGCCATACCTGGTTCGTTGCCCTGGCCCTGCAGGTAGCGTTGTGGGTCGATACCGGCGTGCGCTTGTGGTCGCGCAGCCTGGTGATAGGCAAGAGCGGCGGCAGCTATAACCCGGTGATGACCACCATCATCAGCATCATGATTCTGATCGTGGTGTGGTCGGTGATGTTACTGTCGATCCTGGCCAACCTGGGGGTGGATATCACCGCGCTGGTAGCCAGCCTGGGTGTCGGTGGTATCGCCGTGGCGCTGGCGGTGCAGACGGTGCTCAGCGATGTATTCGCTTCGCTATCGATTGGCGTCGACAAGCCGTTCGAGATCGGTGATTTCGTGGTGTTCGGCGAGGTGGCCGGGAGCATCGAGCATATCGGCCTGAAGACCACGCGTATTCGCAGCCTCAGCGGTGAGCAGGTGGTGTGTGCCAACGCCGACCTGCTGCGCCAGGTCGTACACAACTACAAACGCATGGATACCCGCCGGATCGTTTTCAAGTTCGGCATCAACTACGACACCCAGAGCGACAAGGTGCGCCAGGTGGCGGAGAAGGTCGGCGATATCATCCGTGCCACGCCCAAGGCGAGGTTCGACCGCGCGCATTTTCTCGGCTTCGATGAAAGCCAGCTGACCTTCGAGGTGGTCTATATCGTGCTGACCTCGGACTACAACCAGTACATGGACATCCAGCAGGAGATCAATCTGCAACTACTCGATGCCCTGCGCGAGCTGGATGTGCGCTTCGCCCTGCCCCGCCGCGATCTGCGCCTGGTAGGCGAGAGGATGCCGGTACTCAAGGTCGATGGCCTGCCGCAGCCGGCCCAGAGCGAGGGCAACGATTCGGATCAACGCTTGCCGAGGTTCAGCTGACGGCAAGGGCGGGAGGGCGAAAGTGCTGCTTGCAGGTTGACGAGCCGAGCAGCACCCAATGCGCCATCCCGCCCGCCATCAAGGCTTCTTGCCACCACCCAAGCATTTGAAAAACCTGACATTTCCATCTTCACATCGACAGCGGTGACGGCTACTCTGCCGCCCCATGATTCGACGCCTACTGCCCCTGCTCTGCTGTTTCACAGCCCTGTCCCTGCACGCCGCACCCGCCACTTTCGCCGAGGCCAAGCGCCTGGCCTGGCCGCTGTATGAGCAGCAGTCCACCGAGTTCTATTGCGGCTGCAAGTACAGCGGCAATCGGGTCGATCTGCGTTCCTGTGGTTACACGCCACGCAAGAACGCCAATCGCGCCCAGCGCATCGAGTGGGAACATATCGTCCCGGCCTGGGTGATCGGCCATCAACGTCAGTGCTGGCAGAAAGGCGGCCGCAAGAACTGCGCAGCCAACGACGTGCAGTTCCGCAAGGCCGAGGCCGACCTGCACAACCTGGTGCCGAGCATCGGCGAAGTGAATGGCGACCGCAGCAACTACAGCTTCGCCTGGCTGCCGCAGAAGCCGCATCAATACGGCCGTTGCGAGACGGTGGTGGACTTCAAGGCGCGCAAGGTGATGCCGCGCCCGGCCATCCGCGGAATGATCGCGCGCACCTATTTCTACATGTCCGACCGTTACAAGCTGCGCCTGTCGAAACAGGACCGGCAGCTCTACGAAGCCTGGAGCAAGGCCTACCCGCCCAAGGTCTGGGAGCAGCAACGCAACCAGCAGGTAGCCTGCGTGATGGGCTGGGGCAATCCTTATGTGGGCAAGGTGGATATGAGCAGCTGTGCGCGCAAGCGTGCGTAGGGCGGACTCAGGAGCCTAGGCGAACAGTCCGCCGAGCCATGCCGAGTCCGGCACCACAACCCACGCCCATTGCGCCCCCCAACGGCGTACTGCTTCGCGAGTACGCCCTACTCGCTGCTTCGCGACGACTGCATGGATGCAGGAGGTAGAGCGACGCAGGAAGCCAAAGCCGAGTACGCCCTACTTGGCTGTAGGAGCCCCGCCCCGGGGCGAAGCGCTTGAGTTCTCTATCGCCTGAATGATCGCATTCGCTGCGGAGCGCAGCTCCTACAGTTGGTATGCGGCTCGCCATTCATGCCAGGCGCTGCAACTCCCGCCGCACCATGTTGGCGAACTCCGGTGGGCTGAGCTGGTACAGCTCCTGCGCCACCCAGGGTAGCCAGCGCCCTTGCATCTCGGCCTTGCGCGCCAGCAGACGCTGGGCCTCGGCTTCGGCGCGGGCCTGGTGCTGGCGGTGGTAGTCGGCGCGGCTCGGTTTTTCTGTACTCACGCTGTTGCCCTTTTCCTCATGCCGGGCAGAGCAGGCATAATCGCCGCCTGTTCGCCCAATTCGACCGTCATCAATGCGCATCCACGTCAGTTTCATCGACCGCGTCGGCATCACCCAGGAAGTCCTGGCGCTGCTTGGCGGGCGCAATCTGAACCTCGATGCAGTGGAGATGGTACCGCCAAACGTCTACATCGACGCACCGACCCTCAGCGCCGCCGTGCTCGAGGAACTGCGCGGCGCGCTGTTGCAGGTGCATGGCGTGCAGAGCGTGGAGGTGGTGGACATTCTGCCCGGCCAGCGTCGCCGCCTGCAGCTCGATGCCTTGCTCGCTGCCATGCCCGACCCGGTGCTGGCGGTGGATGACCGCGCCACCGTGCTGCTGGCCAACCCGGCGCTGGTGGACATGTGCAGCCGCCCTCCCGAAGGCCTGAGCATCGCCGCGCTGTTCGCCGATGAAGCACTGCAGCAATCGCTGCTCGCCGCCGGTTTTCATCAGCCGCTGCGCGAGGTGCACTTCGCCGGCCAGCCGCTGCTGCTCGATGCCCAACCGATCACCGAAGACGGTCGCCTGACCGGCGGCCTGCTGACCCTTTATGCGCCGAGCCGCATGGGCCAGCGCCTGGCTGCACTGCATCATGACCATGCCGAGGGGTTCGATTCGCTGCTTGGCGAGTCGGCACCGATCCGCGCGCTCAAGGCCCGCGCGCTGCGGGTGGCGTCGCTGGATGCACCGCTGCTGATCCACGGTGAAACCGGTACGGGTAAGGAGCTGGTGGCGCGCGCCTGTCATACCGTCAGCGTGCGTCGCACTGCGCCCTTTCTGGCGCTGAACTGCGCCGCCCTGCCGGAGAACCTGGCCGAGAGCGAGCTGTTCGGCTATGCCCCTGGCGCCTTCACCGGCGCGCAACGCGGCGGCAAGCCGGGGCTGCTGGAGCTGGCCAACCAGGGCACGGTGTTTCTCGACGAGATCGGCGAGATGTCGCCCTATCTGCAGGCCAAGCTGCTGCGCTTTCTCAGCGACGGCAGCTTCCGCCGCGTCGGTGGCGACCGCGAGGTGAAGGTGGACGTACGCATCCTCAGCGCCACCCACCGCGACCTGGAAAAGATGGTGGCCGAAGGCAGCTTCCGTGAAGACCTGTTCTACCGCCTCAATGTGCTCAACCTGGAAGTGCCGCCGCTGCGCGAGCGTGGCCAGGACATCCTGCTGCTGGCACAGCACTTCATGGCCCAGGCCTGCGCGCAGATCCAGCGCCTGCCCTGCCGCCTGGCGCCGGCTACCTTCCCGGCGCTGCTGGCCGGGCGCTGGCCAGGCAACGTGCGCCAGTTGCAGAACGTGATCTTCCGCGCCGCCGCGATCTGCGACAGCAACTGGGTGGAGATGGACGACCTGGATATTGCCGGCACCGAAGTGGCGCCGAGGGTGGAAGGGGAAGTCGCCAGCCTGGAACAGGCCATGGACGAGTACGAGAAGGCACTGCTGGAAAAGCTCTACGACAGCCACCCTTCCAGCCGCCAACTGGCCGCGCGCCTGGGCACCTCGCACACCGCCATCGCCAAGCGCCTGCGCAAGTACGGGATTCCTGGCAAGCACTGACGCACTCGCCCGGTGGGTTAGGCGCTTGTCTAAAATACGGACAACCCCGCAGGTTCAGATGCGCCATAACCCACCATCGGCGCAACGCGGAAGACCGCCCGGTGGGTTACGCGGCGCACCACCACCGTGGAGTCAGATCGTTCATCGATCAGCGCCGCTAACTCACCCTACGGTTCTGACCGCGCGCCTGGACACCTTCACCCCCCTGTAGATACCGTCTTGAAGCTCACCTCGCAATAGCAAGTGCTGGATCAAAAGGCCGACCAGATTTCAGCACACCATAAGCGATACACAGCAGCTTACGCATAGCCGCGCAGGCGATCTGCTTGCCGGCTTTGCCCTTGGCTTTCATACGTTCGCCCATTTCTCGAATGGCCTGGTTGTGAGTCAGGGACGAGACGGCTGGCATATAAAGACCTGCACGCAAACGGGCTGGACCCATGCGCGAAATTCGCACATGTCCCTTGTGCTTACCCGACTCCTGCAACCTGGGGTTGAGGCCGGAAAAAGCGGTGACCGCTTTGCTGCTGTTGAAGCGTTGAATATCGCCCAACTCAGCCAGCAACAGCGCAGCGGTTCTGTCGGCGATACCGTCGATGCTGGTCAGCAGGTCTCGCTTGCCACGCAGGTCATCGTTGTCATCGAAGAGCTGCTTGATCGCTTTCAATGTTTCATCGGTCTGCTTTTTCAAATGATCGAGAACCGATTGAATCGAGACTCTGACCTTGCTTTCCTGGGTGCTCTCCAAGCGATTGCGCTCGATCTGCTCCAGCTCCTGAATATCTTTCAAACGGTGCACCAGAGCTCTTAAACGACGAATCTCAGGAGCCTCTGGCTGCCAGCTGCGCAGCTCAGCCAGATGCCTACTGCCATAGTCGGCCAGCAGCTTGGCATCGACCTTGTCCGTCTTCACTCGCTGCAACTGGCTACGGGCATAGAAGGCCGGCTGGGCCGGGTTGAGCACACAGACGCGGTAACCTTGCTTGAACAGCCACTCGGCCAGCGCTTCGTGATAGATACCCGTGGCCTCCATCACGATCCAGGCCTGGGGCTCTGCGTGCTTGAGCAACCACTGCTGTAGCGTCTCAAACCCTTTGAGATCGTTCGGCAATTTGGCCTTCGTGCGGTACTTGCCGTTGCTTTGCAGGGTCGCGATGTCGAATGTTTGTTTGGCAATGTCGATGCCGACAACAGCTGTCATGTCGCTTTCTCCTCAACGAACTCCAATGATCGCCACTGCATCCGTCCAACCTTGTCGATGCGAGCTCGAGGCCCTGGATACCGTTCGGACTTATGGATGAGTGCGGAGGAGTACAGCGCAATCTACGGAGCAAGCTCGAAGCTTAAGGGTGGGTGCGGCTTGTACTCTCTCCCCCGATGATCAGTCGGGAACCATAGCCTCACTGAAAGGCTGTGGTCGAGATACAAGGGTGGGTTAGGCGCTCGTCTTGAATACGGACAACCCCGCAGGTTCAGATGCGCCGTAACTCACCATCGGCGCAACGCGGAAGATCGCCCGGTGGGTTACGCGGCGCACCACGACCGCAGTGTCTGAGAGCTCACCTATTGGCGCCGCTAACCCACCCTTGTATCTCGACCACAGCCTTTCAGTGAGGCTATGGTTCCCGACTGATCATCGGGGGAGAGAGTACAAGCCGCACCCACCCTTAAGCTTCGAGCTTGCTCCGTAGATTGCGCTGTACTCCTCCGCACTCATCCATAAGTCCGAACGGTATCCAGGGCCTCGAGCTCGCATCGACAAGGTTGGACGGATGCAGTGGCGATCATTGGAGTTCGTTGAGGAGAAAGCGACATGACAGCTGTTGTCGGCATCGACATTGCCAAACAAACATTCGACATCGCGACCCTGCAAAGCAACGGCAAGTACCGCACGAAGGCCAAATTGCCGAACGATCTCAAAGGGTTTGAGACGCTACAGCAGTGGTTGCTCAAGCACGCAGAGCCCCAGGCCTGGATCGTGATGGAGGCCACGGGTATCTATCACGAAGCGCTGGCCGAGTGGCTGTTCAAGCAAGGTTACCGCGTCTGTGTGCTCAACCCGGCCCAGCCGGCCTTCTATGCCCGTAGCCAGTTGCAGCGAGTGAAGACGGACAAGGTCGATGCCAAGCTGCTGGCCGACTATGGCAGTAGGCATCTGGCTGAGCTGCGCAGCTGGCAGCCAGAGGCTCCTGAGATTCGTCGTTTAAGAGCTCTGGTGCACCGTTTGAAAGATATTCAGGAGCTGGAGCAGATCGAGCGCAATCGCTTGGAGAGCACCCAGGAAAGCAAGGTCAGAGTCTCGATTCAATCGGTTCTCGATCATTTGAAAAAGCAGACCGATGAAACATTGAAAGCGATCAAGCAGCTCTTCGATGACAACGATGACCTGCGTGGCAAGCGAGACCTGCTGACCAGCATCGACGGTATCGCCGACAGAACCGCTGCGCTGTTGCTGGCTGAGTTGGGCGATATTCAACGCTTCAACAGCAGCAAAGCGGTCACCGCTTTTTCCGGCCTCAACCCCAGGTTGCAGGAGTCGGGTAAGCACAAGGGACATGTGCGAATTTCGCGCATGGGTCCAGCCCGTTTGCGTGCAGGTCTTTATATGCCAGCCGTCTCGTCCCTGACTCACAACCAGGCCATTCGAGAAATGGGCGAACGTATGAAAGCCAAGGGCAAAGCCGGCAAGCAGATCGCCTGCGCGGCTATGCGTAAGCTGCTGTGTATCGCTTATGGTGTGCTGAAATCTGGTCGGCCTTTTGATCCAGCACTTGCTATTGCGAGGTGAGCTTCAAGACGGTATCTACGGTTCTAGGTTCTGAATCAGATCGGCGTGGTGCTGGTCGGCACCTTGATTACCCCACAGGCTACACGCGCCCCGCCGCCGCCCAGAGGTTGCGGATGATCGGCGTGATTGTCGCCGCCGGCGTGAATCATCAGCGAGCGGTTATGCAGGTCTTCCAGACGCTTGAGTCGCGGTGCCAGCACCGGCTGGCTGGCGCTGCCATCCTCGGTGACGAGCAACGCCGGCAGGTCGCCGAGATGGGCGTCGTCTTCCCAGGGGAAACCGTGGCGGCCAGCGTTCTGCGGGTCCCAATGGCCGCCTGCCGCGCCAGCCGGTGTCAGCTTGCCGTCCACTTCGGCTGCATTGCAGTTGGCCTCGGTGTGTACGTGAAAACCATGCGTGCCCGGCTCCAGGCCCTGAAGATTGGGAGTAAACACCAGCCCATAGGGCGACTGGCTGATGGTCACGCTGCCGACAGGCGCGCCTGTGCCGTTTTCGCTGGCCTGTTCGAGGGTCACGGTGACTGTCTCGCTGGCCTGCAGGCTGGTGGCGCCGAGCAACGCGAATGCCAGGGGAATCAGGGGTCTCATGGTCGATCTATCTCCTTGTTTATAAAGCCTCCCAGTTACCGACCCTGGATGCCCTTGAGCGGTTCCAGTTAGATGACGTATCGATATCATTACGCCGTAACGATTCAGCAACAAATGAGCGAAAGCCGCGCCCTGTCTGGTGCGACTTCGACTTTTCCATTTGCGACGCCTGGATTCGTAGCGATATCGTTCCAGAGGACTGTATACAACCCTTAAAAATATAATTAAGCATTTGATTTTATTGAATATTTTTACTTTGGCACCGGCATTGCAGACGCTCCCACAACCTGCCCGCCACCTAGAAGCGGACACCATTACCCCCCTGAGGAATTGACATGAGCGAGTTGCGTTTCACCGCCGATCACGAATGGCTGCGTCTGGACAACGATGGTCTGGTTACCGTCGGCATCACCCATTACGCCCAGGACGCGCTCGGCGACGTGGTGTACGTGCAACTGCCGCAAACCCAGGCCTACGCCCAGGGCGAGGAAGTGGCGGTGCTGGAATCGGTGAAAGCCGCCAGCAACATCGCCATGCCGCTGGACGGCGAGATCGTCGAAGTCAACGCCGAGCTGGAAGGCAGCCCGGAACTGGTCAACGAGTCGCCGCTGGACAAGGCCTGGTTCTTCCGCATGCGCCTGGCCGACAACGCCGTGCTCGCCGACCTGCTCGACAAGGCCGGCTATGATCGTCTGTTGAACGCCAACGCCGACGCCTGAGTGACCGCCATGACCAAGCTCGATACCCAGAACGAATTCATCGCCCGCCACATCGGCCCGCGCGATGCCGACACCGCCGCCATGCTCGAACTGCTCGGCTACGATTCGGTCGATGCGCTGACCGGTGCCGTGATCCCCGAAAGCATCAAGGGCACCAGCATCCTCGGCGAGCAGCCGGGCCTGTCGGAAGCCGACGCCCTGGCCAAGATCAAGGCCATCGCCGCGAAGAACCTGCAGTTCAAGAACTTCATCGGCCAGGGTTACTACGGCACCCACACGCCGAGCCCGATCCTGCGCAACCTGCTGGAAAACCCGGCCTGGTACACCGCCTACACCCCGTACCAGCCGGAGATTTCCCAGGGCCGCCTGGAGTCGCTGCTGAACTTCCAGACCCTGGTCAGCGACCTCACCGGCATGCAGATCGCCAACGCATCGCTGCTGGATGAAGCCACCGCAGCCGCCGAGGCCATGACCTTCTGCAAGCGTCTGTCGAAGAACAAGGCTGCCAACACCTTCTTCGTTTCCCAGCATTGCCACCCGCAGACCCTCGACGTGCTGCGCACCCGCGCCGAGCCGCTGGGCATCGACATCGAAGTCGGCGACGAAGCCGCCATCACTGACGTCAGCGCCTACTTCGGCGCGCTGCTGCAGTACCCGGCGAGCAACGGTGACATCTTCGACTACCGCGCCCTGGTCGAGCGTTTCCATGCTGCGGGCGCCCTGGTGGCCGTGGCTGCCGACCTGCTGGCCCTGACCCTGCTCACCCCGCCGGGCGAGTTCGGCGCCGACGTTGCCCTGGGCAGCGCCCAGCGCTTCGGTGTACCACTGGGTTTCGGTGGCCCGCACGCCGCCTACTTCGCCACCCGCGACGCGTTCAAGCGCGACATGCCGGGCCGCCTGGTCGGCATGTCGGTCGACCGTTTCGGCAAGCCGGCCCTGCGCCTGGCGATGCAGACCCGCGAGCAGCACATCCGCCGCGAGAAGGCCACCAGTAACATCTGTACCGCCCAGGTGCTGCTGGCCAACATCGCCAGCATGTACGCCGTGTACCACGGTCCGAAAGGCCTGACCGCCATCGCTCAACGCGTGCACAGCTTCACCGCGATCCTCGCCCTGGGCCTGACCAAGCTGGGCCACAGCGTCGAGCAGCAGCACTTCTTCGACACCCTGAGCATCAAGACCGGCGCCAAGACCGCCGAGCTGCATGCCAAGGCCCGTGCTGCCGGCATCAACCTGCGCGAGATCGATGCCGAGCGTCTGGGTCTGTCGCTGGACGAAACCACCGACCAGGCCGCCGTCGAGGCGCTGCTGAACCTGTTCGCTGCTGACCAAGCCGTACCTGCCGTCAGCGACCTGGCCGCGCAGATCGCCAGCCGCCTGCCGCAGAATCTGCTGCGCCAGTCGCCGATCCTCAGCCACGAAGTATTCAACCGCTACCACAGCGAAACCGAGCTGATGCGCTACCTGCGCAAGCTGGCCGACAAGGACCTGGCCCTGGATCGCAGCATGATCCCGCTGGGCTCCTGCACCATGAAGCTCAACGCGGCCAGCGAAATGATCCCGGTCACCTGGCCGGAATTCGGCAACCTGCACCCCTTCGCTCCGGTCGAGCAGGCCGCCGGCTACACCCAGCTGACCACTGAGCTGGAAGCCATGCTCTGCGCCGCCACCGGCTACGACGCCGTGTCGCTGCAGCCCAACGCCGGCTCCCAGGGCGAGTACGCGGGCCTCTTGGCCATTCGCGCCTACCACCTGAGCCGTGGCGACGATCAGCGCGACATCTGCCTGATCCCGCAATCGGCCCACGGCACCAACCCGGCGACCGCCTCCATGGCCGGCATGCGCGTGGTGGTGACCGCCTGTGATGCGCGCGGCAACGTCGACATCGCCGATCTGAAGGCCAAGGCCGAAGAGCACAAGGATCGCCTCGCCGCGATCATGATCACCTACCCGTCCACCCACGGTGTGTTCGAGGAAGGCATCCGCGAGATCTGCCAGATCATCCACGACAACGGCGGCCAGGTGTACATCGATGGCGCCAACATGAACGCCATGGTCGGCCTCTGCGCCCCTGGCCAGTTCGGCGGCGACGTGTCGCACCTGAACCTGCACAAGACCTTCTGCATCCCGCACGGCGGCGGCGGCCCGGGCGTCGGCCCGATTGGCGTCAAGTCGCACCTGGCGCCGTTCCTGCCGGGCCATGCGCACATGGCACGCAAGGAAGGTGCAGTCAGCGCCGCGCCGTTCGGCAGCGCCAGCATCCTGCCGATCACCTGGATGTACATCACCATGATGGGCGGCAACGGCCTCAAGCGCGCGTCACAGATGGCCATCCTCAACGCCAACTACATCGCCCGTCGCCTGGAAGAGCACTACCCGGTGCTGTACTCCGGCGAAGGCGGCCTGGTGGCGCACGAGTGCATCCTCGACATCCGCCCGCTCAAGGACAGCAGCGGCATCAGCGTCGACGACGTGGCCAAGCGCCTGATCGACTTCGGCTTCCACGCCCCGACCATGTCCTTCCCGGTTGCCGGCACCCTGATGATCGAGCCGACCGAGAGCGAGTCCAAGGAAGAGCTGGATCGCTTCTGCGATGCCATGATCGCCATCCGTGAGGAAATCCGCGCGGTCGAGCAAGGCCGTCTGGATAAAGACGACAACCCGCTGAAGAACGCCCCGCACACTGCCTTGGAACTAGTCGGCGACTGGTACCACGCCTACAGCCGCGAGCAGGCCGTGTACCCGCTGGCGAGCCTGATCGAGGCCAAGTACTGGCCGCCGGTCGGCCGCGTGGATAACGTCTACGGCGACCGCAACCTGGTCTGCGCCTGCCCGTCCATCGAGGCGTATCAGGACGCGTAAGCACGGTGAAATACTGTAGGAGCCAGCTTGCTGGCGATCATGGCAACCGCCATCGCCGGCAAGGACTGGGCGCCCCCCCGGCTCCTACATAACCTCGTGCCCCGGATTGCATCCGGGCTACATCCACCCCGATTCCTTTCGGCTCCCCTCACTGGGGCGGGCCGACTGCATCCCGAAAAAACAATAAAGAGGGCCTCACCATGTTCAGCAAGCACGACCAACTGCAAGGCTATGACGATGCCCTGCTCACGGCGATCCAGGCCGAAGAACAGCGCCAGGAAGACCACATCGAGCTGATCGCCTCGGAGAACTACTGCAGCCAGCGCGTCATGCAGGCGCAAGGCAGCGGCCTGACCAACAAGTACGCCGAAGGCTATCCGGGCAAGCGCTACTACGGTGGCTGCGAGCATGTGGACAAGGTCGAGGCGCTGGCCATCGAGCGCGCCAAGCAACTGTTCGGCGCCGACTACGCCAACGTGCAGCCGCACTCGGGTTCTTCGGCTAACAGCGCTGTCTATCTGGCGCTACTCAATGCCGGCGATACCATCCTCGGCATGAGCCTGGCACATGGCGGCCACCTGACCCACGGCGCCAAGGTGTCGTCCTCGGGCAAGCTGTACAACGCCGTGCAGTACGGCATCGACGAGAACGGCCTGATCGATTACGCCGAAGTCGAGCGCCTGGCCATCGAGCACAAACCGAAGATGATCATCGCCGGTTTCTCGGCTTACTCGCGCGTGCTGGACTTCCCGTGTTTCCGCGCCATTGCCGATAAGGTGGGTGCCCTGCTGTTCGTCGATATGGCCCACGTTGCAGGGCTCGTGGCCGCCGGCCTGTACCCCAACCCGGTACCGTTCGCCGATGTGGTTACCACCACCACGCACAAGACCCTGCGCGGCCCGCGTGGCGGCCTGATCCTGGCGCGGGGCAACGAAGAGATCGAGAAGAAGCTCAACTCCGCCGTCTTCCCCGGCGCCCAGGGCGGCCCGCTGATGCACGTGATCGCGGCCAAGGCGGTGTGCTTCAAGGAAGCACTGGAGCCGGGCTTCAAGACCTACCAGCAGCAGGTGATCGACAACGCCCGCGCCATGGCGGCAGTGTTCGTCGAGCGCGGCTATGACGTGGTCTCCGGCGGTACCGACAACCACCTGATGCTGATCAGCCTGGTCAAGCAGGGCCTGACCGGCAAGGCGGCCGACGCGGCGCTGGGCGATGCCCACATCACGGTGAACAAGAACGCCGTGCCGAACGACCCGCAGTCGCCGTTCGTCACCTCCGGCATCCGCATCGGCACCCCGGCCGTGACCACTCGCGGCTTCAAGGAAGGCGAATGCCGCACCTTGGCCGGCTGGATCTGCGACATCCTCGACGACCTGGAAAACCCGGCCGTGATCGAGCGCGTGCGCGGCCAGGTCGCCGACCTGTGCGCCACCTTCCCGGTCTACGCTGACTGATACCCGACTTACCACGGGCCGCGCGGCGGCCCCAACCGGTGCGCGCGGCGCACCCAACAGGAAATCGACATGACCACTGAAACTCTCGCCAAGACTCCGCTGCATGCCCTGCACCTCGAACTCGGCGCGCGCATGGTGCCCTTCGCCGGCTATGACATGCCCGTGCAATACCCGCTGGGCGTGATGAAGGAGCACCTGCACACCCGCGAGGCCGCCGGCCTGTTCGACGTCTCGCACATGGGCCAGATCCTGCTGCGTGGCGAAAACGCCGCGCGCGCCCTGGAAACCCTGGTGCCGGTGGACATCATCGACCTGCCGGTGGGCATGCAGCGCTACGCCATGTTCACCGACGCTCAGGGCGGCATCCTCGACGACCTGATGGTCGCCAACCTGGGCGACGACACCCTGTACCTGGTGGTCAACGCCGCCTGCAAGGATCAGGACCTGGCCCACCTGCAGAAGCATATCGGCGAGCAGTGCCAGATCGAGTGCCTGTTCGAAGAGCGCGCCCTGCTCGCCCTGCAAGGGCCGAAAGCGGTCGACGTGCTGGCCCGCCTGGCCCCGGAAGTGAGCAAGATGACCTTCATGCAGGTGGCCCGTGTGCGCCTGTTGGGCAGCGAGTGCATCGTCAGCCGCAGCGGCTACACCGGCGAAGACGGTTACGAGATTTCCGTCGCCGTCGACCAGGCCGAAGCCCTGGCGCGCAGCCTGCTGGCCGAAGTGGAAGTCGAAGCCATCGGCCTCGGCGCGCGTGACTCGCTGCGCCTGGAAGCCGGCCTGTGCCTGTACGGCCACGACATGAGCAGCGCCACCACGCCGATCGAGGCCAGCCTGCTGTGGGCCATCTCCAAGGTGCGTCGTGCCGATGGCGAGCGCGCCGGCAACTTCCCGGGTGCCGAGCGTATCTTCGCCCAGCAACGCGAAGGCGTGCCGAGAAAGCGTGTCGGCCTGCTGCCGCAGGAGCGCGTGCCGGTGCGCGAAGGCGCGGAAATCGTCGATGCCGACGGCCAGGTGATCGGCCAGGTGTGCAGCGGCGGCTTCGGCCCGAGCCTGGGCGCGCCGGTGGCCATGGGTTACGTCAACGCCAGCCACACCGCCATCGACAGCGATGTGTGGGCGGTGGTGCGCGGCAAGCGCGTGGCGATGAAAGTCGCCAAGACCCCGTTCGTGCCGCAGCGCTACTACCGCGGCTGATTCGCAACGTAGCCCTGCTCTGTAGGAGCCGCGCCTCGCGGCGAATGCGCCGAAAGACGCAAAAGCTTCGCCTCGGGGCGAGGCTCCTACACTCATCGCGCGCCCTCTGCTCCGTAGTTCGTAGGGCGGGTGAAACCCGCCACATAGCCCTGGCGGGTTGCGCCCGCCCTACAGATGACTACTCCGTAGCCCGGATGTAATCCGCGGATGCCCTGAAAAGCTCCCGGCTTGCCTCCGGGCTACGTCGTTTCTACCCCCTGATCCGCTCGTAAGGCACCCGTTCGCGCCCGGCGCGCAGCGTCTGCGCCCACCAGTTCAACTGCACCAGCGTATGCGCCAACGCCGAGTTGGCGCGCCGCGGCTCGCTCAGGCGGCCCTGTTCATCGAACTGCTCCCAGGCATTGGTGAAGCTCACCGAGCCACGCACCGTCATCGCATGCAGCTCCGCCAGCACCTGGCGCAGTTGCTCCACCGCGCGCAGCCCGCCGGACACCCCGCCATAACTGACGAACCCCACTGGCCGTGCTTCCCAGGATGCCGGCACCTCGTCGATGAACTGCTTGAGCGCCGCGGGATAGCCGTGGTTGTACTCCGGTGTGACGATCAGAAAGGCATCGGCGCGCAGCAACTGCTGCAGCGATTGATGCCGACGCTCGGCGAGCTCCTGTGCCTCGCCGGGCTGGCGAAACATCACGGCCGGATCGACCAGACTCAGCTCGAATTCGCTGCGCTGCTCGATCTGCTCACGCGCCCAGGCCACCACCTGGTCGCAGAAGCGCTCTTCTCGCACGCTGCCGTAAATCAGTACCAATCGGATGCGGTCCTGCATGGAATTGCCCTCGGTGTTGTCTATCAAGGCCAGCGAGGGTAAAACCTCAACTTAACTTGAGGTCAACAGGATTTTTCATGACGACGTCGCGCTCCATCCACGAACGCCCGCTGAGCGTCGGCCAGATCGCCGAACGCAGCGGTGTGGCGGTTTCCACGCTGCATTTCTACGAGACCAAAGGGCTGATCCACAGCCAGCGCAATGCCGGTAATCAGCGACGTTATCGACGCGATGTGCTGCGCCGCGTCGCGATCATCAAGGTGGCGCAGCGCCTGGGCATTCCCCTGGCCGATATCGGTGTGGCACTGAGCACACTGCCCTGCGATCACATGCCGACGGCAGCGGACTGGCAACAACTGTCGGCGCAATGGCAGCGCGACCTGGATGCGCGCATCGAGCAGCTAACGCGGCTGCGCGACCAGCTCACTGGCTGTATAGGTTGCGGTTGCCTGTCGATGCAGGACTGCCCACTGCGCAACCCCAGCGACGAACTCGGCGAACAGGGCGCCGGGGCACGTCTGCTGGAGACGGATTAATCGTCCAGGCAGTTGCGCCTGTTGCTGAACACCTCGCGGCGGATGTCGCGCACGTCCAGAGAGATCGCCGGCACCTGCGGCAGGCGCTCGACCAGTGCACGCACGATACGCCGCGACAGCGCCCGCTTGTCGTCATCGCTGCGACCGGCCAGCACGTAGAAGATCAGGTGCACGAACAGCCCCGGCTCGCCACCCACGCAGTGGTGCTCGTACAGGCTCAGGCGCACCTTGACCTCGCCGGGCTGGAACAGTCCCGTGTCAGCCGCCTGGTCATGCACCAGCTGCACCAGTTCCTGCGGCGCGATCAGCTCAGTCACCTCGCGGGCGGCTTCGATCAGGCAATGCGGCATGGATAAACCCTTGATGTAAGTGAATTTGTCATACGTTATCACACAACAAATTCGATACCAGTTGGTTTACCAGCTCTGCGCAGAACCGCGCTGCAAGCCTGCGACATCGCCAATAGCGCCGCTACATGGGGAAAACCTACTCAGACTTTCGTCTAGCAATGCGTTGACAAGCGATAAAAAGGCTGTCGATAATCCAGAAAGTTGTATGACGACATATGACGACGATAACAACAAGAAACAGGGCCATGACATGACTACCCTCGCCTCTCCCACAGCGCAGCAGCCCCTCGCCTGCTCGGTATCCATCGCCGCCACACGCCATAGAACCGGATTCGCCGGAGGCTGACGTCAGCCACCAGCAATGACCGGCCGCGTTCGGCCGGGCTATCGCCCTCTACGGGGCAAACACAACATTCCCATCATGCAGGTCCTGATGCAGACCGGCAGGGGATGGTTCGTTCAAAAACTGGGAGCACAACAACAATGACCGCACGCAACATCATTCCATTGGCCCTGCTCGGCAGCACGGCTATGGCCCTGGTTATGCCGACCACCACGCACGCTGCCGGCTTCGTCGAAGACGCCAAGGTCACCCTCGGCCTGCGCAACTATTACTTCAACCGTAACTTTCTGAACCAGACTCAGAGCGGTCAGGGCCAGGCTTCAGGCTGGACCCAGAGCTTCATTCTCGATGCCCGCTCCGGCTACACCCAAGGCACCGTCGGTTTCGGCCTCGATGTTCTGGGCCTGTACTCGGTAAAGCTTGACGGTGGTCGTGGGACGCCGGGCAGCCAGTTGCTGCCAGTGCATGACGACGGTCGCCAGGCCGATGACTTCGGTCGCACCGCTGTGGCGGCGAAAGCCAAGATCTCCAAGACCGAGTTGAAGGTCGGTGAGTGGTTCGCCGTGTTGCCAATCCTGCGTGCTGACGACGGTCGCTCGCTGCCGCAAACCTTCCAGGGCGCTCAGCTGACTTCCAACGAGATCGATGGCCTGACCCTGTACGGCGGCCAGTTCTGGAAGAACAGCCAGCGCAACGATGCCAGCCGTGAAGACATGTCGTTCGGTGGCGTGAAGGGCGACGACTTCAACTTCGGCGGCGGTGAGTACCGCTTCAACGGCAACAACACCATGGTCGGCGTCTGGCACGCGCGCCTGGAAGACGTCTACCAGCAGAGCTACGTGCAGTTGACCCACAGCCAAGCGGTCGGTGACTGGGTCCTGGGTGCCAACCTTGGCTATGTCACCGGCAAGGAAGAAGGCGCGGCCAAGGCCGGCAACCTGGACAACAAGGTCTATCAGGGCGCGCTCACTGCCAAGACCGGCAACAACAGCTTCATGGTTGCCTACCAAAAGCTCAGCGGCGACACCAAGTTCATGCGCATCGACGGCGCCAGCGGCGGCACTCTGGTCAACGACGGCTTCACCAACAGCTATGACAACCCGGAAGAACGCTCCTGGCAGATCCGCCATGACTACAACTTCGCCGGCCTCGGCATTCCCGGCCTGACCCTGATGAACCGCTACGTCAGCGGTAGCAACATCGACGTCTACACCAATGGCGTGAAAACCCGCGAGAACGCCGAGGAATGGGGCCGCGAATCCGAGCTGGCCTACACCATCCAGGAAGGCTCGCTGAAGAACCTGAGCATCCGTTGGCGCAACTCCGACCTACGCCGCGACGTAGGTGCTGATCTGCACGAGAACCGTCTGATCTTCAACTATCCGCTGTCGATTCTGTAATACCGGACGCATCACTGCGTCCTATTGACTCCTGTGTGTTAACGGCACTTTATGCCCGTCCTCGTGACGGGCTTTTTTTTGCCTGTGATAGCGCAGGCCCTGTAGGGTGCCCGTGCGCACCGACTCGAATGCCTCAGGGTGCGCCCCTTACCTCAAGGTGGCGACCATCTGCGCCAGCACGGTCAACACATCCTGCCCCAGCTTCTGCGAGCGTGCGCCATTCCAGCCAGTGCGCGGCTGCGGGTTGTCGTCGTGGTCCTTGAACGGCATCTCGATGGTGAACGACAGGCAATCGAAGGCCTGGCCGACGGCGTTGCAGGCCAGGGTCAGGTTGGCTTGACCCGGCTCGTCACGCGGATAACCGAAACGGGTCTGAAACTCGGCGCCGATACCAACCAGACGACTGCGGAAGTCTTCCTCCAGCGCAGCCAACCGTGGGGTGTAGCCCGGATTGCCCTCGCAACCGGCGGTGAACACGTGAGGGATCTCTTCGTCGCCGTGGATATCGAGGAACAGGTCGACGCCAATACGCTGCATGTGCTGCAGCACGAACAGCACTTCGGGACTGCGCTCCGAGCTGGCTGACTGCCAGGCGCGATTGAGGTCCTGCCCGGCATGGTTGGTGCGCAGATGACCGCGATAGGCACCGTCCGGGTTCATGTTCGGCACCAGATAGAACTCTGCCTCGGCCAACAGCGCGGCGCTCTCGGCATCCTGCGGATTCTGCAAACGCTCGATCAGCCCCTCCATGAACCACTCGGCCATGTGCTCCCCCGGATGCTGCTGGGCGATGATCCACAGTTTGCGCGCAGCGCCCGCCTGGCCACCGATGCGCAGTAGCTGGATATCACGGCCTTCCAGGCTTCTGCCGCTGGCCACCAGTTCAGCGCCGCGCTCCAGCGCGTTGGCGATCAGGCGTTCATGCCGCGCTCGCGGGTAAGGCTCGAAATAAGCGAACCAGGCGCGCTCGTGCTCGGCCTGCAACTCGAAGTGCAGTTGCCCGTCCTGATAACGGGTGGGCACGCGAAACCAGTCCTGCTGATCGTAGCTGGCCACCGCCTGGTAACCGTCCCAGGCGCGGTTGTAGGCCGACTGCCCGGCATTGGTCAGGCAGAAGCCATATCCCTGGCCAGGTTGCAGGCCCTCGACCTGAAAGTGAAACCACTGGAAATGGTGGCTGTTGAGGTCCGGCCGCATGGCCAGCAGTACGCGCTGCGGGTCGCTGGCATCGACGACCTGAATGTTGCCACTGTCGAAATCCGCACTGATCTTCATGACTGCCTCGTAAGCGAAACCAGCGCTCAGGATTGCAGTTCATGACGCGAGTGTGAAGTCGCACCGCGACAGACTGATCAACGACAGCGAACTATGGTGGCCAGGGTCAGCCTAATAGCGACTTGCCCTGTTTCCCGCCTACGGAGTTTCTGCCATGCCCAGCCCGATCAACCTGCGTCACGCTACCACTGCCCTGCTCGCCCTCGCGTTGCTGGCGGGCTGCGCCGGGCGTGAACCAGACCCCAGCACGCCGGAAAAACAGCCGCAGGTCGAACAACCCATCACCCAAACCGAACAGGACCAACTGCGCCAGCAGGCCCAGCGTGGTGATCTGGAAAGCCAGTTCCAGCTCGGCAGCAGCTACTTCGTCGGCCAGCCGGAAAAGAACCTCAAGCAGGCCGAATACTGGTGGAAGCAGGCCGCCGACAAGGGCCACGCCATGGCGGCGGTCAGCCTGGCCTACCTCTACACCGGCCGCGACGCCCCTGAGTTCGCCAACCAGCGTGACATGCTCAAGTACCTCAACCAGTCAGCTGCTGCGGGCAACCCGATGGCGCAGCATGTACTGGGCAACCTCTACCGTCGCGGCGAAGGCGGCGTGCCGCGCGACCCTGACCAGGCCCAGCGCCTGTACCAGAGCGCCTGCCAGCAGCGCTACGAGCCTTCCTGCGCGGCGCTGGGCCAGCAGTGACGAAGGTTCAGACGTAACAGGCCACCTCGACGTTGTAGCCATCGGGGTCAAGCACGAAGGCGGCGTAGTAGCCATATTCTTCGCGCAGGCTGGGCCGGCCATTGTCTTCGCCACCGGCCTGCAGCGCCGCGGCATGAAAGGCTTGTACTGTCACCTGGCTGTCGACACGCAGGCAAAAATGCGCCAGCGGCTCGCACTGGCCACGCCCGGGGACGGCACTGAGCAGGTAAAGCACGGCCTGCTCCTCGGCCTGCGGACCGAAGCCGGCGGCCAACCCCGCGCCATGCTCGCCGTCGTATTTCAGCTCGTAGCCCAAAGGCGCCAGGGCCGCCTGATACCAGGCGCGACTGCGGCGAAAGTTGGCCACGGTGATACAAAGATGGTCGATCATCGAAACCTCACCATAGGTTTTCAGGCTGCGCACAACCCTTCGCGCAGTTGTTGGAAGCCCACATGGCCGAGGAAGCCGCCAGCGCCCTCAACCGTGATGCCCTGCTCGATCGCATGAGCGAAACGCGCCGCTGGATCGTTGGCGAGCCGCGCCAGGTGGCGGGCCAGATGTGGGTAGTCGTGTCGCAGATCGAACAACTGGTGGTAGTCGACCCAGCGGCCGACACCGCTCAGGTAGGCATCCGCCAGACTGCGTCGCTGCCCCAGCAGCCAGTCGCGCTCGCTGAGCAACCGATCGAGATGACGACAGCCCGCCTTCACCTGTTCTGCGCCGAGGCTGCGCAACAGCTCGCGCTGCGACTCGTCCAGCTCAGCCTTTTCATAAGCCAGCCACAGCGGGTTGAAGGCGGAGAAAAAGTCGGTCACCAGGTAGGACAGCATCTGGTTGAGTGCATCGAACTCGTCGCTGCCCTGGCGTGGGCCCAGCGGCGTTTCCACCGACCGCGCCGCCAGGTTCAGGAGAATGGCCAGGCTCTCGCTCAGGAACTCGCCGTTCTCCAGCAGCAGCGCAGGCGTCTGATAGAGCGGGTTGATCCGCTCGAAAAGCGGGTCCCAGGGTTGCTCGAGCATCTCGACCCGGCACAGGCGATAAGGTTGGCCGAGCCACTCGAGGGCTACGATCGAGCCGAACGAACAGCCTTGCGGAACGCCGTAGAACAGTATCGGTTGCATAAGGGTTGCTCCTTGTCTGCTGTTGGCCGACACGCCTTTAGCGTCGACCTACCTCCAGACTAAGAGCCAATTAGGCTATATTCCGCCCTAATAAAATCGCCTAGCGCTGTTTTTTATAGCGAGTGCGCGCGCAGCAAGACAGTTAGCGGTTTGACCGGTGCGCACAGCGCCCCCTACGGAGCCTGCGATTCCCATGAACAGCCCCACCACCCGCGTGCTCGCCCTGCTGGAGCTGCTGCAAAGCCATGGCCAGCTCAGCGGCCGCGAACTGGCCGAGCGCCTCGAGGTGGACGGCCGCACCCTGCGCCGTTACATCCGCCATCTGGAGGACCTGGGGATTCCGGTGACCAGCGAGCGCGGCCGGCACGGTGGTTACCGCCTGGTGGCCGGTTTCAAGCTGCCGCCCTTGATGTTCACGGCTGAGGAGGCCCAGGCGGTGGCGCTGGGCCTGCTGGCGACGGCCAATCTGGGCCTGGCAGAAACCGCCATGGCGGTGGCCAGTGCCCGCGCCAAGCTGGAGCGGGTCATGCCCAAGGGGCTGCAGCAGCGGGTGCGCGCCCTGAGCCAGAGCGCCATCCTGGATCTGCCGCGCAGCCGCGCCAATGGCGACCAGCAACTGCTGGCCGAGCTCGCCGCCGCCGCCGAGGCGCGCCGTCAGGTGCGGTTGAGCTATTGCAGCGATCAGGGCCAATGCAGCGAGCGCGAGGTCGATCCCTACGGTTTGGTGTTCCGCCAGGGCTTCTGGTACCTGAGCGGCTACTGCCACCTACGCCAGGCGGTGCGTTCTTTCCGCCTGGATCGCCTGCGCGAAGTGCGCGCCCTGGAGAGCCACTTCGAGCGGCCGGAAGCCTTCGACGCCGCCGCCCACCTCAATACCAGCATCGCTACCCTGCCACGGGCCTACCCGGTGAGTATCCAGCTGCACACCGACCTCGCCGGTGCCATCGCCGAACTTGGGAGCAACGCCGGTCTGCTGATGCCCGAAGGCAACAGCGTGCGCCTGACCACCAGCACCGACAGCCCGACCTGGTTCGCTCGCCTGCTGCTACGCCTGTCCTTCGACTTCACCATCGAACAGCCGGTCGAGTTGCGTGAGGCCGTACGCCAGCAGGCGCAACGCATGCTGGAACTGGTCGCGCGCTAAGGATGGTCTGGTGCGCACCAGACCATCGCGCAGCCCCTGCTCGCTAGCAGGCCGTTGAAAAACGTAGGCGAGGCAGCCAGTGCAAGGCAAAAACAGGCGAAAAAGCGGAGTTTACGTGTTGTAAATGAGCATTTTGAGCCTGTTTTTAACGCAGCAATGGCAACGCAGGTAGTTTTTCAACAGCCTGCTAGGGCTGCAGATCGAACAGCGCCTTGCCGCTTTCCATGTCGCTCGGGGCAGAGAAATGCTCGTGGAAGATCAGCCAGCGGCCGCCCTGGCGGCGCAGGCACTGGGTCACGCGCATCCAGCAGGTCTCCAGCTCGCCCTTTTCATTGGCGCCGCCGCAATGCAGCAGGTAATGGGTCACGCCCAGATCGCCGCTGGCGGTGAAGGTCGGCTCGTGCGGTTCGAACATCCCCGGGCCGCTGCACATCTCCATGCAGGCCTGCCAATGTGCCTGGTACGCCGGGCGCCCCTGGAAACGCAACGGGCCGATGGCGTCGTAGGACACCACGTCCTCGACGTAGTGACTCATGATGCGCGCCACGTCCTTGCTGCGGCAGGCTTCGGTCCAGTCGTTAAGGGCATCTTGCAGTTCGTGCTGACTCATGTCGTGCTGACTCATGTCGTTCTCCTTCACTGAGGTTCAGGCCTTGTGGCCGCAGCAGTCGTGGGTGGGCGCGCTCTGTTCGTACTCGTCGTGCAGGCGCGTCCAGTTGAGCCCCTTGCCGTCCAGATCGGGCATGCCGTCCCAACCCTCGCCGCGGCCAAAAGGCGTGAAGTCGAGGAAATGGAAACTGCTCATCAGCATCTCCACGCCTCGGCCATAGGTGGAATAGGTGTGGTAGATCTGCCCGCCGTCGCGCAGGAACACGCTGATACCGGGCTGCTCGCCCTGGATGTGATAGGTCAGGCCCAAGCGCTCGAGCTCGTCCTTGTCGCGGTAGTTGTATTCGACCGGCGCGACCTGCTCGTCGGTGGTGGCGTGGTAGTCGTAATTGAAGCGACTGCCGTAGGAGCTATACCAGGGCAGGGTCCAGCCCATGCGCCGTTTGAACGCCTCGAGATCGGCCAAGGGCGCGCGCGAGACCAGCACCAGGTTGGTGTCGCGGGCATGCAGGTGGGACTGGTGGCCGATGTTGTCCACCAGGCAGGAACAGCCGTCGCAGCCCTCGCCGCGATCCATGTGGTACATGAAGTGGTAGACGATCAGCTGGCTGCGCCCGTGGAACAGCGCCTCCAGACCGACTTCGCCCTGCGGGCCGTCGAAGCGGTAATCCTCTTCCACCAACACCATGGGCAGGGCACGGCGGGCGCGGTTGAGCGCGTCACGTTGGCGGGTCAGCGCCTTTTCCTGCTCGAGCAGCGCCTTGCGAGCGGCCAGCCATTGCTCACGCGTGGCGACCTCGGGGACATAGTGGCGATCCATAGCGGTTCTCCCTGTTGATCGAGCCTTGCCGGCTCAGTGCTGAGCGGCCTGCAGCTGCGCCGGCTGGATATCCAGCTCGCGCACCGGGCGCACTTCCACGCAGCCGACGCGGGCGGCGGGAATGTGCCCGGCGAGCTGGATGGCCTCGTTGAGGTCACGCGCCTCCACCAGATAGAAGCCGGCCAGTTGCTCCTTGGTTTCGGCGAAGGGGCCGTCGGTGATCGCCAGCTTGCCGCCGCGCATGCGCACGGTGGTGGCGGTCTGCACCGATTGCAGCGCCTCGGCGGCGAGCATGCGCCCGCTCTCCTGAACCGAGTTGGCGTAGGCGAAGCATTCGCTGTCATGCGGGCTGTCGGGGGAGCTGTGCAGCTCCTGTTCGTTGGCGTAGACGAGGCAGAGGTATTTCATGACGCACTCCAGTTCCTTGGCGGGTGGGTACTGGATAGTCGAACGCAGCGAGCGCATTTCGACATTGGCCGCAAAAACATCACAGAAGCCGACGAACGGTAGGGTGCGCCGTGCGCATCAGCCTCTCCGTAGTCCTCGCGCACTGGCGATTCACAGTCTGCCGGCGACCTCGGTGCGCGCAGCGCACTCTACTCGGGGACTTCGACGCTGACGTGAATGGCGTCGTGGCGCCAGAACTCCAGGTCGCAGTCGATGATGCGTCCGTGCTGATCGCGGTTGACCCGGGTAATGCGCAGCGCCGGGCTGCCCGGTGCCACCTTGAGGCTGGCCGCGGCTTCGGCGTGCAGCGCGGTGGGTACCATGTCGAAGCGCACGCGACCGTAGTGGATGCCGTACTCGCTGGCATACAGGTCGGTCAGCGAGCGAGTCAGGTCGAACTCGAGAATGCCGGGGAAGTAGGCCGGATTCAGGTAGTGCTCGACATACAGCACCAGGCGCCCGTCGATGCGCCGCGCGCGGCACACCTGATAGACGCTCGACAGTGCCGGCAGCGCCAGCACCTGACAGATCTGCGCGGAGGCCGGCATCAAGCGCGCACTCAGGACCTCGGTAGCCGGTACCCGCCCCTGCTCGGCGACCATGGCGTGGAAGTGGGTACGTACCAGAGGGTTGTAGGCCACCCGTTGCGGCGAAACGAACCAGCCACGACGCTCCTCGCGATAGACCAGCCCCTGCGCCTCCAACTGGCCGAGCGCCTCGCGCAGGGTGATGCGCGTGGTATCGAACAACTCACTGAGCTTGCGCTCGGCCGGCAACTTGCTGCCGGAGGGCAACAGGCCCCGGTCGATCTGCTCCTGCAACGCGCGGCAGATGATGGTGACGGCCCGTGGCGCTTCTTCGCGCATCAAAATTTCCCCTTTTGGACTAGTCCAGCCCCATGACAGGGCAAAAGTCACTCGCTCAGACGGGTTACAAGACTAGGCAGTCTAGATGACTGATAGATGACAGCCATGCTGCAAGCACGCCGCATGCCACCGTCACATCTACTCACGGCCCGCGAAATCAGCCACTTATCCATGGTCTACGCTTGATGAGCGCGCCAGCTGACTGCACCTAGACATCTGCCAGCCGTGGCCGGACATAAAACTGTCATCGAAGGCGCTTAGATTGGCTCGGGTATTGCTGATCTAGACCAACACTCTCACTGCAAAGGAGTTTCCAATGAAACAACTGCTGCTGGCTTCACTGATGGGTTCGGCCATCGCCCTGGCGACCTCCGCCATGGCCGAAGGCACCGACTTGCAGGCACTGGAACAGGCTGCACGCGCCGAAGGCGCGGTGAATAGCGTGGGTATGCCCGACAGCTGGGCCAACTGGAAAGACACCTGGGCGGACCTGGCGCGCCTGTACGGTCTCAAGCATCAGGACACCGACATGAGCTCGGCGCAGGAAATCGCCAAGTTCGCCGCCGAAAAGGAAAACGCCACCGCCGATATCGGTGACGTCGGCGCCGCCTTCGGCCCCATCGCCGTACAGCAAGGCGTGACCCAGCCGTACAAGCCGAGCACCTGGGCACAGATCCCGGATTGGGCCAAGGACCAGGACGGTCACTGGATGCTGGCCTACACCGGCTCCATCGCCTTTATCGTCAACAAGCAACTGGTCAAGGACATTCCGCGTTCCTGGGCCGACCTCAAGACCGGCACCTACAAGGTCTCTGCCGGTGACGTAAGCACCGCTGCGCAAGCCGTGAACGGCGTACTGGCCGCCGCCATCGCCATGGGTGGCAACGAGAGCAACGTGCAACCGGCGCTGGATTTCTACGGCGAACTGGCCAAGCAGCGTCGCCTGTCGCTGGCCAACCCAACCATCCAGACCCTGGAAAAGGGTGAAGTGGAAGTGGGCATCGTCTGGGACTTCAACGGCCTGAGCTACCGCGACCAGATCGACCCCGAGCGCTTCGAGGTGCTGATCCCGTCCGACGGTTCGGTGATCTCCGGCTACACCACCATCATCAACAAATGGGCGAAGAACCCCAACGCCGCCAAGCTGACCCGCGAATACATCTTGAGCGATGCCGGGCAGATCAACCTGGCCAAGGGCAACGCCCGGCCGATCCGCGCCGAGCATATCGAGCTGCCGGCCGAGGTGCAGGCCAAGCTGCTGCCGCAAGAGCAGTACGCCAAGGTCCAGCCGATCAAGGATGCCGCGGCCTGGGAGAACACCTCCAAGATGCTGCCGCGCCTGTGGCAGGAACACGTGATTCTGCACATGAACTAAGGCAACCCGAACCGTAGGGCGGACTCAGGAGCGAAGCGAACAGTCCGCCATTGTTCAATCCCAAGGCGTACTGCTTCGCGAGTACGCCCTACGGCAGCCCCCTCCGGAAGCCGGTGATACGTCGTCGAACGAGAGAAATCCATGAAGCACAACGTCATCCTGGTGGTACTGGATGGCCTGAGCTATCAGGTGGCCCAGCATGCGCTGGGCCACCTGTTGGCTTACTGCCAGGCCGGGCGCGCCGCGCTGTACAAGCTGGACTGCGCACTGCCGGCACTGTCCCGCCCGCTCTACGAATGCATCCTCACCGGCGTGGCGCCCATCGACAGCGGCATCGTGCACAACGATGTGGTGCGCCTGTCGAATCAGCGCAGCATCTTCCATTACGCCCGTGACGCCGGCCTGACCACCGCCGCCGCGGCCTATCACTGGGTCAGCGAGCTGTACAACCGCGCGCCCTTCCAGGCCGCCCGCGACCGCCATACCAGCGACGAATCCCTGCCGATCCAGCACGGCCATTTCTACTACGCCGACCATTACCCGGACTCGCACCTGCTGGCCGATGCCGACAGCCTGCGCCAGCGTCATGCGCCCAACCTGCTGCTGGTGCACCCGATGAACATCGACGACGCCGGCCACCAGCACGGCCTCGACAGCCCGCAGTACCGCAACGCCGCGCGCCGCGCCGACGTGCTGCTGGCCGAATACATCCAGACCTGGCTCGATGCCGGCTACCAGATCCTGGTGACCGCCGACCACGGCATGAACGCCGACCGCAGCCACAACGGCCTGCTGCCGGAGGAGCGCGAAGTGCCGCTGATCGTTCTCGGCAGCGCCTTCAGCCTCGATCCTGCAGCCCGCCCACAACAGACCGAGTTATGCGGCACCATCTGCCAGTTGCTCGGCGCGGCCCACGACAAACCCTGGTGCAGGGAGCTGCTTGCATGAAGTCGTCCATTTCCAGCAAGGGTTGGGCGCTGCTGTGCCTGGTGCCCTTCGCCCTGTTCTTCTTCGCCTTCCAGATCGCACCGTTGGCCTGGGTGGCGAGCAACAGCCTGAACACCGCCGAAGGCTGGGGCCTGGGCAACTTCCAGCAGGCCTTCTCCTCGGCCTTCTACCGCCAGGCCATGCGCCACAGCCTGGAAGTGGCGTTCTGGTCGAGCCTGTTCGGCATCGTCATCGCCATCATCGGCAGCTATTCGCTGCGCCAGGTCAGCAGCCGCCTGCGCGATTTCGTCATGGCCTTCTCCAACATGACCAGCAACTTCTCCGGGGTGCCGCTGGCCTTCGCCTTCATCATCCTGCTCGGCTTCAACGGCGCGCTGACCATCCTGCTCAAGCAGATGGGCGTGATCGAGGACTTCAACCTCTACTCCAAGACCGGCCTGATCGTCCTTTACACCTACTTCCAGATTCCCCTCGGCGTATTGCTGCTCTATCCGGCCTTCGACGCCCTGCGCGAAGACTGGCGCGAGTCGGCCGAACTGCTCGGCGCCAGCACCTGGCAGTTCTGGCGGCATATCGGCCTGCCGGTGCTGACCCCGGCGCTGCTCGGTACCTTCGTCATCCTCCTGGCCAATGCCCTGGGCGCTTACGCCACGGTCTACGCGCTGACCACCGGCAACTTCAACATCCTGCCGATCCGTATCGCGGCGATGGTCTCCGGCGACATCTTCCTCGACCCGAAC
This sequence comes from Pseudomonas alcaliphila JAB1, assembly GCF_001941865.1. Lineage (NCBI taxonomy): Bacteria > Pseudomonadati > Pseudomonadota > Gammaproteobacteria > Pseudomonadales > Pseudomonadaceae > Ectopseudomonas > Ectopseudomonas alcaliphila. The sequence goes on along the minus strand of NZ_CP016162.1, from coordinate 1,402,767 downwards.
ATGGCCAGCGCGCTGGCCATGGTGCTGGTCGGCCTGATGACCCTGATCACCATCGTCCACCAATGGCTGCTGCGCCGGAGCTACCATGTCGCCCGCTGAAAAACGCTCGCCGCTGTTCCACCAACTGGTGGTCTACCTGCTGTTTCTGATCCTGCTGCTGCCGCTGCTCGGCACCCTGGTGTACTCGCTGTCCACCAGTTGGTCGGCGACCATCCTGCCCAGCGGCTTCACCTTCAAGTGGTACGTGGCGCTGTGGAGCGACGCGCGCTTTCTCGCCGCCTTCGGCCGCTCGCTGCTGATCTGCTTCGGCGCCCTGGCGTTGGCACTACTGCTGATCCTGCCGCTGCTGTTCGTGGTCAACTACCACTTCCCCAAGCTCGACGGGGTGATGAACGTGCTGATCCTGCTGCCGTTCGCCATTCCGCCGGTGGTGTCCTCGGTGGGCCTGATGCAGCTGTTCGCATCCGGCCCGCTGCCGATTCTCGGTACGCCATGGATTCTCATCGGCTGCTACTTCACCATCGCCCTGCCCTTTATGTACCGGGCGATCACCAACAACCTGCAGGCGATCAACCTGCGCGACCTGATGGACGCTGCCCACCTGCTCGGCGCCAGCACCTGGCGCGCGGCCTTGATGGTGGTGCTGCCGAATCTGCGCAAGGGTTTGATGGTTTCGGTCTTTCTGTCCTTCAGCTTCCTGTTCGGCGAATTCGTCTTCGCCAACCTGCTGGTGGGCAGCCGCTACGAGACGCTGCAGGTGTACCTGTACAACATGCGTAACGACAGCGGCCATTTCACCAGCGCCCTGGTGATCTCCTATTTCATGTTCGTGCTGCTGATGACCTGGGCAGCCAACCGTCTGAACAAGGACAAATCATGAGTTACCTGAATATCCGCGGCCTGCATAAAAGCTACGGCGCCACGCCCATCTTCACCGACATCAATATCGAGATCGGTCAGGGCCAGTTCATCACCCTGCTCGGCCCCTCCGGCTGCGGCAAGTCCACCCTGCTGCGCTGCATCGCCGGCCTGACCGCAGTCGACGGCGGACAGATCCTGCTGGGCGGCGAGGACCTGGTACCCGTTGCGCCGCAAAAGCGCGGCATCGGCATGGTGTTCCAGAGCTATGCGCTGTTCCCCAACATGACCGCGGCGCAGAACGTCGCCTTCGGCCTGCGCATGCAGAAGGTTCCCGCCGCCGAGGCCAACCAGCGCGTGGCCGAGGTGCTGGAGCTGGTGGAGCTCAGCGACTACGCCGGGCGCTACCCGCAGCAGCTCTCCGGCGGCCAGTGCCAGCGCGTGGCCCTGGCCCGTTCGCTGGTCACCCGCCCGCGCCTGCTGCTGCTCGATGAGCCGTTGTCGGCGCTGGATGCGCGCATCCGCAAACACCTGCGCGAGCAGATCCGCGCCATCCAGCGCGAGCTGGGCCTGACCACCATCTTCGTCACCCACGACCAGGAAGAGGCGCTGGTCTTGTCCGACCGAATCGTGTTGATGAACGGCGGCCAGATCGTCCAGAGCGGCGATGCCGAAACCCTCTACACCGCGCCAGCCGATGCCTTCGCCGCCGGGTTCATCGGCAACTACAACCTGCTCGACGCCGATGCCGCCAGCCGCCTGCTGCTGCGCCCGGTGAACAGCCGCGTGGCGATTCGCCCTGAGGCCATCCAGATTGGCGGCCCAGGTATCGAGGGCACCATTGTCAGCCACAGCCTACTGGGTAACGTCGTGCGCTACCGGGTCGAGGCCCGTGGCGTGGAGCTGCTGGTGGATGTGCTCAACCGCTCCGCCGCCGACCTGCACCACGACGGCCAGAGCGTCAGCCTGGCCATTGGCGCCGATGCGATCCGGGAGGTGGCGTGATGGCCCTGGCGATTTTCGATCTCGACGAAACCCTGATCCACGGCGACTGCGCCAGCCTGTGGACGCAGGAAATGGTGAAGATCGGCTGGGCGGACGGCGACTCCTTCCTCGCCCACGAGCAGGAGCTGATGCGTCAGTACGCCGCCGGCACCCTGGCCATGGAGGACTACATGGCGTTCACCCTGTCGCCGCTGGTCGGCCGCACGCCCGAGGAGGTCGCCCATGTGGTCGAGCCCTTCGTCGAGGACGTGATCGAGCCGATCTTCTACAGCGACGCCAGCCGCACCCTGGCCGCGCACCGCGCCGCTGGCGATCGCCTGCTGGTGATCTCCGCCTCGGCGCACTTCCTGGTCAGCGCCATCGCCGAGCGCTTCGGCATCGATGAGGTGCTGGCCATCGACCTGGAGCTGCAGCACGGCTTCTACAGCGGGCGTACCCAAGGCGTACTGACCTACCGTGAGGGCAAGGTGATCCGCCTGGAGAACTGGCTCGCCGAGCAGAGCGAAAGCCTGGCCGGCGCCAGCTTCTATTCCGACTCGCGCAATGACTTGCCGCTGCTGCAACTGGTGGACAAGCCCTACGCGGTCAACCCCGACCCGACCCTGCGCGCCCACGCCGAACAGGCCGGCTGGCCGATTCTCAATTGGCGCTGATCCTGCCGTAGAGTGCGCCGTGCGCACCGGCGTCCTCTGATACGTGCAGTCAACCATCAGGGCCCGTTGTTTCAAGGTGCGCACAGCGCACCCTACCCCGTTACGGGCTCATGATCCCTTCGCAAGCCTCGATCAACGCCACCGCCAGCTCCCGCGCGTAACCGGGCAACTGGTTGCGTGCGTGCAGGGCCACTTCCACCGGCGCCACCGGGGCGAAACCTTCGGCCTCACCCAGTTCGCGGTGTGCGGCAGTGATCAACCGGCGCGGCAGCAGGGTCAGACCCAGCCCGCCTTCGGCAGCGGCGCTGACACCGGGCAGACTGCTGCTGACATAGGCAATGCGCCAGGGTTTGCCAATGGCATCCAGCGCGTGGGTCATCTCCAGGCGGTACAGGCCGTTGGGCGGGAACACCGCCAGCGGCACCGGGTTGCGCGCCAGCACCGGCCGCGCTCGGCTGTCGAGCCAGGCCAGCGGTTCGGCCCAACTGGCCAGGCCCTTGGCGCTACCGGCACGCTGCTTGATCAGTGCCAGGTCCAGCTCACCGGCATTGTACGCGCGCCACACGTCATGACTCAGACCACTGGTGATCTCCAGGCGAATACCCGGATGGGCATCGGCAAAATCGGCCAGATAAGGCATCAGGCTGTTGGCGGCGAAATCGTCCGGCACGCCGAGGCGCACCTCGCCCTCCACCGCACTTTGCCCCAGCGCCAGCATGGCTTCGTCCATCAGTGCGACGATGCGGTTGGCGTAACCCAGCAGGCGTTCGCCCTCGGTGGTGGTCACCACGTAGCGGCCACTGCGGTCGAGCAGCTCGGCGCCAAGCTGCTCCTCCAGGCGCCGCACTTGCTGGCTGACGGTGGACTGGGTCAGGTGCAAACTGGCAGCCGCGCGGGTGAAACCACCGGTCTGCACCACGGCGAGAAAACTGCGTAACAGCACCGGATCGAGCATGTCGCCACCCATCATAAAAGCCACTGACAGGCATTCTACTATTTAATTTCCGAATCCAGCCGCGAATTCCTATAGTGCATGGGAGCCAATTTTCCGCTCGGGGATCAAACCCCGCGCCATTCACCCGCCGAGGCAACCTCTCGATGAGCAAATCGCCCTACTACTACGCACCGCATGGCGGTCACCCAGGTCAGGATCAACTGCTGACCGACCGCGCCATGTTCACCGAAGCCTATGCCGTGATCCCCAAAGGCGTGATGCGTGACATCGTCACCAGCCACCTGCCGTTCTGGGACAACATGCGCATGTGGGTCATCGCCCGTCCGCTGACCGGCTTCGCCGAAACCTTCTCGCAGTACATCGTCGAAGTCGGCCCGAACGGCGGCAGCAACAAGCCTGAGCTCGACGCCACCGCCGAAGGCGTGATCTTCGTCGTCGAAGGCGAGTTCAGCCTGACCCTCAACGGCACCCAGCACGCCATGCGTCCGGGCAGCTACGCCTTCATCCCGCCGCAGAGCGATTGGTCGCTGCGCAACAACAGCAGCCAAGCCGTGCGCTTCCACTGGCTGCGCAAGGCCTATCAACCGGTCGAAGGCGTGCCGTACCCGGAAGCCTTCGTCACCAACGAGCAGGACATCGAGCCGATCGTCATGCCGGGCACCGAAGGCCGCTGGAGCACCACGCGCTTCGTCGAGATCAGCGACATGCGCCATGATATGCACGTCAACATCGTCAACTTCGAGCCGGGCGGCGTGATCCCCTTCGCCGAAACCCACGTCATGGAGCACGGCCTGTACGTGCTGGAAGGCAAGGCGGTGTACCGCCTGAACCAGGACTGGGTCGAGGTCGAGGCCGGCGACTTCATGTGGCTGCGCGCCTTCTGCCCGCAGGCCTGCTACGCCGGCGGCCCGAGCCGCTTCCGCTACCTGCTGTACAAGGATGTGAACCGCCAGATGCCGCTGACCCTGGGCGGCCTGAAGCGCTAAGCGCGTCGCCCCAGGGATGGGGCGTAACTGTGGGAGCGAGCTCTGCTCGCGAATCGCTTGGATTGCGATGTTCGCGAGCAGAGCTCGCTCCTACGGATTCCTTTAAACGCAAAGGCCACCCCGAGGGGTGGCCTTTTCATTTCTACCGCAACCGATCAGCTATGGCGGATCAGGTGGTCGAAGGCGGACAGCGATGCCTTCGAGCCTTCGCCCATGGCGATGACGATCTGCTTGTACGGCACGGTGGTGACGTCGCCGGCGGCAAACACGCCGGGGATATTGGTCGCACCCTTGCTGTCGACGATGATCTCGCCGAAGCGGTTGAGCTCGACGCTGCCCTTGAGCCAGTCGCTGTTGGGCAGCAGGCCGATCTGCACGAAGATGCCTTCCAGCTCGACGGTGTGCAGCTCCTCGGTGGTGCGGTCCTTGTACACCAGACCGTTGACCTTCTGACCATCGCCCTTGACCTCGGTGGTCTGCGCGCTCTTGATCACGGTCACGTTCGGCAGGCTGTAGAGCTTCTTCTGCAGCACGGCGTCGGCACGCAGGGTATCGGCGAACTCCAGCAGGGTCACGTGGGCGACGATGCCAGCCAGGTCGATGGCTGCCTCGACGCCGGAGTTACCGCCGCCGATCACCGCCACACGCTTGCCCTTGAACAGCGGGCCGTCGCAGTGCGGGCAGAAGCACACGCCCTTGGCCTTGTATTCCTGCTCGCCGGGCACACCCATCTCGCGCCAGCGTGCGCCGGTGGAGAGGATCACGGTCTTGGCCTTGAGCGACGCGCCGTTCTCGAACTTCACTTCGTGCAGACCGCCTTCGCTGCTGGCCGGTACCAGAGCCGAAGCACGCTGCAGGTTCATCACGTCGACTTCGTATTCCTTGACGTGTTCTTCCAGCGCGCGCACCAGTTTCGGGCCTTCGGTTTCCTTGACGGAGATGAAGTTCTCGATGGCCATGGTGTCCAGCACCTGACCACCGAAGCGCTCGGCGGCAATCGCGGTACGGATACCTTTACGCGCGGCGTAGATGGCAGCCGCAGCACCCGCCGGGCCACCGCCGACTACCAGTACATCGAAGGCGTCCTTGGCGCTCATCTTCTCTGCGTCGCGGTTGGCAGCGCCGGTGTCGATCTTGGCAAGGATTTCCTTCACTTCCATGCGACCGGAAGCGAAGACCTCACCGTTCAGGTAGATGCTCGGCACAGCCATGATCTGGCGACGCTCGACTTCTTCCTGGAACAGCGCACCGTCGATGGAGACGTTGCGGATATTGGGGTTGAGCACGGCCATCAGGTTCAGCGCCTGGACCACGTCCGGGCAGTTCTGGCAGGACAGCGAGAAATAGGTCTCGAACTCGAACTTGCCTTCGATGCTCTTGATCTGCGCGATGGTGTCGGCGTCCAGCTTCGATGGATGACCGCCCACCTGCAGCAGTGCCAGCACCAACGAGGTGAACTCGTGGCCCATGGGGATACCGGCGAAGGCAACGCCGGTGTCTTCACCCGGACGATTCAGGGCGAAGGACGGACGGCGGGCATCGTTGCCGTCGGTCTTCAGGGTGATCTTGTCGGTCAGGCCGACGATGTCCTGGAGCAGGCCCAGCAGCTCCTGAGATTTCGCGCCGTCATCGAGGGACGCGACGATCTCGAACGGCTGGGTGACCTTTTCCAGATAGGCCTTCAACTGGGCTTTAAGATTGGCGTCCAACATGGCGGAAATTCCTCAAATACGAAAATTCGGGCAATAAAATGCCCGGACGGATCGCGCCCGGGCATCGGGCACCACAAGGGCCGGTAATGGCCCTGACAGCGCAGGTAGCAATTGCAAAACGGATTTCAGAGCGTCGCGAGCGACGGCTAAGCAAGGCGTAATCTGGCGAGAGCGCGAAGTGTACTGAAGTACATGACAAGCCCGAGTCTGATTACAACGCTGCCTAGCCGAGCGCAGCAGCTCTGAAGCCGTTTTTAGATCTTGCCAACCAGGTCCAGCGACGGAGCCAGAGTGGCTTCGCCTTCTTTCCACTTGGCCGGGCAAACCTGACCCGGGTTAGCGGCGGTGTACTGAGCAGCCTTCAGCTTGCGCAGGGTCTCGGAAACGTCGCGAGCGATTTCGTTGGAGTGGATCTCAACGGTCTTGATCACGCCTTCCGGGTTGATCACGAAGGTGCCGCGCAGAGCCAGGCCTTCTTCCGGGATGTGCACGCCGAAAGCGTTGGTCAGTTGGTGGGTCGGGTCACCGATCAGCGGGAACTGAGCCTTGCCAACAGCCGGCGAAGTTTCGTGCCAGACCTTGTGCGAGAAGTGAGTGTCGGTGGTCACGATGTAGACCTCGGCACCGGCCTTCTGGAACTCGGCGTAGTTGTTGGCAGCGTCTTCGATTTCGGTCGGGCAGTTGAAGGTGAAGGCAGCCGGCATGAAGATCAGCACGGACCACTTGCCCTTCAGGGACTGCTCGGTGACTTCGATGAACTCGCCAGCGTGGAAAGCGTTGACTTTGAACGGTTGTACCTGAGTGTTGATGAGGGACATCTCTGACTCCTTCTGAGGTTTCTGTGAGGGTTTGAAATTTACAGGGCGTATCTTAGCGACCTAACGAAAAAAAGCTTATTGATTACGGCCATGATATTGATTGAATGAGCCAATCGTTGGCCAAGCCCGCGCCAGGCGCGGGCTAGAGCTACTGCTCAGACAAGATCGGGATCGATAAGCAGCGCGATTTTACCCGCAACCTGATTACCGGCGAGTGTCTCGAATGCCGCTTCACTGTCTTTGAGGGCAAAACTGCGCTCGAGTTGCGGCTTTAACCGCCCCTCGGCAAACAGCGGCCAGACCTGTTGCTGCAGATCATGCAACAGGTCGGCCTTGAACGAGTCGTCGCGATTGCGCAGGGTCGAGCCGATCAGTTGAACGCGCTTGCCCAGCACCTGGGCCAGGTCCAGGGTGGCCTCGCGTCCGCCCATCAAACCAATATTGATCCAACGACCATCACGGGCCAGCAATTCCAGGTTGAGCGCCGCGTACTGCCCGCCAACCGGATCGAGGATCACATCGAACGGTCCGAAATCACGCAGCGCTTGCAGGTCTTCGCCGCGCAGGGCACCGCCCTGGGCACCGAGCGCTTCGCAGTAGGCCAACCGCTCGGCAGAGCCGACGCTGACCCAGCAAGGGCTGCCGAATGCCTTGCACAGCTGGATAGCAGCCGAGCCGACACCGCTGGCGCCGGCATGCAGCAGGACCTTCTCACCGGGGCGCAGGGCCCCGAGCTGGAACAGATTGAGCCAGGCGGTGGCATAGACCTCGGGCACCACAGCCGCCTCGACCAGGCTCAAGCCTTCCGGCACCGGCATGGCGTGGCGAGCATCGAGCACCACCTCTTCGGCCATGCCACCACCGGCAAGCAGACAGCAGACGCGATCCCCCACCTGCCAGGCGCTGCCGGCGCCGACTTCAACAACTACCCCGGCGCACTCCAGGCCCAGCGCCTGGCTCGCACCAGGCGGCGGCGGATAAAGCCCGGCGCGCTGCAACAGGTCAGCCCGGTTGAGCCCAGCGGCAGCCACCTTGACCCGAATCTGCCCCGCGTCACAGGTCTGCGCCGGTTGTTCCAGCCACTCTGCACGCCCTTCAACGCCTTGCAATGCCTTCATGCTGCCTCCATAGTGCAAGTGAACCGAGCCCAGCGCAGACCGCCGGGCTTTCGCCTAGCGCCAACGGAACCTGGCGCCCTCAAATACGGCCTAATATGCGTTATCAACTGCCACTACGTCGAATCAGCATGAAGCGATCTCTTGCAAGCACCGCCCTCGCCCTCGTACTCGGCTTCAGTGCCCTGCCGCTGGCGGCCAAGACCACCGCAGCGACCAGTTGGGACTATCTGCAGCCGGATCGCGAGCAGGTGATCGCCAGCCTCAACGTAGTGGAGCTGCTGCGCCGCCATCACTACAACAAGCCGCCGCTGAACGACGAACGCTCGATTCAGATCTATGACAACTACCTGAAGTTGCTCGATCCATCGCGCAGCTATTTCACTGCCGCTGACATCGCCGAATTCAACCAGTGGCGCACCCGCTTCGATGACCTGCTGAAAAGCGGCGACCTCGAACCCGGCTTCACCATCTTTCGCCGCCACCTGACCCGCACGGAAGAGCGCCTGAACTATGCGTTGGCGGAACTGGGCAAGGGCGTCGACAAGATCGATTTCACTATCGACGAGCAGTTGCAGGTCGATCGCGAGAAAGCGCCCTGGGCCAAAGACCGCGCTGAACTCGATGAACTGTGGCGCAAGCGTGTCAAAGACGAAGTGCTGCGCCTGAAGATCGCCGGCAAGGAAACCAAGGACATCCAGGAACTGCTGACCAAGCGCTACAAGAACCAGTTGGCGCGCCTCAAGCAGACCCGTGGCGAGGACGTGTTCCAGGCCTACATCAACGCCTTCGCCACCACCTACGACCCGCACACCACCTATCTGTCGCCGGATAATGCGGAAAACTTCGACATCAACATGAGCCTGTCGCTCGAAGGCATCGGCGCCGTCCTGCAAAGCGACAACGAGCACGTCAAGGTGGTGCGCCTGGTGCCTGCCGGCCCGGCCGAAAAGAGCAAGCAGATCGCACCGGCAGACAAGATCGTCGGCGTCGCCCAGGGCAATGATGAAATGGTCGACGTGATCGGCTGGCGCCTGGACGAAGTGGTCAAGCTGATTCGCGGCCCGAAAGGTTCCACCGTACGCCTGGAAGTGATCCCGGCCAGCAATCCGCCCAGCGACCAGACCAGCAAGGTGGTCACCATCACCCGCGAAGCGGTCAAGCTGGAAGAGCAAGCTGCCAAGAAGAAGGTTCTGGAGCTCAAGCACGAGGGGCGTGATTACAAGCTCGGCGTCATCGAACTGCCGGCCTTCTACCTCGACTTCAAGGCCTTCCGCGCTGGCGACCCGAACTACAAGAGCACCACCCGTGACGTCAAACGTCTGCTCGACGAGCTGCAGGCCGAGAAGGTCGACGGCGTGGTCATCGACCTGCGCAACAACGGCGGTGGCTCGCTGCAGGAAGCCACCGAACTGACCAGCCTGTTCATCGAACAAGGCCCCACCGTGCTGGTGCGCAACGCCGACGGCCGCGTCGACGTGCTCGCCGACGAGAACAAGGGCATCTACTACAACGGCCCGCTGGCTGTATTGGTCAACCGTCTGTCCGCCTCAGCCTCGGAAATCTTCGCCGGCGCCATGCAGGATTATCACCGCGCGCTGATTCTCGGCGGCCAGACCTTCGGCAAGGGCACCGTGCAGACCATTCAGCCGCTCAACCATGGCGAACTGAAACTGACCCTGGCCAAGTTCTATCGCGTTTCCGGCCAGAGCACCCAGCACCAGGGCGTGATCCCCGACATCCTGTACCCGGACGTCATGGACACCAAGGACATCGGCGAAAGCGCGCTGCCCGCAGCGCTGCCCTGGGACAGCATCCGCCCGGCGATCACCCCCGAGTTGGACCCGATCAAGCCCTTCCTGACCGAGCTGAAAGCTCGTCACGATCAGCGCACGGCCAAAGACCCGGACTTCGTCTTCACTCGCGACCGCCTTACCCTGGCCAAGAAGCTGATGGCAGAAACCACCGTCAGCCTCAACGAGCAAGCCCGCCGTGCGCGCCAGGCCGAAGTCGAAGCCAAGCAACTGGCACTGGAAAACAACCGCCGCCTGGCCAAGGGCGAAGAGCCACTCAAGGAACTGGCCAAGGAAGACGAAGACGCACTGCCAGTCGCCGATGAAAAGAGCACACCGGAAGACGATGCCTACCTGGCAGAGAGCGGACGCATCCTGCTCGACTACCTGGGCCTGAACCCCTCGCTGGCGCTGCATTGAGGCGCCCCATCGAGCGTCATCAAATCGTCATCGAACTGTCGTGAAATAAAGGGCCGGTTAAACACCGGCCCTTTCGTTTCCGGCAGATCGAGAACACCATGACCGTCACCGAGCAGTTGAGCGCGCTGGGCAACATCCTCGCTCACGGCGACCTCAGCAGCCTGTTCCAACCTATCGTCTCGCTGTCCGAACAGCGCATTCTCGGCTATGAGGCCCTGACCCGTGGCCCCTCCAACAGCCCACTGCATTCGCCACTGACCTTGTTCGCCGTCGCCCGTCATGCAGGGCGCCTGAGCGAGCTGGAAATGGCTTGCCGCAAGAGCGCCTGCAGAGGCTTCAGCGCCCTGGGCCTGGACGGCAAGCTGTTTCTCAACGTCTCGCCGGAGTCGCTGCTCGACCCCAGCCATCAGCCAGGGCGTACCCTGAAATTGCTACAGGCTTTCGGTATTCCACCGAGCCAGGTGGTGATCGAACTCACCGAGCAGTCCCCCACCGAAGACTTCGCCCTGCTCGACAACGCCCTGCACCACTACCGCGCCATGGGTTTTTCCATCGCCCTGGATGACCTAGGCGCAGGCTACTCCAGCTTGCGCCTGTGGTCGGAGCTGCGCCCGGACTACGTGAAGATCGACCGCCACTTCATCGATGGCATTCATCAAGATGCAGTGAAGCGTGAGTTCGTCGGCTCGATCCTGAAGATGGCCGAAGCCTCGCGCGCTCAAGTGATCGCCGAAGGTATCGAACTGCCCGAAGAGCTGGCCGTACTGGCAGAGATGGGTGTCGATCTGGTGCAGGGCTATCTGCTCAGCAGGCCGCAGGAAAAGCCGCCACGCGATGCCCGGCAACTGCTGCCCCAGGTCCTGAGCAATCAGGTCAGCCTCAGTGAGGACAGCCATGACCTCAGCGCCCTGCTCAACGACCAGCCCGCGGTCGATCAGCACACGGCCATCGCTGAAGTGCTGGATGTATTTCGCGCCCAGGCCAACCTCAACTCCCTGGCCGTACTGGACACGCAGCGCCAACCGGTCGGGATCGTCCATCGTCACTCGCTGTCCGAAGCGCTGCTCAAGCCCTTCGCCACCGATCTGTTCGCGCGCAAACCCATCAGCCGCCTGATGAGCCAGGACTTTCTCGCCGTGGAACTGACGCAGTCCCTGCAGAAGGTCAGTCGCCTGCTCACCAGCCGCGCGCGCCAGCGCATCGAGGAAGACTTCATCATCATCCAGAACGGCAGCTACCTGGGCCTGGGCCGGGTCATCGACGTGCTCAGGCTGATCACCGAACAGAAGCTGCAGCAGGCCCGACACGCCAATCCGCTTACACTGCTGCCGGGTAACGTACCGATCCAGCAGTGCCTTGGCCGCCTGCTGCAGCAGCAACGCGAAGCTGCGGTGTGCTACGTGGATCTCGACAGCTTCAAACCTTTCAACGACCTCTACGGCTATGCCAAGGGCGACGAGGTGCTGCTGTGCCTGGCGCAATGCCTCAACGACCGGGTCGATCCGGCCCGCGACTTCGTCGGGCATATCGGCGGCGACGACTTCATGCTGGTGCTCGGCTCGCCAGACTGGCGCGAAAAGCTCGGCAAACTGATCGAGGATTTCCAGAATCAGTGCCGACGCTTTTACCGCGATGAGCATCTTCAGGCCGGCTGCTTCATTGCCCACAACCGCCACGGCCAGCGCCAGGAATATGCGCTGTTGTCACTGTCTATCGGCGTGGTGCACGTAAAAGCGCAAGATTGCGCCCAGCTCGATGCCTCGCGCCTGGCCGAACTGGCCTCCGAGGCCAAGCGCCAGGCCAAGGCCGTGCCTGGCTACAGCCTGCATATTCTGCAAGGCTCAACGGCCTGAGCGCGTAGCCTCGTCTGCCATGGCGGCATAGCGCTCGGCGACTTGCAGGTCTGCTTCCAGCCCGGGAGCACCGTCGCGATAGAGCTGACTCAGACGACTGGCAGCCAGAGGATGGCCGGCAGCCAACGCCATTTCCCACCAACCTACTGCTTGCGAGGCATCCGGTGCCTGCCGGGTATCGCCCTGCAGGGCCTGCACGCCTAACTGATAGGCGGCCTTGCCGTCACCGCCATTGGCGGCCAGGCGCAACAACCTCAGCCCTTCCTCACGCGCACCCAGGCCCTGCCCCCTGAACAGCAGAATATGGCCGTAAAAGCTCTGTGCCGAGCGATCGCCGAGATTGGCCATGCGCCCGTACTGGCCCTGCATCCATTGCCACACACGTGGCTGACGCAGCGCCGCGGGCCAGTGAAACAGACGCCGGGCCAGCCAGTAGCCAAGGCGTGCGCGTACCTGCCAGAGCAACCTAGACATCGGCGGGGTAGTCGAACTCGAACACCCTGACCACCTCGGCAGCGTGCCAGGATGCAGCTGCCACACCATCGGAAGCGCCACTGAAGCGTCCCAGGCTCGTCACGCAGTCGAAGAATCCGGTACGTGGCAGGCGACTGGCGCCCTGGCTGATCACCAGAGCGCTGCGCAGCGGTCGTTCGGCGCGCGCATCCAGTGCAGCCAAGTGCTCCAGTGCGGCGGTCAGGGTCTGCATGGCTGGTGCCGGCAGATCGAGACGTTCGATCAGTGCCCGGTAGGTGAGTAGGTGGCGCTGACGACGGGCGTCGTCCAGCTCGGCCAGCAATGCCTGCCAGTGTTGGCGACTGATACGCACGCTCAAGACCAGCCCTCCAGCCCCAGTTCCCAGGCCAGCGAACGCAGAATGGCAGCGTCGGGTTGACGTTCGCCACTTTCGATCATGGCTAGATAATGAGGGCTGATGCCGACGCTGCGAGCCAGCGCTTCCGGGCTCAGGCCCTTGGCTTCGCGTAACGTTTGCAATTGCGCGAGAGGCGCGCGATTGGCTGTAGGCGTTGGCGAAGGCGCAACGGCCGCGGCAACGTCCTGGCGACCCGCGGCTTGCAACAAGGCCTGATAATCGGCCCAGGGCAGCACCGCATATTCCGGCTCGCCGTCACGGGCAATGATTTGCACACTCATGAGTCTCTCCGTTGGAAAGCAGGGCCGACAGCCTCGACCCCTTCCTTGCGTGCGGCCATCTTAACAGGCGTCTGCCGCCTGGGGCGTGATCCATGCTGCCAAGGTAGCAAGATGCGGTGCTCGCCCTGGCCCAACAAATCATCAGGAATGCAGCGGATCGACCCGCTCCGCTGCCGGCAGGTGCTCGATCAGCGCCAGGCGCTCCGGGCTTTGTCTGTCGCGCCAAGCCCTGAAGGCTTCGAGCTCGCCATGCCAGGTGCGCATTATCCAGGCCAGCACGGCCAGGTCATCGACGAAGCCAACGCCGACCAGCCAGTCGGGAATGGCATCGAAGGGGGTAATGAAGTACAGCAGCGCAGCCACCACCATCAACAGCGCCTGACTGCTGATCTGCCGGTACTCTCCCTTGAACCAGGCCAGACTGAGTGCACGCAGCAGTTGCAGGTCCTCTTTGAGAGCGGCGAAGCGTTGGCCTTGTGGTGTGCGCTTGTCAGCCAGCGCGCGGAGCAACTCCGGCAACCGGCCTTCACGCAGGAAGCGGGCAGCCAGCGGCAGGTAACGCGTCAGTTTCCACGGTGTTTTCATTCGGCCTCCTCGGCAAGCCAGGCAGTATCAGGGCTTGCCTCGCTTATCCACCGAAGCTGTGGATAAATCTGTGCAAAGTCTTTCGACAAGCTTATCAAAGCCCCGTGGCATGGGGCCTGGGCTTAGATCGGATATTTTTTATACAGCATATAAAATCCATGAAAATCAACAAGTTGCTGATTGACACGAGCGCGACTCAGCTGTAGCTCAGACTTGTTAGGAATGTTTCCCATGATGTGCATAAGCGTAACACCCTGACCTCCACATCCCTGCTTACACCCCCCAGAAACGACAACGCCCCGTCAAGACGGGGCGTTGTAAACGAGTACCGAGTGTTACTGCTCGGTCGGCTCGGCTGCCTGATCCTTGATGCCGATCAGTTCCAGATCGAACACCAGTACCGAGTTGGCCGGAATGGCTGGCGATGGGCTCTGCTCGCCGTAAGCCAGCTCGCTGGGGATATACAGCTTGTACTTCTCACCGACGTGCATCAGTTGCAGGCCTTCGACCCAACCCGGGATCACGCCGCCAACCGGCAAATCGATGGGGCTACCGCGAGCGACAGAGCTGTCGAATACGCTGCCATCGGTCAGTTTGCCTTCGTAGTGAACGGTCACTACGTCGCTTTCCTTCGGCTGTTCGCCGTCGGTTTTCTTGATCACTTCGTACTGCAGGCCAGAAGCGGTGGTGACCACGCCTTCGCGCTTGCCGTTCTCTTCAAGGAATTTCTTGCCGGCTTCAGCGGCTTCCTTGTTCAGCGCAGTCATGCGCTCTTCAGCACGGTTCTGCAGGAAGGAGAAGGCCTCGATCATCTCTTCGTCCTTGATGCGCGGCTCCTTCTTCGTCAGCGCGTCCTCGATACCCTGAGCGACGGCCTTGGAATCCAGGTCATCCATGCCTTCCTCGGACAGACTACGACCCATGTTCAGGCCAATGCCGTAGGAGGCTTTCTGCGCCGGGCTCTTGAGTTCGACTTCGCTGGTTTGCGAATCGCAACCGGCAAGCACCAGGCCCACCAGGGCAACCGCTGCCGCCAAACGATGCTGTTTCATGCTTGTTCCTTGTAGATGCGCCCGAAGGCCGTCGAGTGAAAGCGCGAGCTTAGCAGTACGCCGCAATCACTGGCTACGGCATAGGAGCCGAGCAATGCGCATAAGTTCAAGCGAACAAAGGATTTTTTCGAAGATTTCAGCGGATGCCGAAGGGTTGTCACAGGAGGGGATGAAGCGAGGAGAAGAATGGCGCAGCGGACGGGACTCGAACCCGCGACCCCCGGCGTGACAGGCCGGTATTCTAACCGACTGAACTACCGCTGCGCGTAACTGCGAGATTGGTGGGTGATGACGGGATCGAACCGCCGACCCTCTGCTTGTAAGGCAGATGCTCTCCCGGCTGAGCTAATCACCCTTCACTCTCGAAGTGGGGCGCATTCTAGAGAGCGATCCTGGCCTTGGCAAGCCCTCTTCGCAAAAAAATTTATCGCCGCAGCAAGAACTTAGGCGAGGCCAGCGAATTTCCTCAGTGGCTCGTTGCCAGGGTTGGCCTGAGCACGCCAGCGGAGAATAATGCGCGCTCTGTGCCGGCGGAGCGATCATGATCCTGTTGATGGCCCGCCACCTTCATCCGTCGCCGCGCGCCGGCTTTCCCCAACGGGAGAGCCCAAGGATGGCGCCACCCTGCGACTTCATCATCAATGGAGAATCACCCGCTCATGTGGTTTCGTAACCTGCTGGTCTACCGCCTCACCCAGGACATCCCTTTCGACGCCGAAGCACTGGAGACCGCACTGGCCAGCAAGCCGGCACGTCCCTGCGCCAGCCAGGAGCTGACCACCTACGGTTTCACCGCCCCCTTCGGCAAAGGCGCCGATGCTCCGCTGGTGCATGTCAGCGGTGATTTCCTGCTGATCGGCGCACGCAAGGAAGAGCGCATCCTGCCGGGTTCGGTGGTGCGCGACGCGCTGAAAGAGAAGGTCGACGAAATCGAAAACACGCAGATGCGCAAGGTGTACAAGAAAGAGCGCGACCAGATCAAAGATGAGATCGTCCAGGCTTTCCTGCCGCGCGCCTTCATCCGCAAATCCGGCACCTTCGCCGCCATTGCGCCGAAACAGGGCCTGATTCTGGTCGACAGCGCCAGCGCCAAGAAGGCCGAAGACCTGCTCTCCACCCTGCGTGAAGCCATCGGCTCGCTGCCGGTGCGCCCGCTGTCGGTGAAGATCGCGCCGACCGCCACCCTCACCGACTGGCTGAAGAACCAGAGCGCTGCCGAAGGCTTCTTCGTCCTCGACGAGTGCGAGCTGCGTGACACCCACGAGGACGGCGGCGTGGTGCGCTGCAAGCGCCAGGATCTGACCAGCGAAGAAATCCAGCTGCACCTGTCTACCGGCAAGCAGGTCACCCAACTGTCGCTGGCCTGGCAGGACAAGCTGTCGTTCGTGCTCGACGACAAGCTGACCATCAAGCGCCTGCGCTTCGAAGACGTGCTACAGGAACAGGCCGAACAGGACGGTGGTGACGACGCCCTGGCCCAGCAGGATGCCAGCTTCATCCTGATGATGATGACCCTGGTGGAGTTTCTGCCGGAACTGTTCACCGCACTTGGCGGCGAAGAGATTCCGCAGGGCATCTAAAGCAAGAGGCAGGCCTGAACAGGTAGGAGCGGCGCCCCGCCGCGAATCAGGGCGGGGCGCACTTGAGAAGCTTCGCCCCGAGGCGGGGCTCCTACGAAAAGCGGCGTTGAAGGCCTTGCCGGTCAGGCATCTGGATGTAGGGCGGGGCAACCCGCCTACTCCAACGCATCAAGCCTGATCGGCGCCTGGCGAGTAGCCCGGATGCAATCCGGGGATTTTTGCCGCTCTGGCCCCGGATTTCATCCGGGCCACCTGTGTCAACCTCAGACCAGTGACTCGAGACTCTCGGTAAAGGCGCTGGCGCCCTGCTCGGCCGAGCTGAAGTTGTGGCGCATGAAGGCGAACAGCTCGCGCCCACACCCAATTGCCTGCGCAGGCCGCACGGTCGGCTCGCGCGCTGCGAACTCGGCCTCATCGATCTGCAGCAGCAATTCTCCCGTCGTACCATCGAGGCGTATCAGATCGCCGTCACGCACCCGCGCCAACGGCCCGCCATCGAAAGCCTCCGGGCAGACATGAATGGCCGCCGGGATCTTGCCCGAGGCACCGGACATGCGCCCATCGGTCACCAGTGCCACCTTGAAGCCGCGATCCTGCAGCACACCCAGGTAAGGCGTCATCTTGTGCAGCTCCGGCATGCCATTGCTGCGCGGCCCCTGAAAACGCACCACGGCAACGAAATCGCGCTCCAGCTTGCCGGCCTTGAAGGCTTCGACCAGATCCAGCTGATCCTCGAACACCAGCGCCGGCGCTTCCACCACCTGATGCTCGGGCGCCACCGCAGACACCTTCATCACCCCACGGCCAAGGTTGCCCTGCATCAGGCGCAGGCCGCCTTCTGCCGAGAACGGCCGCGCCACGGGGCGCAGCACGCTTTCCTCCAGACTTTCGGTCGGACCGTCGCGCCAGACCAGCTTGCCGTCCTCGAGGAAGGGCTCGCGGGTGTAGCGCGACAGGCCGCGGCCGGCCACGGTGTTGACCTCTTCATGTAGCAACCCGGCTTCGAGCAATTCGCGGATCAGGAAAGCCATGCCGCCTGCGGCCTGGAAGTGATTGATGTCGGCCTTGCCATTGGGGTAGACGTGCGCGAGAGTCGGCACCACTTCGGACAGGTCGGCCATGTCCTGCCAGGTCAGCAGAATGCCGGCGGCGCGGGCGATGGCCGGCATATGCAGGGTATGGTTGGTGGAACCACCGGTGGCATGCAGGGCAACAATGGAGTTGACCAGGCAACGCTCGTCGACGATCTCGCCGATGGGCATGAAACTCCCGCTCTGCTTGGTCAGGCGCGTGACCTGCTGCGCGGCTTCACGGGTCAGCGCCTCGCGTAGCGGTGTACCCGGATTGATGAAGGAAGCGCCCGGCAGGTGCAGGCCCATCACCTCCATCAGCAACTGATTGGTATTGGCGGTGCCATAGAAGGTGCAGGTACCTGGCCCGTGGTAAGCGGCCATTTCCGCAGCCAGCAGCTCGTCTCGGGTCGCCTTGCCCTCGGCATAACGCTGACGCACGTCGGCCTTCTCCTTGTTGGACAGCCCCGAGGTCATCGGCCCTGCCGGCACGAACATGGATGGCAGATGACCAAAACGCAGCGCGCCCATCACCAGCCCCGGCACGATCTTGTCGCACACCCCCAGATAAAGAGCGGCGTCGAACATGTTGTGCGACAGCGCCACGGCGGTGGACATCGTGATCACCTCACGACTGGCAATGCCCAGCTCCATGCCCGGCTCACCCTGCGTAACGCCATCGCACATGGCCGGCACGCCACCGGCGAACTGCCCCACCGAGCCCAGGTCGCGCAGGGCCTGCTTGATCTGTTCGGGAAAGGTTTCGTAGGGCTGATGGGCCGACAACATGTCGTTGTAGGCAGACACGATGGCCACGTTGGCCGCATCCATCAGGCGCAGGGTCTGCTTGTCGTGACCGCTGCAGCCAGCTACGCCATGGGCGAAGTTGGCGCACTGCAGCTTGCCCCGCTGCGGGCCTTCGCTGGCGGCGGCACGGATCATCTCCAGGTAGCGCTGGCGCGTGGCGCGGCTGCGCTGGACAAGACGTTCGGTCACTTCAACAACGCGGGGATGCATGGGGAATCTCCAGGCTAGCGACTAGCGCTTATTTGTATTTACAACAAAATACTGCCACTCAACGGGCTTGATTTCTAGAGCAATGGGAATAATCTTGTAATTACAACAACAAATTGACGAGACCCTCACCATGACACTACGCATCGCCATCAATGGCTTCGGCCGTATCGGTCGCAACGTGCTACGCGCACTCTATACCCAGAATTATCGCCAGCACCTGCAAGTCGTGGCGATCAACGATCTGGGCGACAGCGCGATCAATGCCCACCTGTTGCAATATGACAGCGTCCACGGCCATTTCCCTGAAGAAGTTAAAGTGGACGGCGAAAGCCTGTGGATCAAGGGTGACCGCATCGCCGTCAGCGCCATTCGCAATCCGGCCGAGCTGCCCTGGAAAACTCATCAGGTCGATGTGGTGCTCGAATGCACCGGGCTGTTCACCGAACGTGACAAGGCCGCCGCGCACCTCGCGGCCGGCGCACGCAAGGTGCTGATCTCCGCACCTGCCAAGGGTGCCGACGCCACCGTGGTGTATGGCGTCAACGAGCAGGTGCTGACACCTGACATGCAGATCATCTCCAACGCCTCCTGCACCACCAACTGCCTGGCGCCGGTGGCGCAGGTGCTGCAGCGCGAACTGGGCATCGAACAGGGCCTGATGACCACCATTCACGCCTACACCAACGACCAGAACCTGTCCGACGTTTACCACAGCGATTTGTACCGTGCGCGTTCGGCGACCCAGTCGATGATCCCGACCAAGACCGGTGCCGCCGAAGCGGTCGGCCTGGTACTGCCGGAGCTGGCCGGCAAGCTCACCGGCATGGCCGTGCGGGTGCCGGTGATCAATGTGTCGCTGGTCGACCTGACGCTGCAGGTCAAGCGCGAGACCACTGCCGAGGAAGTCAACGCCCTGCTCAAGGCCGCCAGCGAGAAGTCCCCGGTGCTGGGCTACAACGCACTGCCGCTGGTGTCCTGCGATTTCAACCACAACCCGCTGTCATCGATCTTCGATGCCAACCACACCAAGGTCAGCGGCAGGCTGCTCAAGGTCATGGCCTGGTATGACAACGAATGGGGCTTCTCCAACCGCATGCTGGACAACTGCCTGGTCCTGGCCCGCCTGCACTGAACGAGGAGGCTCGATGAGCCGTATCAGCTTCACCCACGCCCAATTGCCGGCGCGCAAGCGCATCGCCCTGGTGGCGCACGACCACTGCAAAGGCTTCCTGCTGGACTGGTGCGAGCGTCAGCGCGACAAGCTGGCTCGCCATGAACTGGTGGCCACTGGCACCACCGGCCTGCTTTTGAGCAAGCGTCTGGATTTGCCGGTGGAAAGCATGATCAGCGGCCCGCTGGGCGGCGACCAGCAGATCGGCGCGCGCATCGCCGAACAGCGCGTGGACATGCTGGTGTTCTTCTGGGACCCCTTCGAGCCACAGCCACACGACCCGGATATCAAGGCACTGCTGCGTGTGGCGGCGGTGTGGAACATCCCGGTGGCCTGCAACGAAAGCAGCGCCGACTACATGCTCAGCAGCCCCCTGCTGGAACAGCAGCACGAATACCGTATTCCCGACTACCAGGCTTATCTGGCAGCGCGCGGCTAAAAATCCACCTTGCCCCGCCCCGCCTTGATCGTCCCGCGTTTGCTCTTGCCGTCCAGGCGGCGCTTCTTCGAGCCCAGGGTCGGTTTGGTCGGGCGGCGTTTCTTTTCCACCTTGCCGGCGCTGCGGATCAACTCGGCAAGGCGCTCCAGGGCATCGGCGCGATTCTGCTCCTGAGTGCGGTACTGCTGCGCCTTGATGATCACCACCCCGTCGGCGGTGATACGACTGTCGGCAAGCGTCAGCAGGCGCTCCTTGTAAAAGGGCGGCAACGATGAGGCCTGGCTGTCGAAACGCAGGTGCACGGCGCTGGACACCTTGTTGACGTTCTGCCCACCGGCGCCCTGGGCGCGGATGGCGGTCAGTTCGATTTCATCATCGGGAAGGTGAACACTGTTGGAGACGATCAGCATGGCCATGATTTCTTGAAAGGCATGGCATCAGAATACCCGCCGCAGCTGTAATCTTTGCTTGAAATTTCCCCACGGCATTCGCCGGTCACCTCGGCTAACGTAGCGGCCTGTCTTTTTTCGGAAGCACTCGATGGACTCCATAACCCAGGCGGTACTCGGCGCCAGCATCCAGGGCGCGCTGCTCGGTCGCTGGCAGGGGCGCAAGGCGCTGCTCTACGGCGCGATGCTCGCCACCGCTCCCGATCTGGACGTGGTCATGGAATACGGCGATGCCGTGGCCAACATGACCTACCATCGCGGTTTCAGCCACTCGCTGTTCGTTCTCAGCGGCTTTGCCCTGCTGCTGACCTGGCTGGCCAGGCGCTTTCGCCCTCACCCCGGTTACTCGGCCAATCGCCTGCTGCTAACGCTGTGGCTGGTGCTGATCACCCATCCCTTGCTGGATGCCTTCACCAGCTACGGTACCCAGCTGTTCTGGCCGCTGATGCCGACACCCACGGCCTGGTCAAGCCTGTTCATCATCGATCCGCTGTACACCCTGCCGCTGATTGCAGCGGTGCTGATCAGCCTGTTCACCGGCCTGCGCGAGCAGAGTTGGCGCGTACCGGCCGTGGCGCTGGCCGTATCGACGCTGTACATCGGCTTCAGCCTCGCCGGCAAATTCATGGCCGAGCAGCGCGTGGAGCGCGAGCTGGCGCGCCAGGGCATCCAGGCCGAACAGCTGTTCACTACGCCGACGCCATTCAACACCCTGCTGTGGCGCGTCATCGTGCTCGATGGCGAGGACTACCACGAAGCCCTGGTCGGCTGGTTCGATGATAAGCCGCCGCAACTGCAACGCCTGCCGCGCGGCACTCACCTGCGCGAGCAACTGACGGACTCGCCCATGCATCAGCGGCTGGAGTGGTTCACCGGCGGCGTGCTGCGCTACGACCAGGTGGGTGAGCGTTTGATCGTCACCGATCTGCGTCTGGGCATGACCGGTTTTCACCCCTTCCGCTTCGACTTCGCCCACCTGCAGGACGGCCAATGGCAGGTGCACGAGCGCATCGACCGCCTGCCCTTCGAACGCGGCGAAGCCGAACATCTGGCCCTGCTGTTCAAGCGCATCTGGCAACCGCAGCTGGAGGTTCCACTGCTGGCCTGGGCCAGCGAGTTGCAGAAACCGCTTTTAACTGAGACTCGCTCGCACTGACAGCGTTACTATCGGCGTCCACTCCTATTGAGGCAGGACGCCTGCAATGCTGTTTCGCCGCTTCGAATCCCTGATCGACGTCTTCAAACCAAGCCCTGACGTCGCCCCGCCAACCGGCATGCTGCGCTTCTACGGCCACTACCTGAAACAGGTGTGGCCACTGATGCTGGCAGTGCTGATCATCGGCTTCTTCGCCGCCCTGATCGAGGTCGCGCTGTTCAGCTTCCTCGGCCAGTTGATCGACATGGCCCAGGCCAGCACGGATGCCAGCAGCTTCTTCAGCGAGCACCAGAACGAGCTGCTGTGGATGCTGCTGGTGGCGCTGATCATCCGCCCCCTAGTGTTCGGCCTGCACAACCTGCTCACGCACCAGGCAGTCAATCCGGGCCTGACCAACCTGATTCGCTGGCAGAACCACCGCTACGTGCTCAAGCAGAGCCTGAGCTTCTTCCAGAACGACTTCGCTGGCCGCATCGCCCAGCGCGTGATGCAGACCGGCCCTTCGCTACGCGACTCGGCCATGCAGGTGATCGACGCGCTGTGGCATGTGGTGGTCTATGCCGGCAGCGCGCTGTACCTGTTCGCCGCCGCCGATCTGCGCCTGGTGGTGCCGCTGTCGTTGTGGATAGTCGGCTACAGCGCGGCGCTCTGGTACTTCGTGCCGCGCATCAAGGCGCGCTCGGCCGCCGCTTCCTCGGCGCGCTCGAAGGTCATGGGGCGCGTGGTCGATGGTTACAGCAACATCGCCACGCTCAAGCTGTTCGCCCACTCGCAGGAAGAGGAAAGCTACGCCCGCGAAGCCATGCAGGACCTGCTCGACAAGTTCCGCCTGCAGTCACGCACCATCACTGCCCTGGATTTTCTCATCACCTGCCTGAACGGCGTACTGATCGTCGGCACCGGCGCCCTGGCCCTGTGGCTGTGGAGCCAGTCACTGATCACCACTGGCGCCATCGCCCTGGCGCTGGGCCTGGTAATCCGCATCAACAACATGGCCGAATGGATCATGTGGGTGGTCAACGGCATCTTCGAGAACGTCGGCACCGTGCAGGACGGCATGCAGAGCATCGTTCAGCCACGCCAGGTGCTCGACCACGCAGATGCCAAACCGCTGCAGGTGACGCAGGGCGGCGTGCGTTTCGAGGACATCCACTTCCACTACGGCAAGAAGGGCGGCGTGATCAGCGGCCTGGACATCGCCATTGCACCCGGCGAGAAAATCGGTCTGGTCGGCCCTTCCGGCGCCGGCAAGTCGACCCTGGTCAACCTGCTGCTGCGCCTGTACGACCTGGAAAGCGGACGCATCCTGATCGACGATCAGGACATCGCCACGGTGACTCAGGAAAGCCTGCGCGCCAACATCGGCGTGGTGACCCAGGACACCGCCCTGCTGCACCGTTCGATCCGTGACAACCTGCGCTACGGCAAACCCGCTGCCAACGACGACGAGCTCTGGCAAGCAGTACGCAAGGCCCGCGCCGATGCCTTCATCCCCACCCTTGATGACAGCCAGGGCGGGCGCGGCATGGATGCGCAGGTCGGTGAACGCGGGGTGAAGCTGTCCGGTGGCCAGCGTCAGCGCATTGCCATCGCCCGCGTGCTGCTCAAGGACGCGCCGATCCTGGTGCTGGACGAAGCCACCTCGGCACTCGACTCGGAAGTGGAAGCGGCCATTCAGGAAAGCCTGGACAGCCTGATGGAAGGCAAGACGGTGATCGCCATCGCCCACCGCCTGTCGACCATCGCACGGATGGATCGCCTGGTGGTGATCGACCAGGGGCAGGTCATCGAAACCGGCACCCACGCCGAGCTGATCGCCCACGGCGGTCTGTATGCACGCCTGTGGCAGCACCAGACCGGTGGATTCGTCGGGGTGGAGTGAAACTGTGGGAGGGGCTTCAGCCGCGACTCGCCGCTAAAGCGCCTCCCACAACAGCCTACTTATTCCGCAGCCGGCTTCTTGCGCTTGAGCGGCGCGCTGCCATCGGCGCTGACCAGCACAGAAGGTTTGCCAGCCGGACGCGGGCCGGTCTTGCGCTTGGAGGCGGTGGCTTTCTTCGGGTCTTTCTTCTCGGTCTTTTTCTTCTTGCTGCCAGCTGCCTTGCCGGACGCCTTGAGGTTCTTCGGCCCCTGGTAGATGCCTTTCAGCTCCTTGATGGTACGACGCTCGAAACGCTGTTTGAGGTAGCGCTCGATGCTCGACATCAGGTTCCAATCGGTGTGGCAGATCAGCGATACCGCCAGGCCTTCGCCGCCGGCACGGCCGGTACGACCGATGCGGTGCACGTACTCGTCGCCGGAACGCGGCATGTCGAAGTTGATCACCAGATCCAGGCCCTCGACATCCAGACCGCGCGCGGCCACGTCGGTGGCCACCAGGACCTTGACTGCTCCCTGGCGTAGGCGGTCGATGGCCAGCTTGCGATCCTTCTGGTCCTTCTCGCCATGCAGCACGAAAGCCTTGATCCCGGCGGTCACCAGCTTGCCGTAGAGACGATCGGCCTGCACACGGGTGTTGGTGAAGACGATGGCCTTGTCATAGGCCTCGTTGGTCAGCAACCAGTCGACCAGTTGCTCCTTGTGGTAGTTATGGTCGGCCGTGATGATCTGCTGGCGGGTACCCTCATTGAGCTGGCTGACGCTGTTGAGCATCAGGTGCTGCGGGTCCTTGAGCACCTTGGCGACCATCTCGCGCAGGCCATTGCCGCCGGTGGTAGCGGAGAACAGCAGGGTCTGATGCGGGCCGCAGGCCTCAGCCAGGCGCTGGGCGTCCTCGGCGAAGCCCATGTCGAGCATGCGGTCGGCCTCGTCGAACACCAGCACCTCGACCTCGTTCAGCGGCAGGTTGCCGGCGTTGGCGTGCTCGATCAGACGGCCCGGCGTGCCGATCAGAATATCGATCTTGCGCATCATCGCGGCTTGCACCTTGAAGTCCTCGCCACCGGTCACCAGGCCGGCCTTGAGGAAGGTGAACTGAGCGAAGCGTTCGACTTCCTTCAGCGTCTGCTGCGCCAACTCGCGGGTCGGTAGCAGGATCAGTGCACGAATGCTCACGCGCTGCTGCGAGTTGCCATCACCGAGCAGGCGATTGAGCAACGGTAGGACGAAAGCGGCGGTCTTGCCACTGCCGGTCTGGGCGATCACCCGCAGGTCCTTGCCCTCCAGCGCAGGCGGAATCGCTGCCGCCTGCACCGGAGTAGGCTCGACGAAATTAAGCTCGGCCACGGCTTTCAGCAGGCGTTCATGCAGGGCGAATTGGGCAAACACGGGGGCACTACCTCAAAAAAATCGACAAAACGATGCATAGCCTAACGGTTTCCGCCGTCGGGGCCGAATTTCTTTGCATGAAACTCGCATTCAGGCGACGACGGACGGCTGTCTGGAGTCGCTATCCGGCGGGAGCGGGCCGGAACCGAGAGCGCGCGCCGGATATCCAATCTGCATCACTAGCCGAGAACGCTGCCCCATGCCAATCAAACCCCAGACCACTCTCAGTATCGGCCTGTGCATCCTGTTGGCCGCATCGCCAGTGCTTGCCAACCCGCCTCCCGGCAAAGGCAAACCGGGCCAGCATGATGGCGTCCAAATCGATCTGCGCGGCCCGACCGTGGATGTTGGAAGGGTGCGCATCATCCTCGGCGACAATCGCCAATTGATCGGCCCGACCTCCTCTCTGCCACCGGGCATCGCCAAGAACCTGGCCCGCGGCAAGCCGCTGCCACCGGGTATCGCCAAGAACTTCGACAGCCGCCTGATCTCGCGCCTGCCCTATTACGAGGGCTACGAATGGAAGCAGATCGGCCGTGACGTGGTGCTGGTCGCCATCGCGACCGGGATCGTCTACGAAATTCTGCGTAACGTTCTCGACTGAGAGACTATCGCGCAGCCATCCGACAAGCGGTACGACGCACGACGAACTTGTCTCGGCGGCGCCACTCTAATTTTCAGATGGCCTGCCCGAGGTGCAATGATGAACCCGTCACTGATCTATCACGTCACTTCGAGCCTCGATGGCTACATCGCTCGCCCCGATGGGCGCATCGACTGGTTCGACTCGCTACGCCAGGCCGATGAAGAATATGCCTTTCAGTACTTCTACTCCGGTATCAACGCACTGCTGATGGGCCGAGGCACTTACGAGGCCCTCCTCAAGCGCGGCGGCCCATGGCCCTACCCCGGTAAACCCTGCGTGGTGCTGACTCGCCTCGCCCTGCCGCGCGCCGCAGACGAAATCCAGCTGACCCACTGCACGCCTGCTCAAGCCGTGGCGGCATTAAACGAAGCCGGCTTCCAGCGTATCTGGCTGGTCGGTGGCAGCCTGCTGGCGGGTAACTGCTACACCGCCGGGCTGATCGACGAGGTGGTGATCAACCTGGTGCCGCACCTGCTCGGCGCCGGTATCCCACTGCTGGCCACGGGCATGGAACGCAGCCTGACCCTGAGCGACCAACGCCGCTTCAACAGTGGCACCCTGCAGGTACATTATCGGGTGCAGAAGCAGGCCAATGTGCGGACGCAGATCCCCGCGCCGCGTATCAACGTGGCCTGATGCTCTCGCGCTGCTGCTTGCGCAGCAGCCGAGCGCTGTCCCAGCCGACCAGCAGCACAGCTCCCCAGATCGGTAGATAGGTCAGCCATTGCCCGCTGTCGAAACGCTCGCCCAGCACCAGCAGCGCCACGACGAACAACAGAACCGGCTCGACGTAACTGAGAATGCCGAACAGCCCCAAGGGCAACAACCGGCTCGATGCCATGTAAGCGGCGAACGCCAGGGTGCCGATCAACGCCATCACCGGTACCAGCAGCCACAGCAGGGGACGATCGCTGAACGCCCCCACCGGCCCGTACGCGATGATCAGCCAGATCGCCAACGGTGCCAGCACCAGCATCTCCAGCACAAAACCGGACAACGCATCCAGGCGCATCCAGCGGCGCAGCATGAAATAAGGCGGGTAACCCAGCGCGGTGATCAGCGTCAGCCAGGAAAACGCCTGGGTACGCCACAACTCGTGCAGCACGCCGAGCATGGCGCAGGTCACCGCCAACTGCTGCAGCGGGCGCAGGCGCTCGCCGTAGAACAGTCGGCCGGTCAGCACCATGGCCAACGGCAGCAGGAAGTAGCCCATGGACACTTCCAGCATGTGCCCGGCCAATGGCGCCCAGAGAAACAGCCCCCACTGCACGCCGATCAGCGCCGCTGCCAGCGGGCAGGCCGCCAACAACAGCGGCTCGCGACGCAGACGCACGAAGCTCTCGCGCAGCAAGCTGGTCTGCCGCGCCAGCAGCACCAGCAGCAAGACCAGGGGAATCGACCAGAGCACGCGCTGAGCGAATATCTGCACGCCATCGAGCGGCGTCAGCCACTGCACGTAGCCAGGCAACACGGCAAACAGCATCGACGCGCCAACCGATAGCGCCACACCCCGCCCGGACAGTTGCATCAGTGCACCTCGGCAGGCGTACGACGCGTGCGCCCCAGATTGACCAGCGGTAGCGAAGCGGCAATCACCACCCCGCCCAGGGCCAGGCGCAGCAGGTCAGCGTCGTGATTCCAGATCAGCAGATTGACCAGCAAGCCGGCAGGCACCAGTGCATTGTTCATCACTGCCAGGGTGCCGCCATCGACCAGGCTGGCGCCTTTGTTCCACCAGTACAGTCCCAATCCGGACGCCGCCACACCAAGCCAGACCAGCACGCTCCACTGCAGTGCGGTGCTCGGCAGTCGCTCGCCGTTGCCCAGCAGCAGGAAGGCCGGCAGCGCGATCAACAGCGCGCCCAGGTAGAAGAAACCAAAGCGCTTGTATTGCGGCTCGGTGGAGGGGTGTTTGAGCAGCAGATGCTTGTACAGCACCTGCCCGGCGGCGAAGGTGAAGTTGGCCACCTGCAGCAACAGGAAACCGAGCAAAAAGCCGCTGCTGATACCGTCGTAGCGGATGATCCCGGCGCCCAGCACCGCGACCAGAGCGGCGACCAGCGCCCAGGGGTTGAATCTGCGGTTCAGCGCATCCTCGATCAGCGTTACATGCAGCGGCGTGAGGATGGTGAATAGCAGCACCTCCGGCACCGTTAGCACCGAGAAGCTCAGATACAGGCAGACGTAGGTGATGCCGAACTGCAGGGCGCCGATCAGCAGCATGCCGCGCACGAACGCCGGAGCATGACCGCGCCAACGGGTCAGCGGCACGAACAGCAAGCCGGCAATGACGATGCGCGTCAGCACCGCAAAATAGCTGTCGACCCGACCGGCCAGGTACTCACCGATCAGGCTGAAGGAAAACGCCCACAGCAGGGTCACTATAAGCAGATATCGCACAGCCACCTCCCAAGGAAGGCGGCGACCTTAGCGCGTTCCCCTGCGCCGGACAATCCATGCGCCGCGCTCTGCTGTCCAGCCAGATAAAAAAGCCGGCCACTTCATCACGAAGCGACCGGCATAGCACGCCCACTAGCGGGCGCTCAGGAGAGTCGGATCGGCATCAGGCCACTTCAGCCAGCTTGGCCTTGGCCTGGGCCAGGCCTTTTTCGCTGAACTCGGCGCCCAGGTTCAGGCCTTCGGCATGGATGAACTGCACGTCATGGATACCGATGAAGGCCAGTGCCTGGCGCAAGTAGGGCTCCTGATGATCCAGCGCGCTCCCGGCGTAGATACCACCACGGGCGGTGAGCACGAAGGCACGCTTGCCGGTCAGCAGGCCCTGGGGGCCGGTTTCGGTGTATTTGAAGGTGACGCCGGCGCGCAGCACGTGATCCAGCCAGGCCTTGAGGGTACTGGGGATGGCGAAGTTGTACATCGGCGCAGCCAGCACCAGCACATCGGCAGCCAGCAACTCATCGGTGAGTTGATTGGAGCGGGCCAGGGCAGCCTTCTCGGCATCGTTCTGCTGCTCGCTCGGAGTCATCCAGCCACCCAGCAGCGTGGCGTCGAGATGCGGTACCGGCTCGACCGCCAGATCACGCACCTGGACCTGATCAGCCGGGTGCGCAGCCTGCCAGTTGGCGATGAACTGCTGGGTCAGTTCGCGGGAGACCGAACCTTGTTGGCGGGCGCTGCTTTCGATTACGAGAATACGGGACATGTCAGAGGCTCCATCGAGGTGGTTACGAGTCGATGGAACACAGAGTAGAGATACGACTTTCGATTAAAAAGCGCAAATATCCGCTTACATATATCGGCTAAATTGATTTATCGAGCCAGCGCATCTAGGCTTTCATCACTTCAGGTTGCAGGTCAGGTTGATCCGCAGGCGAATCACGCTACGGGTGAACTTGACCGTCATGTTGTTGCTGGCGCCAGGCGCCAACACGGTACGCCGGGTACGTGGCGCTTCGGGGCCATTGCGGAACACCGCACTGCACTCAGCCTCGCTCTGGCCATAGTTGTAGAGCATCAGCGCCGCCATGTTGTGGTCGATTTCCTGAGTGGTCGCGGAGACCTCGGCGCCGTTGAACTGTTTTTCCACCTCGATGGGATAGGCATGGGCGGCCAGCGGTAGAAAGGCGAACAGCAAGCAGATTATTTTTTTCATCGGTGCTCTCCAACATGGGATCGCCAGTGTAGGTGGAGATCGTCGGCGATAACAGCCGACTCAAGCAGGATGATGTGATGAAAGTTCCTCGTGTAACCCTGGATCAATGGCGCACGCTGCAGGCCGTGGTGGATCAGGGCGGCTTCGCCCAGGCCGCCGACGTACTGCACCGCTCACAATCCTCGGTCAGCTATACCGTGGCGCGCATGCAGGAACAGCTCGGCGTACCGCTGCTGCGCATCGACGGGCGCAAAGCCGTGCTCACCGAGGCCGGCGACGTGCTGCTGCGCCGCTCGCGGCAACTGGTCAAGCAGGCCAGCCAGCTGGAAGATCTGGCTCACCACATGGAACAGGGCTGGGAAGCCGAGGTGCGCCTGGTGGTGGATGCCGCCTACCCCACCGCCAACCTCGTCCGCGCCCTGACCGCCTTCATGCCGCAGAGCCGCGGCTGCCGTGTGCGCCTGCGTGAGGAGGTGCTGTCCGGGGTCGAGGAAGTGCTGCTCGAAGGCACCGCTGACCTGGCCATCAGCGCGCTGAACATCACTGGCCACCTCGGCATCGAACTGGGTGAAGTGGAATTCGTCGCCGTCGCCAACCCGGAACACCCACTGCACCGCCTGCAACGTGAGCTGAGCTTCCAGGATCTGGAAGGCCAGATGCAGGTGGTCACCCGCGACAGTGGCCGATTGCAGCCGCGCGACGCCGGCTGGCTCGGCGCGGAGCAGCGCTGGACGGTAGGTAGCCTGCCGACCGCACGCACCTTCGTCAGCAGCGGCCTGGGCTTCGCCTGGCTGCCGCGCCATCTGATCGTCCGTGAACTGCAGGATGGTCTGCTGAAACCTCTGCCCCTGACTCAGGGTGCTATCCGCAAACCGCGCTTCTTTCTCTACAGCAACAAGGAACGCGTGCTCGGCCCGGCCACGCAGATTCTCATCGAGCTGATCAAGAACTTCGATGCCGCCCCTCTGGACGCGCCCTTCGCCGCACCGCAGTCGACCAACTGAGAGTCCCGCCATGCCCTATTTCGACAACGACGGCTGTCAGCTGCATTACGAAGAATACGGCCACGGTTCGCCACTGCTACTGGTGCACGGCCTGGGCTCGAGCACGCGCGACTGGGAATACCAGATTCCCGTGCTCGCCCAGCATTACCGGGTTCTGGCACTGGACGTTCGTGGCCATGGCCGCTCGGACAAGCCGCGCGAGACTTATCGCATCGCCGACTTCGCCGAGGATGTCGCCGCCCTGATCGAACACCTGCAATTGCCACCGGTGCACCTGGTGGGCATCTCCATGGGCGGCATGATCGGCTTTCAGCTTGGCGTCGACCGCCCCGAGCTATTGCGCAGCCTGACCATCGTCAACAGCGGCCCGGAGGTGAAGGCCAAGAGTGCGCGGGACTGGCTGGAAATTGCCAAGCGCTGGACGCTGTCGCGCCTGCTCAGCCTGGACACCATCGCCAAGGCGCTGGGCAAGTTGCTGTTCCCCAAGCCCCAGCAGGCCGAATTGCGGCGCAAGATCGAAGAACGCTGGCCGCAGAACGACAAGCGCGCCTACCTCGCCAGCCTCGACGCGATCATCGGCTGGGGCGTGCGGGAACGCCTCGATCGCATCACCTGTCCTACCCTGGTGATCAGCGCCGACCACGACTACACGCCCGTTGAACGCAAGCGCGAGTACGTGGCAGAAATGCCCAACGCGCGCCTGCTGGTGATCGAAAATTCGCGCCATGCCACACCACTGGATCAACCGGAACGCTTTAATAACGCCCTGCTCGCCTTTCTCGGCGAGACTGCCAACAAGGAAAACTGACCATCATGCTCAAGCAACTCGTTCTCGCCACCGGCGCCCTGCTGCTGTCGACCAGTCTGCTCGCCGCGGAAAACCCCAAGGTGTTGCTGACCACCAGCCTCGGCGAAGTGGAAATCGAACTGGCCGCCGACAAGGCGCCGATCAGCACGCAGAACTTCCTCAAGTACGTCGACAGTGGCTTCTATGCCGGGACCCAGTTCCATCGGGTGATTCCGGGTTTCATGGTCCAGGGCGGCGGTTTCGATGCCGACATGCGCCAGAAGGACACCGACGCACCGATCAAGAACGAGGCCGACAATGGCCTGCACAACGTCCGTGGCACCCTGGCCATGGCTCGCACCCAGGTACGCGACTCGGCCACCAGCCAGTTCTTCATCAACCACAAGGACAACGCCTTCCTCGACCACAGCTCGCGCGACTTCGGTTACGCCGTGTTCGGCAAGGTGACCCGTGGCATGGACGTGGTAGACAAGATCGCCCAGGTCCCCACCGGCAACCGCGGCATGCACCAGAACGTACCGCGCGAGCCGGTGCTGATCATCGACGCCAAGCGTCTGTAAGACACAGCTGTCATTCGTAGCCCGGATGCAATCCGGGAGATTGCAACACACCCTCCCCGGATTGCATCCGGGCTACGGTGCGTGAATCGCCCAAAAAGACAAAGCCGCCCATGGGGCGGCTTTGTCGTTTAACGGCGGCGCTTACTTCTCGACGAAGGCGCGCTCGATCAGATAGTCACCCGGCTCACGCATGCGCGGGGAAATCTTCAGGCCGAAGCTGTCGAGCACTTCGCTGGTTTCGTCGAGCATGCTCGGGCTGCCGCAGATCATGGCGCGGTCGTCCTGCGGGTTGATCGGCGGCAGGCCGATATCGGCGAACAGTTTGCCGCTGCGCATCAGGTCGGTCAGACGGCCCTGGTTCTCGAACGGCTCGCGGGTCACGGTCGGGTAGTAGATCAGCTTGTCCTTCAGCGCATCACCGAAGAATTCGTTCTGCGGCAGGTGCTCGGTGATGAACTCGCGGTAGGCCACTTCGTTCACGTAGCGCACGCCGTGAACCAGGATCACCTTCTCGAAGCGCTCGTAGGTTTCCGGGTCCTGGATCACGCTCATGAACGGCGCCAGACCGGTGCCGGTGCTGAGCAGATAGAGGTGCTTGCCGGGGTTGAGATCATCGAGCACCAACGTGCCGGTGGGCTTCTTGCTGATGATGATCTCGTCGCCTTCCTTCAGGTGCTGCAGCTGCGAGGTCAGCGGACCGTCCGGCACCTTGATGCTGAAGAATTCCAGATGCTCTTCCCAGTTCGGGCTGGCGATGGAGTAGGCGCGCATCAGCGGGCGGCCATTGTCCTGCTGCAGACCGATCATCACGAACTGACCATTCTCGAAGCGCAGACCCGGGTCGCGGGTGCACTTGAAGCTGAACAGCGTATCGTTCCAGTGGTGGACGCTGAGCACGCGCTCGACGTTCATATTGCTCATGATGATTTCCTCGAAGAACTTCAGCGCCAAAGGCGCGATTGCGCGGCATTCTATTCGCGGCAACAATATCTGTTAAGTGGATTATCAAGATATAGGTTATCGGTTATATCGATATGCGATTTACTCTCAGACAACTTCAGGTGTTCGTCGCCGTGGCGCAGCATGAAAGCGTCTCGCGCGCCGCGCAATCGCTCGCATTGTCGCAGTCTGCGACCAGCACTTCGCTGACCGAACTGGAACGCCAATCCGACTGCCAGCTGTTCGATCGCGCCGGCAAGCGTCTGGCGCTCAATGCCCTGGGCCGACAGCTACTGCCCGAGGCCGTAGCCCTGATCGACCAGGCGCGCGAAATCGAACGCCTGCTGGGGGGCAAGAGCGGTTATGGCTCGCTGCACGTCGGCGCCACCCTGACCGTGGGCAACTATCTGGCCACCTTGCTGATTGGCAGCTTCATGCAGCACCACCCTGAATGCCGGGTGAAGCTGCAGGTGCATAACACCGCTCATGTGGTGCAACAGATCGCTCACTACGAGCTGGACCTGGGCTTGATCGAAGGCGACTGCCAGCACCCGGATATCGAGGTGCAGCCCTGGGTCGAGGACGAACTGGTGGTGTTCTGTGCGCCACAACACCCACTGGCCCAGCGCGGCAGTGCCAGCCTGGAAGAGCTGACGCATGAAGCCTGGATTCTGCGTGAACAGGGCTCGGGCACGCGGCTGACCTTTGACCAGGCCATGCGGCATCACCCGCGCAACCTGAATATCCGCCTGGAGCTGGAACACACAGAGGCGATCAAGCGCGCCGTGGAATCCGGCCTGGGCATCGGCTGCATCTCACGCCTGGCGCTGCGCGACGCCTTTCGTCGCGGCAGCCTGATGCCCGTGGAGACCCCGGAGCTGGACCTGCGCCGGCAGTTCTACTTCATCTGGCACAAGCAGAAGTACCAGACAGCAGCGATGCGCGAGTTTCTCGAACAGTGTCGTGCGCTGACCGCCGGAGTCAGCCGCAGCGATCAGATCGTCCTACCACCGATCATCTGAGCGTCAGCTCAAGAGGATGATTGCCCAGACCGAGGCGATCATGCCCAGCGCGACGAACTGCGCGGCGCTGCCCATGTCCTTGGCGTTCTTCGACAGCGGGTGGCGTTCCAGGGAAAT
Source organism: Pseudomonas alcaliphila JAB1 (assembly GCF_001941865.1). Classification (NCBI taxonomy): domain Bacteria; kingdom Pseudomonadati; phylum Pseudomonadota; class Gammaproteobacteria; order Pseudomonadales; family Pseudomonadaceae; genus Ectopseudomonas; species Ectopseudomonas alcaliphila. The sequence goes on along the minus strand of NZ_CP016162.1, from coordinate 1,368,952 downwards.
GCGGTCGATGGCTGCCTCGATGGCCGAATTGAGCAACTCGACGATCAGCGCCAGCAGACACACGGCCACCATCAACGCACGCTCACCTCGACTGACGTCGAGCAGGAAAGCCGATGGAATCAGCACCAGATTGAGCAACACCAGCTGGCGAAAGGCTGCCTCGCCGAAGAACGCGGCGCGCAGGCCATCGAGCGAATAGCTGGCGGCATTGAGGATACGTTTCAGGCCGGTCTGGCCCTTGAATGGCGACATGCGCCTCACCCCCGCTGGAAGAGGCGCGCAGCTTACTGCATCCGCTGCGCGAGAACCTATCTACGAGATCGCGAGCTAGAGGGATGCAAGGCAAAAGCAAGTGAGACTGCGCAATTTACTGGCTGTAAATGAGCAAGCCGAGCTTGCTTTCAACGCAGCGCAGCTCACTGCGCGGGGATCGATTCCATCTGCTGCAACAGCAACGCCGCCTGGGTGCGGGTGCGCACGCCCAGCTTGCGGAAAATCGCCGTCACATGCGCCTTGACCGTCGCCTCGGAGACGCTCAATTCGTAGGCGATCTGCTTGTTCAGCAGGCCTTCGCAGACCATGGTCAACACACGAAACTGCTGCGGTGTCAGGCTGGCCAGGCCGGCACTGGCCGCCTTGGCCTCGGCGGAAACCGGCGCGCCCTCCTCGGCCAACGGTGGCCACCAGGTGTCACCATCGAGTACGTGTCGCACCGCTTGCTGCAAGGTTTCCAGCGGGCTGGATTTGGGGATGAAGCCACTGGCGCCGAACTCGCGGGAGCGGTTGACCACGGACGCCTCTTCCTGAGCGGAGATCATCACCACAGGGATCTGCGGGTACTGGCCACGCAGCAGTACCAGACCGGAAAAGCCGTAGGCACCGGGCATATTGAGGTCGAGCAGGACCAAGTCCCAATCACTTTTTTCAGCCAGGTGGCCTTCAAGCTCGGCGATGCTGGCAGCTTCTACCAGACGCACTTCAGGTCCCAGGCCCAGGGTCAATGCTTGTTGTAGCGCGCTGCGAAACAGCGGATGGTCGTCGGCAATCAGGATTTCGTAGGCGGCCATTGGCAGATCCTGTTCTTGTTATAAGTGGCACTGAGGTGAGTATGGCAGTGCTTTTCGCCTGAAGACCCGCTCAAGCCTGCTCATTGAGCATCACAGACTCCCCACTCGGACCGACGGCGGCGCTCAGCATGCCGAGCTGTGGCGGGGTGGTCAAGCTCAATGCTTTGCGGCACGATGCGCAGCTTTCCTGCCGAGACGCCCTGATGCGAAGCCAAGCCCTGCGCGCTGACCTGTTGATGCTGATTACCGCGATGATCTGGGGCAGCGCCTTCGTCGCCCAGCGTCTGGGCATGGATAACATCGGCCCCTTCCTTTATACCGGCCTGCGCTTCACCCTCGCCTGCCTGGTCCTGTTGCCGGTGCTGGCTTTGCTGCAACGTCGCCAGCAGCGCCCCGCTGCACCGCTGAATCGCAACCTGCTGGTGGGTGGCGTGATCATGGGCCTGGCGCTATCGCTAGGGATCAATCTGCAGCAGGTCGGCCTGCTGTTCACCACGGTGACCAACTCAGGCTTCATCACCGGGTTGTACGTGATCGTGGTGCCGATTCTCGGCTTGCTGATCGGCCAGCGCAGCAGCGCCGGCATCTGGTTGGGCGCCAGCCTGGCAGTGGTCGGCATGTTCCTGCTCAGCGTCGGCGAAGGATTCACAGTAGCCTCCGGCGACTGGCTGCAGTTGGCTGGCGCCTTCGTCTGGGGCGTGCATGTGTTGCTGGTGGGATTCTTCGCCAGCCGTCACGACCCGCTGCGCCTGGCCTTCATCCAGTTCGCCACCTGCGCGGTGATCAGTCTGGCCCTGGCGCTGGTGTTCGAGACCGCGACACTGGACGGCATCATTGCCGCCGGGCCGGCCATCCTCTACGGCGGCGTGTTCGGCGTGGCGATCGGTTTCACCCTGCAGGTGGTGGCGCAGCAGCATGCCATCGCCTCGCATGCGGCGATCATCCTCTCGCTGGAAGCCGTATTCGCTGCCATCGCCGGCGCCCTGTTGCTGAGCGAAGTGCTGGCACCGCGCGGTTATCTGGGTTGTGCGCTGATGTTCGGCGGCATGCTGCTGGCGCAGCTGTGGCCCAAGCCACTGCCCAGCGAACTCAGCGGTACGTCTGCAAACGCTGGTGCAGAGCGTCGTTGAGATCCAGCGGCAGACGCCGTTTGGCAGCCAGGTAGTGCTGGCTGAACACATCGAGATAATCGTCCAGCGCCTCACCGGCACGCAGGTCGCCAGCCAGCTCCAGGCACATGGCGGCCACCTCGGCGGTGCACAGGTGCTCGCCACGAGTGGAGCGACGTAGGCGATAACGCGATAGTTGCGCCGGCGTCAGGCTCAGCACTGGCAGCGCATCCAGATACGGGCTCTTGCGAAACATCTTGCGCGCCTCGGTCCAGGTGGCATCGAGCAGCACGAACAGCGGCCGCTTGCCGGGCGCCAGCGTCACCTCCTCCACCACGCGCTGCGGTGCCACGTACTCACCGGGAAACACCAGATAAGGCTGCCACTGCGGATCGGCCAAAAGCGCCAGCAGCGCCGGGTCGACGGCAGTGCGCGTCCAGCCGAAGGCGTGGGTTTCAGGCACCACATCAGCGATCAGCCAGCCGGTATTGCTCGGTTTCAACGCCTCGATGTCATGCATCACCAGGCACATGGCGGCATTGGCCTCGACCTGCGGGCGCCAGGCGCACAGGCAATGGGTCGGCTGCACCCGGCAGTGCGGGCAGCGCTCGGCGCGCGAACCACGGGCGACGAAGGGTTTGAGGCTGCGCGCCAGGCGCTCTGTGCGCAGGCGGGCGACGGCATGTGGGGCTGGACGGGTCATGGCGGGAGCAACAGCGAACGGGGGCGGGATTCTACCACCCCCGTTCGCCGCTCAGATGGATCAGAAGGTATGGTTCAACGCCAGGCCGATGAAGTGGATGTGGGTGTTGTACTCACCGGTGTAATTGCCGCCGTTGCCGGTGCAGCGCACCCCGCTGTCCTGGTACAGCCCGCCGGCACCTGGCCCCCAGCCGGCCGGGGAGCAGCCGTCCTGGTAGTCCATCTTGCCGCTGGAGAACTGCACGTAGCTGTAGGCGAAGTCCAGCGAGGTATCGCGGGTCACCTTGTAGTTGGCGCCGAGCGAAAGCCAGTAGCGATCCGCATCGGGGAAGGCCGGATGACGTAACTGCGGCGAGTTGACCGGAGAGCGGTCGTAGGCCACGCCGGTACGCAGCAGCAGGTCATCGCTGTATTGGTAGTTCATGCCCAGGGAGATCTTGTAGCTGTCCTTCCAGTCCTGCTTGACGCTCAAATCACCCTCGGTAACGCCGTTGAAATAGGGATAGCCGGCCACCTGATCGATGCCGATACGCACTTCGTCGAGCCGCGAGTGACGGGTGAAGGTCAGATCCGCCATCAAAGCCACCTTGTCGTTGAGCTGATGGAAGGCGTTGAATGAGAGCATCTCCGGTGTATCGATAGCGGTCTTGGCCTTGGAGTTGGGGTGCAGCCTGGAGCCAGCGAAATCGCCGGGATTGACCCAGTTGCTCGGGTCCAGCACCTGCCCCAATGCATCGGCTGGCGGCAGGGTGATGATGCTGAGATCGATGCCACCGCTCAGATCGGTATCGGGTGAAGGCACGCTGCCGGACACGCCGGCGAAGCTCCACTTGGTCTCACCCTCAAGGGTGTGGCGAATGTTGGAACGATACGACACGCCAAAGCGCGTCGACTCGGTCGGCTCCCACATGTAGCCGATATTCCAGCCAAACCCCCAGTCATCGCCCTTGACCCGGAAGTAACCGTCGCCCTGGACGTTATCGGCGAAGTTCTTCGCCACACAGTCGACGAAAGCGTCATCGGCCTGACCGTCGCAACTGCTGATCTCACTGGGCACATCGATGCCATAGAGCAAGGGAATGGCGAACTGACCAAGCGGTGATGCGGCCAGCTCGGTCAGGTCCTGATTGGCGCTGACAAACTGCCCAGCCAACTGCCGCGACGCGCCTTTGACATCCGCCGCACCGCGCTGCACCGATTTGATGTACTGCGCCGACACACCGAAGCCGATGCTGTGGTGTTCGTTGAAACGAAAGGCAATGCTCGGGTTGAAGGTCACCGTCTCCAGGCTGGCCGACTGGATGCCGTAGCGCCCGGCCCAGTCCTCCTTGTAATCGAGCTTGGCGCCGAACGGGGTGAAGATGCCCAGACCGATAGTCACCCGGTCGTTGATCTCGTGGGAAAAATAGAAGTTGGGCGCAGCGGCGGCATCGGGCAGGAACTCGCCGGCATCGCCCGACACCGGATTGCCGAACACGTCGCGGCTACCCTTGTCCTCGTAATCGCCATCCGGCAGCAGAATGCTCAGACCGGAAGTCACCTGGGTACCCTTGAGCCGGGCTAGGCCAGCGGGGTTGTAGAAAATGGTCGAAGGGTCGGCCGCCTCGGCACCGTTGGCATGTGCCGAACCCTGCGCCGCCACCGATTGCGAACCGAAGTGATAACCGGATGCCTGCACCTGCGCAACGGGCAAAACCAGTAAACTGCCGACCATCACCCGCGATGGCCAGCGCCGAAAGAGCATTGTCATTGTTATTCTCCTGCACGCTGCTTGAACACCGCGCAGTCCTTCCTGCACCAGCGGCAGACTTCAGGCAGGTCTGTACTGGCGACGTCCGACTGCGACGGCGGCTCAATGTCTGTGACGTGCAGGTTTGGCCGATGATCCCCGGCCTTTGGTCGTGGTGACGGGCGGCGGCCAAAGGCCAGCATGTCCCCATCGGTAACACTTTGTTTCACGCGGGCAAATGGCCAGCGACGCGAACATTCGCTGCGACGCCCTGTCCAACCCCTCGTCCACGCTTTCAGGAGTCATATGACATGCTGCGTTACATCCTCCCCGCTCTCGCGCTCAGCCTGATGCTTCCCACTGCCCAGGCAGCCTCGCTGAAGGAGATGGAGCTGACTCGCACCCTGGAGCAGGTCGCCCGGCAAAGCAGCGAAGGCACGCCGCGGGCGATCAACGAGGACATCCTCGATCAGGGCTACACCGTGGAAGGTCACACGCTGATCAACCATCTCAGCGTGCGCGAAGCGCATGCCGCGCAGATGCGCGGCAACCCCGATACGGTGCGCAGCCAGCTGGCGGCCAGCGTCTGCCGCAACCCGGGTTATCGCAGCCTGCTGGCGCAGGGCGCGCAGTTGCGTTATCAGTTCAGCGAGTACCGCAGCAACCGTCCGGTCACCGTGGAAGTGTTCGACAAGAGCGACTGCGGTCTCTGAAGCAGGCGAAAACTCAGCCCCGTTCCGCTCGGCGCTGCGCATCATCGGCGCGCAGCTCGGCGAGCAAGGCCTCCATATAGCGTGAACGCCGCGCGCCGCCCTCCAGGCGGCGCAGACACTCGTCCTCGATGCTCATGTGATTGGTACGCGCAGCCTGTTGCAGCATGCGGTACAGCTCCGTGTTTATCTCTAGCGTCAACCTGGGCATACCTGCCCCTCCCTTCCCGTTGCTCCACTTCGTGGGCTCAACGCAGACAGCGAGGGTCCCCCCTGCCTGCCAGAGCCGCGCGTTCCTCAGCGCTCAACCAGCCATCGGGCGATACGCCCAGCACTTCGGCCACGCTTTGCAGTACATGCGCCCAACTGCAGCCATTGGCGAACAGCATGCCGGCCTCGTCGAAGGTACCGCCGCGGTTGCGATAGCCCAACGCCCGACAGCTGGCGGCATCGCCAAGCAGCGGCCAAAGATGGCCCGCGGCTACCTCCGGGCGCATGTGCGTCAGCAGCACGCGCCGGCGGCACGCCGCCGGGAACAGCCTCTCACGCTGCTCGGCGCTGGCTACGCTGGTGGCCTCCCAGGCATCGCGCGGCGCCCGAAAACGCCCCGGTTCCTGCAAGTAAATCAGACGCCAGGCCACACCCTGCTCACCCAGACGAACGGCGGCGCGGCGCATCTCGCTCAACTGATAGCTGCCACTGGCAATCAGCAGCACTGGCTCGCCATCGCCCTGCGCATCGACCAGCAACGCTCCATCACGGGCCAGCTGCTTAGCCTGTTCGACTGTAAAAGCGCAGGGTTGTTCACGCTTGGCCACCACCAGGCACGCGAGCCGGCCGCGCTCCTGATAGATGCCAGGCAGCAGGGCCAGCAGCGAGTTGTGATCGGCCGGCAACAGCAAGCGCATGACATCGTGCATTTCGCCCAGCAGTGCCTCGCAGAAGGTGGTGTCCTGATGCGATTGCTGGTTCTTGCCGTTCTCCCAGGTGTGCGAAGTGGCCACCAGCGGCCAGCCCAGCCAGCCGGCTGGACGTCCCGCCTCCTTCTGCTGACGGGCGAAGATCAGGCTCTGGCGCACGGCGCCGAGCATCTTTACGCAAAACGCCTCGTAGCTGGCCACCAGATTCAGGCCGCCCTGATTGGCCAGACAGGCAGACACCACAGCCTCCTCGTTGAGTGCGGTGATCACCGCGCCGTGCAGCGACTCCAGCTCGCTCTCGGGTTGGCTGACGCGATGCTTGAGCGCTGCCAGCACACCGCTCAGACGGTTGCTGGCCAGTTCGTCCGGGTTGCCGACACGCGGCCGCAACTGCGGGTTGGCGCGCACCAGATCGACGAAATAACGATCCAGCGCACTCATGGGCGAACAGGGCCGATCATGAAAATGCAGCGCCGGCTGTACCGGTTGCGGCGGTTGACGCCGTGCCAGCGGATTGTCCCGCTCCAGCACACGGCCCTTGCGGCTGGCGAACAGATTGCAGGCATCGGACAACGTCTGCGGTTCTACCCACAAGGCCGCAGCATGCTGGTTGAACAGCTCGCGCGCCTGCGCGTCGAGAGCCGGGCTGGCCGGTAGCGGCAGATTATGAGCGGCGTTGCTGCCAGCGCCAAAGAAGCCATAGCCCTTGGTGGTTTCGGCAATGCCGTAGGGCATCGGCAAGGGATAACCGATCAGCTCGCGGTTGAGTTCATCCACTCGATGCGCCAGGCGCTGCTCCATCTCCCACAGCGCACAGACGAAGGCTGCCGGATCACGCCCATCGAAACTCAGGGGATCGAAGCCGCAACCGCGCAAGTGCCGACGAAACCCTTCCAGGCCCTCCAACGTGCCCAGCTCGGTACGCTGCTCGATACGCCGGCCGTTGGCGATCATCACCGGTAGCGCCACGCCACAATCCTCGGCACGCCACCAGCGCGGCATCCAGTCGCTGCCGCGCTGCTCCTCGGCGGCGCCGTCGGACAGGAACGCCACCAGCTTCTCCCCCGGCAATGGCAGATGCGCGTACTGCAGCTCAGCGAAACCGAGGTATCCGCCTTCAGCGATACCGCCAGCGGTATGCGGATTGACGTGACTGCCCAACGGCACGCCGGCGCTGCCATCCGCCGCCTGGGCGTAACCGTAGAAGTCCGCCGCCAGGAGGCTCATGCCAGCTTCATTACAAGCGTAGCGCACGGCCTGCTCTGGATGCTGGTTGCCGGTCAGCAGGTTCAGCGCCTCGATTGCTGCCACGCAATGGCCCTGCCCCATCAACCAGCCACGTGTCTCACCGGTCAGGGCGTTAAGCGCCAGGTAGCCGGCATAGGCCGGCACCATGTTCAGCGCGCCACCAGTATGACCTTCCGGCACCGGCTTGAAGTCCTCGGCCTGCAGCGGCTGGCCATCGAGCCGAACGCGCTGGGCATAGGTCATGTGCACCACCAGCCAGAGGCCGGCTGCGGTCAGCGAATCCAGGGCGCGAAACAGGCGGTAGACGCTCGGCAGGTCGGGCTGCAAGCCGCTCTGCACCAGCTGATGGGCCAGACGAAAGACGGCGGCGCTGGTCTGCAGGCTATGCTGAATAGGTCCGTGACCGGCTTGCCAGCGGGCAAAGTCGGGGTATTGCTGAGCGTGCTGAGCCAAGGCGACAGCGTCGGGCAATAGCTGGGTCATGAGTGCTCTCCTGAATGTTCGCCTGCAGTTTAGGTATCGCTACGAAGCACCGGCTGACCTGCATCAAGACTCGCTCCGGTTCGAAGCGGCAGACTCGTCTCAAGATCACGACAAGGAAAAAACCATGGCCCTGCTCACTTTTCTCGGTGCGATTCAACAGGTCACCGGCTCCTGCTACCTGGTGGAAAGCCGCGATGGCGCCAAGGTGCTGCTCGAATGCGGCATGCATCAGGGACGCCGCCAGGAAGAGGACCTGAACCGCAGTGCGTTTCCTTTCGACCCGAGCAGCCTGGATGCGGTGGTGATCTCCCACGCCCACCTCGATCACAGCGGGCTGCTGCCGCGCCTGGTCGCCGAAGGCTATCGCGGCCCGATCCACGCCACCGAGGCCAGTAGCGAACTGCTCGAACTGATGCTGCTGGATTCGGCCTTCCTCCAGGAGAAGGACGCCGAATGGGAAAACCGCTGGCGCGCACGCCAGGGCAAGCCGGCGGTCAAGCCGCTATACACCATCGCCAATGCCGAGCAGGCGCTCAGCCAGCGCCGCGCGCATGCCTACGGCGCAGCGGTCGAAGTTGCCAAGGGCGTGCAGGTCACCTTCCACAATGCAGGCCACATCCTCGGCTCGGCCATCGTCGAGATGCAGGTAGAGGATCACCACCTGCACCGTCATCTGGTGTTCTCCGGCGACCTGGGCAATACCTGCTCGCCGCTGATGCAGGCGCCGACCCAACTGAATCAGGCGGACGTGTTGCTGATGGAGTCGACCTACGGCGACCGTGACCATCGCCCCAGCGACGAAACCCTGGAAGAGCTGGCCGACATCCTGCAGCAGGCTCACAAGGAAGGCGGCAACGTGCTGATCCCCTCCTTCGCCGTCGGCCGCACCCAGGATCTGATCTATTACCTAGGCCGCTTCTATCAGGAAGGCCGCCTGCCACAACAGGCGGTGTTCCTCGACAGTCCCATGGCGATCCGCGCCAACGCCATCTACAGCCGCTTTCACGATCAGTTCGCCGCCGAGGATCGCGCCGCCCTGGCCGCCAAGGGGGTCAAGCGGGTCGAGGACTGGCTGCCCATCCTGCGCTGCACTGCGACGGCCGAAGAATCGATGGCGATCAACCGGATCAAGAGCGGCGCAATCATCATCGCCGGTGCCGGCATGTGCAATGGCGGGCGTATCGTTCATCACTTCAAGCACAACCTCTGGCGCGAGAACTGCCATCTGGTGTTCCCCGGCTTCCAGGCCAAGGGCACGCTGGGTCGTTTGATCGTCGATGGTGCGGAAACGGTCAAGGTGCTGCACCAGCGCATAGCGGTGAAGGCCAAGGTGCATACCCTCGGCGGTTTCTCCGCGCACGCCGGGCAAACGCAATTGCTCGACTGGGCCAGCCGGTTCGAGCAACACCCCGAGCTGTACCTGGTGCACGGCGAGCTGGAGAAGATGCAGGCCCTGCAAGCCGCCCTGCGCGAACGCCTGAACTGGATCGCCAACATTCCCGAACCAGGTGAACAGATCGCCCTGTAACCGGCGCTTACGAAAAGGTGACAACGAAACGGCAGACTGCCTGTGGCAAGCTGCTCAACACTCCATAATCAAGGTACCGGCCACCGCGAGAGGCTACTCGCCTCTCACAGGCCAAGAAGAGGAGAGTTTCCATGCCCTTTGAAGCGGACGACTATCTGTCGCGCCACGTGCAAACCAGCGAGGTCGACCTGAGCAGCAAGGTGGAGGAACTGGTAGCTCTGGCAACCCCGAGCAACAGCCCCAACCTGGCGTTGTACCGCGAAATGCTCACCACGGTGATCCATATGGCCCAGGCGGATCGTAACCGCTGGGACGCCAAGATCATGATGCAGACCCTGCGTGAGATGGAGCATGCCTTCGGCGTGCTGGAACAACTGAAACGGCGGCGCAAGGTCACGGTGTTCGGCTCGGCACGAACGCCACCCGATCATCCCCTGTACAGGCAGGCTCGCGAGCTCGGCGCATTACTGGCACACCGCGATCTGATGGTGGTCACGGGTGCCGGTGGCGGCATCATGGCGGCAGCCCATGAAGGGGCCGGGGCGGAAAGCAGCCTGGGCTTCAATATCACCCTGCCCTTCGAACAAACCGCCAACGCGACCATGCGCGGCAGCCATCACCTGCTGTCGTTCCACTTCTTCTTTCTGCGCAAGCTGTTCTTCGTCAAGGAGGCCGACGGCCTGGTGCTGTGCCCCGGCGGTTTCGGCACCCTCGACGAAGCGCTGGAAGTGCTGACGCTGATCCAGACCGGCAAGAGCCCGCTGGTGCCCGTGGTACTGCTCGATCAGCCGGGCGGCAGCTACTGGGAAGATGCACTGGGCTTCATCCGTCGTCAGCTTGGCGATAACGGCTATATCCTGCCTACCGATCTCAACCTGATGCACCTGGTCTATAGCGCCGAAGAGGCGGTGGATGAAATCGCCCGCTTCTACCGCAACTTCCACTCCAGCCGCTGGCTCAAGGATCGCTTCGTGATTCGCCTCAATCATCCGCTCAACGAGGCAGCTCTGGCCAAGCTGGACAGCGACTTCGCCAGCCTGTGCAAGGAAGGTGGCTTTACCCAGCAACCCTACTGCGAGCAGGAGCGCGACGAACCGGAACTGTGCCACCTGACCCGTCTGGCTTTTGCCTTCAATGGTCGTGACTATGGCCGCCTGCGTGCGCTGCTCAATGTGGTCAACGAACCGGAGAATTGGGCAAGCTGAGCTGACGAGTTGCCGTAGCCCGGATGCAATCCGGGGGTATTGGCCTCTCACCATTCCCGGATTGCATCCGGGCTACGTAAAGCAAGAAGCCCAGCATTGGCTGGGCTTCTTCTTGACGGCTAACGGTCAGGCGTTACCGGCGACCTTCATCCGCGCCGCCTGGGTGAAATCAAGCATGCGCTTGAGCGGCTTGATCGCCCTGGGAATCAGCGCCGGGTCGACATGAATCTCGCCGGAGCCCTGACGCAAGCCGGTCAGCACGCGCTCCAGCGTATTCATCGCCATCCACGGGCAGTGCGCGCAGCTGCGGCAGGCGGCGCCATTGCCGGCGGTTGGCGCCTCGATAAAGGTCTTGTCCGGGCATAGCTGCTGCATCTTGTAGAAGATGCCGCGGTCGGTGGCGACGATGAAGGTGGAATTCGGCAGGGTCTGCGCCGCCTTGATCAACTGGCTGGTGGAGCCCACCGCATCGGCCAGCTCGACCACGTTCTGCGGCGATTCCGGGTGCACCAGGATGGCGGCATCCGGGTAGAGCGCCTTCATGTCCAGCAGCTGCTTGGACTTGAATTCCTCATGCACGATGCAGGCACCGTCCCACAGCAGCATATCGGCACCGGTCTCGCGCTGGATGTAGTTGCCCAGATGCTTGTCCGGCGCCCAGATGATGGTCTCGCCGTTGTCCATCAGGCTCTCGACAATCTCCAGCGCGCAGCTGGAGGTCACCACCCAGTCGGCACGCGCCTTCACCGCGGCCGAGGTGTTAGCGTAAACCACCACGGTGCGCTCGGGGTGCTGATCGCAAAAGGCCGAGAATTCGTCCACCGGACAGCCCAGATCCAGCGAGCAGGTCGCCTCCAGGGTCGGCATCAGCACGCGCTTTTCCGGGTTGAGGATCTTCGCCGTCTCGCCCATGAACTTGACCCCGGCCACCACCACGGTCTGCGCCGGGTGCTGATTGCCGAAGCGGGCCATTTCCAGGGAGTCGGAAACGCAGCCGCCGGTTTCCTCGGCCAGCGCCTGGATGACCGGATCGCAGTAGTAGTGCGCCACCAGCACCGCGTTCTGCTTCTTCAGCTCAGCGGCGATTTCGCGGCGATAGAAGGCCTCCTCCTCGGCGGTCAGCGGCTTGGGCTGTTTGGCATCGAGGTGGGCTTGAACCAGAAGGCGTTCGGAAATCTGCGTCATATCATCGAACCTGCGGCGCTCTTGAGCAAGCTGCGAGTATACCCCCTGACCGCCCACCGCCACAGGCGGGGCAGCAGCGGCCAGAGGGCTTTTCCGAGAGCAAAAAAAAGCCAGTCTCACGACTGGCTTTTGCGATCTGGTGGGTCGTGTAGGATTCGAACCTACGACCAATTGGTTAAAAGCCAACTGCTCTACCAACTGAGCTAACGACCCAACGCGAGGCGCATGATACTGATTTAATTCAGGAAATCAACACTTCGCGAAAACTTTTTCAGAAGTAGCGCGTCGCATCAGGCACACCGGCAGCGGCGAAACCGGCTGCACGCAGGCGGCAGCTGTCGCACTTGCCACAGGCGCGGCCATGATCATCGGCCTGGTAGCAGGAGACCGTGAGTGCGTAATCCACGCCCAGGCGCATACCGGCCTGGATGATCTCGCCCTTGCTCATCTGCTGCAGCGGTGCGCGGATGACAAAGCCCTGCCCCTCCACACCTGCCTTGGTCGCCAGGTTGGCCATGCGCTCGAAAGCGTCGACGAACTCGGGACGGCAATCCGGGTAGCCCGAGTAATCCACCGCGTTGACGCCAATGAAGATATCGCGCGCCCCCAGCACCTCGGCCCAGCCCAACGCCAGCGCCAGAAACACCGTGTTGCGTGCTGGCACGTAGGTGGCGGGAATACCTTCAGTGGGCGATTCGGGCACGGCGATGCTGCTGTCGGTCAACGCCGAACCGCCGATGCCGTTGAGGTTCAGGCCGATCACCTTGTGCTCGATTACACCCAGTTGCCGCGCCACACGCTCAGCAGCCTGCAATTCGGCGCGATGGCGCTGCCCATAGTCGAAGCTCATGCTGTAGCAGCTGTAGCCCTCGGCCTTGGCCATGGCGACCACGGTGGCCGAGTCCAGGCCACCGGAAAGGAGGATGACCGCTTTCTTGTCGTTCATGTTCAGTGTCCCGGCTCGTCGTTCCAGAGAATCTTGTGCAGCTGCAATTGCAGGCGTACGGGCAGGTTGTCGGCCACGATCCAGTCTGCCAGCGCACGTGCATCGACCTGTTTGTGGCTGGGCGAGAACAGCACTTCGCCGGCTCGAGCAGCCAGGTCATATTCGATCAATTTGGATACTGCCCAGTCGTAGTCTTCACGCGAGCAGATGACGAACTTGACCTGATCGTTGCGTGTCAGCCACTGGACGTTCTCGTAGCGATTACGCTGCACTTCGGCAGATCCAGGCGTCTTCAGATCGAGCACCTTGCTGACCCGTGGATCGACCGCTGAGACGTCGAGCGCACCACTGGTTTCCAGCGACACCTCGTAACCGGCATCGCACAGGCGCGCAAGCAGAGGGATGCAGTTGGGTTGAGCCAGCGGCTCGCCGCCGGTGACGCAGATGTAGCGCGGCCGATAGGCGGCCACCTGATCGAGGATACTGTCCAGCGTGACGATCTCGCCGCCACTGAAGGCGTAGGCAGTGTCACAGTACTGACAGCGCAGGGGGCAGCCGGTAAGGCGCACGAATACCGTCGGCAAGCCGGCGGTACGCGTCTCCCCCTGCAACGAGTAGAAAATCTCGGTGATACGCAGAGTTTCTTGCATGGTAGCCACGAGCGTGATGACGAAACAGGCCATCCGCTTCCGTTGCGTGAAAAGACAGGAACGCCGGCAGTGGCCGACATTCGACAAGGCATGGCGACAAGGACATCAGCCGAGCTGAAACCCCGCCTCGCATGCGAGCACGCATTCTAATGGATCACGCGAGGCCAGATAAGAAAAACCCGCGACGGGCGCGGGTTTTTCGTCAATTGCTGGCTTACAGCCGCTGCAGATCGCGCTGGGCCAGCTGGGCGGCCGAGCTACCCGGGTACTGCGCGATGACTTGCTGAAGGATGCCACGGGCCTTGTCGTTGTGACCCAGGCGACGTTCGACATCGGCCAGCTTGAACAGCGAATCCGGCACCTTGGGGTGGCTCGGATAGGCCTGGCTGACCTTGGCAAAGGCTTGACCGGCTGCTTGCAGATCACCCTTGGCCAGGTTCACTTCGCCGAGCCAATACTGCGCGTTACCCGCGTACTGGCTGTTGGGATAACGATTGAGAAAGGCGCTGAACGCCTGCGACGCCTTGTCGAAGTCCTTGGCCTTGATCAGGTCGAAGGCAGCGTCGTAATAGAGTTTTTCCTTGGCCGGATCACCCGGCTCGGCGCTGGCCTGCTGCTGTGCGGCAGGTGGCGTCGGGGTGCCACTGGCGTTTACCGCGCCATCGGCTGAATTCTGTGCGGAAGCTCCACCGGCAGCGGCGCCGGAGGAAATGCGTTGGTCCAGATCCTGGTAACGCTCCAGGCCTTCCTGCTTGAGGCGCTGGATTTCATTCTGCTGCTCTTCGACCATGCCACGCAGCTGCGCAATTTCCTGCTGCATCTGCTCGAGCTGGTTGAACAGCATACCCTGCGCAGAAGCGGGTGCTTGCGCACCCGCTCCGGCGTAGGCGCCGGCCGTACCATAACCCGCCGGTGGATAGCTGCTGCCCTGTTGCATGGAGCTGCTTTCCAGTACGGGAACCTCCGCCATCGCCGCAAGCGGCAAGGCGAGTGTCAGAAGGGTCAGAATACGGCGGCAATCTCGCATGGCAGCTTACTTACGCAGCTCTACGCGACGGTTCTGAGCCCAGGACTGCTCGTCGTTGCCAGTGGCAACCGGACGCTCTTCGCCGTAGGAAACCAGTTCCAGCTGAGCCGGGGAAACGCCCTGCAGAACCAGGTAGCGTTGAACGGCCTTGGCACGACGCTCGCCCAGAGCCATGTTGTACTCACGGGTACCGCGCTCGTCAGCGTGGCCTTCCAGAACGACGCGAGCGCCGTTGCCTTTCAGGTCCTTGGCGTGTACGTCCAGAGCGCGCATGGCTTCGGCCTTCAGGTCGGAGCTGTCGTACTCGAAGTAGAAGGTGGTGATAGCGCGCAGAGCAGCTTCTTCGCTCAGGCTGCCATCAACAGCGCCAGTGTTGGCACCGTAGCCAGCGTTCGGGTCAACAGCGCCTTCGCCAGCAGCGTCGCCGCCTTTGGAGGAGCAACCTACAGCAACGGCGAGAGCCAGGGACAGTGCAGCGAACTTACCGAATTTCAGCATTTCCATCATGTAACTCCTAATGAACCCCAGTTGTGTTAAGCAAAAAGGTGTAGCACCGCATCAGTTCAGGTAAGGGGACCAAGAAGGCTCTCGAACTTCGCCTTGAGCGGTAGGAAGAGGGAGCCTCACGCGCCCATTGGTGGACGCCAACATCAAGACTCCCCGGCCCTGCTGGCGGGTGGCGTAGATTAGCATGGTGCCATTGGGCGCAACAGTGGGCGACTCATCCAAACTTGTGTCTGAAAGTATGCGCAAACGGTTGGTTTCCAGGTCCTGTGCAGCCACCTTGAACACGGTGAAGCCATCCTGACGATGAATCATCACCAGGGTCTTCTCATCAGCCGACAATTTCGGGTTGGCGTTGTAGTTACCGACGAAGGTCACTCGCTCCACAGCCCCGCTATTGATGTTGGTCTTGTAGATCTGCGGACGACCCGCGCGATCCGAGGTGAAGTAAAGGGTCTGACCATCCTTACCCCAGAAGGGTTCGGTATCGATGGCGTAATGATTGGTAATGCGCCGCATCTGCCGGCTGCCCATGTCCATCACGTAGATTTCCGGGTTGCCATCGCGCGACAGCACGAAGGCCAGACGGTTGCCATCCGGCGACCAGGCCGGCGCGCCATTGAGGCCTTCGAAGTTGGTGATCTGCTCACGACGCCCGGTGTCGATGTGCTGTACGAAGATGCGCGGGCGACGCTGCTCGAACGACACGTAAGCGATACGGCGGCCATCCGGCGCGAACGACGGCGACAGGATCGGCTCGCGCGATTGCAGCAAAGTCACCGCACGGGCACCGTCGTAGTCGGAGCGCTGCAGGGTGTAACGGGTGTTGTTGGTGCCCATGCGCTCGGCAGTGACGTACAGCAGGCGCGTGGAGAATGCCCCCTTGACGCCGGTGAGCTTCTCGAACGACTGGTCGGCGATATGGTGAGCCATATCGCGCAACTGATCAGTGCTACCACCGACATTGCCGGTCATGACCTGCTGCTCGGTACTGACGTTGAACAGCGCGTACTGAATCTGCAAGCGGCCACCATTGGGCACGATATTGCCGACCAGTACGTATTGGGCGCCGAGGGCTTTCCAGTCGCGGTAGATGACTTCGCTGGCCTGGGTCGGCAGGCTGATCATGTTCTGCCGCGGGATGGGTTCGAAGTAGCCGGAGTTGCGCAGGTCGTTGCCGATGATCTGCGACATGTCTTCAGGCAGTACCGAACCACCCTGCCAGCCGAACGGCACGACAGCGATGGGTGTGGCGCGGTCAGCGCCCTGGGAGATCACCAGCGGGTCGGCCGCCTGGACGCTACCGACCAGCATGACCAGCCCCAACAGGGCGATACGAATCAGGTTGTTCACAGAGCTCAATCCTCCGGTTTGAAAATAACGCGTCGCTGCCTGTACATACGGTCGAAGGTAGCGCGATCCAATTGTTGCATCTCGGGAATACGCCCGACGTTACGTACAGCTGCAACGGCCGAGTTGTCGAACGGTGCATCGCCACTGGAGCGCGATACGCTGGCGTTGGTCACGGTGCCATCGGGCAGCATCTGGATCAGCAACTCGACGCTCATGCCTCGACGCGCCGACATCGGCCGCTGCCAGTTCTCGGTGATCAGCTTGATGATCAGATCATCGAGATTACCGGCAACCTGGTCACCATGGGTCTCGGCCAGCGCCTGCTGGTTCTGCACATTGTCCGACAGCAGTTCGGCCAGCGCTGCCGCCTTCTGATCCTCGGCGGCCTTGCGCCGTGCATCCTCGGCGGCTTTCTTCTTCGCAGCTTCGGCGGCTGCCGCTTTTTTCTTGGCCTCTTCTGCAGCGGCCTTCTTCTTGGCCTCTTCAGCGGCTTTCTTCTTCGCCTCTTCCTCGGCGCGCTTCTTGGCGATATCCGCCTGACGTTTCTGCTCGGCGGCCTTATCGGCCTCGGCTTTCTTCGCCGCCTCGGCCTTTCGAGCCTCTTCCGCCTGCTTTTGTTCCTCGGCTTTCTTGGCTGCGGCTACCTTCTGCGCTTCGGCCTGGGCCTGCTTCTGCTCCTCGGCTTTCTTCTGTTCCAGCCTTTCAGTCTCGAACTGCGGCGCCGAGGTCTTCTGCGCCTCACCGGCAACCTTTTGCGTGGTCTGCGTAGTGGCCTGGCTCTGTGACTGCAACTGATACAGCGTAGCCTGCACCACTGGGCGCGCCGGTGGCAGCTCCGGGGTGAAGGCGAAGCTGACGAACAGCATGGCGAACATCAGGACATGCAGACCCACCGCCCAAACCACGGGCCAGAAGTAGCTTTCCGATTGCGAACGCTCGGTTTGCTGCATCAGGGAGCCTCGGTAATCAGTCCGACGTTGCCCACGTCGGCCTGCTGCAGACCGCCCATGGCCGACATCACAGTGCCGTAATCGACCGTGCGATCGCCGCGCACGAACACCTGCACCTGCTTACCCTGACGACGATTCTCGGCAATGATCGCCGACACGGCCTGAGTCATCTGCTCGAGGGTCGAGGCCCGCTCCTGCTCGGTATCGACGTCGACCTCGCTACCCATGTTCCAGTAGTAGGTCTTGTCGGCCTTGATGGAAATGGTCAGCACCTGCGCGTCGTTGTCCTGCGGCAGCGCTTCACTGCTGACCTTGGGCAGATCGACCTTGACGCCCTGATTGAGCATCGGCGCGGTGACCATGAAGATGACCAGCAGTACCAACATCACGTCGATGTAGGGCACCACGTTCATCTCGGCGACCGGTTTGCGTCTGTTGCGAATTCTCGCCATGGTTAAAACCTGTCCTCTTCGCTCGCCTTAGTCTTCCGAGGTGTGCACTTTGCGGTGCAGGATGGCCTGGAACTCGTCGGCGAAGGTGTAGTAACGACCGATCAGCATCTCGCTGCGGGCAGAGAAACGGTTGTAGGCGATGACCGCCGGAATCGCCGCGAACAGGCCGATGGCAGTAGCGATCAGCGCTTCGGCAATACCCGGTGCCACGGTAGCCAGCGTGGCTTGCTGCACCTGGGCCAAGCCGCGGAAGGAGTTCATGATGCCCCATACGGTACCGAACAGGCCGATGTACGGGCTGGTAGAGCCGACGGTGGCGAGAAACGGCAGCGCGGTTTCCAGCTTCTCTTCCTCGCGGGAAATGGCCACGCGCATGGCACGCGCCACACCGTCCATCACCGCATCGGGGTCTACGCCCTGCTGCTGACGCAGACGGGAGAATTCCTTGAAGCCGGCACGGAAGATCTGCTCCAGACCGGAATCCGGATCGGGGTTGCTGCCGGCCTGGCGATACAGTTTGGACAGGTCGATGCCGGACCAGAAGCGATCTTCGAAGTTGTCCAGCGCACGCTTGGCGGCGCGGATGGCATTGCTGCGCTGGAAGATCATCACCCAGGAAATGACCGAGGCGGCCACCAGGGTCAGCATCACCAACTGAACCAACAGACTGGCGCTACTGATCAGACTCCACATCGACATATGGTCAACGGCGTTAGCTTCCACGCTTACTCTCCTGCTGCAATTAGACCCGGCGCCTGCGTCCCGGCGAACGCGTGTCGCAGGGTTTCGGGGATAGCCCGGGGTTTCAAGTTGTCGGCGCGCACACAGGCCACCAGAAACTGCCCTTCGCAGAGCAGCACATCATCCGTAGCCCGCCTGACCTGTTGACGAAAGCGCAGGCTGGCACGGTTCAATTCGATCACATCGGCGCTGATCACCAGTTCGTCATCCAGTCGCGCTGGCGCGTGATAACGCGCTTCGGCCGAATGCACGACGAACAACAGGCCCTCACCGGCAAGCGTCGACTGGGCATAACCCAGCTCACGCAGGCGCTCGGTGCGAGCCCGCTCCATGAATTTGAGGTAGTTGACGTAGTAGACGATGCCGCCCGCATCGGTATCTTCGTAATAGACCCGGCAGTGGTGGCTGAACGGCTGGACTCCGTTTTGCGCGCGCATACTCTAGTCCCCGGCCTGCTGCTTGCCAATCCGGGCTGGTAACAATTTTTTCGTCATTCGTCACCTGCCGCGAAAAGATCGCCAGCGACCTGCTCGCCAGCGCGCTTGGGAATATTCAGCCCGAAGTGCAGGTAGGCATGGCGAGTGACCACACGCCCGCGCGGCGTGCGCATCATGTAACCCTGCTGAATCAGATACGGCTCGAGCACATCCTCGATGGTATGGCGCTCTTCCCCTATCGCCGCCGCCAGGCTGTCGAGCCCCACCGGGCCGCCATCAAACTTCTCGATCATGGCCAGCAGCAAGCGGCGGTCGGAATGATCGAAACCGCGCTCGTCGACATCCAGCAGATTCAACGCCTGATCGGCGGTCAGCTGCGTGATATGGCCATTGCCTCGCACTTCGGCGAAGTCGCGCACACGACGCAACAGGCGGTTGGCAATACGCGGCGTACCACGCGCACGACGGGCAATCTCAAAAGCGCCCTTGGCCTCGATGGGCAGGCCGAGAATTCCCGCGGAGCGCGTAACGATGGTCGCCAGATCATCGATGCCGTAGAACTCCAGGCGCTGGACGATACCGAAGCGGTCGCGCAGCGGATTGGTCAGCATGCCGGCACGGGTGGTGGCGCCAACCAGGGTGAAGGGTGGCAGATCCAGCTTGATCGAGCGGGCCGCCGGGCCCTCGCCGATCATGATGTCGAGCTGGAAGTCTTCCATGGCCGGATACAGCACCTCCTCGACCACCGGTGAAAGACGGTGAATTTCGTCGATGAACAGTACATCGCCGCTTTCCAGGTTGGTCAGCAGCGCGGCCAGATCACCCGGTCGCTCAAGCACCGGGCCGGAAGTGCTCTTGATCGAGCTGCCCATTTCCTCGGCGATGATATGGGCCAGGGTGGTCTTGCCCAGGCCCGGTGGGCCGAAGATCAGCGTATGGTCGAGTGCTTCCACCCTACCCCGCGCAGCCTGGATGAACAGCGCCATCTGTTCGCGCACGACGGGCTGACCGATGTAGTCGGCCAGACGCAGCGGGCGAATGGCCCGGTCCTGCTGCTCTTCGCGCTCACGTGGGCTGGAGGTAATCAGGCGATCGGCTTCGATCATCAATAGGGTTCCACTAAACCATGCCGCGCAGCGCGCGTCGGATCAAATCTTCACTGCTCATACCATCCTCTTTGACGGCGGCAACTGCTCGGCTGGCCTCCTGCGGCTTGTAGCCAAGGGATATCAGGGCACTGACGGCGTCATTCTCCGCGCTTGAGACTGCCTGAGCCAGTTGAGGTTCCACCACCAAAGGCGCAATGGACGGTATCGACTCCCAGGCCTTGAAGCGATCCTTGAGTTCGATCAACAGACGCTCGGCGGTTTTCTTGCCCACTCCAGGCACCTTGACCAGCGCCGCCGTGTCCTGGGCCTGCACGCAGCGCACCAGCTCATCGACCTCCAGCCCCGACATCAGCGCCAACGCCAGCTTGGGACCGACGCCATTGAGGCGAATCAGCTCGCGAAACAGCTCACGCTCGCGCTTTTCGAAGAAGCCATACAACAGATGCGCATCTTCACGCACCACCAGGTGAGCGTGCAGGGTTACCGGCTCGCCCACCGCAGGCAGACGATAAAGGGTCGTCATCGGTACTTCCAGCTCATAACCGACGCCATTCACATCCAGAAGCAAATGCGGCGGCTGCTTCTCCGCCAAGGTGCCGCGCAAACGTCCGATCACCGCTGTTTCCTTTAATCCGATTACAAACGAAGACGGCCGCCACGCCGCTTGGCGCCGGCAAGCCCGTGGGGAATGAGACTCTGCCTGTGATGGGCATGGCACAAGGCGATCCCCAGTGCATCGGAGGCGTCGATCTGCGGTTTCTGCACCAGCTTGAGCAGATGCATGACCATCATCTGTACCTGCTGCTTGTCCGCCGCACCGGTGCCGACCACGGCCTGCTTGACCTGGGTCGCGGTGTACTCGCTGACTTCCAGCCCCGCCTCCACCGCTGCGACGATGGCCGCGCCACGCGCCTGCCCCAGCTTGAGCGCCGAATCGGCATTGCGCGCCATGAACACCTGCTCGATACCCATGGTCACCGGACCATGGGTGCGAATCACCTCGCTGACGCCGCGAAAGACGATTTGCAGACGCTCGGCCAAAGGACCGTTGCCGGTACGAATGCAACCCGAGGCCACGTACTCGCAACCGCGCCCGGTATCGCGCACCACGCCATAGCCGGTAATACGCGAACCCGGGTCGATGCCTAGAATCAGGGTCATATCAGCAACTGTCTATTTATCCAGTTGGCGAGTATACGGGGCGCCCTCGTCGACGTCATCCGCCAGCCGGTCAGCCTGACGAAAAAAGCCGGAAGCGCTGTGCACCGCTTCCGGCCTTCTCATTCGTAGGGCGGGTGCAACCCGCCATCATAAGCTTGGCGGGGTTCCCCCGCCCTACAAAACCGCCCCATATTGGATGGGGCTACTGCCTCAGCCGAGCTGTTCCATGATCTCGTCGGCGACTTCGGCGTTGTGGTAGACGTTCTGCACGTCATCCAGGTCTTCGAGCATGTCGATCAGCTTGAACACCTTCTGCGCAGTTTCCAGATCGGCAATCGGCGCACTGATCGAGGGGATCATGGCGATTTCTGCTTCCTCGGCCTTGAAGCCAGCCGAGCTCAGCGCTTCGTTGACGGCATGGAACTCGGTGAAGCTGGTCGACACCAGGGCCGAACCGTCCTCGCCCATTTCCACGTCGTCGGCACCGGCCTCCAGCGCAGCCTCCATCAGGGCATCTTCATCGACGCCCGGCGCAAAGCTGATCTGGCCCTTGCGCTCGAACATGTAGGCGACCGAACCGTCGGTGCCCAGGTTGCCACCGCACTTGGTAAAGGCATGGCGCACTTCGGCGGCAGTGCGATTGCGGTTGTCGGTCATCACCTCGACGATGATCGCCACGCCACTCGGCGCATAACCTTCGTAGCTGAACTCGACGACGTTGTCGGCTTCGTTGTTGCCGGCACCACGGGCGATGGCGCGATCGATCACGTCACGCGACATGTTGTTGGTCAGCGCCTTGTCCACGGCCAGGCGCAGACGAGGGTTGTCCGCCGGAATCGGGCCACCGTGCTTGGCGGCGACCGTCAGCTCACGAATCAGCTTGGTGAAGATCTTGCCGCGCTTGGCATCCTGACGCCCCTTGCGGTGCTTGATGTTGGCCCATTTGGAATGACCAGCCATAACTCACTCCATTTCTTTCAAATCAGTTTGCGACCGGCGCAAGCCGAGATGAGAACCGTCGCGAGCGCAGGCCAGGCAAGGCGGAAAGAGGTGAGAAAGCGCAGTTTGCTGAAGCAAATGAGCATTTCGAACCTCTTTCCAACGCAGCATGACCAAGCGCAGCAGGTTATCACTCGGCTTTGGCTTGCTCGCGCAGGCGGATGTGTAGCTCGCGCAGCGACTTGGCGTCCACCACACCCGGCGCCTGAGTCATGACACAGGCCGCGCTCTGGGTTTTCGGGAAGGCAATCACTTCGCGGATCGACGAAGCACCGGTCATCAGCATCACCAGACGATCCAGGCCGAAGGCCAGGCCACCATGGGGCGGCGCACCGTACTTCAACGCATCGAGCAGGAAGCCGAACTTTTCCTGCTGCTCCTCTTCACTGATACCCAGCACGCGGAATACGGTCTGCTGCATGGCCTTGTCGTGGATACGGATCGAACCGCCACCCAGCTCGGTACCATTGAGCACCATGTCATAGGCGCGCGACAGTGCGGCGGCCGGGTTGGCCTCCAGCTCTTCGGGGCTGCAGCTCGGCGAAGTGAACGGGTGGTGCATGGCGGTCAGGCTGCCGTCGTCGTTTTCCTCGAACATCGGGAAGTCGACCACCCACAGCGGCGCCCACTCGCAGGTGAGCAGATTCAGGTCGTGACCCAGCTTGATGCGCAGCGCGCCCAGGGCCTCGCTGACGATCTTGGCCTTGTCGGCACCGAAGAACACGATATCGCCATCGACGGCGCCAACGCGGTCGAGGATGACATTGATATTGTCCAGCGGGATGTTCTTGACGATCGGCGACTGCAAACCGTCAACGCCGGCAGCGCGCTCGTTGACCTTGATATAGGCCAGGCCCTTGGCGCCGTAGATGCCGACGAACTTGGTGTAGTCGTCGATCTGCTTGCGCGGCATGCTCGCACCGCCCGGTACGCGCAGCGCGGTAACGCGGCATTTCGGATCATTGGCCGGGCCGGCGAAGACCTTGAATTCGACGTCCTTGAGCTGATCTTCCACATCGACCAGCTCCAGCGGGATACGCAGGTCCGGCTTGTCCGAGCCGAAGCGGCGCATGGCTTCGGCCAGGGTCATGTGCGGCAGTTCGCCGAACTCGACATCGAGCACTTCCTTGAACAGGTTGCGCACCATGGTCTCGGTGATGTCCATGATGTCTTTTTCATCGAGGAAGCTGGTCTCGATGTCGATCTGGGTGAATTCCGGCTGGCGGTCGGCGCGCAGGTCCTCGTCGCGGAAGCACTTGGCGATCTGGTAGTAGCGGTCGAAGCCGGCGACCATCAGCAGTTGCTTGAACAGCTGCGGCGACTGCGGCAGGGCGAAGAAGCTGCCAGCGTGGGTGCGGCTCGGCACCAGATAGTCGCGCGCACCTTCCGGGGTGGCGCGGGTCAGGATTGGGGTTTCCACGTCGAGGAAACCGTTGTCGTCGAGGTAACGACGGATACTGCTGGTGATGCGCGAACGCAGTTTCAGCTTCTCGGCCATTTCCGGGCGACGCAGGTCGATGAAGCGATAGCGCAGGCGGGTTTCTTCACCAACGTCGGTGTATTCATTGAGCGGGAACGGTGGGGTTTCCGCTTCGTTGAGCACTTCCAGTTCATAGCCCAGCACTTCGATGGCACCGGACGCCATGTTCGGGTTGACCGCACCGGCCGGACGCAGGCGAACCTTGCCGGTGATCTTCACCACGTATTCGCTGCGCACGCGGTCGGCCTTGGCGAAGGTCTCGGCACGATCAGGATCGAATACCACCTGGGCCAGGCCTTCACGATCACGGATATCGAGGAAGATCACCCCGCCATGGTCACGGCGACGATGTACCCAGCCGCAAAGGGTGATTTCCTGGCCATCCAGGCTCTCGTTCAACTGGCCGCAATAGTGGCTGCGCATCATGATCGTGTTTCGCTTCTCTAAGGTCTTGGATAGGTCAGGCAGCCCCCAACGCCCTGGGCAGGAGCTACACCGCGGCGAACGTCCAACCCTACGCCGCGCTTCGATAAAGAGCGGGATTATATAGCGTAAATCGTCACGACGCAGCCGCTCGGCAGATGCCTTCTATAATGAGGAGCGCCTCCTGCCTGGAGAACGACCATGGACCAAGCCCATCGCAGCGACCTGTCCAGCGATCTGCTGGAAGATTTCCGCCTCGACGCCGCCGAGCAGTTTCCCCGCTGCGAGCAACTGCTGATCGAGCTTGAGCGAGCGCCAAAGAGCTCGGAACGGCTGCGCGAGCTGTTTCGCCTGATCCATACGCTCAAGGGCAATCTGGGTTACGTCGGACTCAACGAACTGATGCCGTTGCCACAAGCCATGGAGGACGTGCTCGATGCCCTGCGCTCGGCCAACCTGACCTTCGATAGCCTGCTCGGAGACATACTGCTGCTCAGCCTCGACCATCTGCGCGCCCAGGTCGCTCAGGCACTGGGTGGCGCCGAACCAGCCCCCGACAGCACACAGGTCAGCCAGCTGTGCAGCGCGCTGCAGGCGCTGGCCATGACGCCGAATGAGCGACAGACCAAGGTACGGCTCGAGCTGCTGCAGCAGATGGACCCCAGCACTCGCCTGCAACTCAACGAAGAAGCGCAACCAAGCCGCATCGAAGCGCTGCTGGCGCGCCACGCGATCATGGTCCGGCCCGACCTGCAGTTCTTTTGCGCACTGACCGAGGCCGCCGAACAGCGCTCCCCCTACTGGCGAGGCCGCAACCTGCGCCTGCTGGAACTGGCACTGAGCATCAATGCAGCGGGCGGCTACGCGGAACAGCCGGAACAACTGGCGGCCGCAGTCTGCCTGCATGACCTCGGCATGGCCTTCCTGCCGCTGGAGCTTCTGCACAAGCAAAGCCATTTCAGCCGCGAAGAACGCCGCATGATGCAAGGCCATCCGCGCCTGGCCAGCGACCTACTCAAACGCATGCCAGACTGGTCGGCGGCGATGGAGATCATCATGCAGCATCAGGAACATGCCGATGGCTCTGGCTACCCCAAAGGCCTGAGCGAAAGGGAGATAGCCCCAGGCGCACCGATCCTGCATATCGTCGACACCTTTGACGCAAGGACCCATGAACGCGCGCACCAGACATTGAGCAAACGCCCATTGCTACGCGCCATCCTTGAAATCAACAACCTTGCCGGGCAGCAATTCAGCGCCCATTGGGTAGAGGTATTCAATCGCACCCTGCAGCAGCAGCCGGGACTGGCGCACGGCTGAGCGGGCATTGCACCACGCACAGGACTGACGCCGCGCCAGGGCCGGGATTTATTGGCCGCAAATGAACCGTCCGCTATCAATAGCCTCTAAACATCGCTTTCATTGATATAAGCCAAGATCATCCCGACGCCCTGCGTGTTAGGCTCTCACCAATACTGCGGGATAAACACCCTGGGCTCACCTGAAAGGAGAAAAACCATGGAAATCAATATCGGAATCGCCGAACAGGATCGCGCCGCCATCGCCGAAGGCCTCTCGCGCCTGCTGGCCGACACCTACACCCTGTACCTGAAGACCCATAACTTCCACTGGAATGTGACCGGTCCGATGTTCAACACCCTGCACCTGATGTTCGAAGGCCAGTACACCGAGCTGGCGCTGGCGGTTGACGCAATCGCCGAACGAATCCGTGCACTGGGCTTCCCGGCGCCAGGCACCTACGCCGCCTACGCCCGCCTGTCTTCGATCAAGGAAGAGGAAGGCGTACCAAGCGCCGACGAAATGATCAAGCTACTGGTGCAAGGCCAAGAGGCCGTCGTACGCACTGCGCGCGGTATTTTCCCGCTGCTGGACAAGGTCAGCGACGAGCCGACTGCCGACCTGCTGACCCAACGCATGCAGGTGCACGAGAAAACCGCCTGGATGCTGCGTAGCCTGCTCGCTGTTTGAGACGCTCAGAGGCCCGGTGATCCGGGCCTTTTCATTAGGCATGCAGCCTCGCCCTGATCTATGCTCTGGCCATTCGCCATTGAGTTTCCGACACCCATGAGTCAGCCAGCCAAACCGCCCAGCATCATCGACCTGTACCCGGAGGAAACCCGCGAGGCGGCCGAGCTCCTGAAGCAAGCCGTGCCACTGATGATGCGTCACGATATCCCGCCAAACCCGGTGCACTATGCACTCTGGTACACCTACAGCAGAGGCAGCGAACCAGAGCTCAACCGCCGCCTGGACAAGGTGGTCGAGGACTTCGACGCGTTCCCGCTGGAAACCGCCAGCCGGCTGTTTCGCGATTACATCATCCGCGGCGAGCTGGAAGAAGCTCGCGCCGGCCAACAGCAGGTAATCGAGCTGGTCGATGATATCGAAGGCGACGTCTCACGCAGCGTGATTGGCGGCCAGTACTACCAACAGAGCCTGAGCCAGGGTCTCAGCGCACTGCAGGAACCCATCGTCGACGATCTACCCAGCGTACTCAGCGATCTGCAGGAAAGCACCCAGCTGATGCAGGATCAGCAGGAAAAATTCCTTTACCGCCTGCGCGCCGCGCAGCAAGAGATCACGCACCTGCGCAGCCAGCTGGAGCGCGCACATCTGGCAGCAACGCTCGACAGTCTGACCCGCGTATTCAACCGCCATGCCTTTACCCGTTTGCTGGAGCGCGCCCTGAACGAGTCACAACAGGGCCTGGCGCTGGTGATTCTGGATATCGACCACTTCAAACAGTTCAACGACCAATACGGCCATCCACTGGGTGACCGCGTACTGCAACACGTCGGGCAACTATTGCGTGACCTGCTGCCACGGGAGGCCTTTGCTGCGCGCTACGGCGGCGAAGAGTTCTGTGTGGTCCTGCGTAACTGCGCCAACCTCAACGGAGTCCTCGATTTCGCCGAACAACTGCGCCACAAGATCCAGTCACTGAGGGTCAAGGTAAGGCGCACGGACCAGATTCTGGACAGCATTACCGCGTCCTTCGGCTGCGCCATGGCCGAAGCAGGCGACACATTCGAATCTCTGCTCACGCGGGCCGATGACGCGCTTTATCAAGCCAAACGCGCCGGGCGCAATCAGGTCCACCCCATTACCAGCGAAACGATGCTAAGCGCCTGATTTGAGAAGCCCCCGCCTTTGCTGTTAAATAGTCTCGCACGCCGCATTACCATTCTGCGGCGTCGCCAACCTTGTATACCGGCGCGCGTCGTTGCCGTTCGACTGGCAACCCTTGAAGCGCGCTCTCTCCGCAACACCTTGAGTCATCATTCAATCAGTGAGTTCATCGAAGATGTTGAAGATTGCCCATCTCGTGACAGGGTTTGCCGCCCTGCTGCTGTCTGCCGTACCCGGTTTTTCCACTTCGTTCCTGACCACCCCGGATGCCATTTATCTGGCCCTGATCGGCCTGTTCAACCTGCTTGCCGCAGCGCAACAACAGAACGTCCACGCCGCGCGCCAACAACTGCAGGGGCTGTCATCGGCACTATTGATACTGGCTGCCGTGGTACAGAGCCTGATCCTGCTTGCCCCGCTGCCCAGCATCGGCAGCCAACCCGCCATCTGGTTACCGCTTCTGGCCTTGGTCGTTGCCGTGGCGCTGAGCCTTGCAGCACAGCTGGGCACGCAGCCGCGCAGCGCAGACCAACGCCCGCCCGTGCAACAAGCCAGCGCCAGCACCAGCGTGACTCCAGATGATCGCGAGACTGGTACGGTCAAGTGGTTCAATACGTCCAAGGGGTTCGGCTTCATTTCCCGCGACTCGGGTGACGATATCTTCGTGCACTTTCGCGCCATTCGCGGCGAGGGCCACCGCGTACTGATCGAAGGCCAACGCGTGGAGTTCTCGGTCATGCAGCGTGACAAAGGCCTGCAAGCGGAGGACGTGATCGCAGCAGCCCCTTCACGGCGCTGAGCAGCACGTGAAGAAAAGCCCGGGAAACCGGGCTTTTTCATATCAGTAATGAGGTGGCGGCGCTTCGTCTTCGGCAATACCCGCCTGACCGCTCAACTCCTCCTGGCGCCGCGCCAGAACCGTCAATTGCAACTGCATCCGCTCGATGCGCCTGCTCTGTTCGACCAGCTCATCGCTGAGCGCCTGAATGGTGTCATCCTGAAAAGCCAGGCGGCTTTCCAGCTCCATGATCCGCGACTCGAGGCTCATGCTGGCTCTCCGGCAAACTGAAAATCCTCGGCCAGCACCAGGCGCAGCTTGTCGATGACCTGTCCCACCTGCTGCCCTGCGTAAGGCTGCGCCGGATGCCTCCCCCAGACCGGTGCGGGCCAAGCGACATCGTCACGTCGGCGCACGATCACATGCATATGCAGCTGACTGACCACATTGCCGAGCGTGGCCACGTTCATCTTGTCGGCGGCAAAAGTGTCCTTGAGGATCTCAGCCAGCAGCGTGGTTTCCTGCCACAGTTGACGCTGATCGTCAGCGTCGAGCTGGAACAACTCGCTGACCTCCTCACGCCGAGGCACGAGGATGAACCAGGGGTAGTTGGAGTCATTCATCAGCAGCAAACGACACAGGGGAAAATCCCCGACCAGCAGGCAATCCTGCTGCAGACGCGAATCCAGAGCGAACATGACGGTTCTCCTCCTTATAAAGGGATCAATCAAGCGTAGCCCCCAGCAAGGGCCAAACAATGGCGCGCAGCATACGCTGGCTCAGTCGAGACTTCATCCGGCGACCACGCACCAACGCAAGGCAGCCCGGACGCACACGCACCGCAGACGTGCACCATTTTGTTTCTTCCCGTAATAGACAGTGCCAAGCGTTACCGGAGCAGCGATATGAACGCAGGTGGCATCGCCTGCCGCTGGCCAGACGCGAAGAACTGACATCGCTCAGGCAAACCCGCGCCGCACGTGGGATCAGCGTCGCTACTCGACGCACCGCATGCCAGAAAATCAAGGTTTTAGCGGTGCATCCAGGTTTTGAGCACGACTTTTGCTATCTGTGAAAGCAATGCTCGGCGAGCCGTGCAGTCGATCAATAACAGTGGCCCCAGGCACCTCAGAGCCGCGAAAGCGTTGGCATAACGAAACGCAAGGACAGAGCTACAGATTTGCGACATTCCTCCTAATGCGATGCGACACCAGCATGAACGAGGTCGTAATGAATAGACTGCAACTATCGCCAATATTGGCTGCGTGCTATAAGTTACCGCCGACACAAAAAGAAAGAGCCGCCCATATAACAAAACAGTGGGCAGCGCAACTCTTCTAAACCAAAGGAGCAATCACGATGCAAGTGATGAAGTGGAGCGTAATCGCCCTGGCAGTAGCCGCGGGCACCAGTCAACTGGCTTTCGCCAGCGCGCAATCCGAGTCCAACGGCTTTGTCGAAGACAGCAGCCTGAACGTTCTGAGCCGCAACCTGTACTTCTACCGCGACTTCCGTAACGTCCCGACTCGCAATGACGATCCACAAGAGTGGGGTCAAGGTTTCATCGCTACCTACGAGTCCGGCTTTACCCAAGGTACCATCGGCTTCGGCGTTGACGCTATCGGCCTGCTGGGCATCAAACTGGACAGCGGCAAGGGCCGCGCTGGCTCCGGTCTGTTCCCTACTGGTAGTGACGGTCGTTCGCAGGACGACTACTCGGAAGCCGGCGGTGCAGTAAAGCTGCGCCTGTCCAACACCGTACTGAAATACGGCACCCAGTTCACTGCACTGCCAGTTCTGAGCACTGATGACAGCCGTCTGCTGCCAGAAACCGCTGAAGGCTTCCTGGTTACCAGCAATGAGATTGAAGGCCTGGAACTGCATGCCGGTCGCTTCACTGCGATCAATGCCCAAGACCAGACTGATCATGACAGTATCGGCCTGAAAGGCGCTGACGTTTTCGGTGGTACTTACAGCTTCACCGACGACCTGTCAGCCTCCCTGTACTACTCTGACGTAGAAGACTCCTTCAAGAAGTACTACGGTAATGCCAACTACACCTTCGGCATTAGTGAAGGTCAGTCGTTGAACTTCGATTTCAACATTTACAAAACCGACTACGACAAAGAGTACACCAGTACCGGCAAGAGCGAAGACAACACTATCTGGAGTTTGGCTGCGGCCTATAACTTCGGCGCTCACACTGTGACTGCAGCCTACCAAAAATCCCACGGTGGTTTCGACGGCATCGGCTACGACTATGGCGTCGATGGCGGTGGCACCGTTTGGCTGGCCAACTCGGTTCAACGCTCCGACTTCAACTCTGAAGACGAGAAATCCTGGCAGCTGCGTTATGACCTGGACTTCGCTGACTTCGGCGTTCCAGGCCTGAAATTCATGACTCGCTACGTCAGCGGTTCTGGCGCCAAGACCGATACCACCAACAATGGTAAAGAGTGGGAACGCGACATTCAGGTTGGCTATACCGTTCAGAACGGTCCGGCCAAAGACCTCAACATGCGCGTTCGTCAAGCCACCTACCGCAGCAGCGATGGCGTGTATTACGGTTCCGGCTCCATCGACGAAGTTCGTGTAATCCTCGAGTACCCGCTGAGCATCCTGTAATTTCAGGACTCTGTTAGCGCTCGAATAAGAAAGGCCCGGGAAACCGGGCCTTTTCTTTTTATTCAAGATTTACAATGGAAGAGCGTAAGTTCCCGTTACATGCGCCACCAATTCATTCTCATTTCCAGCCGAATACAGCGAAACCTCGCAAACTGCCTGACGCCGACTCAAGCGTAATATGCGCGCCTCGGCCAACAAGTCCACCGGCTGGGGTTTGACCAGAAAGTTGATATTGAGATTGGACGTCACTGCCATTTCCACCCGACCGAGACGCCCCAACACCACGGCATACATGGCCGCATCCCCCAGCGCCATGATGGTCGGGCCGGAGAGGGTGCCACCCGGACGCACCAATTTGGCCTGAAAAGGCACACGCGCCAACACACCTTCTTCATCGAGGCGGTCGATCCGCAGATCGATATCCTCGGCCATCGGTAGCCCAGCTCGAATCAGGCTCTGAACCTCAAGCGCAGTCAATCCCACTCTTTAATCCTCCCGGCATGTGCAGTAGCACTTTCGCGCCTGCACCCGTCCTGTACGCCACTGTATAGGCACCGTACAATGCCGGCCTATTCCAAGCCCTAGCAACCGACAGAACGGCCAAACATGCGTACCAGTCAGTTCCTGCTCTCGACCCTGAAAGAAACCCCTTCCGATGCCGTGGTGATCAGCCACCAGCTGATGCTGCGTGCCGGCATGATCCGCAAGCTGGCCTCCGGCCTGTACACCTGGCTGCCGATGGGCCTGCGCGTGCTGCGCAAGGTCGAGACCGTGGTGCGCGAGGAAATGAACGCCGCTGGTGCGCTGGAAGTGCTGATGCCGGCCATTCAACCTGCCGAACTGTGGCAGGAGTCCGGTCGCTGGGTGCAATACGGCCCCGAGTTGCTACGCATCAAGGACCGTAATGATCGCGAATTCTGCGTCGGCCCGACTCATGAAGAAGTGATCACCGATCTGGCCCGCAACGAGCTGAACAGCTACAAGCAACTGCCGATCAACATGTATCAGATCCAGACCAAGTTCCGTGACGAGATCCGTCCGCGTTTCGGTCTGATGCGTGGCCGCGAGTTCATCATGAAGGACGCCTATTCCTTCCATGCCGACCAGGCGTCCCTGCAGGAAACCTATGACCGCATGCACCAGGCCTACTGCAACGTGTTCAGCCGCCTGGGCCTGAACTTCCGCCCTGTGCAGGCCGATACCGGCTCCATCGGCGGCACCGGCTCGCACGAATTCCACGTCCTGGCCGATTCCGGTGAAGACGATATCGCTTTCAGCAATGTCTCCGACTACGCCGCCAATATCGAGAAGGCCGAGGCCATTCCTCGCGAGAAAGCGCGCGGCGCTGCGACCGAAGAAATGCGCCTGGTCGACACCCCTGATACCAAGACCATCGACGCACTGGTGCAAGGTTTTGGCCTGGCCATCGAGAAGACCATCAAGACCCTGGTGGTGCACGCTGCCGAGGAAGGCAAGCTGATCGCCCTGATCGTGCGCGGCGACCACGAGTTGAACGAGATCAAGGCGGCCAACCTGGAGCTGGTTGCCAGCCCGCTGCAGATGGCCAATGAAGCCGAGATTCGTGCCGCCATTGGCGCCGGCCCCGGCTCCTTAGGCCCGGTCAACCTGCCGATCCCCTGCATCATCGACCGCAGCGTCGCACTGATGAGCGACTTCGCCTCCGGTGCTAACATCGAAGACAAACACTATTTCGGCGTCAACTGGGAGCGCGACCTGCCGCTGCCAGAGGTTGCCGACCTGCGCAATGTCGTCGCCGGCGACCCCAGCCCGGATGGCCAGGGCACCCTGGAAATCAAGCGCGGCATCGAAGTCGGCCACATCTTCCAGCTCGGCACCAAGTACAGCGAGGCGATGAACTGCCAGGTGCTCGGTGAGAACGGCAAGCCGGTGACCCTGACCATGGGCTGCTACGGCATTGGCGTTTCCCGCGTGGTGGCTGCCGCCATCGAGCAGAACTTCGACGAGCGCGGCATCCGCTGGAACGACGCCCTGGCACCGTTCCAGATCGCCCTGGTACCGCTGCGCTACGAAACCGAGCAGGTGCGCGAGGCCACCGACAAGCTGTATGCCGAGCTGACCGCCGCTGGTTACGAAGTGCTGCTGGATGACCGTGACAAGAAAACCAGCCCCGGCATCAAGTTCGCCGACATGGAGCTGATCGGCATTCCGCATCGCGTCGTCGTCAGCGACCGTGGCCTGGCCGAGGGTAACCTCGAGTACAAGAGCCGCGCCGAAACCGATGCGCAAGCCGTGCCGCTGGCCGATATCCTGTCCTTCCTGCAAGCCCGTATCAGCCGCTGATCGCGCCCTACCGAGACATCATGCACACGAGCAACAACCTTCGCCTGACCGGCGCCGCCTTGTGCGGCGCCCTCTTGATCAGCGGCTGCGCCAATCAGCTGCCGCAACGTAGCGAGCATGAGGAACGCATCGAACGCAAACTGCTGGATCACCAGCTGCAGATCGATGCTGGCGAACCCAAGGTGCTGGAGCTACCGCAACGCCGTGTGCGCGTGCATGACCAGAAAAGCTACGAGGTTACCGCGTTCGAGGTGACCCGCCGCTACGACCGCTACACCCCCTACCAGCCCTGGCGCGAGATCTATGAAGTACCGATGGGCGCGGTCGCGGTGGTAGCCGGCGTGGGCGCCAACGTACTCAACGTCGTACTGCTCGGCAGCCTGCCGGAAACCGCTACCCGTGGCTGGATCAGTTACGGCATGGCCGGCCTGAACCCCTTCATGAACGTCGAGTCGAACGGCCGCGCCGAGCAGAACCTGGCAAGCATCGAGGAACTGCAGCGCGACCGTCGCATGGAGTACACCAACCTGCCCTGGTCCGAGCGCCCGGTTCAGGTCAAGGCTGGCGACCAGCAATTCGAACTGCTCACCGACAGCAGCGGTGTGCTGCGCCTCAACCTGCTCGACAGCCCGTTCAGCGAACAGGACATCGCGCGCCTGAACATGCTGCAACTGAGCGTCGAAGATCGCCTGGGTGACGATGTCGCGCGTGCGGAAACGACCCTTATGGTCAGCCATACCCTGCGCGGCAAGCTGCGTGAAGCGCATGACCTAATCTTCGATGACCTCGAAGGCGGCGATGTTGACCAGTGGGTACACCGGGTCAAACGCCTTTCCGATCTTGGTCTGGAAGAAGAGGCCAGCGAGCTGGAGCAGAGCCTGATCGAGCTGACCCGCAACGATCCCGAACTGCAGGATGCCTTCCTTAAGGCACTGCTCAAGGATGCCGGACGTCTGGCGGCCGATCCGGCCAACTGACCTTATTTGCCGTTTTCTCGCGGTACCGATATGGCGCGGTATCGGAGGTCCGGCGCAGCCGGTTGCACGTGTCGCACCCACCCTAAGCCGGGCAATGCAGGCTAAACCATCTCCAGCGGCCGCTTGTTCTGCGGCGGAGCAAAGGCCGTGTCCAGCAAAGCCAGATCATCCGCACTCAAGGTAATGGAGGCTGCCGCAGCGTTATCGCGCAGATGCGCGCTGCTCACGGCCTTGGGGATGGCAATCACACCGTCCTGCCTGAGCACCCAGGCCAAGGCAACCTGAGCTGGCTTGACGCCATGCCGTTGGGCCACCTCGAGCAATGCCGGCTCGTGCAGCATTGCACCGGCCTGGCTGAGTGGACAATAGGCCATCAGCGGCATAGCGGCGCGTTGTTGCCAGGGCAGCAAGTCATACTCGATACCGCGCGCCTCCAGGTTGTACAACACCTGATTGGCGCGGCACGCCGGCTGATCCAACTCCAGCAGATCGCCCAGATCGAAGTTGGAGACGCCCCAAGCGCCAATCTTGCCCTGCTCGCGCAACCGTTCGAAGCCTTCGACGGTCTCCTCCAGCGAGTAGCGCCCGCGCCAATGCAGCAAGTAGAGATCGATACGCTCGCAACCCAGTCTCTTCAGACTGCGCTCACAGGCCGCCTGAACGCCATCCCGACTGGCGTTGTGCGGATACACCTTGCTGACCAGAAACACCTCGTCCCGGCGCCCGGCGATAGCCTCGCCCACCACCAGTTCCGCACCACCCTCGCCGTACATCTCGGCGGTATCGATCAGACTCAGGCCCAGATCCAGCCCCTCACGCAGCGCCGCAACCTCACGCGAGCGTTGGCGATCATCTTCCCCCATGCGCCAGGTTCCCTGGCCTATCACCGGTACCTGCACGCCGGCCAATTCAATTCTGCGCATCGATTTCTCCCGTGTGGGTGGTGACCAGGTCGTACCCCTCTCCGAGCCACTGCACGAAGCACAGCCCGTGGCCAAAGGGATCGCTCAGTGTTACCAGGCGTCCCCAGTCATATTCGTGGATTTCACCTTCCTGCCGAGCGCCGGCAGCGACTGCCCGCTCCAATGCAGCATCCAGATCATCGACGACCCCAGCGGTGTCCAGTGGCGGCGGTAATCACGTTGCACGCCTGCCTCGGGGCAGGGTCGAGTGGCCGCGGCCTTGTGCAGAAGATAGAGCGGTACAGCCGCGCCGAGCATCTCGACGACCGTACCGTCGAACAGCACACGCCCGACACTGAACCCGAGCGCTTGCTGGTAGAACGCAACCGCCGCCGACAGATCGGGAACGTCGAGATTGAGCAGCAGCTGCATGATCAGAGCGGCTTGAGCAACAGCAGCAGGGACACCGGCTGAACACTCTCGGGATGCAGTGGCTCCTGCAGCCACTCCAGGCGCCAACCGGTTTCACCGATGAGCGTCAGCCAGGATTGCAGGGTGCGGAAGAACCAGGGCATCGGCGCCTGGAAACCCTGGCCGAAACCGACGAAATCCTCGACCCGCCAACCGTCCTGATAAGGCTCGCCATGGCTGGCCCGCCACGGGTGCAGGGTCTGGATCAGCAGACTGCCCCCAGGTGCCAGCAAGCCGTGCAGACTGCGCAGGATAGGCTGCAGCGGCTCTTCGAGCAGGGCGAAGTTGCAGACCAGCACCTCGAAGCGCCCGAGTTGCTCGGCATGCTCCTCCAGTTCGGCATAGCCACAGACCCGATACTGACTGCGCCCGTCGCACGCGGCGCGAGCCGCCTCGATCAGCGGCGCGGAGGCATCCACACCCACCGGTTCGATACCGTGCTCGGCCAGGCCCCGACACAGCCAGCCCTCGCCGCAGCCGATGTCCAGGACCCGCCTGGGTTGCAGCGCCAAGACGGCCTGGATGATCGCGGCATCGGTGACCAGGCGCCGGCTTTCGATGCGCTGCTCACGCACCGCAGCAGCCCAGGCGTCGGCATTGGCCTGCCAGCTTTGCTGAAGCTGTTCTCGGTGGTCGCGCTGCATGCTGATTCCCTGCATTTATGCGTTGCAGCGAGTCTAGCGCCAATGAGCCAGCCCGACACGCTTTGCGTCAAAAGCGCCAGCCAGCTCCGTTCACAGCAGCTAAGCTGATAATAAGCAGACGAGGCGCCAGCGGCCGTCTCGTGTTTTCCGTGGAGCAGATAGGCCAAGCCGGTGGACTATGGGCGCGTTATGGCAATCGGATCCTCAGCACCGCGAACTTGCGTCGAACGTCTTGCCGGCGGTCGACGACAAGCCGGCCCCGCGGCCACGCCGCTGGCGCCTGGTGCTTTACCTGCTACTGGCATCAGCGGTGGCAGCTGCAGCCGCGCTGCTGTTTTTCGAACTGCGCAGCGCGCACTTCCAGGCCCGCGAATTGAGCCGCTATGCCGCTACCCTAACCTACCGCGTCGAGCCGGGGCCCAGCCCGGATATTCTCTACCCTGCTGACGGCCCCTTCGACAAACGTCAGGGTTACGCCTACCTGCCACTGATGCTGGAGCGCCTGCAGCAACGCGACTTCCTGATCAGCGAGCAGGCCCGCTTCTCTCCGGCACTGATGGCCTACAGCCGTCGCGGCCTGTTCCCGCCCTTCATCGAGAAAAGCCAAACCGGCCTCAGCATCAGCGATTGCCGTGGCACGCCCTTCTATGAGTTCCGCTATCCACAACAGGGTTATGCCGATTTCGCCAGCATTCCGCCGCTGGTAGTCAGCAGCCTGCTGTTCATCGAGAACCGTCATCTGCTGGATAGCGATCAGCCACTGGCCAACCCAGCGGTAGACTGGCCACGATTCACCATGGCCGCGCTGTCGCAGATCGGCAAGCTGCTCGATGTGCAGGATCAGTCCGCCGGTGGCAGCACCCTGGCGACCCAGCTGGAGAAATACCGGCACTCTCCCGATGGCCTGACGCTGTCGGCGAAAGAAAAGCTGCGGCAGATGATCTCCGCCAGCGTGCGTGCCTACCAGCAGGGACCGCAGACCCTGGAAGCACGCCAGACCATCGTGCGCGACTACCTCAACAGCGTACCGCTGTCAGCCGCCCCGGGACATGGCGAGGTCCATGGCCTGGCTGACGGCCTGCGCATCTGGTACGGCGCGGATTTCGAGCGCAGCAATGCGCTGCTCGACCCAGCCCGCACGCCCGACGCCAGCATGGCTGAGCGTGGCCTGGCTCTGCGCCAGATGCTGTCACTGATGATCGCCCAACGCCGTCCCTCCTACTATCTGGCGCAAGGGCGCAAGGAGATGGAAGCACTGACGGAGAGTCATATTCGCCTGCTGGCGGCAGGAGGGTTGATCGACAAAGAGCTGCGTGACGCGGCGCTGACGCAGAAGCTGCAATACCGCGACTGGCAACAGGAGCCCAATCTACGGCCGGTGGAAAGCGACAAGGGCATCAGCGTGGCCCGTTCACGCCTGTCCAACCTGCTGGGCATGCCCCTGTATGATCTGGACCGCCTCGATCTGGCCGCACGCAGCACCCTGCAACGCGATCTGCAGCAGGAGACCAGCCTCTACCTGCAACGCCTGGCCGACCCCGAATTCGCCGGCAAGATCGGCCTGTTCGGCGAGCGCCTGCTGTCCCCGGAAAAGACCGCCGAGGTGCGCTACAGCTTCACCCTGTTCGAGCGCACGGCCACCGGCAGTCGGGTACGCGTGCAGACCGACAGCACCGACCAGCCCTTCGACATCAACGAAGGCAGCAAGCTGGAACTGGGGTCCACCGCCAAGCTACGGGTGCTGGCAACTTATCTGGAGATCATCGCCGAGCTGCATCAGCGCCACGCCGACAAGAACCCGGCCGAGCTGCGTAACGTCGAGATCGCCGAGCAGGACTACCTGAGCCGCTGGGCAGTCGCCTATCTGCTGGCCAACCCCGGCACCGATCTGGCCAGCATGCTGGAAGCCGCGCTGGAACGACGCTATTCGGCCAGCCCCCACGAACGCTTCTTCACCGGTGGCGGCCTGCACACCTTCGGCAACTTCCGCCGCGAGGACAACGGCCGCAACCCGACCCTGCGTGAATCACTGCGCGAGTCGATCAATCTGCCGTTCGTCCGCCTGATGCGCGACCTGGTGCGCTATAGCACCTACCAGAACAGCGCCGAACTGCTCAAGGACGACAAGGACCCGCGTCGTCAGGAATACCTGCAACGTTTCGCTGACCAGGAAGGGCGCACCTTCCTGCTGCGCTTCTGGCGCAAATACCAGGGCCAACCGCCGCAACAGCGCCTGGAAACGTTCATCAGCGGCCTGCGCCAGACCCCGGTGCGCCTGGGCGCCGTGCACCGTTACCTGCTGCCGCAGGCCGACGAAGAAACCTTCGCGGCCTTTCTGCGCGCGCAACTGCCACAGGAAAAACTCACCGACCAACGCATCGCGCGCCTGTACAAGGACTACGGCCCTGGTGCCTACAGCCTGCCGGATCAGGGCTATATCGCCCGCGTGCATCCGCTGGAGCTGTGGCTGCTGGGTTACCTGATCGACAACCCGCAGGCGAGTTTCAGCGACGCCGTGGCCGCCAGCATCGACGAGCGCCAGGAAGTCTATGGCTGGTTGTTCCGCAGCCGGCACAAGAGCGCTCGTGACAGCCGAATCCGCATCATGTTGGAGGTCGAAGCCTTCTCCGACATCCATCGCCGCTGGAAGAACCTCGGCTATCCCTTCCAGCACCTGGTGCCCTCCCTTGCCACCGCCCTGGGCAGCTCAGGCGATCGGCCGGCGGCGCTGGCCGAACTGATGGGCATCATCCAGAACGACGGCATTCGCCAGCCCGTGCTGCGCATCGACGAACTGCACTTTGCCGCCGGCACCCCCTACGAGACGCGAGTCGAGCGCAACACCCACGGTGCCAAACGGGTGATGCCCTCGGAAGTGGCGGCCGCGCTGCGCAATGCACTTTCCCAGGTAGTAGAAGGCGGTACTGCGCGACGGCTGCAGGGCACCTTCCAATTGCAGGACGGCCGTAATCTGACCCTGGGCGGCAAGACCGGCACCGGCGACAATCGTATTGAAAGTGTCGGCGCCGGCGGACGGGTGATCAGTTCACGGGCGATGAACCGCACGGCCACCTTCGTGTTCTTCCTCGGCCCGCGTCACTACGGTACGCTCACCGCCTTCGTACCAGGTCGCGAGGCGGAGCGTTTCACCTTCACCTCCGCTCTGCCGGTACAGGTGCTCAAGGGCATGGCGCCAATACTTACGCCCTACCTGGAACCCGGTAGCGTCACCCTTTGCCAAGCGCCTCAGAGCGCGCCGCAGATCAGTTGGCGGTAACACGCGGTAACCACGGTGACCAGTGACTGGCGAAACCCGGCACCGGATATGCAGTCCATGGCAGCATCATCCGTTGCCGTTCATGAGTATCGCCGATGCCCTCATCCTGGTTCGCCCTGCTCCGCCGCCGTCGCCTGAGCCTGATAGTGATGGCCTGCCTGCTGGTGCTGCTACCGATTGGCTGCGCCAAACTGGAGCAGACCGAGCGTGAGCTGGTGTTTCGCATCGAACCCGGCACTGCCCGCTGGTTCAGCGGCCTGCCCGCAGGCATCGAGGACGTGCAACTGCAATCACCGAACCTGACAGCCGATGAAAGCCTGCATGCCTGGTGGTGGCCAGCCGCGCGCAAGGATGCCCCGGCACTGCTTTACCTGCACGGCTCACGCTGGAACCTGACCGGCCAGCTGTTTCGCATCGAACAACTGCATGCCATGGGCTTCTCGGTACTGGCGGTGGACTACCGCGGCTTCGGCGAAAGCCGTGGCGCCCTGCCCTCCGAGCGTAGCGTCTACCAGGACGCCCTGATCGCCTGGCAGCATCTGGTGCGCCTGCAGCCGGAGGCGGACAAACGCTTCATCTACGGTCATTCCCTGGGCGGGGCCGTAGCGGTCAACCTGGCGCACGAGCTGGCGGGCGAAGATGAAGCAGCGCAGGCCGCCGGTCTGATCGTCGAATCCAGCTTCACCAACCTGGGTGATGTGGCGGCCGCGGTGACCAATACCTCGTTACCGGTGCGCTGGCTGCTGTCGCAGGAGTTCGATTCGCTGGGCAAGATCGGTGAGGTGGGTATCCCGGTATTGATCGCCCACGGGCGCGACGACCGCTACGTGCCGTCGCGCTTCAGCGAGGCGCTGTTCGCCGCCGCCAACGAGCCCAAGCAGTTGCTGCTGATCGACGGCGCCAACCACAACAACGGCCTGCGCATGGCGGGCAACAGCTATCGGCAGGCGTTGCAGGCGCTAGGGCTCGAACTCAACTGACGGCGCTGAATGACCTCAGGACTTGAATTGCTGCAGATAGAGTTCCTCGACCTTGGTCCGCGCCCAGGGCGTCTTGCGCAGAAAGGCCAGGCTCGATTTGAGGCTCGGCTCGTGCTTGAAGCAGCGGATATCGATGCGCCGGGCCAGGCCGTCCCAGCCCAGGCGCTCCACCAGGGCGCTGAGGATAGCCTGCAGGGTGAGGCCGTGGAGCGGGTCTTTCGCGGTCATGGGGTAGCCTGTGCGGGTTCGGGAAGTCGGGGCCGCCACCTTAGCCAAAGGCGGCCGCCGGCGAAAGCCCGATCAGCCGCTCGCCGTCGGCGAGTCGCCGGCGACATCGGCAGCGCCGCGCACACCCTCCTCGAGATAGCCCAGGTTGGCCTCGCGGATCTGCTTGGCCGCCTCGTCGTAGAGAAACGGCAGGAACATGAAGCGCCGCCCGCGAGTCACCGGCAGCGCCTCGTGCAGCAGCGAACAGGCGAACACCACGGCACCGCCCAGTGGCGCGCTGTACAGCGCCGCGCCGAACTCGGGAAAACGCAACCAGCCGCCCTCGTACTCGCCGCTGTTGAGATACAGCGAGACGGCGAAGCGGCGATGTGCAGTGCCCTTGGTGGTGTTGTCGCGGTGCGGGCGGAAGTGCCCCTCTTCCTCGGCGTCGTAACAGCCGATCAGGTAGCGCTCCATGCGCGAGACCTTGAACTGGAAGGCACGCTCGATCTGCGGCACCAGGCGTTGGTGGATACGCAAGGCGCAGGCCTCGCGTAGAGTTTCGTCCTCCACCAGACAGTCGCGCCGGCTCTTGTGCGTCTGGCCGATCACCTGCACGGTCTTGCCGTCGATGTCCTGCATATAGCCGGAGGGCTCGCCGCCGCGCGCCCGGTAGTAGTCCATCAGCTCGCGGCACAGGCTCGGCTCGAAGATCCGCGGCAGCACCAGCACCGGCGCCTGGAACGCCGCGCGGCAGGGCGCGCCGATCTGCGGCAGGCTGTCCAGCACCTGCGTCAGCGCATGCAGGTGCGCCGCCGCGTCGCCGGCGAAGGGCAGCACCGCCAGCACCCGCAGCATGGGGTCGAGCACGTAGCTGACGCGCTGGTAGCGGCCGTCCTCGCAGCAGGCGCCGTACAGGCGGCTGACCTGGCGGTCGATGTCCCAGAAGTAGCGCACCCCCGGCAGCGACTCGACGACGCGCTGCAGGCGCGCGTCGTCGGCATCCACGGAAACGCCGAAGAAAGCCAGGTTGAGGTCATCGAAGCGCTGGCGCTGCTCGCTCAGCCCGGCCAGCAGCGCCTGGCTGGCGGGATCGGCGGCCGAGGCGAAAAAGCACAGCAGGATGTAGCGCCCGCCGACCGTGTCGAACACGAAGCGCTGCCGGCTCTGCGTGGAACAGACGAACCAGGGCGCGGCCTCGCCGACGCCGAGTAAGTTGTTGGCCATGCCCGCGCCCTCCGCGCGACTGAAGGAAAGCGGCCCCTGTCATAGGGAACTCAGGCCTAAGCATAGCCAGTTGACGGCCAGAACGATGGCAAGACCTCATCTGCCGGGCTCTGTGGCGCTGACCGACCCGCAGCGCAGACATGAAAAAGGCGGTGGTTGCCTAGGCAACCACCGCCTGTGTCGTCACTGCCAGGGGATCAGACCGACTGGTATTCCTTCTCCGCTTCGTCGAAACGCTGCAGCATCGTCTTGCTCGGGCCGTTGCCGATACGGCTGAAGATGACGATGGCCAGGGTCGCGAGGATGAAGCCCGGGATGATCTCGTACAGACCCAGACCAATCCAGTTTTTCCACACGATCACGGTGGCGGCACCGACCAGCATGCCAGCCAGAGCGCCATTACGGGTCATGCCCTTCCACAGCAGAGACAGAATGACCACCGGACCGAACGCAGCACCGAAGCCGGCCCAGGCGTAGGACACCAGACCCAGCACGCGGTTTTCCGGGTTGGCGGCCAGCCAGATGGCGATCAGCGCCACCAGCAGCACCATGGCGCGGCCGACCCAGACCAGCTCAGTCTGCGAGGCGCCTTGGCGCAGGAAGGCCTTGTAGAAGTCCTCGGTCAGGGCGCTGGAGCACACCAGCAGCTGGCAGCTCAGGGTGCTCATCACCGCGGCGAGGATGGCGGACAGCAGGACGCCGGCGATCCAGGGGTTGAACAGCAGCTTGGACAGCTCGATGAACACCCGCTCCGGGTTCTCGGCGACCGGCCCGGCCAGATCCGGGTGGGCGGCGAAGTAGGCGATGCCGAAGAAGCCCACGGCGACCGCGCCGCCCAGGCAGAGGATCATCCAAGTCATGGAGATGCGCCGGGCGGCCGGGATCGACTTGACCGAGTCAGCGGCCATAAAACGCGCCAGGATGTGCGGCTGACCGAAGTAGCCCAGGCCCCAGGCCAGCAGCGAGATCACGCCGATGAAGCTGGCGCCCTTGAGCATGTCGAAGTTGCTCGCGTCCTGCAGCTGGATGGCAGCGAAGGTGCTATCCATGCCGCCGGTAGCCACCATCACCATCACCGGTGCGAGGATCAGGGCGAAGATCATCAGCGTGGCCTGCACGGTGTCGGTCCAGCTCACTGCCAGGAAGCCACCAATGAAGGTGTAGGCGATGGTCGCTGCGGCGCCGGCCCACAGCGCGGTCTCGTAGGACATACCGAAGGTGCTTTCGAACAGGCGGGCACCGGCCACCACGCCGGAGGCGCAGTAGATGGTGAAGAACACCAGGATCACCAGTGCAGAGAAGATACGTAGCAGGCGGCTATTGTCTTCGAAGCGGTTGGTGAAATAGTCAGGCAGGGTCAGGGCGTTGCCATTGTGCTCGGTCTGCACGCGCAGACGACCGGCGACGAACAGCCAGTTGAGGTAGGCGCCGACGATCAGGCCGACGGCGATCCAGGCCTCGGACAGGCCAGATAGGTACACCGCGCCGGGTAGGCCCATCAGCAACCAGCCACTCATGTCGGAGGCGCCGGCGGACAACGCGGTAACGAAGCTGCCGAGGCTGCGGCCACCCAGGATGTAGTCGGAAAGGTTCTTGGTGCGCAGATAGGCGGCCAGGCCGATCAGCACCATGGCTGCGATGTACACCACGAAGGTGACGAGCATTGGAGTATTAGCTGTCATTTTGGGGGGCTCCCCTCTCGTTTGTTGTTCTCGGGCACCGTGCCCTGATTGGCAAAGTGCACCCGCTTTTGCGGATGCGGGGCTCCGGTCTCTTCCTCGTCACACCGATATCGAGTGGGCACGATCAAGGCAGATACCGGTGCAGTGAAACCTCCACCACCTCGTCACTGCATCGGCAAGTGCCTGGGCACTTTCCCTGACCTCCCTGGCTTGCGCCTGCGGCCACCGAATCGCGTACCACCACAGTTCGACTGCATGAACCTCTCTTATCGGTCTAGCCCAGCAATGCTGGTCTGACCAATAGACGCAGACAAAAACGGTCGTAACGAAAGTGAAGGGCGGAATTTAGTGGCAGAAGCGAGCGGGGTTCTTGCTGAAAGCTCTGGAGTTTTTACAGAAATCTCCGACTTGGGGAACTTCCGGCAAACAGCTGTTTCGGCCCTTCGCCAATAACCTGATCGCTCGATCAGCCGTTGTCAGGCTGGCGAAAAGGCAGATAGCTCCGCGCCTCTTGCGCGTAAACCCGCATGCCAGAGCGCTCCTGCTCGAGAAAGTCGGCAACGGCTGCGTGCAGTCCCGGGTGACGGAGATAGTGCCAAGAGCGGGTGAGAACCGGCTCGAAGCCTCGGATCAGTTTGTGCTCGCCCTGCGCCCCGGCATCGAAGCGCTGCAGACCTTCGGCGATGGCCAGCTCCATGCCTTGATAGAAGCAGGTTTCGAAATGCAGCCGGTCGAATTCGGCCAGACAACCCCAGTAGCGGCCATAGAAGGTATCGCCATC
This sequence comes from Pseudomonas alcaliphila JAB1, assembly GCF_001941865.1. NCBI lineage: Bacteria > Pseudomonadati > Pseudomonadota > Gammaproteobacteria > Pseudomonadales > Pseudomonadaceae > Ectopseudomonas > Ectopseudomonas alcaliphila. The sequence goes on along the minus strand of NZ_CP016162.1, from coordinate 1,324,811 downwards.
GACCAGGCTGAAGGCCATGGCCAGCGCACGGCCATGCTGCGTCGCGAACACCACCCGAATCATCTCGGGCATACGTTCGGCCAGCAGGCTGAAAAAGTCCCGCGTCAGATAGGGCGCCTGACCGCGCACGTGGTAGGTATTGGCGTAACAGTGGTAGACGAAGTCCCAGTCAGCCTCGCTCAACTCGCGGCCCAGACGCCTGTCGAACTCGATGCCCTGCCCCGCCACCTGCTCACGTTCCTTGCGCATCTGCTTGCGTTTGCGCGAGCTGAGCGCATCGAGAAAGTCCTGGAAATCCCGGTAACCCCGATTGTGCCAATGGAACTGGCAACCCAAGCGCTCCAGCCAACCCGATCGTTGCGCCATCACGGCATCACAGGCCGGGCTGGTGAAATTGATGTGCAGGCTCGACAACGCTTCCTGGCTCAATCCGGCTGTCAGCGCGTCAAGCAACTCCCCCGCCGCATGGACATCACCCAGCAAGCGCGCCCCGCTCACCGGGGAGAACGGCACAGCGCCCAGCAGTTTTGGGTAGTAGCCGATACCGGCGCGCCGGCAAGCATCGGCCCAGGCATGGTCGAACACGTATTCGCCGTAGGAGTGCTGCTTCAGATAAGCCGGCAATGCTGCCTGCACCTTGCCGTGCTCATCGCACCAAAGCCGGTGCGAGGGCTGCCAGCCACTGCGGCCACCGACGCTGCCGCTGTCCTCCAGCGCACTGAGAAAGGCATGACGCAGAAAGGGTTGTGGCTGTATCAGCAGCCCATCCCAGACGTCGGCGGGTAACGTTTGAAGCGAGTCGATGATGGTGAGGGGCATGAACTGAATCCCAGAAGCCAGACTGCAATATATCTCTAACAAGGCGCCAGCAAGATGACTGCCGGTTTATCAACCCCAACCTTACCGGAAGTCATCATGCGTAAATCACTGCTTGCCCTCGGCGTTGCCCTCAGCGTCGTTGCTCCCAGCGCCCTCGCAGCGCCTGGTATCGTTCATCCCTTCCATGCCGCGCAGGCAAAAGACGCACCGAATGAAGTGCACATGGCAGTCGAGATTCCAGCCGGCAGCATCACCAAATACGAGATCAACGAAGAAGGCCTGGTTTTCGTCGACCGTTTCCAGTCGATGCCGGTTGCCTATCCAGCCAACTATGGCTCGCTGCCACGCACCCTGGGTGGCGACGGTGATCCGCTCGATGCGCTGGTACTCACCCGCGAAGCGCTGCATCCAGGCGTGCTGATCAAGTTCCGCCCGGTCGCGGTGCTGAGAATGATCGATGGTGGGGAGGCGGACGAGAAGATCATCGGTGTCCCCAGCAGTGATGTCGATCCGACTTACGACAAGATCCTCGATGTCGATGACCTGCCGCTGATTGAACGCCAGCGCATCGAAGCTTTCTTTCGCGTCTACAAGCAGTTGCCGGAAGGTCGCAAGAAAGTCGAACTCAATGGCTACGGCAATGCAGCCGAGGCACGACAGCTTATCGAAGAAGCACTGGAGCGTTTCCAGAAGCAAAACTGATCGCAGTGGTCAGAGAGCCCCAGCAGGTCTGGGGCTTTTTTGTTCAGTTGAAATGTATGGCGAATGAAATGGCGATGTTTTCGGTTACATGGCGCCAAGCTGGAAACAATAAAAAACCCCGCACAAGGCGGGGTTCAAAGGAGCAATCAGGTATTACTTAGAACGCATACTGAGCACGGAAGACCATGCCGTCACCGTCGTCGTCGCCATTGGCGTTGGTGGAGTTGTCGACCTTGGCCTTGACGTAGACACCGCTGATCTTGACGGCGTCGTTGACGTACCAGTTGACACCCAGATTGTGGACCTTGGCTTCGATGTCACTGATAGCTGCACGAGCACCGTTATCATCGTCTACCGACAGGTGGTCATAGCGGTAGAAAAGTTCCCAGGCGCCAATCTGCTTGTTGCTGGGCTTGATGCTATCGAACTTGCCGAGCTTGTAGCCACGGGCTTCACCGGTAAGGGTGTACGCCACCTGAGCGTAGTAGCCATCACCTTCGATATCGTCGAAGGCAGCGCTGTCAGCTTCCATTTCACGCTTGATGTATTCGCCTTGAATCGAGAACGGGCCCATGGCGAATGCGGCTTCAACACCGAGGGCGCTATCGTTGTCGTAGGAGCCTGCCGGCGAAACGTTGGTACCACCCAGAACCAGACGGTTGCCGTTGGTACCCGCATCGTTACCACCGCTGGTGCTCACGCCACGCATGCCCATACGGCTGCGAATACGGGCGTCGAACGCGGTGTCGGAGAGGTCACGCTGGGCGTAGTTGACACCGAAGTGCAGAACGTTGCCGGCTTCGTGCATCGGAGCGAAAACACCGCGCAGGTTGAATTGCTTGGTGCTTTCACCATCGACGTCGTTCTGGTCTTTGGCACTCAGACCAAAGGAACCGTACAGCGAATCACCTGCACTGCCAGAAACCTGGATACCCAGACCATTCTGATGGGCGTTGGCCCAGTCAACCAGATCGTAAGCAGCGGTACGTTCCTGAGCGGTGACCCACTTGGAGCTCGTGGCTTTTTCAAGACCGAATTCAGGGTCGAAACGACCTACCTTGATGGAGACCGGAGCGAAACCGTTGTAGGCGATGGAAGCTTCGTCGAAGTAACCATCTTCAGAGCTGCCGGCGTTGTGAGAGAAATCGTAGCTGAAGGTGTAAGCCCAGTCCTTGTAGACATAGCCCGACAGCTCGAGGAAAGCGCGGCGGAAGTAGGCAGCATCGGCGTTGTCACCGTTCACGGTATAGATGCCGTCGAAGGTGCTGTAGTCTGCTTGCAGACGGCCGCCAATCTTGAAACCGAACTGCTTGTCGGTGGTACCGACTTCCAGACCGCCTTTGGTCTTGATCACGATATCGGCGCCGTCAGTGGTGACAGTACCGGCGAAAGCCTGGGCGGAAACGGCCAGAGCCAGGGCGCTGGCTACGAAACCGGCGAAGTGCTTACGGATCATCGAGAAATTCCCCTGTTGGACTTTTAGTGTTGAAAACACCCGAGCTATTGGCTCGTTCGTGCTGGGGGAATCTTGGCGAGGGGTTATTTCAGCTCAGTTGCTGATATATAAAGATTTGATGACAGCGGAACTTTTTACTTCCGATGTTTATAAGCAGATCAGGAGGCATGCAGCCGCGGTCCCAGCAGGATGATGGTGGCGCCTGCCAGGCACAGCGCAGCGCCCAACCAGTCGCTGAGCATCGGCCGGGTCTTTTCGATCAGCGCCAGCCACACCAGCGAAGCGACGATATACACACCGCCATAGGCGGCATAGGCGCGACCGGCGAACGAGGCTTCGACGCGGGTCAGAATCAGGCTGAACAGCGCCAGGCTGAGCAACCCAGGCAGCACCCACCAGGCACTGCGATCGAGCCGCAGCCACATCCAGAAGGCGTAGCAACCAGCGATCTCGAACAAGGCCGCCAGCAGGAACCACAGATAGTTGATCATTCTCGTCCCCTAACCGCGCAAGGCGCCTTCACGCTCCCAGGCGCAGCGCACGCGTAACCCCCCCTCCTGCGGGCTGTGAAAGCCGCTATCGGACTCCCAGCGGAAGGTGTGCATGCCATTGAGCTCGGTTTCCAGGTGCACAACCGCGCTGGCCCAATACAGGCGTTTGAGCAGCCCCTCGAAGGCTTCGATCCACAGGTTCCACTCGTACTCGATCGCGCCATAGCTGGCACCGAAGTGGATCACCTGGGTCTGGTAGAGCCCGGCACCGGGCAGGTCGCAGAAAGAGAACATCTCGCGGCCGAGAAACGGCCAGAGCTCACCGGCCGGTAACTCGGCCAGCACGCCATGGTTGGTTTCACGGCGCAGGCGACGCAACTCGGGATCATCCGAGGGCCAGTCGCGGATGCAGCCATAGACGATGGATTCGGACTCCACACCGGCACTCCTGAAAAAGCAGAACGCCTTCTAACACAGCACGTCTGGGCAAGAAAGGAACTGCTGCCAATTCTTCAGCGAGCCTGGCGTCGGCTACGGCCCAACAGCCAGGCCACCAGCGTCATCACCAGTGCCAGCGCGGTGAGCACCGCGAATGGCAGACGGTAGCTGCCGGACAGATCACGTGCCAGCCCGGTGAGAATGGGCGTCAGGCAGCCCAGGCTGTAACCGGTGAACAGCATCATCGCCGTCCAGCGGCTGACCGCCAGTGGCGAGCCGGCTTCGTACAGCGGCAGCACCAGCGACAGGGCGAAGGAGCCGCCCAGCGAAAAGCCCAGAATCACCGCCCACAATTCGGGAACGAAGCGCGGCGTGAAGGTGACCATCGCCAGGCAACCGCAGGTGACCGCACCGCACGCCAGCAGCAGTGGATAGCGCGCATTGTAGCGCTGCGCCAGCCAGGGCAGCAGAAACGAGCTGGGCAGCCCCATGAGCATGGCCAGACTGAGCAGCGAGTTACTGCGCAGCATGCTCAATCCAGCTTCGTGATAGCGCGCTACCGCCCAGGTCGCGATGGCATAGAACAAGCCCGCCTGAATGGCGAAGAAGCAGCTGATCAGCCAGGCGCGTGGCTGCCGCCAGGGCAAACCACCGCCCTCCTGCTCGTCAACGGCGCTGGCCTGATTGGGTAACCACAGCCAAAGCATCACCCCGAACAACGCAGGCGCGGCCCACACCGCCAGCCCCAGGTGCCAGGCATCGCCAAACAGCGCCGTAGCCGGAGCCGTGAGCACCGCACCGCCAGCACCGCCGATGGCCATGCCCAGTGAGTACCAGCCCACCACACGGCCCATCTGGCTGGCGAAGTGACGCTTGATGAAGCCCGACAACAAAGGCCCGGCAACCGCGATGGCGGCTCCCAAAGCGATGGCACTGCCGATCAGCACCACGCTCTGGTGCGCAGCCAGACGCGCCAGCAGCGCCAGGCCAATAAGCCCAAGGCAAAGCACGATGGTGCGTTCAAGGCCCCAGCGTATCGCCAGGCGCGGCGCCAAGGGCGCGAGCAGGCCCATGCACAGCACCGGCAAGGCCGTGGTCAGGCTGATGAAACTGCGGCTCAGCGACAGCTCCGCAGCGATGCGCTCGATCAGCGGCGCGAGGGAAGTGATGCCGGGGCGCAAATTGATCGCCGCCAGCACCAGGGCCACCAGCAACAGGGCCCGAGGGACAGGTTTCACGAGTTATCCGAGGTCATTACGGCAGGCAGGCCGGGGCGGCCACCCTACCCCTGCAGGCCATGCCAGGCAAGCCTGCAGGTGCAAATAGCTGACCTTGTGGTCAGCTGGCGGGTTTGGCCTTGCCACGCATTTTCTCGGCCATGCTGGCCATCTCGTCGTACAGCGCCTGCGGGTTCTTCTGCTTCAGCGCCCAGGCCATACGACCCATTTCGTGCGGCAGAATCATGAAACTGCCCTTGGCCATCTCATCGTGGATGTAATTGGCGATATCAGACGCGCTGATCGGTGAGCTTTCCAGCAACTTGCCAACCTGCGCCTTCATCGCCGGGGTCGGGCCACGGAAGGAATCCAGCAGATTGGTCTGGAAGAACGACGGGCAGACCACATGCACGCCAACCTCCAGTTGACGCAGCTCTACCAGCAGACTTTCCGACAGCGCCACCACGCCGGCCTTGGCAACGTTGTAGTTGCTCATGCCCGGCCCCTGCATCAGCGCGGCCATGGAGGCGATGTTGACGATCTTGCCCTTGCTCTTTTCCAGCAGCGGCAAAAATGCCTTGCAGCCTTTGACCACGCCCATCAGGTTGATCGAGATCTGCCAGTCCCAGTCCTCCAGCGACAACTCGCTGAAGAAGCCGCCGGAAGCGACACCGGCGTTGTTGACGATGATGTCGATGCCGCCGAACTGCTCTTCGCAGGCTTGCGCCAGAGCGGTCAGCTGGCTGTAGTCACGCACGTCGCAGCGACGAGTGAAGCCGTCGCCACCGGCCTCGCGTACCAATTTCAAGGTTTCGGTCAGGCCGGCCTCGTTGACGTCGGCCAGCGCCAGTCGCCAACCCTCGTGCGCCCAACGCAGGGCAATTTCGCGTCCCAGGCCGGAGCCCGCGCCAGTGATCATCATGCGGTTTTGCATAGCAGCCCTGCCTTCAATGTTTGGTTGCAATGGCTGCCAGTGTAGCGAAGGCAATAAAGCTCCCGCGCCTTCATCAGACTTATGAATAGGCTGGGCAAATCGCGGTCAAGCCTTGTTGCGCCAGCGCCAGATCAGCCAGGTATAAACGGCCAGGTTGAGCAACACGACGATGGCACCCAACCCGATCTGGATCTGTGGCGTGAGCCCGGCCGGATAGATCAGCGGTATCAGGTAGTGCTCGATGAAGCCGCCGTCATAACCCGCCTGCCCGGCCATTCGGCGCAGCTGGTTTTCCCAGGGCGTCAGCGGGCAGCCCAGGTGCAGACACTCCACCACGATGCCCCAGGCCACCGCAGGCAGGTGTAGCCAGATCAACCGCGGCCAGCGCAGCAACAGCAAGCCACCCAACAGCACGAACAGAATGAAGCTCAGGTGCACCAGTACCAGAGCGTCGGCAGCCATGCGCCAAAGCATCGCGGCTCAGTCCACCACGAACAGGCGGGCGCCGGGCGTTGTCGAGGAACGATGGGCCTCGGCGCCATCAGCCACCTGATAACTCATACCGGGCTTGAGCACGAATACCCGGCCATCCTCAAGCTCGGTGGTCAGCTCCCCTTCCAGGCACAACAGCACATGCCCTTTCTGACACCAGTGGTCGGCCAGATACCCCGGCGAATACTCGACCACACGCACACGCAGCGCAGCGAACTGGCAAGTACGCCAACGTGCCACGCCCCGCTCGCCCGGATGTTCGGTCACTGGTATCGCCGCCCAGTCCGTCACGCCAAAGGGAATATCACTGATCCGCATCGCCCGACTCCATCGAATAGAGCGCCACCTTAACGCAGCCCCCCCAGGGCGAAAGAAATAGAAAGAGACTTTCAATAAAGAAATATCAATTGATCAAAGCTATCCATGCCATGCAAAGGCCACATTTCCCGACGCTGACGAACAGGACTAGCCTCTCTCACATGACGAAATGATTCTCAACGAGGTGCATCATGCTCAAGACCCTGACCTTCACCATCATGCACTTCTGCATCGCCTTCGCCGTCACCTACGCGCTAACCGGCAGCGTTGCGGCCAGTAGCCTGGTGGCAGCTATCGAGCCACTGTGCAACTCCGTGGGCTTCTACTTCCACGAGAAGGTCTGGCAACGTTTCGAGCGCCGTCGCCAACCGTCGGCGGAGCGCCCCAAGCATGCCTGGCTGCACCATCACGCCTGACTGAACAAGCCTGCAATCGGCCAGGCGCGAACGACGCCTACTCCAGTTACTCAAGTTTCCCTGCGATAAGGCAGGATAGTCTGGCACTTTGCCCAGCTTGCTGCTGTCATAAGCCAGCTGTTCAATCCAGACGTTCTCTTATTCAAAGGGACTTAACACATGCCCAGCCTTGCCCGACTCGCCGCCTTGCTCGGTGGCCTGGCCTTCTGTGTCTCAGCGATGGCCGCCGATGTGGATGCGGAAAGCTACGGCTATCCACTGGCCAACCCGTTCGAAGCGACCATCGCCACCACACCGCCCGAACTGCGCCCGACGCTGCCGGCCGACGGCGACATCAGGCAACGCGACTACTCGGTACGCCTGCGCCCAGACCGCGAATTCGAGCTGCTGGACAATTTCTGGCCAGTGACCAAGCTGCGTTACCGCCTGGCCCAGCAGAACGGTCGTGCACCGCTGATTTTCATCATATCCGGCACCGGCGCGCACTATGCCAGCGGCACCACCGAATACCTGAAGAAGCTGTTCTACGGTGCAGGTTTCCATGTTGTGCAGTTGTCCTCACCGACCAGCTATGACTTCATGGCCGCCGCCTCGCGTTCGGCCACGCCGGGCTACAGCCCTGACGATGCCGACGATCTGTACCGCGTGATGCAGGCCGTACGTGCCCAGCACCCGAAGCTGGAGGTCAGCGAGTTCCTGCTGACCGGTTACAGCCTCGGCGCGCTGCATGCCGCCTTCGTCAGCCAGATCGATGAAACCCGCCGCGCCTTCGATTTCAAACGCGTGCTGCTGCTCAACCCGCCGGTCAACCTCTACACCTCCATCAGCAACCTCGACAAGCTGGTGCAGACCAAGGTGCAAGGCATCGACAACAGCACCAACTTCTATGATCTGGTGCTGGGCAAGTTGACCCGCTACTTCAATGACAAGGGCTATCTGGATATCAACAACGCCATGCTCTATGACTTCCAGCAGTCCAAAGAGCGGCTCTCGGACGAGCAGATGGCCATGCTCATCGGCACCTCGTTCCGCTTCTCGTCTGCCGACATCGTGTTCACCTCGGACCTGCTCAACCGCCGCGGCCTGATTACCCCGCGCGACTATCGCATCACCGAGAGCACCAGCCTCACGCCGTTCTTCCAGATGGCCCTGCGCTGCGACTTCGATTGCTATATCGCCGAGCAACTGATGCCCATGTGGCGTGCTCGTCACGATGGCGGCAGCCTCAACCAGTTGGTCGACAAGAGCAGCCTGTATGCGCTGGAGGACTACCTCAGAGGCAGCGACAAGGTCTCGGTGATGCACAACGCCGACGACCTGATCCTCGGCCAGGGCGACATCGGCTTTCTGCGCCGCACCTTTGGCGACCGCCTGACCCTTTACCCGCGCGGCGGGCACTGCGGCAACCTCAACTATCGCGTCAACAGCGACGCCATGCTGGAGTTCTTCCGTGGTTAAACACAGCACGCTCATCATCGCCCTGCTGCTGGGCAGCGGGCAGGCACTGGCCGCAGGCCAGGTCGATGCCGACGGTTTCACCAACCCGCTGCAGAATCTGCAGTTCAACCCAGGACTGGATCAGCAGGAGTTCGAACGCGCCTCCAGTGACGCCCTGCAGGTCTATGACCCGCTGGAGTCGTGGAACCGCCGCGTTTACCACTTCAACTACCGCTTCGATCAGTGGGTGTTCCTGCCCGTGGTCGACGGCTACCGCTACGTCACACCGAACCTGGTGCAGACCGGCGTGCACAACTTCTTCAACAACCTCGGCGAGATTCCCACGCTGGCCAACAGCGTGCTGCAGCTCAAGGGCAAACGGGCGATGAACAGCACCGCGCGGTTGCTGTTCAATACCATCCTCGGTGTCGGCGGTATCTGGGACCCGGCGACGAAGATGGGCCTACCCCGATTGAGCGAAGATTTCGGCCAAACCCTGGGCTACTACGGCGTACCCTCAGGGCCTTACCTGATGCTGCCACTGCTCGGGCCATCGAACCTGCGCGACACGGGCGGGCTGGTGGCGGACTACAGCCTGGAGAACGCGGTCAATTACCTCGATGTGGCCGACGCCAGTCGCAGCAATCCCGGCATCACCGCACTGCGCATCGTCGACACCCGCGCCAATACCGGCTTCCGCTATGGCCAACTCAACTCGCCGTTCGAGTACGAGAAGATCCGCTACTTCTACAACGAGTCGCGCAAGCTGAAGATTGCCGACTGAGCCCTCGGCCATGCATCGAATTTATCGATGCATGGCCGGCAAATTTTCCACACAAACATCGATTAACTGCGACTAGCATGGCGTCATTCCTACCTTTCAAGGAGCCCGCCATGACCTCGCAACGCCGCGTCATCAGCATCCAGCCTGGCCAACCCGCCTCGGACGGCGCCGGTGTGCGCCTCAACCGCGTGATCGGCGGACCGGGCCTGGAACGCTTCGACCCCTTCCTGATGCTCGACGAGTTTTCCACCGACAACCCCGACGACTACATCGCCGGCTTCCCGCCGCATCCGCATCGTGGTTTCGAGACCATCACCTACATGCTCGAAGGGCGCATGCGCCATGAGGACCATCTGGGCAACGTCGGCCTGCTCGGCAGCGGCGGCGTGCAATGGATGACGGCTGCGCGCGGCATCATCCACAGCGAGATGCCCGAGCAGGAGTCTGGCGCCATGCGCGGCTTCCAGCTGTGGCTCAACCTGCCAGCCAAGGACAAGTTGGGTGAAGCGGGCTACCGCGATATTCCAGCCACCGACATCCCGCGCATCAACACGGCGTCCGGCGCCGAGGTGGTGGTGATCGCTGGTGAATTCGATGACGGCGAGATCCGCCAGGCCGGCGCCGTGCAGCGGCCGCACACCCAGCCTCAGCTGTTCGACCTGAACCTGCCGGCCGGCAGCCAGGTTTCACCGCGCCTGGCCGATGGTCAGCGGGTCATGCTGTACGTTTACCAAGGCCTGCTCGAGCTGCCCGAGGCCAGTACACAACCGGTCAGCGCCGGGCGTCTGGTGCGGCTATCCGACGAGGGTGAGCTGCACCTGGCCAGCACCCATGGTGCGCGGGTATTGCTGATCGCCGGCACACCACTGAACGAACCCATCGTCCAGTACGGACCGTTCGTGATGAACAGCCGCGAGGAAATCGAGCAGGCCATGCGCGATTTTCGTGATGGTGTGCTGGCCTGACGTGCATCAAGCGGAATGGGCGACCTCGGCCAACCCGAGAAAACGGCAGAGGTCGGCCTTGCGCGCCATCGCATCCTGATAACCCAACTCGATCAGTTCACTGCAGTAGCCGGGCTCGAACAGCAGGTAACTAAGTACGCCCGCACCACCGGCCTTGGTCGCCCCCGGGCCGCGCAGAAACAGTCGCAGCGCCTTGGGCAGCTCACGCTGATGGCGCGCGGCGATCTGATCCAGCGGCTGGCTCGGCGCGATCACCAGCACGTCCACCGGGTTCAAACCCAAGCCACGCGGACGCCGCTCCGGCGGTACCAGTGCGCTCATCTGGTTGAGCCGCTCGAGCAGCTCGATGTCCGTCTCCAGATTGTCGATAAAGGTACTGTTGAGCATATGCCCGCCGATCTGCGCCAGGCTCGGCGGTCGAGTGCTGATCACGCGCGGCAGCTCGGCATTGGGTTCGAGCTGGGCATTACCGCTGACACCGATCACCAGCACGCGGCTGGCCCCGAGATGCAGTGCCGGGCTGATCGGCGCCGCCTGGCGCACTGCGCCGTCGCCAAAATACTCACGGTTGATCTTCACCGGCGGAAAGATCAGCGGGATCGACGCGCTGGCCAGCAAATGGTCGAGCTGCAGACGCGTCGGTACACCGACGCGACGATGGCGGAACCAGGGATCGATAGTGGCGCGGCCCTGATAGAAGGTCACCGCCTGGCCACTTTCGTAGCCGAAGGCAGTCACTGCTACCGCTCGCAGCTGGCGATGGCGCACGGCCGCAGCGATGCCGGAGAAGTCCAGCTCGCGCTCCAGCAACTCACGCAACGGCGAACTGTCGAGCAAGGCTACCGGAACATCGCGCCCCAGGCCAAGCAGGCTGTGGCCAATGAAGCGCGCCGCCTGCCGCAACACGCCCGGCCAGTCGCTGCGGTACACCATATGAGTGTGAAAGCCTTGCCAGACCGAGGTCAGGCGCCGCACCGCTTCGCCGAACTGCAGCGCCCCACAGGCCAGGCCAACGGCGTTGATCGCCCCGGCCGAGGTCCCGACTATCACCGGAAAGGGATTGTGCGAGGCGTCCGGCAGTAGATCGGCGATGGCTGCCAACACCCCGACCTGATAGGCCGCCCGCGCCCCGCCACCAGAGAGGATCAGCCCGGTAACGGGCGCATCGGGGCGGGCAATCACGGTCATCGAGCGGTCCTGTTTTTCGTTGCAGTATAGATGCGCTACTTGCGCTTACCGTACAGCTTCGGCTCACCCTCGGGACGCGTCTTGAAACGCCGATGCGCCCATAGGTACTGCTCCGGGCAGGCACTGACCACCTGTTCGATCCACTGGTTGATACGCAGGCAATCGGCCTCCTCGCTCTCGCCGGGAAAGCCTTCGAGCGGCGGATGGATCACCAGGCGATAACCGCTGCCATCGGCCAGGCGCCGCTGGGTGAAAGGCACCACGCGCGCCTTGCCCAGGCGGGCGAACTTGGTGGTGGCGGTAACCGTGGCCGCCTGAATACCGAACAGCGGCACGAAGATGCTCTGCTTGCGGCCGTAATCCTGATCCGGCGCGTACCAGATCGCACGACCGGCACGCAGCACCTTGAGCATGGCGCGAATGTCCTCGCGCTCGATGGCACTGGCATCGGGGTTGTGGCGTTCGCGGCCACGACGCTGGATGTAATCGAACAGCGGGTTGTCGTGCTCGCGGTACATGCCGTCGATGGTGTGCAACTGACCGAGCAGCGCGGCGCCGATCTCCAGGGTGGTGAAGTGCACCGCCATGAGGATCACGCCCTGCCCCTCGGCCTGCGCCTGCTGCAGATGCTCGAGGCCTTCGACATGCGCCAGTCGCGCCAGACGCGCCTTGGGCCACCACCAGCTCATGGCCATTTCGAAGAAGGCAATACCGGTGGAGGCGAAATTCTCCTTGAGCAGGCGCTCGCGCTCGGCAGCGCTCTTGTCGGGGAAGCAAAGTTCCAGATTGCGCGCAGCGATCTGCCGGCGCGAGCTTGCCGTGCGGTACATCAGCCAGCCCAGTGCCCGCCCCAGTTTCAGTTGCAGGCCGTAAGGCAGTTGCACCACCAGCCACAGCAATCCGAAGCCCAGCCACAGCGGCCAGAAGCGCGGATGAAGAAAATAGGCGCGAAAGCGGGGGCGGTCCATGAGGCGTTTCCGATCACTTACAAAGCCGCGCATTCTAACCCAGTTTTCCCGGCCAGCTCGGCGACATCCATGCCACCTGAGACGTTCAGCACAGCGCAGCGACAGACAAACACCACCAACCTGCGGCCTCGGCTCTGGCCTCGCTGACGCGCGCGGCTTGCGGCATGCGGGCTATCTCGTTATAAGTCCGGCATCTTTCGACTCGCCAGAAGGCCCATCGCACCACCATGAGCCAAGCCGACCTCCTCGCCCAAGACCCCGTATTCCAGCTCAAGGGCAGCATGCTCGCCATCACCGTGATGGAACTGGCGCACAACGATCTCGAACGCCTCGACGCGCAACTCACGGAAAAAGTCGCCCAGGCCCCGGCCTTCTTCAGCAACACGCCGCTGGTGCTGGCCCTGGACAAACTGCCGGAAGGCGAAGGTGAACTGGACCTGGCCGAGCTGATGGCCGTGTGCCGCCGGCATGGCCTGCGCACCCTGGCCATCCGCGCCTCGCGGGAAAGCGACGTCGCCGCTGCCGAAGCCATGGATCTGCCGGTACTGCCGCCGTCCGGTGCCCGCGAACGCCTCCTCGATCCAGCGCCGAAGAAAATCGAAGAAAAACCGGCCGAACCCGAGCACAAACCCAGTCGCATCATCACCAGTCCGGTGCGCGGCGGCCAGCAGATCTATGCCCAGGGTGGCGATCTGATCGTGCTGGCACCGGTCAGCGCCGGGGCGGAACTTCTCGCCGATGGCAACATCCATGTTTACGCGCCCATGCGTGGCCGCGCCCTGGCGGGCATCAAAGGCAACACCAAGGCACGGATTTTCTGTCAGCAAATGGGCGCCGAAATGTTGTCGATCGCCGGCCATTACAAGGTTGCCGAAGACCTGCGCCGCGACCCGCTGTGGGGTGATGCAGTGCACGTCAGCCTGTCGGGTGACGTGTTGAACATCACCCGCCTTTAACGGATACTGCGGCCACTTTTTTACGGACACAAAAAAGGCATCTGGAAGCCTCGAATGGCTGACGGATTCCCGCGTTTTATTCATTTTTTGGGGTGAATCACCTTGGCCAAGATCCTCGTAGTCACTTCCGGCAAAGGTGGCGTCGGTAAAACCACCACCAGCGCCGCCATCGGTACCGGCCTCGCCCTGCGCGGGCACAAGACCGTCATCGTCGACTTCGACGTCGGCCTGCGTAACCTCGACCTGATCATGGGCTGCGAACGCCGCGTGGTGTACGACTTCGTCAACGTCGTCAACGGCGAAGCGACCCTGACCCAGGCCCTGATCAAGGACAAGCGTCTCGAGAACCTCTATGTGCTGGCCGCCAGCCAGACCCGTGACAAGGACGCGCTGACCCAGGAAGGCGTCGAGAAGGTCATCAGCGAGCTGTCGCAGAATTTCGAGTACGTGGTCTGCGACTCGCCAGCCGGCATCGAGAAAGGCGCGCACCTGGCGATGTACTTCGCCGACGAAGCCATTGTCGTGACCAACCCGGAAGTGTCCTCGGTACGTGACTCCGACCGTATGCTCGGCCTGTTGGCGAGCAAATCGCGCCGCGCCGAGAAAGGCGAAGAACCGATCAAGGAGCACCTGCTGCTCACCCGTTACAACCCCGAGCGCGTCACCAAGGGCGAGATGCTTGGCGTCGAAGACGTCGAGGAAATCCTCGCCATCCGCTTGCTCGGCGTGATCCCCGAATCCCAGGCCGTGCTCAAGGCATCCAACCAGGGTATCCCGGTCATCCTCGATGACCAGAGCGATGCCGGCCAGGCCTACAGCGACGCTGTTGATCGCCTGCTCGGCAAGGACGTGGCGCACCGCTTCCTGGATGTGAAGAAGCAGGGCTTCCTGCAGCGCCTGTTTGGAGGTCGAGAATGAATATTTTTGACTTCTTGCGTTCGCGCAAGAAGGAAACCACCGCATCCATCGCCAAAGAGCGCCTGCAGATCATCGTTGCCCACGAACGTGGTCAGCGCAGCCAGCCGGACTACCTGCCTGCCCTGCAGCAGGAGCTGGTGGAAGTGATCCGCAAGTACGTCAACATCGAATCGGATCAGGTCCAGGTCGCACTGGAAAACCAGGGCAGTTGCTCGATCCTGGAGTTGAACATTACCCTGCCGGACCGTTAATCGAGACCGGTTGTGCTCACGGCGGCTTCGGCCGCCGTGTTCGTTTGTAGCAACACACACCTGTAGGAGCGGATTCATCCGCGAAGCTTCTACAGGCCAACAGCATCGCGGATAAATCCGCTCCTACACCAGCCCACACACCATGCCGCTAAGCCAGATCGAAATTCTCCACCAGGACGCCGCCCTGCTGGTGATCAACAAGCCCACCCTGCTGCTGTCGGTGCCCGGCCGCGCCGATGACAACAAGGATTGCCTGGTCACCCGCCTGCAGGAAAACGGCTACCCGGAAGCGCGCATCGTGCATCGGCTGGACTGGGAAACCTCCGGCATCATCGTCCTGGCTCGCGACGCCGACAGCCACCGCGAGCTGTCCCGGCAGTTCCACGACCGTGAAACCGAGAAGGCCTACACCGCCCTGTGCTGGGGCCAGCCGCTGGCCGACAGCGGCAGCATCGACCTGCCGCTGCGCTACGACCCGCCGACCAAACCACGCCACGTGGTCGATCACGAATTGGGCAAACACGCGCTGACCCACTGGCGCGTCATCGAGCGCTGCGGCGACTGGTGCCGGGTCGAGCTCACGCCCATCACCGGGCGCTCGCACCAGTTGCGCGTGCATATGCTGTCCATCGGTCATCCGCTGCTGGGCGACCGTCTCTACGCTCACGAACAGGCCCTGGCCGCCCATGAGCGCCTGTGCCTGCACGCCAGCATGCTCGCCCTCACCCACCCGCAAACCGGTGAGCGCATGCGTTTCGAGTGCCCCGCGCCGTTCTGATCCTTCGCCTGCGCGGAGGGCAGCCCGATACCCTCATCCACCTCCTGTTTCGGCACGCTCAGCCGCTCGACATGGAAGGTGTGAGCATCGGTAACACTGCCTGAGCGAACCAGAAGAAAGTTGGCTTTACAGACAAGCCAGCGCTGCCAATCCTGCTATCGGGCATGGTCCTGTTGCGACCGCTTTCAGAGGGACGACTGCCCTCTGATTTCCGGAAACAGAGCCCTATGGCGTCGGCTCCGGGAAGTGCCTGACAAGGCGATGCTCAGTGGTTCATCGACATGGACGCAGGCAGTGGCATCGGGATGCTCGAAAACAATAACGAAGAACAGCTCATCCAGTTGCAGCACATTGGCAAGCACTACCGGCTTGCCGACAAGACGCTGCATATCCTCGACGACGTCTGCCTGCGGATCGCCCGCGGGGAAAGCTGCGCCATCCTCGGCAGCTCCGGCTCGGGCAAGAGCACCCTGCTCAACGTGCTCGGCCTGCTCGACCTGCCCGATACCGGCAACTACCGCCTCAATGGCATCGACGTCGCCCAGGCCAGCCCGGACCAGTTGGCCGCCCTGCGTAACCAGCTGATCGGTTTCGTCTTCCAGAGCTTCAACCTGCTTCCCCGCCTCAGCGCGCTGGACAACGTCGCCTTGCCCCTGACCTATCGCGGCATCGCGCCGCGCCAGGCGCGCGAACAGGCGCACGCCATGCTCGCCAGGGTCGGCCTGGGCGAACGCAGTGAGCATCGCCCCGCCAGCCTGTCCGGTGGGCAGCGCCAACGCGTAGCCATCGCCCGCGCGCTGGTCGGCAAGCCTGCACTGATTCTCGCCGACGAACCGACCGGCAATCTCGATGCCAGCACAACCCAGGAGATCATGGCGTTGCTGCTCGAGCTCAACCGCGAGCAAGGCGTGACGCTGATCGTGGTCACGCATGACCCGCTGATCGCCAACCGCCTGGCGCGCCAGGTCGAGGTGCACCAGGGACTGCTGCGCGAGGCCGGCGCAGCATGAGCCCGGCCATGCCGTTGAGTACCGGGCCGAGCGCCGCACAGATACTGGTCGAGGCGCTGAACAGCCTGCGCATGCTCGGTCGGCGCTCCTTGCTGGCCCTGCTGGGCATCGTCATGGGCAGTTGCTCGGTGGTGGCCCTGCTCAACATCGGCGGCAATGCCGCCGCGCAATCGATAGCGATCTTCCGCAACCTGGGCAGCGATACCCTGGTGCTGCAGCTGCCACCACAACCCACCGGGCGCGACGGCCTGCCCCTGCGTCTGAGCGTGGAAGCGCTGGGTCGACAAACCCCGGCCGTCGCCAGCCTGTCTCCGGTGATGACCTATGGCGCACCGGCGATCTTCCACGGACGGATCGGCAACGCCAACATCATCGGCGCCGACCCGGCACTGTTCGAGGCCGCGCGTCTGGATATCGCCAGCGGTCGGTCGCTGTCGGGTTTCGACCGCAAGGAAGCCTATGCGGTCATCGGCGCCTCGCTGGCACAGACCCTGAGCCTGCCGGATGATCCGCTGCAACCAGGTGATCAGTTACGCCTGCAGTCCTATCAATTCAGGGTCGTCGGCATTCTCCAGGAAGGTGCCCCCGGCATGCTCCTGCCGTTCAATGCCAACGAAACGCTGTTCATCCCCATGGAGGGCATGACGCGCATCAACCCCGTGCCACAGATCAGCCACGTTGTGGCCCGCGCCAACAGCGCCGAAGAAGTCATCCAGGCCGGCGAGCAACTGCGCCAGGCTCTCACCCAGCGCATCGCTGGGGATGCTCCGGTTACCCTGATCTTCGCGCAGCAGATCCTCGAGGGCATGCAACAGCAGACCCGAACCTTCACCTACCTGCTGGCAGCGCTCGGCGTCGTCTCGCTGATAGGTGGCGGTGTAGGCGTGATGAACGTGATGCTGATGAACGTCAGCGAACGCCGCCGGGAGATCGGCGTGCGCCTGGCCCTGGGCGCACGGCGCAGAGATATCCGCAACCTGTTCCTGGTCGAGGCCGTGGCCTTGACCAGCGTTGGTGCACTGCTGGGCGCCGTTCTCGGCATGCTGGGAGGCTGGGGCTATGCGCAGCTGTCTGGCTGGGCATTTTTTCTGGCCCCCGGCGCGCTGCCCCTGGGCATCGGCAGTACGGTACTGGTCGGCCTGTTCTTCGGTCTGCATCCGGCCATCGCCGCGTCACGCCTGCAACCGGTAGAGGCGCTACGCGATGAATAGGCGACTGGCGCTCGGCGCGTTCCTCATCGTCACCCTCAGCGCACCAGCACAGGCATGGCGGGAAGAGCCCTTGCGCCCTTCGGCACCCAGCATGCCCGCCCCGGCGCCAGCTGAACTGCTCAGTGAACAGATGGCCGACCTGTCGCTGGTCGACGCGGTGTTTCTCGGGCTGCGCAACAACCGCTCGATCAAGAGCGCCTATCTCTGGCGCATCGCCGACAAGTTCGACCTGCGGGTATCGGAGGACGCGTTCAACCCCAAACTGTATCTCTCCAACAGCTACCGAGCCTCGCGGGGGCATGCCGATAGCCAGCGTGCGGGTCAGTTCGGCGCCACAGCGACCTTGCTGGGAGAATATGGCACCGTGGTCAGCCTCGGCTGGAGCAAGTACCACACGCAAGCCAACCAGGCGGGCTGGCGCCGCAACGACGGCGTCGACTTCAGCATCATCCAGCCGCTACTGCGTGGCGGCGGGCGCGATGTCACCAGCGCGCCACTGCAACTCGCGCAACTGGCCGAAGAGGCCAACAGGCTCGGCCTCAAGGCCGGCATTTCGCAGACCGTCGCGGCGATCATCTTCGCTTACCGCGAGCTGCTGCGCGCCCAGGAGCAGCTGGACATCGCCACGGCCGCCCTGCAGCGTTCGCAGGAGCTGTTGAGCGTCAACCAGGCGATGATCGAGGCCGGGCGGATGGCGGAGTTCGAGGTGGTGCAGACCGAAGCCAGCCTGGCCAGCCAGGAGCTTGGCGTCGAGGAAGCAGCCAATCTGGTCGACCGCAGCCGCCTGGAGCTGCTGCGCCTGCTAGCGCTGGACCTCTCCTCGCCGGTGCGGGCAACCGATGCCCTGCACGCTGAAGCGATCGAGATCGACCCCGGCCAGGCCATCAGCCTGGCCGAGCGACAGCAGCCCGACTTTCTGCGCCAGTTGATCATGCGCCAGCAGGCGGACATCAACCTGCTGGTCGCCAAGAACCAGAGCCTCTGGGATCTGTCGCTCGAAGTCGGCGCCAATCAGGCCCGGGATCGTTACGGCTCGACTTATGGCAATGGCGCAGATAGCAGCTGGGACAGCTATGCCGGCATACGGCTCGACATCCCCATCGGCGATCTGAGCAGACGCCAGGGGGAAGTCCACGCCCGGATCAACGTCGAAGATCAGCAACTGCAGTTGGCCGATGCCCGGCAGGCTCTGATCCGTAACGTCAAGGATGTCATACGGGACGTAAGCACCCGCTGGCGCCAGTACGAAATTGCCCAGCGTGGTGTGGAACTGTCCAAGCGCAAGCTGGCGATCGAACGGGACAAGCTGGCCGCCGGGCGCTCCAGCAACTTTCAGGTGCTGAGCTTCGAAAGCGATCTGCAGAACGCCGAGAACGCTCGCCTCAACACCGTGATCGCCTACCTCAACGCGCAGACGCAGCTGGACCTGACCCTGGGCATGACGCTGGAAAGCTGGGACATCATCCTCAATGACCACTAAGCGCAAACACTGGCGCCTAACGCGCCTGATGATCACCGGACTCGCACTGCTGGCGGGCATCGCAGCGCTGTCGTTCCAGATCCAGCCACGCGCCACTGCCGAACCGCCATCCGGGCAGTGGCTGGCCGTGCAGCCGAGCAACCTGGAGCATCGCATCGGCCTGGTCGGCCGCATCGAACCAGCGCGCACCATCAGCATCAGCGCTCCGTTTGGCGGCAACATCGCCAACAACTTCGTCGAACCCGGGCAACGGGTCGTCAAGGGCGAGCGTTTGCTCAGCATGGATGCCAGCGAGCTGGAGGTGCAGGTACGTGATGCCCTTTCCACGCTGCTCAAGGCCCGTCGCACGGTGCGCGAACTTCAGGACTGGGAGGCGGGACAGGAGGTAAGCCGGGCACGGCGCGCCTTGCGCAGTGTGCAGATGGGCCTGGACGGCAACGAACAGAAACTCAAGGACACACGCTCCCTGCATGAGCGAGGCATCGTTGCCCGCAACGAACTGGAAGAGCTGGAACGACAGACGCAGCTGCAGCGCCTTGACCTGCAGGCCGCGGAGGCAGAGCTGCAAGCCGTGCTCGAGCGCGGCCGCGGCGAGTACCGGCAGATCGCCGAGATGGAGCTGGCCAATGCCGAGGTCAAGCACACGGCCCTGAGCCGACAGTTGGCCTCAGGAGATATCCTCGCGCCGTTCTCCGGCATAGTCGTGCAGGCTCCCGGCATAAGCGCCGAAGAGGCAGCCAAAGGCCCGGTGCAGACAGGCAGCCGAGTCAGCCAGGGCCAGCCCCTGTTCGGCCTCGCCAGCATCGAAGGGCTGCGCGTCATTGCCCGAGTCGCCGAACTGGACGTCAACCAGTTGAAAGAAGGCCAGCCGGTCGACGTTACCGGCGACGGTTTCGATGGCCAGCACCTGCAAGGCAAGGTCATGGTGGTGGGCGGCCAGGCCCTCGGCGGTAGCGTGCCCGGCGGCAGCTCTCAGTTCGAAGTTGTGGTGAGCATCCCGGAACTGGATGAAGCGCAGATGCGCCAGGTCAGGCTGGGCATGAGCGCCAAGCTGAGCATCCTCACCTATCACAATCCCGAAGCGCTCGTGGTGCCCAGCGCCGCAATGCGTCGAGCCGGAGACAAGTGGCTGCTCGACTACCGCAGCGCCCCCGAGCATCCCGTCAGCGTGGTCGAAGTCGAGGCCGGACGCTCGATGCCTGATGGGCTGGAAGTCTTCGGGCTCGAGCCCGGTTACGTACGAGTCGCAAACTGAGCACACCGCCCCCATCCATTGGTATGGATCGGCGACAGGCGGTGTGTAGCTTCTTCCCGGTTACTCACAGCTGATCGATCGGTCAGCAGTCCTACCCATCCTTGGCTGGGGTTTTCTTTCGCCACAGAAGATTACCTTAGAGGCAGACAACGAGCCCGCCGATTGCACCGCACGGTCTGCATATCGCTCAACTCGAATGGTCCTGCCAACACATAACGGGGAGCTTGAACCAGATGGAACTGCTCGCTAGGCAACTCTTCATCCGCTCCTGCTTTCTGTCTGGGCGCAATCACATCACGCCTCGGCATGTTGTGGCCTCCCACTCTATTTCTTCAGCCATTACACCCGGCAAGAAATAAGGACGTTTCACCGCGATTCGGCGAACTTTTGCTTCGCCTGCAAAACAGTCAACTGCATGTATATGACGACACCTGCATGAAGTTAGCTGTATCCCGAGCGCCTGCCTGAAAAAACACTCGGGACTGTTCGGGAAGTTCGGGCTGGAAGAGATAGGTCTGTGTTTTGTTGTGCATCTCGTAACAGCCATACATACAACAACAATCTGTTAGTGAGGAAACAATGAAAAACAACAAACTGGTTAGTGTCATCGGTGCCCTGGCAATCGGCCTGGGTATTTCCGGTATGGCCTCGGCGGCCACCATCACGGGTAGCTCTCCGTTCACCGCAACTGGCACCATCGGCGTTTCGGGGCCCTCGTCCTTTGGCGCAACGGTGAACTGCAGCGTCGTCTTCAACGGCACCATCAACGCCGGCGGGGCTAGCGCCAACATCAACACCGTGACCGTCAGTGGTAGCGGCCTGTGTGCCCTGCCGACCATCACCGGCCTGCCATGGACACTGACTCCAAGCACCACCACCGACGGTGGCGAAACCTGGCTCGGTACCGTATCCGGCGTCGGCTTCACCATCGCCGGTGCCCCGCCCCTGATCCCGGCCTCCAACTGCGCAGGCCCGACCACCATCAACGTGCAATGGACCAACTCCAATAGCACCCTGCGCGTCACCTCCGCACAGGCACTGGCAGGTAACTGCAACATTCGTTCTCTGAACGTTCAGGCGCCGGCCATTTCGGTCAACTGAATAGTTGCACGTAGTAATAACCCGCGTCCGCATTGAATCGTTCAATAACGACGCGGGTTATTGGAAGTAATGAAGTTCTCAGACAAAAGAGATCAGCCATGCGCAATAAAAATAATATTCTCTCTGCCAAAACACACCGAACTCTCTGGATTGCCGCCATGGCAGGTTCCATGTTGGCCGCTTCTCAGGTTCAGGCGGGCGCATTCGGTGTTCCGACCTACGGCACACCAGGCTGGGGCCGTGCATTTGCTGGCGGTTCTATGTGGAAGAACGATCCCAGCGCTGCGTTCAACAACCCTGCCGCCATGGCATTCATCGACCATAACGTCGCTCAGGTGTCCGTGCACCATGCACGGGTCAGCCTGAAGTACAAAGGCAACGTCTACGACCATCAGGGCGACCCGCGCTCGGATCGCGACCTGGAATTTGACCCGGCCGGTAACCCGACCGGCAACATCATCGATAACGGTCCCATCACCAACGATGGCGGTCAGGGTGGTTTCGGCAAGGCACTGCCCACCAGCTTTCTGGTCATGCCGATCAACGACCGATTGAGCTTCGGCCTGAGCCAGGTGGTGCCCATGGGCGCGCAAACCACCTGGGATGGTGACTGGAAAGGTCAGGACTTCGCGGTGGATACCAAGATCGAGACTGTCGGCCTCACCGGCTCCCTGTCCTTCAAGGTCAACGATGCCTTTGCCGTCGGCGGTGGCGTCATCGTCCAGCACACCAAGGGCTTCATCAGCCAGAACCTCGATCTGCTGGCTGCTGCCGGCACGCCATCGTCCCAGCTACCGCTGGGCCTGCCACCAGGTATCAGCGATGCGCTGATCCGGGTGAAGGTGGACAACACCTCCTTCGGCTGGTTTGCCGGTGTCGCATGGAAACCTACCGAGCGCGACACGCTGGGCCTCAACTATCACGCTCGCATTCGCAACAAGCTCGAAGGGGACTACAACATCCATGCGGATCAATATTCCTATGATCTGATGACCAACCCGCTGTTTCCTCCGGTCTTCGGCGATGCGACCGCCATCGAACTGGCCTTCCCCGGCCTGAACCTGAACCCGGACGGCGCCGATGCCAAGTCCCGTCTGGATGTACCTGCCAGCGCCACGCTGGACTGGGTCCATGAGTTCAACGACCGCTTCTCGTTGGGTGCCAGCGTTACTTGGACACAATGGTCATCGTTCAAGGAACTCAAGCTCGAATCCAACGGCAACACCCTGGTAGTCATTCCCTACGACTACAAGGACACCTGGATGTACTCGATCGGCGGCGATTATCGCGTCACCGAGCAGCTCACCTTGCGTGCCGGCGTGGCCCTGGATCAGACGCCAACCCGCAACTCCACCCGTGACGCGCGGATTCCCGATGGCGATCGCACCTTCGTCTCTTTCGGTGGCAGCTACCGCTTCGCCACCGAGCCGAACCTGAGCATCGACGCGGCCTACTCCCACCAGTTCGTCGACAAGGCGCGGCTGCGCACCGTCAACCAGGATCGCCTGGGCGGCGCCAGCATGGATGGTGAAGTGAAAGCCAAGGGTGACGTGTTCAGCCTCTCGGCCACCTACAAATTCTGATTTGCAGCGTACGGATACCGGCAGATCGGGGCTCTGTCGGTATCCGTTTTTTTGTTCCGGGCACTCGTCATCTGATACTGCCGTCCCTCACGCAATATTGCCGTTCTCTATCCGGGCCATGCATGCGCCGCTCTGCCAAGAACAGGCAAAACGGTTACACTGCGCCATCGCTGTCCGGAGTGATACATGCGCGAAGAACTGATTCAAGGCCTGCTCGATTTTCTCAACGCCTCGCCGACCCCTTTCCATGCCACCACCAGCCTGGCCATGCGCCTGGAAGCCGCCGGTTATCGTCACCTGGACGAGCGCGCGACCTGGCACACCGAAGCTGGCGGCCGCTATTACGTGACCCGCAACGACTCCTCGATCATCGCCTTCAAGCTGGGTAAGCGTCCGGCCGTAGATGGCGGCATTCGCCTGGTAGGCGCGCATACCGACAGCCCATGCCTGCGCGTCAAGCCAAACCCGGAGCTGCAGCGCCAGGGCTTCTTCCAGCTCGGCGTGGAAGTCTACGGCGGCGCCCTGCTCGCCCCCTGGTTCGACCGCGACCTGTCGCTGGCCGGCCGCGTGACCTACCGCCGCGACGGCAAGGTCGAGAGCCAGTTGATCGATTTCTACCAGCCCATCGCCGTGATCCCAAGCCTGGCCATTCACCTCAACCGTGAGGCCAACCAGGGCTGGGCGATCAACCCGCAGAACGAGCTGCCGCCGATCCTGGCCCAGCTCGCCAGCAGCGAAACCGCCGATTTCCGCGCCCTGCTCGCCGAGCAACTGGCCATGGAGCACGACTTCAACCCGGACGCGGTGCTGGATTACGAGCTGAGCTTCTATGATACCCAGAGCGCTGCCATCGTCGGCCTCAACCAGGACTTCATCGCCAGCGCCCGCCTGGACAATCTGCTGTCCTGCTACGCCGGCCTGCAGGCGCTGATCGACGCGGACGACGAGGAAACCTGTGTGCTGGTCTGCACCGACCATGAAGAAGTCGGCTCCTGCTCGGCCTGCGGCGCCGACGGTCCCTTCCTCGAGCAGGTGCTGCGCCGCGTGCTGCCAGACGGCGACGCCTTCGTCCGCACCATCCAGCGCTCGCTGCTGGTGTCGGCCGACAATGCCCACGGCGTACACCCGAACTATGCCGACAAGCACGATGGCAACCACGGCCCCAAGCTCAACGCCGGCCCGGTGATCAAGATCAACAGCAACCAGCGCTACGCCACCAACAGCGAGACCGCCGGTTTCTTCCGCCACCTGTGCCTGGAAAACGAAGTACCGGTGCAAAGCTTCGTGGTGCGCAGCGACATGGCCTGCGGCTCCACCATCGGCCCGATCACCGCCAGCCAGCTGGGCGTGCGCACGGTCGACATCGGCCTGCCCACCTTCGCCATGCACTCGATTCGCGAACTGGCCGGCAGCCACGACCTGGAGCACCTGGTGAAAGTGCTGACCGCCTTCTATTCCAGCCCTGAACTCCCTTGAGGTTCTGAGACGCGATGATCGAACATATCCGCAACAGCCTGCAGGAAGCCCAGCGCGCGCTGGAGGCCTTCCTCGCCAACGAACAGACCCTGCGCAATATCCAGAAGGCCGCCGAGTTGCTGGTCGAGAGCTTCGAGCACAAGGGCAAGGCCTTTTCCTGCGGCAATGGCGGCTCGATGTGCGACGCCATGCACTTTGCCGAGGAGCTGACCGGGCGCTACCGCAAGAACCGTCCCGGCATCGCCGCCGTGTCGATCAGCGACCCAAGCCACATCAGCTGCGTGGCCAACGACTTCGGCTACGACTTCATCTTCTCGCGTTACATCGAGTCGCATGGCCGCGAAGGTGACGTGCTGATCGCCATCAGCACCAGCGGCAAGAGCCCCAACGTGGTCAAGGCCGCCGAAGCCGCCAAGACGCTGGGTGTGAAGGTGATCGCCCTGACCGGCAAACCCGGCTCGCTGCTGGAAAGCCTGGCCGACGTCTGCATCTGCGCCCCGGGCGGCGACTTCGCCGACCGCGTGCAGGAACTGCACATCAAGACCCTGCACATCCTCATCGAGCTGATCGAGCGCAAGCTGAGCCCGCAGAATTACACCTGAGCCCAGACACTAGCGGTCGATCACCTGCCCGCGCATCGGCGCCAGGCGCGCCAGCAGGCGGTTCTGCGCCGGCGTCGGCACGCCCTCGGCCTCCATGGCGTCCTGCAGGTGCTCGACCAGGGCGTTGAAATCGCTGGGGGTCAGGCGCAGGCCCTTGTGACTCTCCTCCATGCTGTCGCCGGTGTAGACGCAGGGGCCGCCGCTCTCGAAGCACAGCTGTTCGATCAGCTTCTCACGCAGGCGCTCGATATCGATGTCGAGAAAGTGCCGGGCGATGCGCGGATCGCGCGCGCTGCCCAGCAGCATGCCTTCGACGATCCGCACGATACCGGGCTCCTCGCCCAGGGCGCGGTACAGGCCGTCGTCGCGCGGCGCCTGCTGGGCGCAGGCCGCCAGCAGCAGCGGCAGGCAGAGCATGGCCAGGCGCACGTTCAGAAACTCCCCTGCACGGACAGGTAGACACCGTCCTGGTTGTCCAGCGTGGCGATCTCGCCGAGTCGCGCGTAGGCCAGCACCAGGGCCAGGTTCTTGTTCGGGAAGTAGCCGACGAACAGATCGGCCCAGTCGCTCTCGCCGGCAAAGCTCAGGTTGTCGGGTTTTTCCCGGTACTCGATGCCCACCGCCCAGTGCCGATCCAGCAACACCGCAACCGAGCCTTCCTTGAGCCAGGAATGGCGGTCGCGCCGGTCGCCGCCGAAGCCCAGCAGGCCCAGTTCGTTGGCCCGGCTGTAGCGCAGGTTGGCGTTGAGCAGCAGGTTGTAGCCGAAGGCACCGCCGAGAATCAGCCGGCTGGCCGCCAGGTAGCCTTCGCTGTCCTCGCGGCGCTGCGCGCCGACCAGGCTGGGCACGAGGAAGTCGCGCTGGCGCTTGTGCTGCAGGCCGAGGGCAATCTGCGGCAGGCGGTCATAGATCAGATCGCCGGCCAGGCGCAGCTTGAGGCCGAGCACGTCCTGGCTGAGGCTGTTGTCCGGCAGGCGCAGGTCACGGGCCAGGGTGCCGAGGTCGAAGCGCTGACGTGCGTAGGACAGCTCGATGCGGTTGCCGTAGGCCGCCGCCACGCCGGCCACGTCGAGGCGGTAGTCGCCGGTCTCGACGCGGGTGGCGAACACGTCTGCGCCCCACTCGCCGCGCTCGCCGTAACCGGCCAGCACCGCCCAGGGCGTGATCCCGCCGCCGGCGGCGCCTTCCAGGCTGGTGGCGCCGCCGGTGGCCAGCAGGCGGCCTTCGCCGGCAGCAGCCAGCTCGGCGCACAGGCACAGGCCCAACAGATAAGCGAGTCGCATGCTTCAGTGCACCTTGGCCAGGGGGGAATGATAGGGTTGCGCCAGCCAGGCCTCGAAGGCCGCGGCGGCCAGCGGCCGGCTGATCAGGTAGCCCTGCGCGGTGTCGCAGTGCCAGCGCTGCAACAGGCTCAGGCTGGGCGCCAGTTCGACGCCCTCGGCCACCACCTTGAGGCCCAGGCTGTGGCTCATTTCGATGGTCGAGCGGACGATCACCGAGTCCTCGCTGTGGTCGTCCAGCTCGCGCACGAAACTCTGGTCGATCTTCAGCTCCTGCACCGGCATGCGCTTGAGCTGCGCCAGCGAGGAGTAGCCGGTGCCGAAATCGTCCACCGACAGGCCGATGCCGCAGCCGCGCAGGCCGTGCAGCACCCGCAGCGCGCGCTCGGGGTCGAGCATCACGCCGCTCTCGGTGATCTCGAAGATCAGTTGCTCCGGCGCCACCCGGTACTGCGCCAGCA
This sequence comes from Pseudomonas alcaliphila JAB1, assembly GCF_001941865.1. Lineage (NCBI taxonomy): Bacteria > Pseudomonadati > Pseudomonadota > Gammaproteobacteria > Pseudomonadales > Pseudomonadaceae > Ectopseudomonas > Ectopseudomonas alcaliphila. The sequence continues at coordinate 1,297,824 of NZ_CP016162.1, read as the reverse complement.
GCGCGCCGACCCGTGCCGGCAGACCGACGTCGAGCAGGTCCTCGGTGGATATGTTCAGCGACAGCTGCACCCAGACGCCGCGCCCGTCCCATTCCTGCAGCTGGCGCAGGGCCTCCTCGATGACCCAGGCGGTGAGCAGCTGGATGCTGCCGGTGCGCTCGGCCAGCGGGATGAATTCGCCGGGCGAGACCATGCCCAGCTGCGGGTGCTGCCAGCGCAGCAGGGCCTCGGCCTGGCGCACGCGACCCTCGCGGATGTCCAGCTTGGGCTGGTAGTGCAGCAGCAGTTGGCCCTGCGCGGCGGCGTGGCGCAGGTCGCGGATCAGGCGGATCTGCCGCTGCTGGGCGGCGTCGCGGCCCTGCTGGTAGAGCTGCAGGCGACCAGGTTGCTGGGCAGCGTCCTGCATGGCGATGCGCGCACGGCGCAGCAGGTCGTCCGGCGTGTCGCCGTCGGCCGGGTAGGCGGCGATGCCGATGCGGCAGTCCAGGGCGACGTCCTGCGTGCCGATGCGCAGCGGCTTGAGCAGCAGTTGATGCAGACGGTCGGCGCTGGCCACCGCGCTGTCGCCGTCGCACTGCTCCAGCAGCAGAAGGAACTCGTCGCCCAGCAGGCGCGCCAGGCTGTCGCCGGGGCGCAGGGTCGCTTGCAGGCGCCGGGCCAGCTGCTGCAGGGCCAGGTCGCCGCCGCCCTGGCCGCAGCTCTCGTTGATCGCGGCGAAGTTGCCCACGCCCAGGTACAGCAGCGCGGTGGGCCGCCCGGCGGTGATCGCGCTGCCCAGCCGTTCCAGCGCCAGGGTGCGATTGGGCAGACCGGTCAGCACGTCGTGCAGGGCGTTGTGCGCCAGCTGCCGCTCGCGCTCGGCGATGCCGCGCTGCATGTCGTTGACCGCCAGCGCCAGCAGGCCCAGCTCGTCGCTGCGAGCCAGGGCTACCGGCTGCTGGTAGTCGCCGCGGCCGATGCGCTGGGCGGTAGCGGCCAGTTCGCGCACCGGCCGCGACACGCTGCGTGCCAGCAACAGCGCGCCGACCAGCGAGGCGAGCATGGCCCCCAGGCTGATCAGCAGGATGCGCCGATCCAGCGGTGCGAACGCCGCCTCGGCCTCGCCGAGGGATTTGTGCAGCAGCGCCTCGACCCGGTAACCGGGGCCGCTGGCCAGTTGCAGGTGCTGGCCGAAGTAGTGCTCGACGCCGTCGTCGAGGCGCTGCGGCATCGCGCCGGCCACCTCCATCTGCGCCTCTAGCAGGGCCTGGGCGCTGCCCGGCAAGGTGCTGATCCAGGTCGGCGCCGCGCCGTCGCGACTGGCCACCAGGCTCAGCTCCAGGTGGGTCAGCTCGCGCAGTTGCAGGGCGAATTCGTGGTCCACGGCAAAGCCCATCAGCACCCGGGCGATCGGCAGCGGCGCGCTCACCGTGGCATCCACCAGCAGGTAGATCTGCCTGCCGATGGGCAGCAGGAACAGCCGCGGGCCGTCGCGCCGCGGCAACTGCAGCTGGCCGTCGAGACGGGCCAGCGCCTCGGCATCGATGCCCGGGTCGGTGCTCACCTGCAGGCTGCCGTCCAGCCCCAGCAGGAACACCGCGTCGGCGTTGATGCGCGCGCCCTGGTTGGCCAGTGCCGAGCGGATGGTCGGCGCATCGCCGCTGGCCACCGCGTCCTTGAAGCCGAAATCGGCCGCCAGTACCTGGGCGGCCTGCTGCAACTGGTCACTGCGCAGCGCCAGCAGTTGCTCGAAGACGAGGCTGCCGACGTTCAACTGCTCCTGCGCCTGGGCGCGCACTGCGGCATCGGTGGCGGCCTTCACCGCAACATAGAGAGCGCCGATCACCACCAGCAACAGCAGGATGAGGACGCCGGCGATACGCGCCTGGAAGCTACTGCGCAGCATCTTCGGCGGCTTTCCTGAAGGCCTCGCCGAACGCGCTCGGCGCCGGCGGCGCGGGTGACTCGGCAGGACCGCTGCTGGCCAGGACGAAACGCTGGCGCGGCGCCTGGGCGTCGAACTGCAGCTCGCCGGCGGCCTGCGGCAGCAGCTGCGGGTTGCCCGGGTGCCACAGGGTCACGGCGTAGCGCCCGGCCGGCAACTCGGCGATGGCCGCACGGCCGTGCTCGTCGCTGACGGCGAACCAGGGGTCGTCGGTGACGTAGATATAGCCGAGCATCCAGTCGTGGATATTGCAGCCGAGCACCACCAGCCCGGGCTTGTCGAACAGCACCGGTTCGCTCGGCGTGCCCTGGTACAGGCGCAGCTCGAAACGCTTGGCCGGCGAGAAGGAATAGACCTGGTGGCGGATGTCGTCGCTGTTGGGGAAGGACACCGAGGTGCCGGTGCGCACCGCCAGCACATGGGGCTGGAACTGCTTGTTGCGCTGATCCATGCGCGCCGGCGGCGATGCCTGTGGCGCGTGCAGCGGGCCGCGCAGGCTGATCACCGCATCGGCCAGCGGCTGGCCGGCGGCATCCACCAGCTCGGCCTGCAGTGCCGCGGCATGCGCCAGGCCGGGCAGGACCAGGGCGGCGAACAGAACGAGGGGGAGCAGGCGGGAATTGCAACCAGTCATGCGCGTACCTTGGCCCGAGCCGAAGGCCGGACGTTCATAGGATTACATGCCGTCCTGGCAACCGAGTTTGGCGTACTGAGGTGATAGCCTAGCTGGCCGGCGGCAAACCGGCCAGCGGCAATTGGCCAGCAGCGGCGCTATTCTCGGCGCAGACGTTTCGGGGTCAGGCCCATATAGCGGCGCATAGCCGTGGTCAGGGCGCTCTGACTGGAGAAACCACATTCCTCAGCGATCCGCACCAGCGGCAGGTTGCTCTCGCGCAGCATGCGCGCGGCGCGGTCGAGGCGAGTCTGAAGCAGGTATTGGTGTGGCGTGAGGCCGACGCTGTCCTTGAACTGGGCATGGAAGTGGCTGGGGCTCAGACACATTTCGTGCGCCAACTCGGCGACGCTGATACGCCGCGCCAGGTGCTCGCCGATATAATCGTCCAAGCGCTGCAGATCCAGCGCCCCTTGCGGCTGCCGGCGCTGTTCGCCAAACAGACGCAGATGCAGGGCTCGGAGCAATACGCCGCCAAGAGAGCGTGCCAGAATCGAGTCGCTACCGTAGCGCTCAAGCTCTGCGCCGGCATAGCTCAGCAGGTGCTGGAAATCGACATCGAGGGCGGGATAACGCGGAGTTTCGAACAGACGGTGGAGCAACTCGAGGTCTTCGCTGGGGGTGTCCTGTTCGTCCAGGTCGAGAATCAGCATGCGGTTGTCGCCCATGCCGGCGAACTGGTGGGCGGCATCGCCCGGCACCAGGCAGGCGCGCATACGGCAGACTTCCCCACCGCGGCCGCCGACTTCGAATTCGGCGCGGCCGACCAGGGACATCACCAATTGGTGATGATCATGGGCATGTTCATGGGCCTGTTCATCCAGGCGGATCACACGGGCTTGTAGCATCGCAAAAGACTGGTGGCACGAAACAAGGGTTGCACTTTACTCCTTTCCCAGGGAAAACGCCGCAACCACCCACCAGCGAAACGGTTGCACCTAGAGCAACCAACGCACCAATTCGCAGCCCCGCACAACCTCAGGCCCTATTACCGTGCACCCGATCAATCCCGCTGAACCGCATTACACAGCCTCCGGCAAATGGCAGGAGAGTTGCTTCGCTCCTTTCGACCGTCCCTGACAAGCGAACCCCGATGAGCGATGCCGCCCTCATTTTTCTGACCCTGCTGGTCGTGCTGCTCACACTGAGCTACTGGCTCACCCACCGCGCGGAAAATCGCCAGTTGAAAGCCAGCAAACAGGCGGACACCGAGATCGTGCAGCGCTGCCTCGACCTGCTTCAGGCCCTGCAGAAACATCGTGGGCTGGGCGCGCAGCAGGATGCCGCGAGCGTCACGCTGCGCAATACCCAGGCGCAGCAGCTGGATCAGCTCTGGCTGAACTGGCCCGGCGCCAGCATGCAACTACCTCCCCTGCAGCACCACTGGCCGCAGTTGCGCCGCAAACCCGCTGACTTCGATGCCCACTGCCGACTGATCGAAACACTGCTGACGGTGATCGAACAACTCGAAGATCGCCTCTACCGTCAACATCACCCCAGAATTCGCGGGCTTGGCGAGGCCTGCCGCTCGCTCGAAGACCTTGCCAGGCTGCGCGGCCTGGCGGTACGTGCGGCCAATTACGAGCGCTGCCCGCCTGGGCTGCAGATGCAACTGCGCTTTCTCTGCAACCGCATGCTCGATCAGGAACAGGACTCGCATCTGCTCGCACTGATCGAGCGCCTGCAGAGTGACCTGATCGAGTCGGCACAGATTCGCCTGGCGCCCGGTGACTGCTTCGCCCTGCTCACCCCACTGATCGAGCAGCGCCTGCAAGGCATTCGCCTGAGCCTCGACTGAAACGTTGAAAAAATCCTGCACTCGCCCCATGTAGCAACCAACGTACACGCAAAGGTGCTCCATGAACGATCAGGACAACACCCCCGAAGCTGTCGAAGTTCACGTCAAGGCCGATAGCACCGGCCTGGTACTGCCCGCACAGCAGTTGCCGGACAAGCTCTACATCATCCCCATCCACAACCGCCCGTTCTTTCCGGCGCAGGTGCTGCCGGTCATCGTCAACCAGCAGCCCTGGGGCCGCACGCTGACGCGCGTCGGCAATACCGAGCATAAATGCCTGGCGGTATTCTTCGTCGACACCCCGCCGGACGAACATGGCGAGTTCGACCTCGATACCCTGCCAGAGCACGGCACGCTGGTGCGTGTACATCACGTCAGCGAGGAAGGCGGCAAACTGCAGTTCGTCGCCCAGGGACTGACCCGCGTGCGCATTCGCGGCTGGCTGAGCCGCCGCGGTCCGTACCTGGCCGAAGTGGAATATCCACAGCCGCCGAACGATCCGCGTGACGAGGTCAAGGCCTACGGCATGGCGCTGATCAATGCGATCAAGGAGCTGCTGCCGCTCAACCCGCTGTACAGCGAGGAGCTGAAGAATTACCTCAATCGCTTCAGCCCCAACGACCCGTCGCCACTCACCGATTTCGCCGCCGCCCTGACCACCGCCTCCGGCCAGGAGCTGCAGGAAGTGCTGGATACCGTGCCCATGCTCAAGCGCATGGAAAAGGTGCTGCCGCTGCTGCGCAAGGAAGTGGAGGTCGGCCGCCTGCAGAAAGAGCTGTCGGCCGAGGTGAACAAGCAGATCGGCGAACGCCAGCGCGAATTCTTCCTCAAGGAGCAGCTCAAGCTGATCCAGCAGGAGCTGGGCATCAGCAAGGATGACAAGAGTGCGGACCGTGAGGAATTTCTCGCCCGCCTCGAAGGCAAGACCCTGCCCGCACCGGCGCAGAAGCGCATCGACGAGGAGCTGAACAAGCTGTCGATCCTGGAAACCGGTTCGCCAGAATACGCCGTCACGCGCAATTACCTGGACTGGGCCACCGCCCTGCCCTGGGGCATTCACGGCCAGGACAAGCTCGACCTGGGCCGCGCGCGCAAGGTGCTGGACAAGCACCACGCCGGCATGGACGACATCAAGCAGCGCATCACCGAGTTCTTGGCCGTCGGTGCCTTCAAGGGTGAGATCGCCGGCTCCATCGTGCTGCTGGTCGGCCCGCCCGGCGTGGGCAAGACCAGCATCGGCAAGTCCATCGCCGAATCCCTCGGCCGGCCGTTCTATCGTTTCTCGGTAGGCGGCATGCGTGACGAAGCGGAGATCAAGGGCCATCGCCGCACCTACATCGGTGCCATGCCCGGCAAGCTGGTGCAGGCACTGAAGGAAGCCGAGGTGATGAACCCGGTGATCATGCTCGACGAGATCGACAAGATGGGCACCAGCTACCAGGGCGACCCCGCCTCGGCGCTGCTGGAAACGCTGGACCCGGAGCAGAACGTCGAATTCCTCGACCACTACCTGGACCTGCGCCTGGACCTGTCCAAGGTGCTGTTCGTCTGCACCGCCAATACCCTCGATTCCATCCCCGGGCCGCTGCTCGACCGCATGGAGGTGATCCGCCTGTCCGGCTACATCACCGAGGAAAAACTGGCCATCGCCAAGCGCCACCTGTGGCCCAAGCAGTTGGAGAAAGCTGGCGTGCCGAAAGCGCGCCTGTCCATCAGCGATGCGGCGCTGCGCACGGTGATCGAGGGCTATGCCCGCGAGGCCGGCGTACGCCAGTTGGAGAAACAGCTGGGCAAGCTGGTGCGCAAGTCGGTGGTGAAACTGCTGGACGATCCCGAGACGAAGATCCGCATCGGCGCCAAGGATCTCGAGGAAGCCCTGGGCATGCCGGTGTTCCGCAACGAGCGGGTGCTGGCCGGCACCGGGGTCATCACCGGTCTGGCCTGGACCAGCATGGGCGGCGCTACCCTGCCGATCGAGGCGACGCGCATCCATACGCTCAATCGCGGCTTCAAGCTTACCGGCCAGCTCGGTGACGTCATGAAGGAGTCGGCGGAGATCGCCTACAGCTACGTCAGCTCGCATCTGAAACAGTTCGGTGGTGACCCGACCTTCTTCGACCAGGCCTTCGTCCACCTGCACGTACCGGAAGGCGCCACGCCCAAGGACGGCCCCAGCGCCGGCATCACCATGGCCAGCGCCCTGCTCTCCCTGGCGCGCAACCAGGCGCCGAAGAAGGGCGTGGCCATGACCGGCGAGCTGACCCTGACCGGCCAGGTGCTGCCCATCGGTGGCGTACGCGAGAAGGTGATCGCGGCGCGGCGGCAGAAGATCTTTGAACTGATCCTGCCGGAGGCCAACCGCGGCAGTTACGAGGAGTTGCCGGACTACCTCAAGGAAGGCCTGACCGTGCACTTCGCCAAGCGCTACGGCGATGTGGCGAAAGTGCTGTTCGACTAAAGAGGCGTATGTAGGAGCAAGCTCTGCTGGCGAAGCTTTTCAGGCCCGCCGACATTCGCGAGCAGAGCTCGCTCCTACAGCAAACCGCGCACCTCTACGGTCGCCACCGACAGGTCTATGCCGCTATGCTGGGCCAGGTTTCGTCGACTGGAGTTCGTCATGCATGCCACCTTGCGCCTGCTTACCCTGCCCGCCCTGGCCCTGCTTACGGCCTGCGCCCATCAATCTGGCACGCTGGAATTGAAGAAGGACCGGCAGTGCCCGCTGACGCTGAACAAGGGCCAGCAACTGATTCTCAGCCTGCCCAGCAACCCCACCACCGGCTTTCGCTGGGAAGTCCGTGATGGCGCGGCGAACGTGCTGCAAAGCCTCGGCCCCGAGGTATACAGCAATCCCGAAGACGCCGGACTGGTGGGCGCTGGCGGTATTTCCACCTGGCGCTTCACCGCGCGCGAGCCAGGCGAAGGTCGCCTGCTGCTGACCTACCAGCAGCCGTGGGAGCAGAACGTGCCACCGGCAGAAACCTTCGAGTGCGAACTGCGGGTGAAGTGAACGAGGCACGGTGTCTGTGGGAGGGGCCTTAGCCGCGACGAATCGACATTGATCGCTGCCAAACGGAAGCCGTAGGGCGGGTGCAACCCGCCACCTATTCATGGCGGGTTTCACCCGCCCTACATGTTTATCGATCCACCTCGGTGGTGAATGAAAAAAACGACCATGCTGATATGAACAAGGGGCGCATGATTCGCCCCTTCGTTTCTACCGTTTCGCGGCTGAAGCCGCTCCTACGCTCGGCTAGGGTCGTGCACGCCTCTGACTGTAGGAGCGGCTTCAGCCGCGAATGCCGCACTCGCGCCCGGCCTCAGCTCTTGAGCCGGTAACCGGTCTTGAAGATCCAGCCCACCAGCAAGATGCACAGCGCCAGGAAGCCCAGCACCATGGCCAGGCTGACGCCGACATTGACGTCCGACACGCCATAGAAGCTCCAGCGGAAGGCGCTGATCAGGTACACCACAGGGTTGAACAGGGTCACCGTCTGCCAGGCTGGCGGCAGCATGCTGATGGAGTAGAAGGCGCCGCCGAGGAAGGTCAGCGGCGTGACGATCAGCGCCGGAACGATCTGCAGCTTCTCCCAGCCATCGGCCCATACGCCGATGATGAAACCGAACAGGCTGAAGGTCAGCGCGGTCAGCACCAGGAACGCCGCCATCCAGATGGGATGCTGAATCTCGAAATCGACGAACAGCCTGGCGGTGAGCAGGATAATCAGGCCGAGGATCACCGACTTGGTCGCCGCCGCGCCGACATAGCCGATCAGAATCTCCAGATAGGACACCGGCGCCGACAGCAGCTCGTAGATGCTTCCGGAGTACTTGGGCATGTAGATGCCGAACGAGGCGTTGGAAATGCTCTCGGTCAGCAGTGCCAGCATGATCAGACCCGGAATGATGAAGGCGCCATAACTGACGCCCTGCACCTGGGTCATGCTCGAACCGATGGCCGAGCCGAACACCACGAAATACAGCGAGGTGCTGATCACCGGCGTGGCGATGCTCTGCAGCAGGGTGCGCCAGGTGCGCGCCAGCTCGAACAGGTAGATGGCCTTGATGGCATACAGGTTCATGCGCAAATCTCCATTTCAGGGCGCTGAGAGGCGTAGCGAGCGAAGGTCAGGCAAGGCGAAGTCAGGCGAGGCCGCGGAGTGTACGCGTTGTACATGAGCAGGCCGAGCCTGACTTCAACGCAGCCTGGGCGAGCGCAGTAGCGTCTCATCGGCCTGAGACCAGTGACACGAAAATCTCCTCCAACGAACTCTGGCTCGACTGCAGATCCTTGAAGTCGATGCCATGCTGGGCCAGGTCACGCAGCAGTTCGGCGATGCCGGTGTTCTCGTGCTGGGCGTCGAAGGTGAACACCAGGGCATGGCCTTGATCGGCCAGCTCCAGACCATAGCGCGCCAACTCGGCCGGCACGCAGGACAGCGGCTGCTGCAGGTGCAGGGTCAGCTGCTTCTTGCCCAGCTTGTGCATCAGTACCTGCTTGTCTTCCACCAGAATGATCCGGCCCTTGCTGATCACCCCGATACGGTCGGCCATCTCCTCGGCCTCCTCGATGTAGTGGGTGGTCAGAATGATGGTCACGCCACGCTCGCGCAGGCGCCTGACCATGTTCCACATGTCGCGGCGCAGTTCCACGTCGACGCCAGCGGTAGGCTCGTCAAGGAAGAGAATCTGCGGCTCGTGCGAGAGTGCCTTGGCGATCATCACCCGGCGCTTCATGCCGCCAGACAGCTCCATGATCTTGGCGTTACGTTTGTCCCACAGCGACAGGTCCTTGAGCAGTTGCTCCAGGTAGGCCGCATCGGGCTTCTTGCCGAACAGGCCACGACTGAACTTGACCGTCGCCCAGACGGTTTCGAACACGTCGCTGACCAGCTCCTGCGGCACCAGGCCGATCTGCGAGCGGGCTGCGCGGTAGTCACGGACGATGTCCTTGCCGCCGACCAGCACCTTGCCATCGCCCGGATTGACGATGCCGCAGATGATGCTGATCAGGGTGGTCTTGCCCGCGCCGTTGGGGCCGAGCAAGGCGAATATCTCGCCCTGGCGAATGTCCAGGTCGATGCCTTGCAGGGCCGGATGCCCGGACGCATAGATCTTGTTCAGTTGCGAAATGGAGATGACCGACTGCACGGTGAGAGTCCTTGCCTGCGGAAAACATCACAGTTTACAGGGCATGAGGCACCGACATCAGCGCACAGGAGAAAAAACGGCGCACTTGTGGTGCGCCGGGGATGCTGCAGGTGAGGTAAGAAGCGATCACGGCGCTTGTGACGTCGTGACTATAGGCCAGGCTGCAGATGCCGCCCGGCGTATTCAGCGGCCTTTCATGAATGCACGCGAAGCCGTAGGGCGGGTGAAACCCGCCGCGTTGATTGGCGGGTTGCACCCGCCCTACAACGGAGTCAATAACCTGCCCGTGGCGATAAAGGCGCGCAGGTTGTCCAACACCAGATCGGCCATCTGCTGGCGCGTCTCGACACTGGCGCTACCGACGTGCGGCAGCAGCACCACGTTGTCCAGTTCACGCAACGCTGCCGGTACCTGGGGTTCGCGCTCGAAAACATCCAGCCCGGCACCACCGATTACCTTCTGCTGCAGGGCAGCGATCAGCGCCGCTTCATCGACCACCGAACCGCGCGCCACATTGATCAGAAAACCATCTGGGCCCAGCGCTTCGAGCACCTCGGCGTTGATCAGATGATGGGTGGCCTTGCCGCCCGGGCAGGTCAGCACGAGGAAATCCGCCCAGCGCGCCAACGCCAGTAGATCCGGCTCATGCTGGTAAGGGCTGCCTTCGACCGGCCGGCGATTATGGTAACGCACCGGCATGGAAAACCCCGAAGCCCGCAGGGCCACCGCCTCGCCAATGCGGCCGAGGCCGACGATACCCAGGCGCTTGCCGCTGACCCGTCGCGCCAGCGGGAAGCCCGTGGTGCTGCTCCAGGCGCCGCTGCGCACGAAGCGATCGGCCTCGGACAGGCGCCGCGCGCTGTCGATCATCAAGCCCATGGCCAGGTCGGCGACGCAGTCGTTGAGCACGTCCGGCGTGGTGCTGAGCACGATGCCACGGTCCCGCAGCAGCTCCAGCGGATAGGGATCGTAGCCGACACCGAAACTGCAGATGGCGCGCAGATTCGGCAGCAGCGCCAGCTGCTCAGCCGTGCAGCCAAAACGTGCCGAGGACACCATGTAGATGAACTGCTCGCCCTGTTCGCGCAGGAGCGCCAGCGGCTCGGCCTGTTGCCACAGTGCGCTGACCTCGTACTCCTCGGCCAGCTCGCGATTGAAACGCTCGCTCAGCGGGCCGATCTGCAGCACCTTGGGTTTGCTCATGGTTCCTCCTGTTTGGATCGTGCGATTTACAGCAATTTGCCCGGATTCATCAGCCCGGCCGGATCCAACGCCTGCTTGACGCGGGCCATCAACTCCAGTTCCAACGGCGCCTTGTAGTGCTGCGCGGCCAGACGCTTGGACTGGCCCAGGCCATGTTCGGCGCTGATGCTACCGGCATAGTGCAAGGTCTGGTCGTAGATCACGCGCATGATCGCTTCGGCCTGCGCCTTGAACGCGGCATCCTCGGCACCGATTGGCTTGCTGATGTTGTAATGCAGGTTGCCGTCGCCGACGTGCCCGTAGGCCACGATGCGCACACCGGGAAACGCCTGCTGCAACGCCTGATCGGTACGCGCGATGAAGTCGGGAATACGACTGACCGGCACACTGATGTCGTGCTTGAGGCTCGGCCCCTCGTGATTCTGCGCCTCCGATATGCCTTCGCGCAGCGCCCACAAGGCGCGCACCTGGGCGTCGCTGGCGGCGACCACGGCATCCTGCGCCACGCCTTGCTCGAAGGCGGCGCCGAGGCCCTGCTCGAGCAGTTCGTTCAGGGGCGCGTTGGGCTGGGTGTCACTCAGCTCGATCAGCACGTACCAGGGGTGCTCCTCGGCGAAGGGGTCGCTGACACCGGCGACATGACGCAGGACGAACTCGACGCTTTGCCGCGACATCAGCTCGAAGCCGGTCAGGCGGTCGCCGCACAGGCTGCGCATCTGCCCGATCAGCTCGACGGCCGCCTGCGTGCTGGGCAGCGCCACCCAGGCGGTGGTCAGGCTGCGCACGGCGGGAAACAACTTGAGCACGGCGGCGGTGATGATGCCCAGGGTGCCCTCGCTGCCGATGAACAGGTGCTTGAGATCGTAGCCGGTATTGTCCTTGCGCAGCCCACGTAGGCCGTCCCAGATGCGCCCATCAGGCAACACCACCTCCAGGCCCAGGGCCAGGTCGCGCATGTTGCCGTAGCGCAGCACCGCAGTATCGCCGGCATTGGTCGCCAGGTTGCCGCCGACCGTGCAGCTACCCTCGGCGCCCAGCGACAGCGGGAACAGCAGGCCGACTTCGGCGGCGGCCTCCTGCAGCTGCTGCAGGATCACCCCGGCCTCGACGGTGATGGTGGCGTTGGCCACGTCCACTGCGCGGATGCGCTTCATGCGCGTCAGCGACAGCACGATCTGCGCTCCGCTGTCGTCCGGAATCGAGCCGCCGCACAGGCCGGTATTGCCGCCTTGTGGCACCAGGGCGACGCCGGCCTGCGCGCACAGGCGCACCACGGCGGCGACCTCCTCCGTCGACGCCGGACGCAGCACGGCAGCCGCCTGGCCGCGATAGGCACCGCGCCAGTCGCTCAGGTAACTCTGCATGCGCTCGGCGTCAGTGATCAGGCCAGCCTCGCCGACCGCTTCGCGCAACGCCTGGAGCAGATCATCGGGCAGGCTACTCATCTCAGGTCACCGGCGCCGGGTTGAACAGCACCAGATCGTTGTGCAGGCGCAGGTGCTCGGCGCAGGTCTGCTTGCGACCGCTGGCCACGTCCAGATAGAGCTGGAAGATATGCCAGCCCATTTCCTCCAGCGTCATGCGCCCGGAGACGATCTGCCCGGCGTCGACGTCGATCAGATCCGGCCAGCGCTCGGCCAATTGAGTGCGTGTGGCCACCTTGATCACCGGCACCATGGACAGGCCATAGGGCGTGCCGCGACCGGTGGTAAAGATGTGCAGGTTCATGCCCGCTGCCAACTGCAAAGTGCCGCAGATGAAATCACTGGCCGGCGTGGCGCAGAACCACAGACCCTTGCCGCGAATACGCTCACCCGGCGCGACGACACCGGCGATGGTGCTGTTGCCGGATTTGGCGATCGAGCCCATGGCCTTCTCGACGATGTTGTTCAGCCCGCCCTTCTTGTTGCCCGGTGTGGTGTTGGCGCTGCGGTCGGCCATACCGCGCTGCAGGTAGCGGTCGTACCAGTCCATCTCGCGAATCAGCGCATCGGCCACCTCGACGCTGGCGGCACGCGGCGTGAGCAGATGGATGCCGTCACGCACTTCGGTGTTCTCGGAGAACATCACGGTGGCGCCAGCGCGCACCAGCAGGTCGGCGGCCACGCCAAGGGCCGGGTTGGCGGTGATGCCGGAGAAGGCATCGCTGCCGCCGCACTGCATACCGACCACCAGTTCGGAAGCCGGCACCGTCTCACGGCGACGCTGGTCGAGCACCTTCAGGCGCTCTTCGATCATGCCCATGATCTGCTCGACCATGCCGGTGAAACCGGTGCCGGAATCCTGCAGGCGGAACAGCCAGTCTTCCTCGTCCATGCCGTTGGTGAGCTGGTCGCCATCCATCAACTGGTTGGCCTGCAACTTCTCGCAGCCCAGGCTGATCACCAGCGCCTGGCCGCCCAGGTTGGGGTTGCGGCTGATGTTGTACAGCGTGCGGATCGGCACCACCGCGTCCGGCGCGTTGATCGCCACGCCGCAGCCGTAGCTGTGCGACAGCGCCACCACATCGTCGACGTTGGGGTACTTGGGCAGGACTTCCTTGCGCACGCGCTCGACCACGTGATCGAGCACGCCGACCACGCACTGCACCGTGGTGGTCACGCCGAGGATGTTACGGGTGCCGACGCTGCCGTCCGGGTTGCGGAAGCCTTCGAAGCTGTAGCCTTCCAGCGGCTCGCCGGGCGAGGTCTTGATGGTCGCCTTGGGCAGGTTGTCCAGCACTGGCGGCTCGGGCATGCGCAGTACCTGCTCGGTGACCCAGCTGCCGGCAGCGATGGGTTTCAGTGCATAGCCGATCACTTCGCCATAACGCACCACCTCGCCGCCCTCGGCGATATCCACCAGCGCCACCTTGTGGCTCTGCGGAATGCCCTCGATAGCCGTCAGACCATCGTCGAACTGGCCGCCCGCGGCAACGCCCTGGTCATTGACCACCACGCCGACGTTGTCGGTCGGGTGCAGGCGGATATAGCGGGGCGAATCCTGATGGGGAATCAACTGCATGCTGCGTGCTCCTGTTGTGCGTTCAGGATGTCGAGCCAGACGCGGAGTCCAGCTCGACCCTGTGAATTTGGCCGACGATCAGGCCGAAGCTGACGACCGCCAGCAGGGCATTGAGGCCGACATAGACCAATGCCCCATCGAAAGAACCGGTATGGCTGACCAGGTAGCCGATGACGATGGGCGTGGTGATCGCCGCCAGGTTGCCAAAGGTGTTGAACAGCCCGCCGGACAAGCCAAGGATCTGCCGTGGCGAGGTGTCGGCCACCAGCGTCCAGCCCAGCGAGCCGAGGCCCTTGCCGAAGAAGGCCAGGGCCATCAGCGCCACCACCGCGGCGTCGCTGTCGACGTAGATGCACAGCACCACGGCGCTCGACAGCAACAGGCCGAGCACCATCGGCAGCTTGCGCGCCAGAGTCAGCGAATGACCACGGCGCACCATGCCATCGGACAGCAGCCCACCGAGCACGCCACCGACGCAGCCGCTGATGGCAGGCAGCGCCGCAGCGAAACCGGCGCCAAGAATGCTCATGCCGCGCGCCTGCACCAGGTAGACCGGAAACCAGGTGAGAAAGAAGTAGGTAATGGCGTTGTTGCAATACTGGCCAAGGTAGATGCCGATCATCGTGCGCTGGCGCAGCAGCAGACCCAGATAGCGCCACTGCGAGCCGCCGGCACTGCCGCGCTGCCCTTCGAGATCGATCAGCGCCCCGCCTCGCTCCAGGTGGGCCAGCTCGGCTGCTTCGATACGCGGGTGCTGACGCGGGCCGTGCAGCTGTTTGAGCCACACAAACGACAGCGCCAGGCCCAGGCAACCAAGCACGATGAACACCGCTTGCCAGCCCATCGCCTGCACCACCCACCCCATCAGCGGAGCGAACAGCGCGGTGGCGGCATACTGCGCCGAACTGGAAATGGCCGTGGCAGTAGCGCGCTCGGCAGTGGGAAACCAGGAGGCGATGATCCGCGCATTACCGGGAAAGCACGGTGCACTGGCAAAACCCACCAGCAGCCGCAGCAGGAACATCGAGGTCACCGCCCAGGTAGTCGGCAGCCAGCCGACGAAGCCCTGCAGCAGGGTCAGCGCCGACCAGATAAACAGCGCCAGGGTATACACCGGCTTGGTGCCAAAACGATCGAACAGCCAACCACCGGGAATCTGCCCGATCACGTAGGCCCAGCCGAACGCCGAGAAGATGTAGCCGAGCGTCACCGCGTCGATGCCCAGGCCGGCCTGCATCGCCGAACCGGCGACGGAGAGGCTGGAGCGATCAGCGAAGGTGATGGTGGTGACCAGAAACAGCATCAGCAAGATGCTGTAGCGCACACGACCCGGTTTGGCATCTGGCATCGGCAAGGCTCGTGAGACAGAAGGAAAGACTCGCCCCGTAGGGTGGGCCGAGCGGCGTTCCGCGTCAGCCACGGTCATCAACCCGTAGGGTGGGCTTTAGCCCACCGATTGTAGTCACGGTGGGCTGAAGCCCCCCCTACAAAGCCACGGGGCGGCGTCAGGCCAGGCTCAACGCACCAGGCAGGGCTTCTTGTTATTGAAGGTCCAGCCCGGAATCAGGTACTGCATGGCCACCGCGTCGTCGCGCGCGCCCAGGCCCTTGGCCTGGTACAGCTCGTGCGCCTTGGCCAGCGCGTCCCAATCCAGCTCCACACCAAGGCCCGGCGTTTTCGGCACCTGCACCAGGCCACCTTCGATGCGCAACGGGTTACGCGTCAGGTACTGGCCGTCCTGCCAGATCCAATGGGTGTCGATGGCGGTCACGCGACCCGGCGCCGCAGCGGCGACGTGGGTGAACATGGCCAGGGAGATGTCGAAGTGGTTGTTCGAATGCGAGCCCCAGGTCAGGCCCCAGTCGTTGCACATCTGCGCCACGCGCACGGAACCGGCCATGGTCCAGAAGTGCGGGTCGGCCAGCGGGATATCCACCGACTGCAGGGAAATGGTGTGGCCCATCTGCCGCCAGTCGGTGGCGATCATGTTGGTCGCGGTGGGCAGACCGGTGGCACGGCGGAACTCGGCCATCACTTCACGACCGGAGTAGCCGTTCTCGGCGCCGCAGGGGTCTTCGGCATAGGCCAGCACGCCATGCAGGTCGCGGCACAAGGCGATGGCCTGATCCAGCGACCAGCCGCCATTGGGGTCGAGCGTCACACGCGCGTTCGGGAAGCGCGCGGCCAGGGCACGAATCGCCTCGACTTCGGCCTCGCCATGCAGCACACCGCCCTTGAGCTTGAAGTCATTGAAGCCGTAGCGCGCATGCGCGGCCTCGGCCTGGCGGACGATGGTTTCCGGAGTCAGCGCGGTCTGGTTGCGCACACGCTCCCAGGTGTCATCGGCATCGCGCTCATCGCGGTAGCCGAGATCGGTCTTGTCCTTGTCACCGACGAAGAACAGATAACCGAGCATTTCCACCGCATCGCGTTGCTGGCCTTCGCCAAGCAGTGCAGCCACCGGCACGCCGAGGTGCTGACCGAGCAGATCGAGCAGCGCCGACTCCAACGCGGTGACGGCATGGACGGTGATACGCAGGTCGAAGGTCTGCAGGCCACGGCCACAGGAATCACGATCGGCGAAGGCATGGCGCACCTGGTTGAGCAAGGCGTTGTAGTTGCCGACCGGCTGGCCGACGAGGATCGAGCGGGCGTCTTCGAGGGTCTTGCGAATGCCCTCGCCGCCGGGGACTTCGCCGACACCGACATGGCCGGCGCTGTCCTTGAGAATGAGGATGTTGCGGGTGAAGTAAGGGCCGTGGGCTCCGCTCAGGTTGAGCAGCATGCTGTCTTGACCGGCGACCGGTACGACTTGCAGCTCGGTGATCAGCGGAGTGCCGACAGCGGCAGGAATCTGTGAAGTCATGAGCGTTACCCTGTTGTTCTTGTGCGGGTTCGACAATGGTTCAGCGCGGTCGCGCCCGGCCTGCCGGAGCGCGACTGGGCCGCTCGCCGAGGCGAGCAGCCGCCTGCGGTGTTACTGCGCGCCTTGCGCTTCGATCAGCTTGGCCAGGGCTTCGTACTCGTCCGGCAGCAGATCGGTCAGCGGAGCGCGTACCGGACCGGCGTCGTAACCGACGATCTTGGCACCGGCCTTGACGATGCTCACGGCGTAGCCGGCCTTGCGGTTACGGATGTCCAAGTACGGCAGGAAGAAATCATCGATCAGCTTGCCAACGGTGGCGTGATCTTCCGCGGCGATGGCGCGGTAGAAATCCATGGCAGTTTTCGGGATGAAGTTGAACACGGCCGAGGAGTAGACCGGTACACCCAGGGCCTTGTAAGCCGCAGCGTAGACTTCAGCGGTCGGCAAGCCGCCGAGGTAGGTCAGGCGCTCGCCCAGGCGGCGACGGATCGACACCATCAGCTCGATGTCGCCAAGGCCGTCCTTGTAGCCGATCAGGTTCGGGCAACGCTCGGCCAGTTGCTCCAGCAGAGTGGCATTGAGGCGGCAGACGTTGCGGTTGTAGATCACCACGCCGATTTTCACCGACTTGCACACCTGCTCGACATGAGCGGCGACGCCATCCTGAGAAGCTTCGGTCAGGTAGTGCGGCAGCAGCAGCAGGCCCTTGGCGCCCAGGCGCTCGGCTTCCTGCGCCATCTGGATGGCCACGCGGGTCGGGCCGCCGACACCAGCCAGGATAGGTACGGACTTCTCGCAGGTATCTACGGCAGTCTTGATCACGGCGCTGTATTCGTCCGGCGCCAGGGAGAAGAACTCGCCAGTACCGCCGGCAGCGAACAGAGCGGAAGCACCGTAAGGCGCCAGCCACTCGAGGCGGCGTACGTAGCCAGCCGGGTTGAAATCACCGGCAGCATCGAAGTCGGTCACCGGGAAAGACAGCAGACCAGAGGAGAGGATGGACTTAAGTTCTTGTGGATTCATTATGCGAACACCCTAGTAAAGCGAGTTGTGAGGAATAGCGTCAGCCGCAGCTGTAGAGATACGTTATCGTACAACAACAAAAAAAACACCAGTTTTTATATCGTCCGTTCGTCGAAGATTTACCCGCCCTCGCCCGCCTCGCCGGAAAACCGCTACACAGGCGCAAAGCTCAGACTAGAGCAGGCTCCATGATGACGCCAGAAGAAATGGCAGCGCAATCATCATTAGCCATGAGCAGCGTTGACAGGTCAGGAACAGGCTGGTACTAATTTCCCCAAGTCATACGACAACCTATGACATTCCAATAAAAACAAACGAGGCCAGGTCATGTCACAGACCTTCACTGCCGCTACCTGCTGCCAACGTGCGCATCGCCACATCGCTGTGCGCACTCGCCAGAACAGCACAGCCTGCACTGGCTTCGTTGCCATCTTTGCTCATGCTCTCATCCATGGCAGCGCGGATCGCCTGATGATCCCGGTGCACGACTGAACCGTACCTTCGCCATTGCGGCCGAGGGCCGCACCAAGTCTGGAGCCCCTGCCAAGATGTACGAAGCCTCCCGCAACAGCACACCTCAGATAGTCGAGATGCAGGTCATCCCGGTCGCCGGCCAGGACAGCATGTTGCTCAACCTGTGTGGCGCCCACGCCCCCTACTTCACCCGCAATCTGGTGCTGCTCAAGGACAATGCCGGGCACATCGGCTGTGGCGAGGTCCCCGGTGGCGAAGGCATCCGTCAGGCACTCGAACGCTGCCGCGAGCTGGTGATCGGCCAACCGGTCGGCCGCTACAACCGCGTACTCAATAGCCTGCGCCAGGCCATCGCCGGGCCGGCCAAAGGGCCACAGACCACCCAGCATCAGGTCACATCCGAATCCGAAGCACGCGTGCTGAAGCAGCCCCACGAGATCAACCTGCGCCTGGACAACGTGATCACCGCGGTCGAGGCTGCCCTGCTCGATCTGCTCGGCCAGCATCTCGACGTGCCAGTGGCCGAACTGCTCGGTAGCGGCCAGCAACGCGACCATGTGCCGATGCTCGCCTACCTCTTCTATATCGGTGATCGTCAGCGCACCGACCTGCCCTACCTCGCCGGCAAAGGCTCAGCGGACGACTGGTATCACCTGCGCCATCAGGCCGCGATGACACCGCAGGCCATCGCCCGCCTGGCCGAGGCAGCCCATGCGCGCTACGGCTTCAACGACTTCAAGCTCAAGGGCGGCGTGATGCGTGGCGCCGAGGAGATGGACGCGATCCGCGCGATCAAGGCGCGCTTCCCTGATGCGCGCGTCACCCTCGACCCCAACGGCGCCTGGTCGCTGGATGAAGCCATCGCCCTGTGCCAAGGCCAGAACCATGTGCTGGCCTACGCCGAGGACCCTTGCGGCCCGGAGAACGGCTATTCCGGCCGCGAGATCATGGCCGAGTTCAAGCGTGCCACCGGCATTCCTACCGCCACCAACATGGTCGCCACCGACTGGCGGCAAATGGGTCACTCGCTGCGCCTTGAGGCGGTGGACATTCCACTGGCCGACCCGCACTTCTGGACCATGCAGGGCGCCGTGCGTCTCGGTCAGGTGTGCGAGGAATTCGGCCTGACCTGGGGCTCGCATTCGAACAACCACTTCGACATTTCCCTGGCCATGTTCACCCATGCCGCCGCGGCCGTGCCAGGCCGCGTCACCGCCATCGACACGCACTGGATATGGCAGGAAGGCGAAGAGCGCCTGACTCGCGAGCCGCTGCAGATCATCGGCGGCCAGGTAGAGGTTCCCAACAAGCCCGGCCTCGGTATCGAGCCGGACATGCAGCGGATCATGGCCGCTCACGAGCTTTACAAGACGGTGGCCAACGGTGCGCGTGACGACGCCATGGCCATGCAGTACCTGGTTCCGGGTTGGCAGTACGACCCGAAACGTCCCAGCCTCGGCCGCGACTGACTCGCGTGGCTTTCATCCCAACCCGGAGTATTCCAATGAAAAAAACATTCCGCGCCTCCCTCCTTTCTGCCCTGGTCGGCATGGGTGCCCTGGCCACTCATTCCGCCACCTTCGCCGATGAGGTCAAATGGCCGACTCGTCCGGTGCAGGTCGTGGTGATCGCCAACCCCGGCGGCGACACCGATTTCAACGCCCGCATGATGGCCAAGTACTTCAACGAGATCACCGGCAAGACCATGGTGGTGACCAACGTCGCTGGCGGCGGTGGCACCCTGGCGGCCGAACAGGTCAAGGGCGCGGCGGCGGACGGCAACACCATCCTCTTCACCCATCCGGGCCAACTGATCGTCAACGAAGTGGCTGGTCTGACCGAAGACAGCTACGAGACCTTCGATGTCGCCTGCATCGCTGGCGTCGACAAGAGCACCGTATTCGTTGCCTCCAAGCAGTCCGGCGTGACCAGCATGCAGGACCTGGTGGACAAGTCGAAAGCCAACCCCGGCAGCATCACCTACGGCACCGAGATGGGCAGCTTCTCGCACATCCAGGGCCTGATGCTGGAGAAACTCACCGGCGCCAAACTGAAGATGGTTGACGGCGGCACTGTATCCGACCGCGTGGTCGGCATGCTCGGCGGTCGTCTGGACATGGGCGCCATCACCTATGGCTCCGTACAGGACTATGTGCAGGGCGGGCAAATGGTCGCCCTGGGCCAGCCCAACGACGAACGCAACACCATGCTCGGCGAGGTCCCGACCCTCAAGGAGCAAGGCCTCGACATCACCATGGACAAGCCCTACGTAGTGGCCTTCCCGAAAGGCACCGACCCGGCGATCGTGAAGAAGATGTCTGACATCATGCAGCAGATCACTGAGAAACCTGCTTACGCCGAAGACCTGAAGAAATTCAAGCAACCGGTCGCGTTCTACGGTACCGAAGAGGCCAAGCAGATTCTGGCCAAGACCCGCGAAGACTTCATGCAGTTCAAGGATGAGCTGCGTAAGGCCAAGTAAGCCATAACGCAGCGCCGTCCCAACCGATTCGGGCCGGCGCTGCGCCTCAGAACATCGAGGTACACGATGAACACCCTGAACAAGAAAGAACTGATCATCGGCATTGTCATGCTCGGCGCCAGCCTTACCTACCTGGTTCTGGCCCAACAGCTACCTGGGCATGACGGTGTCGATGCGGCCACTGTGCCGAAACTGCTGGCCGGATTTCTGTCTCTGCTTGGCCTGATGCAACTGATCAGCGCCTTTGCCAAACCCAAGGTTGCCGCAGAACCCGCAAGTCCGGTACCGACTGAAGCTGAAGAGCAACCGGCTGAAGTCATAGAACCCAAGACCGTCCTCAAGACTCTCGGCCTGATCCTCGGCTACATGGCCCTGCTCGGCCCTGTGGGCTTCCCGATCATGACCGTGGTGTACCTGTATCTACAGTTCCTGATCCTGACCCCCGTCAGCCAGAAACCCAGACACACCACCTACCTGCTGATTTCAGTGATCAGTTCGGCTGTCATTTTCCTGCTGTTCCGCGAGGCCTTCGATCTGATGCTGCCTACCGGGCTGCTGTATAACTTCCTCTGAGGATCCGACCATGCTCGAATTACTACAGCAAGGCTTCGGTGCCGTCTTCTCGCTCAACATCATGCTGCTCATGGCCATTGGTGTGGCCGTAGGTATCGTGTTCGGTGCCGTACCTGGCCTATCCGCGACCATGGCAGTAGCATTGTGCCTGCCGCTGACCTTCACCATGGGCCCACAGGCTGGTCTTTCCCTGCTGGTCGCGCTGTTCATCGGCGCCACGTCGGGGGGGCTGATTTCGGCGATTCTGCTGAAAATTCCAGGAACGCCCTCATCGATCGCCACGGTGTTCGATGGCGGCCCGCTGATGGAACAGGGCCATGGCGCCAAGGCACTGGGCATCGGCATCGTGTTTTCCTTCCTCGGCACCCTGTTCAGCATCGCCGCACTGATGTTCATCGCCCCGCAGCTGGCCAAGGTGGCCCTGAGCTTCGGCCCGCATGAATACTTCGCCATCGCCGTGTTCTCCCTGACCCTGATCGCCACCCTGTCGGCCGGCTCCATGGTCAAGGGCCTGTTCGCCGGTGCGCTGGGTTTTGCGGTATCCACTGTCGGCATCGCGCCGGTGGAAGCCGTGCGCCGCTTCACCTTCGACTTCAGCCAGCTCAACGGCGGCTTCTCGATGCTCACGGTGATGATCGGCATGTTCGCCGTCGCCGAGATCATCAAGCTCGCGGAAACCGGCCGCCATTCCGTGCAGGGCAAAGCCAAGTCGGTGAGCATGAAGAACATCAAGGGCTTCGGCTTCTCGCTCAAGGAATTCCGCCAGCAACTGCCCAACGCTGGTCGCTCCGGCCTGATCGGCCTGGGTATCGGCATTTTGCCAGGCATCGGCGCGGGCACGTCGAACCTGGTGGCCTACATCATCGCCAAGAAGCGCGCGAAGGACGGCCACACCTATGGCAAAGGCAACATCGGTGGTGTGGTCGCCAGTGAGACTGCCAACAACGCTGGTATCGGTGGTGCCATGATGCCGCTGATGACCCTCGGCATCCCTGGTGACACGGTCACCGCGATCATGCTCGGCGGCTTCCTGATCCATGGCATCCAACCCGGTCCGCTGCTGTTCATCAGCCAGGGCCCACTGGTGTACACCATCTTCGCCGCCTTGATCGTCGCGACCTTCATGATGCTGTTCATGGAGTTCTACGGCCTGCGCCTGTTCGTCAAGCTGCTCGACGTGCCCAAGCACATCCTGCTGCCGATCATTCTGGTGCTGTGCGTAGTCGGTGCCTTCGGTCTATCCAGCCGCCTGTTCGACGTCTGGTCGATCCTCGGCTTCGGCCTGCTCGGTTACGCCTTCGTCAAAGCCGGCATGCCAGCGGCACCGTTCATCATCGGTTTCATTCTCGGCCCGATGGCAGAAACCAACCTGCGTCGCGGCCTGATGTTGTCGGATGGCAACTTCATGGACTTCTTCACCAACCCGATCTCTGGAAGCTTCCTGGCGTTGGCTCTGCTGTTCATCCTCTGGCAGATGTTCAGTGCGCTGCGTCCCAAACCCAGCGCGATCAACGAGATCCTGCGCACCTGATACCCAGCAACTTGCCGCCCCCTCTGCTCAGGGGGCGGTTCATTTCTGACTCCCGCCTCTTTCGCCTCCAGCCCTCTACAACGCCAACTGCAGCGGCTTGAGCACGATAATGGACGCGCTCATTGATCCAGGTCTAATCTAATAAACCACTAGATTGATACCCGGAATGAATCAATGTTCGACCTGGCCCAACTGCGCTGCTTCACCACCCTGGCCGCCGAGCTGAATTTCCGTCGCGCGGCCGAGCGCCTGAACATGACCCAGCCGCCGCTGAGCCGGCAGATACAGTTGCTCGAGCATCAGCTGGGCGTGACGCTGTTCACCCGCAGCACTCGCTCGGTTGCCTTGACGGCGGCTGGCCGTGCCTTCTTCGTCGAAGCCCAGGCGCTGCTCGATCAGGCCCACCGCGCCGCGCAAAGCGCCCGACTGGCCGCCATCGGCGAAAGTGGCGCGCTCACTATCAGCTTCGTCGCCAGCGCGGTGTATGACGTGTTGCCACGCGCGATCACCACCGCCAAACGTGAGCGCCCAGGCGTGGATATCGCCTTGCTGGAAATGAGCACCTTCGAACAGGTGCAGGCACTGCGCGCCCGGCGTGTGGACCTGGCCATCGTGCGCGCGCCGCTGCAGCAACCCGGGCTGATCAGCGAATGCCTGCTGCGCGAACCCTTCGTGCTGGCCGCGCCCGCCGCGCATCCGCTGGCGCAGCACGAAAGGCCGACCCTGGAAATGCTCCATGGTCAGCCTTTCATTCTTTACGCGCATACCGCCTGGCAGCCCTTCAACGAGCTGCACACCGGCCTGTTTCGCGCCAGCGGCATCCAGCCTGAATTCGTTCAGGCGCTGGGCTCGACCCTGACCATCCTGTCGCTGGTCAATGCCGGCATGGGGCTGGCACTGGTACCGCGTAGCGCCAGCGCCATTCGCTTCGAGCAGGTACGTTTCCGCGAGCTGCCGCTACCCAAAGGCGTATGCGGGGAGTTGCATCTGGTCTGGCGCGACGACAACGACAACCCGGCCTTGCCGTTGATGATCGCAGCTGTGCGCCAGGCCGCTCGCGACATCTATCCGCAGAACTGACGCTCTAAGCGCGTTTGCCGACCTCTGCCTGCTGCACCGTCCAGCCGGCAACCTGCTCGCTCAGGCTCAGACCCAGGCCCGGACGAGTCGGCACCAACATGCGCCCGTCGCGAATTTCCAGGCGCTCGTTGAACAGCGGCTCCAGCCATTCGAAATGCTCGACCCAGGGCTCGCGGGTATGGCTGGCGGCCAGGTGCACATGCAGCTCCATGGCGAAGTGCGGTGCCAGGGTCATGCCGGCCTGCTCGGCCAGGGTCTGCACGCGCAGGTAGGGGGTAATCCCGCCGACGCGCGGCGCATCGGGCATAAGGAAGTCGGCGCCGCGCTGGCGGATGAACTCCCAGTGCTCGGCCGGGCTGGTGAGCATTTCGCCAGTGGCGATTGGCGTATCGAACAAGCGCACCAGCTCGGCATGGCCTTCGGCGTCGTAGCAGTCCAGCGGCTCCTCGATCCAGATCAGGTCGAAGGGTTCCAGACGCCGGCACATGCGCCGTGCGGTCGGGCGATCCCATTGCTGGTTGGCGTCGACCATCAGCGGAAAGCTCTCGCCCAAGTGCTCACGCACCGTGCTGACACGGTGGATATCCAGCGCCCAGTCGGGCTGGCCGACCTTGAGCTTGATACCGCCAATGCCCTTCTCGCGGGAAATGTCGGTGTTCTTCAACAACTGGTCGAGCGGCGTGTGCAGAAAGCCGCCGGAGGTGTTGTAACAGCGCACCGAATCACGATGACTGCCGAGCAGTCGCGCCAGCGAAAGACCGGCGCGGCGCGCCTTGAGATCCCACAGGGCGACGTCGAAGGCGCCGATGGCCTGAGTCGCCAGGCCGCTGCGCCCCACCGACGCGCCAGCCCAGCACAGCTTGTCCCAGAGTTTGGCGATATCGCTGGGGTTCTCGCCGATCAGGTTCGGCGCCACTTCCAGGGCATGGGCGAACTGACCGGGGCCACCGGCGCGCTTGGAGTAGCTGAAGCCCAGGCCACGGTGACCGTCGCGGGTTTCGATCTCGGCGATCAGGATGGCGATCTCGGTCATCGGCTTCTGCCGGCCGGTGAGCACCTTGGCATCGCTGATCGGGTTGGCCAGCGGCAGCGCTACCGAGCGCAGGCTGAGCCAGGTGATACGGTCATCGTCGGCGCGTGGGGTGGCGTTATCGGTCATGACATCTTCCTCGTGATGAAACTCGACGCCCCCGTTGGGCCGCCGAAAATGGACAACCCGAGTCAGATTAAGATGATTGCGCAATCATTCAAGTATCAGAATCCCCCAACAATGCCAGGCCTGCACATGGCCATTTGCCCGACTCGTCTAGACATTTCACAAATCTGCAACATTCACCAACTACGCTGATTATGTCCCGCTCCGCCTGACCTCCGAGGCATCCCATCATGTTCCTGCAAAAATCCCTGCGCGCGCAGATTCTCGCCCTGCTCGGCGGCAGTCTGGCGCTGATCCTGATCACCGCACTGGCCTGCTTCAGCTTCCTCTCCAGCGGCATTCAGTCCTATCGCGGCCTGCTCGATGGGCCGCTGGAATCTTCACGCCTGATCGATGCGGCCAACGTCGAATTCAAGATCCAGGTGCAGGAATGGAAGAACGTCCTGCTGCGCGGCCAGGACAGCGCCAACCTGCAACGCTACTGGAGCCAGTTCGAAGCGCAGGAGCGCAAGGTGCAGGACATTCTCGGCCAGTTGACCCAGGTCGCCGCTGCCGACCCGGCGTTGAAGACGCAGGTCGAGCGCCTGCGCAGCGAACATCAGGCGCTCGGCGGCAATTACCGCAAGGGCCGCGACGCCTTCGTGGCCGCTGGTGCCGATGCCAGGGCCGGCGATGAAGCCGTCAAAGGCATCGACCGCGCCGCCAGTGAGCAGATGACTGCACTGGTCGAGCAGTTGCGCCAGAACAGCCTGAGCCAGGCCGAGCAGATCAACGCCAGCGCCGCGCGCACCATTCTCAGCGGCACCATCGTGATGCTGGCCGCCGCCCTGGTCATCGCCGTATTCAGCCTGTGGCTGGTCAATCGCAATCTGATCATCCCCATCCGCCACCTGATCGGCCATGTCGACCAGCTCAGCCAAGGTCGCTTCGGCCAGCGCGTGGAAAGCACTCGGCAGGATGAGCTGGGCCTGCTGGCGCGCGCCGCGAACACCCTGCGCGACTTTCTCGCCAGCACCAGCGAGCGTCTGCACCACAGCACGCAGAACCTCGATAGCGCCAGCAGCGAGTTGAACGCCATCGCCTCACGCATGACCGAGGGCGTCAGCGAGCAGTTCGAGCGTACCGATCAGGTCGCCACCGCGATGCACGAGATGTCCGCCACCGCCCAGGAAGTCGCGCGCCATGCCGCTGACGCCGCGCACGCGGCCAACGATGCCGACGACTCGGCGCGCCAGGGCAGCACGGTGATGCAGTCGACCATCGCCACCATCACCGACATTCGCGGCGAGATCGCCAACACCGCCGAGGTGATCCGTCGCCTGGAAAGCGACAGCGGGCGTATCGGCAAGGTGCTGGAAGTGATCCGCGGCATCGCCGAGCAGACCAACCTGCTGGCGCTCAACGCCGCCATTGAGGCCGCGCGTGCCGGCGAACAGGGCCGTGGTTTCGCCGTGGTCGCCGACGAGGTGCGCACCCTGGCCCAGCGCACAGCCGAATCCACCGCCGAGATCAACCAGATCATCGATACCGTGCAGAACGGCGCACTGAATGCCGTGCGCGCCATCGAGAGCGGCCAGCAGCGCAGCGAACAGGGCGTGACCCAGGTCACCGTGGCCGGCGCCATGCTGCAGCGCATCACCGAGGCGGTAGAGGCCATCCGCGACATGAACCAGCAGATCGCCACCGCCGCCGAAGAGCAGACCTCGGTAGCCGAGGACATCTCGCGCAACCTCACTGAGCTGACCGCCATCGCCAGCGCCAACCAGGACGACGTCGAGCGCACGCAGCAGGCCAGCCGCAACCTGCATGACATGTCCGGGCAACTGGGCGAAGTGACTCGCCGTCTGGGCTCCTGAGCCAACCTGCGAACCGGCGTGGCACGCAGCACGCGGCTCGCCCCAGCATCTACGGCCTGCGCGGCAGAATGGACGCCGTGACGCAGGCTGCGGCCCTCCAGCTCGCTGGCGGGGAAGGTACCCAGGGCGGACAAGCATTCGACATGTCCGCCCCCCACTGAAAACAGGCAAACGACAAAAGGTCGCAATTAACCCTTGCTATTTATGTAATAGGAATTATTCTCAGTTATGTAATGACAGCCAAGGAGACCTGCCATGACCTACCTGATCGATGCCTGGCTGGACCGCCCGCATCCCTACCTGCGCATCCTCAACCGCGAAACCGGGGAAGTCTGCGCCATGCTGGAAGAAGAAGCGCTGGACGAGCTGCGCGACCAGGGCGACCTGGACCTGCACGAGCTCAGCTCCAGCGAACCCATCGTGCTCAAAGAGCTGGTGCGCAGCCTGTTTCTGTACTGCTACGCACGGGCCCTGCGCCCATCCTGAAAGACAAAACGGCCCTTCTGCGCTGCAGAAGGGCCGTTTCGTACGTAGCGTAGGGTGGACGACGCTTCACCCGTCCACCGTGGTCGCGATGGTGGACAAAACTGCGTTGTCCACCCTACAAACCTTTTGGAGGCATCGCGAGCTAGAGCGATACAAGGCAAAAACAAGGGAGAAAGCGGAGTGTACTTTTGTACATGAGCATTTCGAGCTTGTTTTTAACGCAGTAGCGCCGACGCGCAGCAGGCCGTTGGCGGTTCTTACAGAATATCCAGCAGCTCGACATCAAACACCAGCACACTGTGCGGCGGGATGCTGCCGACGCCCTGGGCGCCGTAGGCCAGCTCGCTCGGCACGTGCAGGCGCCATTTGCTGCCGGTGCCCATCAGTTGCAGCGCCTCGACCCAACCCGGAATCACGCCACCAACCGGGAATTCAGCCGGCTGGCCGCGCTCGTAGGAGCTGTCGAACACGGTGCCGTCGATCAGCGTGCCGTGGTAGTGGGTACGCACCTGATCCTCGGCGGACGGCTTGGCGCCCTCGCCAGCGACCAGCACTTCGTACTGCAGGCCGGAGGCCAATACGGTCACGCCTTCGCGCTTGGCGTTTTCGGCCAGGTAGGCACGACCTTCGCCAGCAGCGGCTTCAGCCTTGGCGGCCGCTTCAGCCTGCATGATTTCGCGGATGACCTTGAAGCTGGCGCCGAGCTCGGCTTCGGAAACACGACTGGCCTGGCCGCTGAACGCGTCGGTCAGACCGGCGAGGATGGCAGTCAGGTCCACGCCGGGCGGCGGGTTGTCACGCAACTGACCACCGAGTTGACGACCGATGCCGTAGCTGACGCGACCTTCATCGGAGGACAGATCGGGGCTGAAGTTGAATTCGGACATGAAAGGCTCCGCTTGGGGCTGTGAAAAAGGCCGGCCAGACTAGCACAGATACAGAGCTCGGCGTTGCTCGCCGCGGCCACCTAGGCTGCTCCCGGCTTACGCCCACGTCGGCAGCGCTCGGAGCAGTAACGCACCTCCTCCCAGCAGCGTGCCCACTTCTTGCGCCAGGTGAACGGTAGCCCGCAGACCGCACAGGTCTTCACCGGCAGCTCGCTCTTCTTCACAGCATTTCTCCGGCGTCGAGTTTCGCCAACAGGCGCTCGCCCCAGTCCCACAGCGCCTGCTGCTTGGCCTCGGTCATGCGCGCCAGGTTGCGGTAGACCATGCCGATACGCGGGTTACGCTCCAGCGGCTCGCGGTGGCGCATGAGGAAATGCCAGTACAGCGCGTTGAACGGGCAAGCCGACTCGCCAGTGCTCTCGCTCACCTTGTAGCTACAGCCTTGGCAATGGTTGGACATGCGCTTGATGTACTGGCCGCTGGCGCAATACGGCTTGGAACCGAGGTAGCCACCGTCGGCATGCATCACCATGCCCAGGGTGTTGGGCAGTTCCACCCAGTCGAAGGCGTCCATGTACACGGCCAGGTACCAGTCGCAGATGGCCTTGGGCGCGATACCCGCGAGCAAGGCGAAGTTGCCGGTGATCATCAAGCGCTGGATATGGTGCGCGTAGGCATGTTCCAGGGTTTGGCCGATGGCCTGACGCATGCAGTTCATCCGTGTCTTGCCGGTCCAGTAGAACTCCGGCAGCGCACGTGTATTACCGAAACGGTTGCCCTCGGCGTACTCCGGCATGCGCAGCCAGTAGATGCCGCGCACGTACTCGCGCCAGCCGATCAGTTGACGGATGAAGCCTTCGGCGGCGTTCAGCGGCACGTCATCGGCGCGATAGGCCGCCTCCACCTCGGCGCAGATACGGCGCAGATCGAGCAGGCCGATATTCAGCGCGGCGCTGATGCGCGAGTGAAAGAGAAAGGGTGCGCCATCGGCCATGGCGTCCTGATAGTCACCAAAGTCGGCCAGGCCGTTGTCGAGAAAATGCTGCCAGAGGCGCTCGGCCTGCTCAGCCGTTACCGGGTAATCGAAACCCTCCAGGCTGCCGTAATGGTTGGCGAAACGCTGCCCGACCAAGGTCAGCACGTCACGCGTGATGGCGTCAGGCTCGACGCGCAGTGGCGCGGGTGGGCGCACGCCTTTTGGCAACGACTTGCGGTTGTCGGCGTCGAAGTTCCAGGCACCGCCCTCCGGTGTGCCGTCAGGGTTGAGCAGCAGCCCGCTGTCACGACGCATCTCGCGATAGAAGAACTCCATGCGCAGCTGCTTGCGCCCCTTGGCCCAGGCAGCGAACGCATCGCGGCTGCAGAGAAAGCGGCTGTCCTGATGCCAGTGAATCGGCACGCCGCAATGACGCAGCGCCTGCTCCAGGCGCCAGTCGCCGCACTCGGTCAGATGCACCTCGGCCGGGTCGAGCCGTTGCGTCCAGCGCAGCAGCTCGCCCGGCAACGAACCCGTGTTGTCAGGATCATCCAGGGCCACGTAGTGCACCTGCAGGCCCTGCTCACGCAAGGCTTCGGCGAAATGACGCATGGCGCTGAAAATCAGCGCGATCTTCTTCGGGTGATGCGGCACATGGCTGGCCTCTTCCATCACCTCGGCCAGCAGCACGTGGTCGTGGTCCGGGTCTATGTCCTCCAACGCACCAAGGCCGGGGGTGAGCTGGTCGCCCAGAATGAGAATCAGACGACGAACACTCACAGCAGCACGATCTCCATGTTCGGGTGGCGGCGCAGGTGGCCGAGCAGGATGTGATAGGTGTCGAGGTTGAAGCCGCCACGGCGCTTGGTCAGTAATGGCTCGACCCGCTCGAAACGATCTACCGTGCCAAGGTGGCGCCATTGATCGAGCACGTGCCACTGGGTCAGGCCGTGCCGGTCATCGCGCTCGACCAGCGCGACCGGCCCGCCCCATGGCCAAGCCTGGGTTTGCAGGCGCTCGGCGCTGGCGAGCAGCCGCGCATCGTGCACCCGGCGCGGCTCCTCGCCACAGCAGGCACCCGCACAGCGCCCAAGCTGATAGGCGAAGCAGGCACCCTCGCCCTCCTCCAGACCGAGTACACGCAGGCACAAGCGTCGCTGCCGCGCCTGCTCCAGCAGCCACTGACGCGCGTGATGGCGCGAGCGGAACAAACCGGCATGCCGGAGCCCTGGCGTCAACTCCTGGTGTTGGAGCAACTCGATGTGCAGATCGCCAGGCTCGCCCGCCAGCGCCCAGGTCAACAGCTCGCGCTGCTTGCGCAGACGACGGTTGTACAAAGGTTGCAGACGCTTGATCTCGGCGGACTCGAACAGCAGAGCGCCCAGCTCACCGGCCGTGATAGCCACCTGCACATCGCGGATCTGCTGCATCATCTGCAGGCTGCGGCGGTCACGATGATCGTTCTGAAAGTGCGACATCACCCGGCGGCGCAGATTGCGGCTCTTGCCCACATACAGTTGCGCACCACCGTCGCCCAGGAAGTAATAAACACCCGGACGTTCCGGCAACTGGGCGAAACGCTCCGCGGCCAGCAACGGGGGCCGCGCCGCGCTGCGCAGCTGATGCCCCAGAGCCGTCGGCGCGACCTGCTGCAGCAAGTGCCGAGCCAGCGTCAACACGGCCTCGGCATCCGGCACGGCGCGATCGCGGAAGAAACGCGTGATGCCAAAATGCGCGCAAAGCGCATCGAAGCCGGCGCTCGCCAACTCCGGCAGCGCCGCCCTGGCCAGGCGCAGAGTGCACAGCTGCGCAGAGCGCAGCGTCTTCCAGTCAGGCAGCACTCGGCGCAAGAACGCCAGGCTGAAGCGCAGGTTATGGCCCACCAGCACGCGGCCGCAAATAGCGTCGGCTATCGCCTGTGCTTCGCTATCGATGCGTGGCTGACCGCGTAATTCCAGAGGGTGTAATCCACTCAGGCTGAGCAACTGCGAGGGCAGCGCGACACCAGGCTCGAACAGCCAGTGCAAGCGCTCTGCGACACAACCCTCAGCATCGACCTGAATGATCGCCAGCTCCCATATGGCATCACGTGCCGGGTGGGCTCCAGTGGTCTTCACCTCCACGACTGCCAGGGCCCTGCCCTGCAACGTGGCGGCCGGTGCGAAGGCAGCCGTCACCAGCCAGAACGGAAGGCGATGGGCACGCGCAGGCTGTTGTCAGCCGATGGCATGCCGCACATCTCGTCATGTACCGAGCTGTGCACCAGGAAGAATGGCAGCGCCGGCATTTCCTGCAGCACGTCACGCGCATGCTCTATCGAACGCAGGTTAAGCGTACTGCCCTGATCGGTAAGAATCGGGTGGGCACGCCCTTCCATCCGCGCCTCGAGCAGATAAATGCCACCCTCCAGGGAGATCAGATTGAGTTCGTCGACGCGTCCGGCTTGAGCGTGAGCGGACAGATCATGCAGATTCATCGGGCTTGCCTCCTGCCTTTAACTATACAAGAACTTATACAAAATTGATTCTTGTACAACAAAGAAAAAGCTCAAGCCCAAAAAGCAAAACGCCCGTCACGTTCGGACGGGCGGTTGTGAAGCGGTCTCGGGTCAGTCGTGCTTGGTGACCTTGTCCAGATAGCCCATGGCGAAGGCCGAGCCAACGAACGTCAGGTGAATGATCACGTACCATTTCAGGTACTCCAGATCGTAGTTCTTCGCATCCATGAACACCTTGAGCAGGTGGATGGACGAGATCGCCACGATGGACGCCGCCACTTTCATCTTCAGCGAACTGGAGTCCATCTTGCCAAGCCAGCTGAGCTTCTCGGTGCCCTCGTGAATATCCAGACGCGAAACGAAGTTCTCGTAGCCGGACAGCATCACCATCACCAGCAGCCCGCCGACCAGCGCCATGTCGATCAGCGACAGGAGCTTCAGGATCACATCGGCTTCGGCCAGGGAAAAAATCTGCGGCAGGATGTGATAAAGCTCCTGGAAGAACTTGACCGACAATGCCAGCACGGCGAGAGAAAGACCGAAGTAGATCGGCGCCAGCAACCAGCGCGATGCGTACATGGTGTTTTCGATGAAGCGTTCCATGGAGAACTCACTGAGGGAGGGAAAATCGCGGCGAGTATACCCATCGCCCAGCACCAGCAGAAGATGCCCAACGCACTGTGGATAACCACAGCCCTGCAGTCTCGCCCAGCTGGCCCTGGCGCGCCTTGTTTCAGGCGTTTCAGCTCTGCCCGTCAGTCTCGGGCTGCTGCTGAAATACACCGCCATGGCTGTGGCGTTCGCCGTTGACACGACGCAACTCGGCCTGCAGGTGCAGACACCAGATCGGCGGTTCGCAGCATTCTACGTAGCCTTGCAGGACCAGGCTCTCGGCAATCGCCGTAAGCGCCCCTTCAGCGACAGAAGGCCCATAGAACGGGCCCTGCGCCTTGATAGCCGAAGGCTGTGCTCCCGACATACCGGCAGCGCAAAGCAGTGTCCAACGTCCGTTGTCTCCTGCCAGTGGCTTGATCACGCACTCGATTCGGGTGACCAGGCCCAGGCATTGGCGGGTGAGGCAGAGGCTGCGCGGCATGGCGGCGACCCTCGCGGAATCCAGGTTCCAGCCTACACCCCGAGTGGTCGCACTGTGAAGGCCAAAGTTATCCACGCAATCTGTGGATAACTCTGTGCATGAGGCGTGAGCAAGAACGCCTGCGCGCCTGTCCCGGGCAATCCGGGACAATCGTGCAAGATATGATCAGCTCGCTGCGCCTTCGCCCTCGCCTTTCTTGCGCCGTGGCGCCTTGGCCGGTTTCGCCGCTGCCGCCTCGGCTTCGGCTTTCGCCTTGTCCACGTCGGCCGGTTTGAGCTCTTCTTCCAGCCCGATCTCGGCGATATCGCGCAAACGTTCGACCACACGGGCGTTGACGCTGCCTTTGGGGAAGCGCCCCTTTTCGTCCGGGTGCCCGGCCGCCTCGCCGACCAGCAAGCTCAATGCCTCGTCGACATGGCGCACGGCATAGACGTTGAACTGGCCGGCACGCACCGCCTGCAGCACACGGTCATCGAGCATCAGGTTGGCGACGTTGGAGTGCGGGATGATCACCCCCTGCTCGCCAGTCAGGCCGCGCGCCTCGCACAGACGGAAGAAGCCTTCGATCTTCTCGTTGACGCCGCCGACCGCCTGCACCTCGCCGAACTGGTTGATCGACCCGGTGATGGCGAAGCACTGCTTGAGCGGGGTGCGCGACAACGCCGAGATCAGCGTGCACACCTCGCCGAGCGAGGCGCTATCGCCGTCGACGTAACCGTAGGACTGTTCCAGGGCAATACTGGCGGAAATTTCCAGCGGGAATTCCTGGGCATAGCGGCTGCCGAGGAAGCCGGTGAGGATCATCACGCCCTTGGAGTGAATTGGCTGACCAAGGCTGACTTCACGCTCGATGTCGACGATGCCGCTGCCGCCCGGATAGACGGTGGCGGAAATCCGCGCCGGTACACCGAAGGCCGAGTCACCGACCTCCAGCACGGTCAGGCCGTTGCACTTGCCGACGGCGGCGCCGCAGGTGTCGATGAGGATGATACCGGCCAGCATGTCGTCGATGATCCGCGCCGACACACGTCCGGTGCGGGTGGCCTTGGCCTTGAGCGCGCGCTCGATATGGCCGACGTCGGTGATGCTTTCCCCGGCGAGCTGGCGAATGAAGTCGGCCTCGCTGACCAGCTGGAACAGGTCACCGATACGCGCTGACAGGCGACCCTGGTGCTCGGCCAGACGCGCGCTGTGAGTAGCCAGGCGCGCCACCGCGGCACCGGTCAAGGGCGCCATGCCCTCTTCCGAGGTACGCGTTTTCATCAGTTGCGCGAATTGCTCAAGACTTTCTTCGGCGAGCGGGATGTCCTCGTCGAAATCGACCAGTACGCGGAACATCTCCTGGAAGTCCGGATCAGCGTCCTGCAGCGCGTAGTACAGCTGACGCGAGCCGATGATGATGACTTTCAGCTGCAGCGGAATGACCTGCGGGTTGAGGGTGACGGTGGCGATGCGGCCAAGGTCGCCCAGCGGCGACTCCATCTTCAACTGGCGCGAATGCAGGGCGCGCTTGAGCGCCTCCCAGACGAAGGGCTCACTGAGCAGTTTTTCCGCCTCGACCACCAGGTAGCCACCGTTGGCGCGGTGCAACGCGCCGGGGCGCAACTGACGGTAGCTGGTGTACAGCGCGCCCTGATCGGAGCTGTACTCGATGCGGCCGAACAGGTTGTCGTAAGTCGGGTGCGACTCGAACACCACCGGTGCGCCGCCGTTGGCGTGGTGACCAACCACCAGGCTCGGGCAGTACATTTCCTCCAGCAGCTTGCGCAGTTGCGGGTCGGCCTTGTCGACATCCACCAGTTGCTCGACGGCGGTTTTCAGCAGGTTGATCTGCATGGCCTGCAGATAGGCGCAAACGCCGGCGTTTTCCGCGTATTTCTCCGACAATGGCGCCAGCAACGGCTGCAACGCGACGGTGATGGTCTCTTCATTGAGTTGACGCAGCAGGTTGCTCGACTCGCGTTTCCACTGCGGCAGGCTGGCCAGCTCCTCGTTCAGGCGCTCTTCCAGCGCGGCGATATCCGCGTGGAAACGCTCGCGCTCGGCTTCCGGCAACTGAGCGAACTCGGCTTCATCCAGCGCCTTGCCGTCGGCCATCGGGGTAAAGGCGATATTGGTGCTGTCGCGGTACAGGGCCACGCCCTTCTCCAGCGACAGCTTCTCGATCACATCCAGCGCCTGGTCGTAGCGCTTGTTGAAACTGCGATCAATGGCGCTCTTCTTCTGCTGGTAGGTCGGTGTTTCGAACACTGCCGGGAAGGTGGCCAGCAGATTGTCGATCAACTGGTTGATATCGGCGATGAAAGCACTCGCGGTGCCGGCCGGCAGCTCCAGCGCGCGCGGCTCGCGCGGCTCGTCGAAATGATTGACGTAGACCCGGTCGGCCGGAGTCTCCATGCGCTTGGCTTCGGCCTTGAGGTAGCGCTGCACGAAGGAGAAGCGTCCGGTACCCGGCTCGCCCATGACGAACACGTTGTAGCCAGGGCGCGGCATGGCCACGCCGAACTGCAGGGCCTCGACCGCGCGGGCCTGGCCCAGTACGCCGCGGAAGGGTTCGAGATCATCGGTACTGCTGAAGTTGAACTGCTCGGGGGCGAAGGGGCGGGTCAGTGAGTCGGGGGCAAGGCGCAAAGCATCGAGGCTACGCTTGGACATTGGCGATCCTTATAGCGGGCGGAAGTTTCCGCAAAACATGGGGTGATTCTGGGCCTGTGGCGCGAAAGGGATCAAGGCTTGATTCAGCTCAGGATGAAAAATCCGAGCGCGTAATAAGCTGCCCATCACCGTCCTTCACGCGAAAGCCGCCATGCCCAGAGCCGATCACCTGCATCTACCCGTCCTGCATGTCGCTCGCCATGACTATGCCGCACTCAATCATCAGCTCAGCGTGCGGGAGGCGTTGGAGGACATACGGATCCAAGGCCTGGGCGAGCGCATCATCTATTTCTATGTGGTTGACGATGAGCAGCGTCTGATCGGAGTGCTACCCAGCCGTCGTCTGCTCACCGCTCCGCTGGACACCAAGCTGGTCGAACTGATGGATACGGCCATCATCGCGCTGCCCAATCGCGCGACCATCCTCGATGCCTGCCAGATGCTGATCCGTCACCGTTTCCTGGCGCTGCCAGTGGTGGACGAGCAGCAGCGCTTGTGCGGCTTGGTGGATATCGCCCTGCTCAATGAGGAAAGCCACGACCTGCGTCAGCGCAACCAAGCCGATGCGCTGTTCGAAACCCTGGGTTTTCACGTCGCCCAGGTTGGCAACGCCTCGCCATTCTGGGCCTTTCGCCTGCGCGTACCTTGGCTGCTGGCGACCATCACCAGCGGCACCCTCTGCGCCCTGCTGGCCAGCCTGTACGAGCTCACACTGGCCAAGAGCATCGTCCTGGCGTTCTTTCTCACCCTGGTGCTGGGCCTGGGCGAAAGCGTGAGCATGCAATCGATGTCGGTGACCATCCAGGCCCTGCGCAGCGTACGGCCCGATCTCGCCTGGTACCTGCGCAGCCTGCGCCATGAACTGCCGACCGCGCTGCTGCTCGGCGCCACCTGCGGCAGCCTGGTGGCATTGATCGTCTGGCTCTGGCGCGGCGAAGCCTGGACCGGTCTGATCATCGGCGCCAGCATTCTGCTGTCGCTCGGCGCTGCCTGCCTGCTCGGCCTCAGCGTACCGACGCTGCTGCACGCACTGAGACTTGACCCCAAAATCGCCGCAGGGCCGGTGACCCTGGCAGTCACCGACCTGTGCACACTCTTGTTCTACTTCAGCCTGGCCGCCTGGCTGCTGTAATCGCCAAGATCCTCGGCGCAGCGCAAGCAGTATTCGGCAACTGGCAGGACTGCCAGGCGCGCCGCCTCGATCGGCTCGCCACAACACAGGCACTCGCCATAACGCCCTTCGGCCAGGCGCTGCTTGGCCTGGCGCACCAGTAGCAATCCCTGTTCAGCCTCGGCCAGCAGGGCTTCGAGCACTTCGTCATTCTGCCGCTGCTGCGCCTGTTCGGCGAAATCCGCCGAGTGGCTGCGCCCCAGATCGCGGCGAATCGCCTCGGCGCGGGTGGTGTAGTCATGCAGCAGAGCGTCCAGCACATCACGGTGAGCCATGGGCAGTCTCCTAGCGTTGAAGAGCGCTCAGTGTGATGCGCAGCACGAAGCTCGTGACTGACGCCGGTCAGCACTTGCGCGAAATGTCTTGTTCGACTGCCTTGACACCAATCGACAGCCTGGCCAAAGCTCGGCCATCGCCATGACCAGAAGAACAGCGATCTTGAAACGGATATTCGCCGTCCTTGCCCTGAGCCTCAGTCTTCCCCTGCATGCCGCCACGCTCGAACAACTGGCCAACGACCCCTACTGGATCGCCCTCGGCCACTACGAGACCGGCAAGCTCGGCGGCTGGCGCAGCTATGTCGACGATGACGATTTCTTTCTCGCAGAAGATGGCGACAGCAACCCTGCAGCCGAACTGCAGGCGACCCTGAAGGCCCTGTACCAACCCGCTGAACTGGGCGACCGTCACCCGCAATGCGTCTACCCGGCGCGTACCCGTTGGCTCAAGGCGCAATTGCAACTCGATGACCTGCCCAGCCCTGACTGCGCCGAATACCGAAACTGGATCGCCGACGTCAATCCGCACAGCACGGTGCTGGTGTTCCCGGCGGCCTACCTGAACAGCCCCTCGTCGATGTTCGGCCATACCCTGCTGCGCATCGACCAGCCCGATATCGACAGCCACAACACCGCGCTGCTGAGCTATGCGCTGAATTTCGGCGCCTTCATCGAAGGTGACGACAACAGCATTCTCTATGCCTGGCGTGGCCTGATGGGCGGCTACCCCGGTCTGTTCGCCCTGGTGCCGTATCGCGAGAAACTCAGCGAGTACAACCGCCTGGAAAACCGCGACCTGTGGGAATACCGGCTGAATCTGACGGAGGAAGAAACCGCGCGCATGGTCGAACACGTCTGGGAGCTCAAGCAGATCCGCTTCGACTACTTCTTCTTCGACGAGAACTGCTCCTACCGCCTGCTGGAGCTACTGGAAATCGCCCGCCCCGGCATCGAGCTGACCGAGCATTTCCCGCTCACCGCCATCCCCACCGATACCGTGCGTGCGGTCAAGGATGCCGGACTGATCGAGCGCATCGACTATCGCCCCTCGCGCGAGCGCGAACTGCTGGCGCGCGCCGAACCGCTCGATAGCGACGAACAGGCGTGGGTCCTGCGCCTGAGCCAGGATCCAACGCAGCTCGACGACAGCGACTTTCTCGCCCTGCCCACCGAACGCCGCGCGCTGATCCAGGACGCCGCCTTCCGCCTGGTGCGCTACCACGCCAACGATGAAGAACGCAGCAGCAATGCTCAGCGCAGCTTCCAGTTGCTCGGTGCGATCAACCGTAACCCGCCACCGCCTTTGCAGGTCGAGCGTCCGCCGCTACCAGAGGAAGGCCATGAGTCGCGCACCTGGCAACTGGCTGGCGGCAGCCGCGACGATCGCGCCTTTGCCGAGTACGGCTTGCGCATGGCCTACCACGACCTCAACGACAACCTAGATGGCTTCCCGCTCGGCGCACAGATCGAGATTTTCCAGCTCAAGCTGCGTCAGTACGAGAACAACCACTGGCAACTGCAACGCCTGGACCTGGCCAACATCCGCTCGCTGACACCGCGCAATGCCCTGCTGCAGCCGCTGTCCTGGCAGGTTGGCGGCGGCCTGGAGCGGGTGCTCGGCGAAGATGGCGACACCCAGCTGGTAGGCCATATCAGCGGCGGCGCCGGTGCCACCTGGCAGTTGCACGATGACCTGCTCGGCTTCGCTCTCGGCACCGCGCGCCTGGAATACAACGAGGATTTCGCTGCCGTGATCGCCCCGGCGCTGGGCTTCAACAGCGGGCTGCTGTGGCGCAACCCGTTGGGTAACCTGACATTGGAGGCAGCCGGCGACTACTTCCACAACGGCGAAGTGCGCCGGCGCCTGTCGCTCAACCAACAGTGGGAAATGTCACGCAACCTCGGCCTGCGCCTGAGCGCCCAGCGCGAGTTCAGCCAACTCGCCAGCCCGGTCAATGAAGTGAAGCTGGAGCTGCGCTGGTATCACTACTAACATACCAATGCACTGACGACAGGCTTCTATACTGAAATTCCCGCCACCCGTTTCAGGAGAGTCACCATGCGTCGCACGCTCATGTTTCTCGCCGCAACCCTGATCAGCCTGCCACTGTGGGCCATGCATTGCCCGCAGGATATGGCCAAGATCGATGCATTGTTGCAAAGCGATCCGCCTGCCGACCCAGAGGTGCTGGCCAAGGTGCAGGAGCTGCGCGCCGAAGGTGAAGCCCTGCACAAGGCTGGCGATCATGCCGAGTCGGTCAAGGTGCTGGGCGAAGCCCTCGACCTGCTGGCCGCCAGCGAATGAATCACGCTGGGCTTGCTCAATAACCGCTGTACAGCAAGCCCAGCGCGACCTGACGCACCTCCTGCAGATCCACCGGTTTGCTCAGGCAGGCCGAAGCGCCGCGCGCTTTGGCATCCTCGAACAACCGTGCATCGGCCACCGCGCTGATCACCATCACCGGCACATCACGCAAACGCGGCTCAGCGCGCATGGCGTCGAGAATATCCAGCCCATTGCCGTCAGGCAGGTCGATATCCAGCAACACCAGTGCCGGCTCACTTTCCTGCAATTCGGCCAATGCCCGCTGGCATGAACTCACGCCCCTGACCTCGGCAAACTCACGCAACGATGCCTGCAGGATCTTCATGCAGGCGGGATGATCCTCCACGCACAGCACCTGCACCAGACTTTTCACGGCCTGCGCCGGCACCTCGGCAGTCTCGTCGCCGAACACATCAGGGCTGGCCGCACTGGGGATGTCGAGCCAGAAACGACTACCGACACCAGGCTCGCTACGCACGCCGATTTCGCCTTCCATCAACGTGGCCAGCTCGCGGCAGAGCACCAGCCCGATGCCGGTACCGGGAATATTCGAGCTCTCCCGGCCGAGACGCTGAAACGGCTGGAACAGCTGCGCCTGCTGCTCGCTGGAAAGACCCGGTCCAGTGTCGTCAACCCACAACCGCACACAGTCGGCACGCACCTCGTAGCCCATGCGGATCATGCCGCGCGGGCTGTTGTACTTGATCGCATTGGACAGCAGGTTGAGCAGAATCTGCCGTACCCGGCGCGGGTCGCCCTGTACGAACAAGGGCGGATTGGCTGCCTCCATCACCTGCAGTTGCAACTGTTTCTGCTGCACTTCAGGCTGCACCAGCTCGGCACAACCGTTGAGTAGCGCGCCGATTTCGATCGGCTGGAACTGCAGCTGCTGACGCCGGCTCTCGATGCTCGACAGATCGAGAATGTCGTCGACCAATGAAGTGAGATGGCGACTGGCGGTGACGATTTCGCGCGCGTAATCGGTCTCCAGTTTGGCGTCGTGCTTGTCCTGCACCTCCATCTCGATCAACTGGGCGAAGCCATGGATGGCGTTGAGCGGCGTGCGCAGTTCGTGACTCATGCTCGACAGAAAGCGACTCTTGGCCTGGCTGGCCGCGAGCGCTTCAAGGCTGGCGTGGCGCAGTTCTTCCTGCACCTGTTTGAGCCGAGTGATGTCAACGTGCGTACCGGCAATACGCAGTGGCCAGCCGCTCGCGTCACGCGCCAGGACCTTGCCACGGCTGAGCAGCCAGAGGTAATCACCGCGGCAATCGAGATAGCGGTACTCGGCGTCGAAATACTCTTCGCCACTGTCAGCGAATAGCTTGCGCAGGTGACGCAGACGTTCCAGATCATCGGGGTGTACGCGCTGGTTGAACTCGCTCAGCGTCAAGTGATTCGCTCCCAGGCCAAAACGCCGGACGAAGCGCTCGCTGAGATCAATGGTCAGGTCGGTGGTATCGATCTGCCAGAGACTTTCAGTTGTACTCTCCAGCACCAGTTGCAGAATACTTTGCGCCTCCTGCCGCTCATGCTCGCTGGCCTTGAGTTGCTTGCCGGCCTGCTGCACGGCGTCAGCCAGGCGACTGACCTCGGCGATATGACTGTCCGGCACGGCTGGTAAATATTTGCCCTGCCCCAGGCTGGTCGCCATGTCCACGATGCCATCGATGGGCTCGGCAAGTTGCTTGCTGAGGTTGCGCGAACGCAGCCACATCAGGGCGAAGAACAACAGATAGAACGCCGCCAGGCCGGCAATCAGCAGATAGCCGATCTGCATGTAACGCTCGGCCAACTGGTTGGTGTCATGGAAGATCTGCTCCTCGTCCACCACCAACAGCAAGCGCCAGCCGGTTTGCGGAATTTCGCTCCAGGCCACCAGCTGCTTGCGGCCGCCGAGCAGCACTTCCTGCACGTTGCCATTGCCCTCGTTCATCGCCTGAAGCAATGGCTCCATACCCTCGCGCTTGGCCAGGTTGAAGTCCTCGGGCTTGAGTACTTCACGGCGCACGGCCTCTTCGTAGGAGTACTGGGTCAGCTCACGCAGACCGAAATCCAGCTCCCCTGCCTTCGGCAACGCCATGATGTTGTGGTCATGGCTGACCAGCATCGCGTAGCCCTGCCAAGGCACGTTGAGTTCGGCAATCTCGCCCAGTATCTGGCCCACGGTCACGTCGAGACCGACCACGCCTTCGAGAAAGTCTTCGCGATACACCGGGGCGATGGCCGACATCATCCATCCCAGGCCTGCCGGGTCGAGGTAAACCTCGGTCCATATCACCTTGCGTTCGGGGTTGTGCTTGGCGTCAGCGAGGTAATAGAAGTTGTAATCGGGTATCACCATGTCGTGGGGATACTGCGCGGGCGTATCGAACCAGGGATAGATGCGGTTGTAGCTGTCCCAGGTATTGAAATACAGCGCCGCTACCAGCGGGCTGGCCTGCTGGATCGAACGCATCAGCGGATCGAGTTGCGACAGGCGCATGACCTTGGCGTGATCCTGCTGAGCAAGTGGCGTGCTGTTGGCATAGAAGGATGCTGCGCGCCCGTCATCGCTGCGGGTATAGAACACGCCACTGTCAGTGACCGCATGGCGTTGGCGCTCAAGCTCATCGGCCTGGAAACGGGTATCGAGCAGCGCTTTGAGAGCGCCGTCGCGGTACACCTGCACCAGCGACTCGATAGAGCGTAGACGCCCGTCGATGATCTGCGCTTCGCGCAACGCGGCGCTGGCCAGATCCTTCACGGCTGTTTCCTGCAGATGCTCGATCTGCGCGTCACGAATCGCCTGATTGCTCAGCAGATACACCGCGATCAGCACCGACTCCACCAGAATCAGCGGGATCAGCGCGCTTTGCACGAACGCTCGCCAGATCCACTGACGTAGAGGGTAGCGGCTAGAACTCGGCATTACAGCTCCTTTGCAGAGGGCGCAGGCAGATGCGAGGCGCCATCATAGCTTCCCGCGATGGAATCCGCAGTCGACGCTGAGGAACCTTTGCCGTACACTCGACGTCCTATCTGTAACCGAAAAGTTTTGGGGCCGATTAGGATTCGACGCCGGTAGCGAAGCTCGAGGTGCATGCCGACTTGGTAACAGAAGTCGTAAATCAACTGTTGCAACTTTCTATAGTTGCCAATGACGAAAACTACGAGGGCTACGCTCTCGCTGCGTAAGCGGCGCGACTAGTCCTTCTGGTAGCTTCGGCTCCAGCGATCACTAGGGGATGCCTGTAAACCTGAAGTGATTGTCATGCAGA
Organism: Pseudomonas alcaliphila JAB1; assembly: GCF_001941865.1. Lineage (NCBI taxonomy): Bacteria > Pseudomonadati > Pseudomonadota > Gammaproteobacteria > Pseudomonadales > Pseudomonadaceae > Ectopseudomonas > Ectopseudomonas alcaliphila. The sequence goes on along the minus strand of NZ_CP016162.1, from coordinate 1,255,399 downwards.
ACAGGATCGCCGCGTAGTACGTTGTGGACGAAGTGGCTAAAACTTACACAACTCGCCCAATGCACCCTGCCCGTCGGGCGGCTGAGGGTTAACTCAATAGACACGGCTAAGCATGTAGTACCGACAGTGGAGAACTGGCGGACGGGGGTTCAAATCCCCCCGGCTCCACCATTTAGTCTTCCCAGGAAGACCCAGAAAAGCCGTAAAGCCTAGAGAAATCAAAGCTTTACGGCTTTTTTCTTGCCCGCGTTTTCCCACCTAATCCCAGGGCATCCCACGGTTGACGGGGGCACATATGGGGGCATAAAACGCTCATCAGCTCGCTCGGAGAGGATGTGCCCCCAATGCCCCTGAAAGACACCAACTGCCGTAACGCCAAGCCCCAGGACAAGCCATACCGCCTGTACGACGAACAAGGTTTGTACCTTGAAGTGCAGCCCAACGGAGGCCGTTACTGGCGCTTGAAGTACCGCTTTCTGGGAAAGGAAAAGCGCTTGGCGCTTGGTGTTTATCCTGAGGTTGGCCTACAGGAGGCCCGGCGCAAGCGTGATGACGCTCGTGTTCAGCTTGCCGGCGGCCAAGACCCTTCGCTGCAAAGGCGTATGGCCAAGGTGGTCAGCCAGCTTGATCACCAGCACACGTTTGAGTCGGTTGCCACGCAGTGGCTGAGTATTCGCGAGTCATCCTGGGATCCGGAATACACCCGCACGGTGCGGCAGCGCCTTGAGCTCAATGCCTATCCCTGGCTGGGAAAACTCCCGATCAGCAGCATCAGCACGCCCATGCTGGTCGAAAACCTGCAGCGCATCATCAAGCGCGGCGCTCGCGAGACGGCGCGTCGTGTTGCCCAGATTTACAAACAGATCTTCGAGTTCGCCGAAGCTGCCGGCATCACCCCACCCAACCAGATCGGGAATCTCTCGCGTACTCTCCCAGCCAAGCGGGTGAAACACTTTGCTGCCGTGACCGACCCTGAAAAGCTCGGCGCCCTGCTTAAAGCACTGGACAGCTACAGCGGAACGATGCCTGTTTGTTGTGCGTTAAAACTGGCTCCGTTGCTGTTCTGCCGCCCCGGAGACCTTCGACACATGGAATGGTCGGAGGTCAATCTGGATGCTGGCGAATGGCTGATTCCCGGCCACAAGATGAAAGGGCTCACTGTCACCAAACAGGATCGCCCGGATCATTTGGTTCCCCTAAGCCAGCAAGCAATCGCTGTTCTGCGCGAGCTGAAACCACTCACCGGCAGACATCGGTACGCCTTCCCCTCGGCACGAGGAGGCGACCGGCCGATGTCCAACAATGCCGTACTTAGTGCGTTACGCCGCATGGACATCAGCGGCGACGAGATGACGGGGCATGGCTTTCGTGCGACCGCGAGAACCATAGGTGCTGAGGTACTGGGGTTTCGCCCAGACCTCCTGGAGCATCAGCTTGCTCACACGGTAAAAAATCCGCTGGGACGTGCATACGACCGAACCTCATTTCTGCCAGAGCGGCGCGACATGATGCAGACATGGGCCGACTATTTGGACTCGATAAAAACTGAATGCGCGCTCATGTCATCAGCCGGCCCCTTCAAGCCAGTACAAGCACCATCGCTTCGCATCAATACGGGCTGAATTGCTAAACTGCGCGGATTTGGCGTCTGCAATGCGCCACGCGTAGTTCAAAAGGAATTCCCGCCGATGTCAGCCTTATCAGCCTTGCTCAATACCTACCGTAGCGCTTCTGTCACCGAACGCGAAAAAGGTACTTACTTCGAAGAGCTGGTTTGCACTTACCTGCGCAACGAAGCCACCTACCGCGACCTGTACGACAAGGTATGGACATATGCGGAATGGGCGAAGGAGCAAAGCCTCAGCGGCAAAGATGCGGGTATTGATTTAGTGGCTCGCACCCAGGGCACCGGCCAATACCACGCTATCCAGTGCAAGCTGTATGCCGAGGACTACAAAGTCCAGAAGAAGGACATCGACAGTTTCTTCACTGCCTCGGGCAAAACGCCGTTCTCGCACCGCGTCATCGTTACTACCACTAACAACTGGAGCGAGCACGCCGAGGATGCGCTACAAGGCCAGCAGCCTCCAGTTAGCAAGATCGACTTACAAGCGTTGGAAGACAGCCAAATTGACTGGGCCAAGTATCAACCCAATCAGGCAGTCGCCCTCAAAACCAAGAAGCAGCTACGCGATCACCAACAGACCGCCCTGAACGCCGTTGCCGCAGGCCTCAAGGAGGCCGAGCGTGGCAAGCTGATCATGGCTTGCGGCACCGGCAAGACCTTCACCAGCCTGAAAATTGCCGAGCAGCAGGCCGGCAAGGGCAAGCGTGTACTGTTCCTGGTGCCCAGCCTGTCACTGCTATCGCAAACCCTTACCGAATGGACGCAGGAAAGCGCCACCCCGCTCCACAGCTTTGCCGTCTGCTCCGACAGTGACGTAGGCAAGAAGCGTAAAGCAGAGGATGACGCGGTTCAGGTATTCACCCATGAACTGCGATACCCGGCCACTACCAAGGCAGATCGTCTCGCGGCGGAAATGCTCAAGCGTCACGATGCCGAGCACATGAGCGTGGTGTTCTCCACCTATCACTCCATCGATGTGATCAGCCGCGCCCAAGCTGATCATGGTCTAGCCGCTTTCGATCTGGTGATCTGCGACGAAGCACACCGCACCACGGGCGCCACCTTTGGCGACGATGACGAAAGCAACTTTGTGCGCGTTCATGATGCCGACTACATCCGCGCCACCAAGCGTCTGTACATGACCGCCACGCCGCGCATCTATGGCGACAACGCCAAGCTCAAGGCTGAGTCCGGCGAAGTCACACTGTGCTCGATGGATGATGAGGCGCTGTACGGCAAAGAGCTGTTCGTCATCAACTTCTCCGAGGCCGTTCAGCGCGGCCTGCTGACTGACTACAAGGTGCTGGTACTCACCGTCGAGGAGAGCACCATCAGCCGCCGCCTTCAGGAGATGCTGAAGGACGAGAACAACCAGCTCAAGGTAGACGACGCCGCCAAGATAGTCGGTTGCTGGAAGGCGCTGGCCAAGCAGGGACTGGCCGAAAACCTGGTGGGTGATGATCAGCCCATGAAGCGCGCTGTCGCTTTCTGCCAAGTCATCTCGCCCAACTACAAGGGCACCAAGCACAAGGTCAGTTCTGTCAACATCGCCAGCATGTTCCAATCGGTGGTGGAGGCTTATCAGGAGTCAGAAAACATCGATGAAGCCTCACGCATCATATGCGAAGCCGCACACGTCGATGGCGGCATGAATGCCAGCGCCAAGGAAGCCAAACTCAACTGGCTCAAGGAAGAACCGCCAGCCAACACCTGCCGCATCCTCAGCAACGTGCGCTGCCTGTCTGAAGGTGTGGACGTACCGGCGCTTGACGCCGTGCTCTTCCTCACGCCGCGTAATTCCCAAGTCGACGTGGTGCAATCCGTTGGCAGGGTAATGCGCAACGCACCGGGCAAGAAGCGTGGCTATGTGGTGCTGCCGGTGGTCATTCCTGCCGGAATGGAGCCCCACGAAGCGCTCAACGACAACCAGACCTATAAGGTGGTCTGGCAGGTGCTTCAGGCACTACGCTCGCATGACGACAGTTTCGACGCCATGGTCAACAAGCTCGACCTGATCGGCTCTGACCCGCGCAAGATGGAAGTCATCGCCATCACCGACAAGGCCGAGAAAAAGGCCAGGAAAGCTAGCGGCACGAGCAACGGCCAGGCAGGCAAAGGCCAGTACGGCATTGGTGAGAAACACGCTAAGTACGATGTCGAAGGCCAGATGACCCAGCAAGCCGAGCTGGCCTATGAGGTGGGGGAAATCGAGAAGGCCATCTACGCCAAGATCGTCGACAAGTGCGGCAACCGCCACCACTGGGAAGACTGGGCCAACGATATCGCCAAGATCGCCCGCACCCACATCGACCGCATCCAGGGCATTTTGGAGAACCCTGAATACACCCAGGAGAGAGCGACTTTCGAGGCCTTCGCCGCTGAGCTACGCGATGATCTCAACGACAGCATCAGCGATGGCGAGATCGTCGAAATGCTCGCCCAGCACCTGGTAACCAAGCCAGTGTTCGATGCACTGTTCGATGAATACAGCTTTGCCAGCCACAACCCCATGTCCAAGGCCATGCAAGGCGTGCTGGACGCGCTACATGAGCACCACCTGGCCAAGGAAGCCGATACCCTGGAGAAGTTCTACGCCAGCGTGCGTCAGCGTGCTGCCGGCATCGACAACGCCCAGGGTAAGCAGAAGATCATCGTTGAGCTGTACGACAAGTTCTTCCGCAACGCCTTCCCCAAAATGACCGAGCGCTTGGGCATCGTTTACACCCCAGTCGAAGTGGTGGACTTCATCCTCCACAGCGTCAACCACCTGCTGCAACAGGAGTTCGGCCAAACCCTGGGCAGCAAGGGCGTCCACATCATCGACCCGTTCACTGGCACCGGCACCTTCATCACCCGCCTGATCCAGTCTGGCCTTATCAAGCCGGAAGAGTTGCCGCACAAATACCGGCACGAGATCCACGCTAACGAGCTGGTACTACTGGCCTACTACATCGCCGCCATCAATATCGAAGCGGCCTACCATGGCGAAGTAATCGACGAGTACGCCCCGTTTGAAGGCATCTGCCTAACCGATACCTTCCAAATGTATGAGAAGGACGACCTCGTAGACGCACTGCTGGAGGACAACAGCGCCCGGCGTAAGCGGCAGAAGGATTTGGATATACGCGTGATTGTGGGCAATCCGCCTTATTCAGTCGGCCAAGGTGACGCCAACGCCAACAACGCTAACGTCCCTTATCCAAGCTTGGATGAGCGCATTCGAACAACCTATGCCGCTCGTTCAGACGCGAACAACAAAAACGCACTCTATGACAGCTATATCCGCTCCATTCGCTGGGCCAGTGACCGTATTGGCGATGCCGGCATCATCGGTTTCGTTACCAACGCAGGCTTCGTAGAAGCCAATACTGCAGATGGCCTACGCAAGTGCCTGGTGGATGAGTTCTCCAGCCTCTATGTGTTCCACCTACGTGGTAACCAGCGGACCAGTGGCGAAACCTCACGTAAGGAAGGCGGGAAGATTTTTGGTAGTGGCAGCCGTGCCCCAATTGCCATCTCGCTACTGGTCAAGAACCCCGAAGCGGTAACCCACGGCCAGATCTATTTCCACGATATTGGCGACTATCTAAGCCGCGAAGAAAAGCTGGAGAAGATCGTCAGCTATGCCAGTGTGGCCGGCATCCCGGATTGGCAGCAAGTAGTTCCTGATGAGCACGGTGACTGGTTGAAGCAACGCGATAACAGCTTCGGCCAGTTCATCGTATTAGGTGACAAGGACGACAAGAACGCGTTGGCGATGTTCGCTAACTACTCCAGCGGTGTGAAATCCCAACGGGATGCTTGGGCCTATAACGCTGGAAAATCCAAGCTGGGTGCCAACATGAGCAGCATGATTGGCTTCTATAATAACGAGGTATCGCGTTTCAACGCTGCGCATCCAAAGCTGGATACTAAGGCCAGGCAGGAGCAGGTCGATGACTTCATTGATACTGACCCGACGCGTATTAGTTGGACACGTGCATTGAAGCAAGACTTGGGCAAGAACCGTAGCTATAGCTTTGACCCTGATTGCATAGTGCGTAGCCTTTATCGCCCTTTCACCAAACAGTGGCTTTACTTCAATCGCCGTTTCAATGAAATGGTCTACCAAATGCCTCGCATTTTCCCGCACGCAAAAGCTGAGAACTTGCTGATCATGGTTAAGCAGCGTCCTGCTGAAGGTAGTCAGCTTGCTCTGATGGTAAATTGCCCACCTGAATTGCAGAGTGACGGCGGCACACAATGCTTCCCCCTCTACCTTTACGACGAAGCCGCCCAGGCCTCAAAAGACGACCTCTTTGCCGAACCAGTAGAAAGTGGCCTGCGCCGCCGCGACGCCATCACCGACGCTGGTCTTGCTCACTTCAGCAACGCTTATCCAGGCGAGCAAATCAGCAAGAAAGACCTGTTCTACTACGTTTACGGCATTCTGCATTCGCCAGACTACCGCGCGCGCTACGCCGACAACCTGAGCAAGGAACTGCCACGCATTCCGGCCGTGAAGAAAGCCACCGACTTCTGGGCGTTCAGTAAGGCTGGGCGCGCTTTGGCCGACCTTCACCTGAACTACGAAACCGTCGAGCCATACCCTCTGACTATCGAGGCCAAAGGCACACTCTCCGCCGCTGACTACCGAGTGGAGAAGATGAAGTTCGTCAAGAAGGGCGACAAAACCACTGTCATCTATAACCACCGCATCACCCTCAAGGGCGTTCCTGAAGCGGCCTGGGATTACGTGGTCAACGGAAAAGCAGCCCTGGACTGGGTGATGGAGCGCCAGGCCGTGCGCCCAGACAAAGCCAGCGGCATCGTCAACGACGCCAACGACTGGGCTGTGGAAACCATGGGTAACCCCAGGTACCCGCTTGAACTGTTCCAGCGAGTGGTCACCGTCAGCCTGGAGACCCAGAAAATCGTCAAGGCGCTGCCCAAACTCGATATCGGCACAGAGGACTAGTTGAGCCCGATAGAACGCTGAGCATTCAGTCAACTACTGCCTTGGTTGGGCCACCCTTTCCCAACCAAGGCAGAGCATCTGCTGATTGCCAGCCCGGCACTCTCATGTTAAAAAGTGTCCGTCCCAAGCGGTCTCTATCGATCCGCAACGGTCCGCCACGTCGCTCCGGTAACGACGTTAAAAACTTTCGCCTCGTTCGCATCCGCTGAACGGGCCGCATCAACTTCCATCGGTTGATCTGTGCATCCGGCCTGAACGGCTTCATTCCGTTCGGCCCCTAGAAGCCTCACGGCCTAGAATTTCTGTAGCCCACAACGACCTCCGACGCTACCGAACATTAATCTCGGAAACGCGCATATTCCTATGCGTGTGGCAAATGCCCGTGCTCGCTATATAGCCAGCCGATATCCGTCTTTTACCCTTTTTAGCAGTAGTGCCGGAGGACGCTGCCTCACGCTTCAGGACCTAGGACTCAAACCTATGGCAATGCACGTTAGCAACTCTGACGACGTCGGCGACGATGACAAAATTCTTCGTTTGCGCGATGTCGAGGCAATCGTCGGCCTAAAACGCTCAACGATCTATCGCAAAATATCGGAAGGCCTTTTCCCGCGACAGCGCCTTTTGTGCGGCTCCAGCGTCGGTTGGCGTAACAGCGAAGTCCAAGCTTGGATTCGGCAAAGGGAGGCGCTGTAATGCAGCGCCGAACACCTCAACAGCCAGGCTGGATGGTAGAACTCACAGCAGCGGTCGATATTCCAGCGGAAAAAATCCAGTGGATTTGGCCAGGCTGGCTGCCAAAGGCAAAGTTATCCATTCTTGCCGGCGCAGGTGGATGCGGCAAAACCACGCTGGCAATATCGCTGGCCGCCACGCTCAGCAGAGGTGGTGACTGGCCAGACGGCAGCAAATGTGAGGCAGCAGGCAACATCGTAATCTGGAGCGGCGAGGATGGTATCGCTGACACGATCATTCCCCGCCTTACGGCTGCAGATGCAGACCTAACCCGCGTGCACATTATCGAGGGGCTCAGAGATCAACGTGGGAACAGACGACAGTTTGATCCTGCAGCCAACTTTTCCCTTTTGGATGAAGCGGCCGCAAGGATTGACGGCGTTTCATTGCTGATTTTCGACCCACTGATCAATCTCATTCGTGGGGATATGCACCGGGCAAACGAAGTTCGGCAGGGGCTACAAATGGTAGTGGATTTCGCAGAGCAGCATTGTTGCGCTGTCCTCGGCATATCTCACCTGAGCAAAGGTACATCCCAGTCCTCCGTAGCTGATCGCGTAATCGGCAGCCAGGCATTCTCAGCACTTGCTCGCACGGTACTGGTGGCTGGGAAAGCTCAAAATTCCGAAGCGCGAGTGCTTGTCCGACCGAAATCCAACGTCTCGATTGATAGTGGGGGGATAGAGTACTTCGTTGAGCCCATAGTGATAAACGAGCAGTTGGAAACAACCTGCATCCGGTGGGGAGAGGCCGTCGAAGGTAGTGCTGAAACTATTTTGGCGGATATCGAGCGAGCGGACGGCGAAAGACCAGTATCAGCTACTCAGGAGGCGTGCAGCTTTCTTGAGGAGACGTTGCAAGCTGGGCCTGTTGCAATCAATGCATTGATGGCTTTAGCTGAAGAACGTTGCATTTCTTCGGCGTCACTTCGCAGAGCCCAGAAACAGCTAGGTATACGTTCACACAAAGCAGGTATGCAGGGCGGATGGGCATGGGAGCTTCCCACCGCTCCCTGAAGGCGCTCAACGCACGTCGAAGGTGCTCAATACTTGTGTTGAGCACCTTCGTTTTTATTGAACGCCTTCGACTCGCGAGAGAGTCTGTATGCCTGACTCTGCAGATAAAATCCCGGCACGCCGGTCGCATAGGTCAACCACGACTACTTCCCAATGAAATAGAGATTGCCGTTCTTGTTGTAAATCGCGGCAGGTCGGAAGTCCTTAGGCCAATTCCGTCCAGGATAGTATGCATACATCCATTCGGGCAGGTGACGAGCAATACCCGCCAGCGCATCCATGCCGTCCTTATCAGCTCTGCTAGCGTCAGCAAATAGTTCGCCTGAGGGATCTGTCAGGAAAATCGGGCCGTAGGCTTTCTCTGACGAAATGAATGCTGGCGCAGCGCTCACCGGAGCGTCGAACGGCGCGGGGTTCCCAGCAGCCAAATCTGCAAGCCTGTCGTATTTCTTGCCTGATCCGTCAGCATACTTAGCCGGCTCATGACGCAACTTTGAGATTTTTCCACCGAAGTATTTCTCTCTCGCATCCAGCCAGGCCGACCTGACCAACGCAGATGCCTCCTTTGGGTTAGACGCCAGCTCCTCAGGCACCCACGCAGCAACCTGGTAGTGATAGACAGGACCAGCACTGCCACCACCCAGCAAGAACAACCCGACGCCAAGAGAGGCTGCTCCTGCGCTGCTAAATCCTGTGGGTGGGGATACGTACCCCAAACCTGCCGTCGCTAGACTTCCAGAGCCCCCCGACCGCAGCGCGCTCAAGTTATCTACTTCACTCCCGACCATTTCCCTTGGAATATCGCGCTGACCATCGATGCGCATGGCTTCCAGAACCAGCATGGCATCGGACCATTTCTCACGAGGAACCTCTTTAGGTTCTGGCAACGTGATCTTCGGGGTGCTGGAGCAACCAACCAGCGCAGCCAGTAGCAAGGTACCAACGCATCCCTTCACAGAAAAAAGCACCGACATGAAAACTCCCTATTTATTCAGTGGTAGCCCGGCACACGTAGTACGCCGGGGGCATCCTTCATTTGCCTGCCAGGTCATAGCGCCCAAAATTATCTGGGCAACTTCAGCGGAAAATACCACCACCACTTAAACGACCGCAGATGATTTCGGCGAACCGACGTAGCGGTAAAGCGTTGTTCGAGAAACGCCATACCGTCGAGCCACATCGGTTACCTGTATCTCAGGATCTCTGAGAAGAGCTCGTATCTCACGTACCTGACGATCATCCAGCACAGGCTTGCGCCCACCTTTTCTTCCACGGGCACGAGCCGCAGCCAGTCCTGCACGGGTTCGCTCTCGAATGAGGTTGCGCTCGAACTCAGCCAGGGCAGCGAATACATGAAATATCAGCTTGCCGGCAGCGCTGGTGGTTTCAATTCGTTCGGTTATGGACTCGAAGGCCACCGTCTCCTGCTCTAAGCGACTGACGACCCCAACCAGATCAGGCAGAGAGCGCCCGAGACGATCCAGTCGCCACACGACCAAAGTGTCCCCGCTGCGCAAAGCCTTGAGGCAATGCCCCAGCTCCGGCCTGTCCGCTGACTTGCCGCTCATTGTCTCTTCGTAAACTACGGAGCACCCAGCCAAGGCAAGTGCATCTCGCTGCAGGTCGAGATTCTGATCATCAGTCGAAACTCGGGCGTACCCAATCCGCTTTCCCATACGTTTTTCTCACTCTGATTTCGGTATGAGAAAAGTGACAGGAAAGCGGGAAATCCCAAGCCCAGAATGTCACTTTCAGAAGGCGACAGCACGAAATATCAAAAGTCGACCGCACGGTCTTTTCTGACGTTGGAGTCGCCTCAGAAAACGGAAAATAAAGCACGCTAAGGCGTAGTTCCCTCGGGCTACACCGCGTCCGCACTGCGCGGTTCTTTCTTCCCTTGCAGTGACGCAATCAGCGGGCAGGAAACGTTCCCCTTCCGCGCATGGCAGGCGCACACCAAATCAGACAGCACGGCCTCCATGCGCGCCAGGTCAGCCATCCTCTCGCGCACGTCCTTGAGCTTGTGCTCGGCCAGGCTGCTGGCTTCCTCGCAATGGGTGCCATCCTCCAGCCGCAGCAGCTCGGCGATCTCATCCAGGCTGAAGCCCAACCGCTGGGCTGATTTCACGAAGCGCACCCGCGTTACATCCGTCTCGCCATAGCGGCGAATGCTGCCGTAAGGCTTGTCCGGTTCCGGGAGCAAGCCCTTGCGCTGATAGAACCGGATGGTCTCCACATTGACCCCGGCCGTCCTGGCGAAAACGCCAATGGTCAGGTTCTCCAAATTGTTTTCCATATCGCTTGACTCCGTACATAACTACGGAAGTAAGCTTAAGCTATCCAATTCAGATTCGAAAGGACAAACGTATGTCTGAACCTCAAAACGGGCGCGGCGCGCTCTTCACTGGCGGGCTGGCCGCCATCCTCGCCTCGGCTTGCTGCCTCGGGCCGCTGGTTCTGATCGCCTTGGGGTTCAGCGGCGCTTGGATCGGCAACTTGACGGTGTTGGAACCCTATCGCCCCATCTTTATCGGCGTGGCGCTGGTGGCGTTGTTCTTCGCCTGGCGGCGCATCTACCGGCCGTCAGCCGCCTGCAAACCGGGTGAGGTTTGCGCGATTCCCCAAGTGCGAGCTACTTACAAGCTCATTTTCTGGGGCGTGGCCGTGCTGGTTTTGGTCGCGCTCGGATTTCCCTACGTCGTGCCATTTTTCTATTGATCACAGGAGTTCACCATGAAAAAGCTGCTTTCCGCCCTTGCCCTCGCTGCCGTTGTTGCCCCCGTGTGGGCCGCCACCCAGACCGTTACGCTGTCCGTACCGGGCATGACCTGCTCGGCCTGTCCGATCACTGTCAAGAAGGCGATTTCCAAGGTCGATGGCGTCAGTAAAGTTGACGTGACCTTCGAGACGCGCGAAGCGGTGGTCACCTTCGATGATGCCAAGACCAGCGTGCAGAAACTGACCAAGGCTACCGAGGATGCGGGCTACCCATCATCAGTCAAGAACTGATCATGAAAGACCCGAAGACACTGCTGCGGGTCAGCATCATTGGCACAACCCTCGTGGCGCTGTGTTGCTTCACCCCTGTTCTGGTCATTTTGCTCGGTGTGGTCAGCTTGTCCGCGCTGACCGGCTATCTGGACTATGTGCTGCTGCCTGCGCTGGCGATTTTCATCGGCTTGACCATCTACGCCATCCAACGAAAACGCCAAGCCGATGCCTGCTGCACCCCGAAATTCAATGGAGTAAAAAAATGACCGAAATCACCGTGAATGGCATGACCTGCACATCCTGCGCCACCCATGTCAAAGATGCTTTGGAAAAGATTCCCGGCGTGAATGCCGCTGTGGTGTCCTATCCAGAAAGCCGCGCGCAAGTCATGGCAGACACCGCCGTGAGCCACAACCAACTGCTGGCCGCCATCGCCGCATTGGGTTATCAAGGCTCGATCCGGGTTGGTGATTTCAAAGATGAACCAAAAATCCGTGATGCACTTGAGGGCGCCGGTTTGCATATCGCCATCATTGGCAGCGGCGGGGCCGCGATGGCGGCGGCGCTGAAGGCCGTCGAGCAAGGCGCGACGGTCACGCTGATCGAACGCGGCACCATCGGCGGCACCTGCGTCAATATCGGCTGTGTGCCGTCCAAGATCATGATCCGCGCTGCCCATATTGCCCATCTGCGCCGGGAAAGTCCGTTCGACGGCGGTATTGCGGCAACTGTGCCTGCGATTGACCGCAGCAAACTGCTGGCCCAGCAGCAGGCCCGTGTCGATGAACTGCGGCACGCCAAATACGAAGGCATCCTGGACGGCAATCCAGCCATCACCGTTTTGCACGGTGAAGCGCGTTTCAAGGACGACCAGAGCCTGGTCGTCCGTTTGAACGAGGGTGGCGAGCGCGAGGTAACGTTCGACCGCTGCCTGGTCGCCACCGGTGCCAGTCCGGCCGTGCCGCCGATTCCGGGCCTGAAAGAGTCACCCTACTGGACTTCCACCGAAGCGCTTGTCAGCGACACCATTCCCGCACGCCTGGCCGTGATCGGTTCGTCGGTGGTGGCGTTGGAACTGGCGCAAGCCTTTGCCCGGCTCGGCAGCCAGGTCACGATCCTGGCACGCAGCACCTTGTTCTTCCGGGAAGACCCGGCCATCGGCGAGGCCGTGACAGCCGCTTTCCGCGCCGAGGGCATCGAGGTGCTGGAGCACACGCAAGCCAGCCAGGTCGCCCATGTGAACGGCGAATTCGTGCTGACCACCGGACACGGTGAATTGCGCGCTGACAAGTTGCTGGTTGCCACCGGTCGGGCACCGAATACGCGCAGCCTCGCGCTGGACGCGGCGGGGGTCACTGTCAATGCGCAAGGGGCCATCGTTATCGACCAAGGCATGCGCACGAGCAACCCGAACATCTACGCGGCCGGCGACTGCACCGACCAGCCGCAGTTCGTCTACGTGGCAGCGGCCGCCGGCACCCGTGCCGCGATCAACATGACCGGCGGCGACGCAGCCCTCAATCTGACCGCGATGCCGGCAGTGGTGTTCACCGACCCGCAAGTCGCCACCGTGGGCTACAGCGAGGCGGAAGCGCACCACGATGGCATCGAGACCGACAGTCGCACGCTGACACTCGACAACGTTCCGCGAGCGCTTGCCAACTTCGACACACGCGGCTTCATCAAGCTGGTCATCGAGGAAGGTAGCGGACGGCTCATCGGCGTGCAGGCGGTGGCCCCGGAAGCGGGCGAACTGATCCAGACGGCGGTGCTCGCCATCCGCAACCGCATGACGGTGCAGGAACTGGCCGACCAGTTGTTCCCCTACCTGACAATGGTCGAGGGGTTGAAGCTTGCGGCGCAGACCTTCAACAAGGACGTGAAGCAGCTTTCCTGCTGCGCTGGATAAAAAAAGGAGGTTTTCAATGAGCGCCTACACCGTGTCCCGGCTGGCCCTTGATGCCGGGGTGAGCGTGCATATCGTGCGCGACTACCTGCTGCGCGGATTGCTGCGTCCGGTGGCGTGCACCCCGGGCGGCTATGGCCTGTTCGATGATGCCGCCTTGCAACGGCTGTGCTTCGTGCGGGCGGCCTTCGAGGCGGGCATCGGCCTGGACGCGCTGGCGCGGCTGTGCCGGGCGCTGGATGCTGCGGACGGCGATGAAGCGGCCGCGCAGCTTGCCGTTCTGCGCCAGTTCGTCGAGCGTCGGCGCGAAGCGTTGGCCGATCTGGAGGTGCAGTTGGCCACCATGCCGACCGAGCCGGCACAGCACGCGGAGAGTCTGCCATGAACAGCCCCGAGCGCTTGCCGTCCGAGACGCACAAACCGATCACCGGCTACCTGTGGGGCGCGCTGGCCGTGCTCACCTGTCCCTGCCATTTGCCGATTCTCGCCATTGTGCTGGCCGGCACGACGGCCGGCGCGTTCATCGGAGAGTACTGGGGTATCGCAGCCCTCACGCTGACCGGTTTGTTCGTCCTGTCTGTGACACGACTGCTGCGGGCCTTCAAAGATCGATCATGAGCGCTTCCCATTGAGACAAACCACGCTGTCGCTACGTTGCCTCATGCCGGCATCAAATTCGGCTGAGTAGCTTCTCGCCATCTGGACGTAGCTCACCCTTGGGTGAAACATGCCGATACAGGGTCTGCCGCGTGACGCCAAGTTCCTGGCACAGGTCGCCGACCTTGGTCTCTGGCTGACCCATTGCCGCCATCGCCAGCCGCAGCTTGGCGGCGGTCATCTTGAACGGCCGGCCGCCTTTCCGCCCGCGCGCGCGGGCCGAGGCTAGGCCGGCAATCGTGCGCTCCGCGATCAACTCGCGCTCGAACTCGGCCAGGGCGGCGAAGATGCCAAAGACCAGCTTGCCGGCGGCGGTCGTGGTGTCGATGGCCGCGCCGTGCCCGGTTAATACCTTCAAGCCGATGCCGCGCCCAGTCAGGTCGTGCACGGTGTTGATGAGATGTCGCAGGTCGCGTCCGAGCCGATCCAGTTTCCACACGACCAGTGTGTCGCCAGTTCGCAACGCCTTCAGGCAGCTCGTCAAGCCGGGCCGATCCTCGCGCATGCCGGATGCCTGGTCCTCGTAAAGATGTACTGGATCGACCCCGGCGGCAATCAGCGCGTCGCGCTGCAAATCGGTAGCCTGGGAGCCGTCCGCCTTCGATACCCGCATGTAGCCTATCAGCATGTCGTACCTGTCACATATACGTTCGATTATGTGACAGTGTGCGCCGGAAAGTTCTGGTCGTCAAAATTTGTCACTTAACCCGTCACTCTATCTAAGGCATGCAAAGGGTCCATCAGGCTCGTAATGTGACAGAAATTCCGGAGGGATGCCTTCCTTTGCAAAGGTGGCGCGCAACTGTTCCTGGGAAGCGGGGTCGCGCCGACCATAGGAAGCCAACGCGAACAGCGAGCGAGCCGTCTCGGGGTTGTGCCGCGCTTCAATGATCGCCTCATTGATAGCCTGGACCGCCCGTTGCCAGTGATCGACGGGTTCGGGCTTCGGCGTTTTCGCCGACAGGCCACTGGTGAAACCGGTTTGGGGTTCGGACCAGAACAGCTTTGCATGCTCGCCCGGCGGGCTTATATCCCTCACCTCAATCAAGCTGATTGCCGTTGCCGCCGCCTCCAGCATCTGCAACCGTACTGCCGGGTTCAGGGTTTCATACGGTCGCCACAGACTTTGCCCAGCACGCAGCGGATGCCCGCAGCCTTCCCAGACTTGGCGGAGATACCCCGCGCAGGTTCCGCACGTCGAAAGCGGGGTGTTCAGCTCATCGAGCAGCGTGCGTAGTAGCCGAAACCACAATCCAGCGTGGATGCGTCGGCGCGGCAGCTCCACATGGCCGGTCGTCAGTGCCTGCCAGGTGCGCCGGTCCATCACCGCAATCGCGTCGCTGGCGGTGCGCGGCGCAGTGTCGGCGTTCTCCCAGCCGAGAAACCGCCCAGGCACGCCCCAATAGGATTCCAGCCAGCAGCCATGCAGCGGGCAGCTCAGCATCAGGGGCAGCTTCCATGCAAGCAGTACGGCTTGGTTTGCCGGGTCGTTCAGACAGAGCGGGCAGGCGCGATGTATCGGCTGGCTGGGCAGCCAGGCACGCCAGCTCGTGATGGATCGCGTCCTACGGCGGAGTTTCGGCAGCAGCACCGAGAGCTGGAACGCATAGGTTTCCAATGCGTCTGGAATCTGATCATCAAGGCTGTCCAGTAGCCAAGGCACCCAGCCGGCGAAACTCATGCAACGCAGCCGGTCCGGCTCGATGCCGCTCCGCTGGGAGAGCATCGCCAGCAGCGCCAGTGGTGGCGCGGTGTCCAGGTCATCAACCTGGCCGTGACCAAGATCGTGCTCCAGCAGCTCGGACACCTCCATGTGATAGCAAAGGGCCACGCGGTTGAGCCACGAAGACAAGGCTTCGCCTTCCCTGGGAGCCGGATGCAGTGGCCAGTGTGGCGCTGGCTTCACATCAGTTCCCGCTCGAATTGCCGCCGCCGCTCGCTGGGACCGGTGTAATCGGCCATGCTGAGCGTGCGATGGTTGATCGCTTCCTCACCGCTCTCCACGGCAGCGACGGCCGCCGCCATCAACAGGTGCGCCAGCTCGCCGATGGTGCCCTCGCTGCGCGTGAGCAGGTAGCGGGCCATATCCAGCGTGGCAATCGACGAGGGTCGCCGCAGCGGGAGTGAAGCCGCGAAGCTGGCCAGCAGTGAGCAGCAATCGTCGTTGGCCTCCCACACCGGCAGCATCATCGGCTCGAAGCGGTTTTCCAACTGGTCGTCCGAGCGGATCGCCAAGTAGGCATCGCGTGTGCCGACCCCGACCAGCGGGATGCGCAGCTCGTTGCCGAGGAAACGCAACAGATTGAGGAATTCCCGGCGGTTGACGCTGTTGCCGGCCAGGACGTTGTGCAACTCGTCGATCACCAGCATGCGCACGCCGACCTTGCGCAGCAGTGCCAGCGCCAATTGCTCCATTTCCGGCAGCCGTGGGCGCGGGCGCAATGGCGCGCCCATCGCGGCAAGTAGCGCGATGTAGAAGCGGATCACCGACGGCTCGGACGGCATCTGCACAACCAACACTGGGATGTGCTCCTGGTCGGCGTCGGAGCTGGCCGGATGGGTGCGGCGGAATTTCTCGACGATCATCGACTTGCCGTTGTTGGTTGGACCGACCAACAGCAGGTTGGGCATGCGTTGTTTGTTCGGCCACGCATACAGGGCTTCCAGCCGATTCAGCGCCTCGACTGCTCGCGGATAGCCGATCCAGCGGTCAGCGCGAAGGCGATGGATGCGTTCGTCCGCCGGAAGACGGGCCAAGCCCTGGGCCACCGGCATCAGGTGGGACAAGTCGATGATGGGATATTCTTCCACGGCTACCACTCCTCAATCTGGTCGAACGGTTTGGCAGGTGGCTGGTTGTCTGCCTGCGGGTCAGCCATGTCCGCGTCCGGTGGTGGCGTGGTTTTGAAAAGAACTGCCGTTGCCTTGAGATGCTGGCGTCGATCCGCGTCGCGCTGCGCCTTGCGCGTAGCTTTCTGCGCGGTGGACACGATTTCGCGCATCTGGCCGATCATGCGAAACAGCGCCGACTCATCCACCTGTTCGCGCCCTTGCTGCCGCAATTTCGCCAGCGCCTGTCGTTGTTCCCAGAGGGTGACAGCCGGGTGCGACAAGGTGCGGTATGGAATTTCCAGATAGTGCTGCCCCTCCGGCTCCAGCACCCAAATGCGGCTGATGTCGCGCGGGTCGCGCCGGATCAGGAACGCAGGCAAGCGGTCGCGCCGAGCTATCCACGGCTTGAGCGCATCGGCGTAGTAATGGATGTGGTCGATGACGAAGCCGGTGCGGGTCAGCGTGCGGCGGATGATGGGCAGAAAATCGACCAGAAAAGCCGTGGTGCGAGTGATGACGGTTGGCACGCCGGTCCGCGCGATAGCTTCGGCCCAGCGCGCTGCCGGCGGCTGGAGCAGGCCGTTGTGCACGGAGCCGTGGTAGGTGCCGACCGCCAATGTGAGCCAGCGCTCCAGCTCACGCAGCGTCAGGGCGGCCTTGTTTTCGGAATCGTAGTCGCCGCGCTGGTCAGGGTTGGAGAAGGTCGTCCCTGGCAATTCGTCGTGGATCATCTGCATCGCCGTGCCGATGATCCGTTCCACGATGCCGCCGTAGTGCGGCTGCCCGAGCGGGCGATAGTCAAGCCGGATGCCATGCTGCTCGCAGCCTCGGCGTAGCGCTTCGCTCTTGAACTCGGCCGCGTTGTCCAGGTAGAGCAGCCTGGGCTTGCCGCTCATCGGCCACTCCATTTCTATGTTCAGACCCTCCAGCCAGGGACGCTTGTCGCAGGCGACATGCACAAGGCACAGGCCGACCGAAACAGATGACGGCGCTTCCAGCGTGACGACCATGCCGAGCACGCAGCGGGTAAACACGTCGATGGCGATGGTCAGATACGGACGGCCAATCGGTTGCCGGTCGCGCTCGTCCACCACGATCAGGTCGATGACCGTGTGATCAATCTGCACTTGTTCCAGTGGCGCGGTCACGGCGGGAGGCTCACCACCGACACCTTGCAGGCTGCGGGACGCATCCTGACCTTCCCGGCGGCGAGTGGCCTTGAGCGGATCGAGGCCGGCGATCCGCAGAGCCACGGTGTTGCGCGCCGGCGCCCGCAGCTTTTGCGCTTTGCAAGCCTGCGCGACCTCGCGGTGGAACGCTGCCAGGCTACGCTTCTGCTTGGTCAGGAAGCGCTTTTGCAGCAACTCGCGGATGATGCGCTCAACTGATTCCGGCAAGCGTCCCTTGCCTTTTCCGCCGCCGGATCGGCTGCGAGCCAGGTCCGTCACAAGCCCAGCACCTTGCCGGGCACGGCGGATTAGGACATACACCTGCCGCCTGGACAGGCCAAGCGCGTGAGCAGCGGCATCGGCGGCTTCATGCCCGACCACATCAAGCGCTGCCAGCGGCCCGATGATTTCCGCCCGTTGCCGGGCCTGCGCCCAAGCCGCATCGGGCAGGGTGGCCACGCCTTGCTCGGCAATCAATGATGTGTCTGACGCCATGCTCACACCTCGCTTTGGTGCACACGAGTATTGAGCATAGTCGAGATTGGTGCAGATGACTTCTGATATTGCGTTGTCAGGAGTCGCCTGCACATCTGGCGTTACGCCCCGTCAATTGGTGCAGTCGTCTTCTGAAAATGACACAGAAGCTCGTCTGGAATAGGTGTGCCATAAACGACCGTTTACGGGATGGATGGGCTCGTCAATTTCAGGCGCTAAATGCGACCGAAAACGAAGCCCAGGATATTTTTTCTCGCTCAACATTTCCTTTAGCAGCTCAGCACCTGAGCTGAATGGAGGAATGACCGTGAAGCAGAGTTTCCACTCACATTTTGATCGGGACTTGACCAGGGCCGGTTCGGCGATCCTCAAGAAGGCAGCCCGACGCGGGCTCCTCAGTCAACACGAGGCAATGATCCACGACCATCAGTGGGCACAGTTTAGTATTTACGCCAAGGAGTCTCATGACGTGGATATCCTAGAGCTCGTCAATAAAAAACTGGTACGGCAATACGGCGAAGAACTCTGTACGCAGGTGTACCACGGGAATCTTTCGGTGCAGACCGCGGAGGGTCTTCTTGAGACCGTGAGTTCAGTTATGGCCCTCGGGACCAGTGGTGACTGGAAAGTCGTGATGCCTGATATTGGCTTTCCTGGCCATGCACGGATTACGGCCCCACACAGCCTTGATCAAGCGCAGTTCGAAGCCGCAGTGGGAGATGTTCAGGCCCGTCTATCAGAGCATCTGGCGGTGGTGTTGATGTTAGTGCGGCACCTCGGCATCTCATTACGTGAAGCTGTTTTCTTCGACGCCCAAGCGGCTCTGGAGGCAGCCAAGGGGGATGGATGTATTTCCCTGGAAAGCGGAAAAGAAGGGCCGTATACACAGAGGATAATTAACATCTCGATGCCAAAGCAGATCGCCGTTTTGGAGACGGCATTCGCCGTCCAAGATGTTCATCGCTATCCACAATCAAAGCAGACATGGCGGCTCTGGAAGCAGAACAGCTTACCTGCTGCCAAGGAGATTTTACTTTTTCATGGGCTGAGCTTCTGTGATTGCCGAGCAGCATTTGCATGTGAGCTTTACAAGCAGTGGTCCGGTCATGAAGCCCCGATTCTTGGAGGGAGCGCTCCTAACATCGAGGATCTAGAGGCGCGGGATCACGTCGCCTACGAGCTCGGGAATTTGCGTATCTGGGAAACTGATGCGTACGTCGGTACCCGTGTCAACCTGCGGAAGGAAGCCGCCGGTACCAATCGCTAAGCCATCACACAGCAGATTTGGGATTAGGTCAGACGCCCTTAACCTTGGCAGACCTCGAAACAAAGGAGTCAGGGTATGGATCGTTTTGAATTGCTTGTATACGCCGTGCTTGCCGTCATCAGTGCGCTGACTATCGCAGGTGTAATTGGCTATATGGTCGCAGCGCACCTGGACACGAAACACGGCGACGATTGAGCCTTCAGCGGCACGACCAGATACCTGCAACAGACTGTCCGCTGCCCTTTGGCAGCGGGCGCTTACCCAATCCATCGGCCCGACACCCTACTGCTGCGATAAGCACTATTTCCCCAAGCCTATGAGGTCACGGGACGACTTCGTATTGGCTGGCAGTTTCCGCGCCATAGAGAAAGTGAGCGGAGCGCCGAAGCGTTTAGTTCAGCAACATGCACACTCGCCATGTGGCGAGCTAGCTTGCCCAGCACGCTAAAACTCGCGCGCCGACTCGCGGGCAACATCTCATCTTGGGTTTTCCGAAAGCTACCGGAGAGTGTCTAGCGACCTCATCTATCCGGAGCACCACCATGGAATTTCGTCACCTCGGTAACGGGCAGTACTTCCCACCTATTGCACCAAACGGTCGGGTTTACGCTGTACCTCTTGGGCAGGAAGCCCAGGTAGAAATTTTCTGCCTGACCCCAGTAGGCATCATGGGCGCGGGCATCCAATTGCACTGGTCAGAAATCGTTGGTTGTTACTACGACGACGAATCATGGGAGATCATCCCGCGCAACTACTCGGGACGAGGGATGCGCTTCCGCAGAGGCCTATCCTGCATCATGGTGATCGCAGGCAACGAGGCACTCACGACCCACATCCAAGGCTACCCCATCCCCATCTGCGTAATGAACCGCATTGCATTCGAACAGCAGCGAGGCAGCGAGGGGTAGCGCGTTACCGTCACCACCCGCTGCGCGACACAGGTACCAGCTGGAACGGCACCTACCAATGTTTATTTTATGAAAGTGAAGCCTTTCACTACTAATACAAATCAAAGCTGGCCGGCTGACTTGGTCGTAAGCGTCACTGCTAATAGCAAATACGGCCTCCGCCCCCGCCTGCATGGGCCTGCTGGCTGACAACGAGTAGATTTAGCGCCCTACACTGCTTATAGCCCGAACCCGTCGCCTTCCCTGGTCAAGCGCAGCAATATATCTCGCCGTAGTTCACTGCTGATACGAGAAAGCCCCGCCAGACCAAGCTGCACGGGGCTTTCGGGATTTACAATCGGGTCAAATCTGTTCGGCACTGCTTATA
Organism: Pseudomonas alcaliphila JAB1; assembly: GCF_001941865.1. Taxonomy (NCBI): domain Bacteria; kingdom Pseudomonadati; phylum Pseudomonadota; class Gammaproteobacteria; order Pseudomonadales; family Pseudomonadaceae; genus Ectopseudomonas; species Ectopseudomonas alcaliphila. Next base: position 1,234,472 of record NZ_CP016162.1, on the reverse strand, counting down.
GGTACTCAGCCGCTACCCTGCCGAATAGAGGTCGCCATGATTAAGCGCTTGGTATCTAGACAGCTTCTTCTCATAAGCGACCAACGTCCGACGTAGCTGACGATTCTCGCTCGCAACGCGGCGAATCTCCGCAAGCCGCCCCTCAACTTGCAGAACGAGGTGACGGTATGGATATTCAACAAACTCAAACGAGGAAGCCGGGTATTTATGTTTGCCATTCCCCTTGGCAATAGTCAGAGGCGCGAATTTGTTTTTTTGTCCTTGCAGCGGCACCAGTTTGCACCAGTAGATTGAATACGCATTCGGGCTCACCTGCTTGATTGATACGCCGGCCACAACAGATTTGACCCCGGTCTTTTTGTACAGCTTCATGGACGCATCCACATAGCTTGCTACCAAGCACCTCGCGTCCGTAAGCAACTGCTCGTACTGCTGATCAAGCAGGGTGACTATCGTTTGTGCTTCTTTGCTCATGACCAAGGCTCTCTTCGCTGTAAGAGCCAAAATGGTGACCGATCGTTTAGCCCCCGGAATTCGATTTCAGACGGTTTTATCGGCGGAAATCTACCGAAAGTGGGTGGAATGGCTGACACGGTGAGCCCTGCCCCACATCAGATAGTCGACAGATGACGACATGCCATATGCAGGCAAAGCGGGGCATGCAAAGGCCGCACAACAGATGACGACGGCACGCCTCCCTCGGTATCAGGAGCGGAATGAGATCAACAGATCAATAAAGGTCTTCATCTATGACTGGCTACAACCGGCCAATGGCAGTACTGATTCAGTCACCGCTTTCGGGCACTGCTATTCAGCGAAATGCAGTCCGAGTGAGCGTCCGCAACGTAAGCCATCTGCGCAAGCGCGCAATCATTGGAGAGGTGAGCGGACCAACGCTCTCCGATACTGGTTGCAGGTATGTCCTGCCTAGGCATACCGAGAGACAGGCACTGTTCGGCGAGAGCGGCGAGCTCGTTGCCCTGCACCGGATGCTCATATAGAGCGGCACGCTAGGTAATGCAATTAGACGCAGGTCTGATTGAGCGGTGTATGGGTATCAAAGTGCTATACCTTCTTCCATCTATCGCACCAAGGAAGAGCAATGGCCAAGCACCCACAGCACCCACAGCACCCACAATACATCCCGGTCATCAAATGGCAGTCTTGGGAGCAGAGAGCTCTTGAGCAGATCGAGACTGCGCTTCGTTCTCGAGTTCGGCCATGCATTGAGGTTCGTACCTCCAAGCAGCACCTGAATTTGATGAATAAGCTGCAGAAGGTCTGGCAGCAGGAGGTGCTGGTGGACTATGCCAACCCCAGCGGCCAACTGACCCACACTCGCCAAACCGAGCTTCTAGATTTTCTTCAGCACGCTGTGCAGCAAAAGCTGTTGGTCTCGCCGGTACTTGGACCGTCGTACCTCGCAAGCATGGGGGCGAGGTTCACGAAGCTGGCTGCGTATCTGCCTTTTGTAACTATACGCCTGCGTTTGAGCGCACTTTCTGTACCGGCCGACAAGCTGCAACTTGCACAGGGAGCGTTTGGCTGGCTCAAGGCCGCAGGTATCAAAAGCACACTGATTATTGATCTTGGCGTGAGCCCGAAGGACTGGCAGCCGTCAGAGGTCGCCAGCTTTGGTCAGGATTTGCGGTCTCTCGCCGCAATTGGCTACGAGTCGATTCACGTTATCTCCGGTGCATATCCAGCAAGTCTGGCGTCGGTGAAAACAGGTGCCGGGACCTTCAAGAGGGCCGACTGGCTGTTCTGGAACGATGTGAACGCCAACGTGCCTGATCTGGCAGTGGGCTTCGGCGACTATGGAACGCTTTCTCCTGAGTGGACAGAGCAGGTTCTGGAGCGACGTAGCAACCGCATCGCGTTGCGCTATACCCGAGATGATAACTGGTTGATTTTGCGGGCTGGCGGAAAGACGTCCAGTGATTCGATTGCTATCTCTGAAATCTTGGTGAATACCTACTCGAAAGACTTCAAGGGTGCTGGGTATTCCTTTGGCGACCTCTTACTTTCTGAGCGGGCGGACCCAAATTTCCCAGCGAAGAAGAAGCGCTGTGGTCACTACCACATCACTGAAGCGTGGAGTCACCACATAGCATACGTGCTCAAAGAGCAATACTGACTATGGTCTTTGCACGCTCAATAAGGCATTGACGAACCCTCTCCTTGAGTGAGCTCAGGGGGAGGAGCTCGGCAACCTTCGCTTGGATAATGTAGAGGCTTTTGCTCTTGAAGCCCCGGGTGATCCCTTGCTCTTCCAGAATCTGCAAAGCTTCTTCGCGCTTCAGTAAGGTGACAAGCACGTCAGGCTCGTGGCGCTTGTTAGGCTTGGCTTTGCGCACCTGCTTAAAGGATTTTCCCTCTTCCTCAGGCACCACCATCACGCCCCACCAGGGCGGTAGCATTGGCATGGCTTTTTTCAGATGGCATTGCGCAGTAACTAAAGTGACCTGATCAAACGCTCTGGCATAGCGCGAGCCCTGCCCTACGAGGCGTTTCAGGGAGTCTGTTGCGCTTTTTATCTCGTAGCAGTGCATGTCCGCGACTTGCACTAGGTCGGCACGGATCTCACCACCATTGAGCTCCACCTCTTCTAGGAAATGAAAAGCGGTGTCGGACATGCCGGTTGCCAGGTGGTGGGTCAGGGCAATTTTGATTTCTGCTTCGCGCATGGCTGATTCTCAAGGAGGCGGCAATCATGCCGGAATCTTGCAGCCTTGGCTGTGATTCCCGACATAACGACGTAAGTCTTGCTACTGTATCAATCTATGCAAATATGCTAATAATATAGCATGAATCGCCTTAAGCCGTTACCCCAAATCATCTCCGAACTGCTGCGGTTCTTTACCGCGAGCGGTAATGGCACAAGTGCTGATATTGCTAGACGCACAGGAATAAACCAGTCGCAGATTCATCGCAATCTCTTTGGTAAGCCAAAGCGGGTAACTGAGACGCATAGGCGCCTATGCAGATATGCAAAAATATTCATTGAAGTAGAAGCCGCAGATCCTCGTTCAAGCGCTATTCTGATGGGAGCGCTCGAATCGATCTGGGACGGGAGCGACGACCATGCTCGTCGGCTTGCACGCCTGCTCTTTGCGCACAACCAGGCAGGCATGAGAAAATGACTTCAAGGAAAGGCGTTAGAGGAGGTTGTATATGCACGACGCAAAGACTCCGATAACCGTTAAATCCGCATTCGAAAGCCTCCAAGTTGCAGGCTACCCCCGAGCGTATGTCACAAAGCTGCTGCCTGATTGGTGGGATAACAGCCTTCTGAAAACAAGTTCGGGCGTGTTCCAGTTCGCTCTGATCCTGAAGCAACGACTGGGTCTTGAGGTGAATTTCGGGCAAGACGGCGTTCTGGCTATTGAGCCAGGAGCAGCTCGTGCCAATTTCAAGCATCGAGCGGATACTCGGGTAGATGAACTCAATGTCGCAGCTGGCCTCGGTATAGCTTTGGCACGCCTAGCGATATTTGCAGCACGAAGGCCCTACAGGGAGTTGCCTGCCGAATCATCAGAGATCTATCGGTTGGTTCGTGAGCGCTCAGGGCGCGCCACAGTTGACTATGAGGGGTTGCTGGATCTGTGCTGGGCACATGGCATCCCAGTGCTTTTCCTCAAGGAAATGCCAAGAAATACGAAGCGCATGACCGGAATGGCGGTCATGGTCAACGGCCGTCCAGCAATACTACTGGGCTACAATCACGCTCAGCATTCCAAGCAGCTCTTCGTGCTCGCTCATGAGCTTGCGCACATCCTGTGCGGGCATGTTCAGGACAACGGCGTCTTGATTGACGAGGATATTGCTGATGTCCGTGAGGGGCTTGAAGGGGGCGCACAAATTCGACGTGATGATCAGGAGCGTGAAGCGGATACCTTCGCTCTAGGGCTGATTAGAAATGACCAAATGACCATCATGCGACAGATTCCTCGACAGGGATCTGCTGCTGTCTTGGCTTCTGCGGCGATCAAGCTCAGCCAGGATACAGGGGTCGACCCAGGGCACCTGATTCTTTCGTATGCGAAAGAGCATGACGACTGGATCGGGGCCATCCAGGCATTGAACTTCATTGAGCAACCAGTCGGAGCTATCGAACTACTTCGGCAGCGATTCCTCGCGAATACGGTCTCCGATGCAATCAGCGAGGAGAGTGCGGAGCACCTCCTATCCATGCAGGGAATTGGGGGAAAGTAGGGCTTTGTATCTGCTCGATAGCGATGCTGCTAAGAAAATCTGCCAATACCACCTACTTCATGAGTTAGCCGGGGCGCTGGGGTGTGGCCTTGAAAGTTTTGCTGTGCTACCTCAGCTCAAGTTTCAGTTGAGACTTGCGAACGATGGTAAAGCACTAGCGAAGCTGGGAACCGACGAGGCCGTTGATCTTGCTAGGCAGTTGATAGGGGCTGCTACGGAGGTTGAGATCCTGGCAGAGTCCGCTAATCCCCTTCTTCTGCTCGGCCGGCCCGATATTGACTCTGGAGAGGTGACGCTTTTCGCTGCGCTGCATGGCAATGATGCTGAGCTTCTAAGCGGTGATAAACGAGCTTACGTGGCGCTATCCAAGGTCGAGGGTGTGCAAGAAACGGAAGCTCTATGGGCTAGGCTGCTGTGCCTAGAAGAAGCCCTCTATCTCATTATGCGCAGTACAGACTTTCAGCTCGTGTCGGACAAGGTTCGGGCGAAGCCTTGCGTCGATACTGCATTAAGCATTGCCTTCGGGCGTGCCGCGGCGAACACTCCTGAAGCTGTTTTCGAGGCCCTATTGAGTTACATGCAGGCCTTAGCGAAAGACACTGGCGGCAGGTACATTCTCCCCGATTAAAGGGCCGTGAGAATCTTCTTACGCGCCTGGTCTGAACCATAAGCCCGCTCATAAATGCCTACCCATAGCCAATAGGGCCTGTCACCAGCGGCTGCATCTGGCCGGCTTGTAATGGCCTGCTGATTCCGGATGAAATTCATCTGTCAGCAATCCAAAAACCAGTTGTAAAACTGATATCCCGCGACCACCGACACAGCGCAGGTTACAAGGGCTAACAAAGGCCACTGCCCCTCAACGCCAAGCCACCACTGCACTTTGAACAGAAACGCTCCTACCAACACGCACGCCAGAACACCAAGAGCCAGGCCAACCAAAGCGAACAATCGAGCCCCTAACCCTGGGTTTCCGCCGTGCCAGTTCTCACTAAGGCAGAAGGGACAGTGATTCGACGACGGCGAATAGCCCCAGAAACCACGGCTATATGTCGCTCTTGGAACCATGGCTTTGCCACAGTTGTGACAGGTAACCATCGAGTGTCTCATACCGCACCTCAGCTCAAATCGTCCTAGATGAGCCCATGGTGCGCTACCGCTGAAAAAACCCAACTACGTGACCTGACATCTACCCAGCGCCCGGTCTGAGATGGGCTCAAACCCTCGCAACCAGATAACCGAGGTTATGCTGTACACGACCGCCCCCATTAAATGCTCGCCGGTGGCTGACTGGCCTCGCCCGGTCGCAGAACGTTAATCCAGGACGCCAGTTCAACTCCTCAAACAGCCGCCCATCGGAAAAACATGCATGGGGGCACTTATGGGGGCATTTAAGAATAAATCTATAAATAAACCAATATAAAACAACAGGTTACGAATTTACTTTCAATCCCCCCGGCTCCACCAAAAGAAGCAAGCATAAGCCCCTGACTTCCTAGTGAATTTCAGGGGTTTTGTGTTTTCAGAGCTGGCACGTTTCGAAGGAATGTCGAAAAGGCAAGGACGCTATGACTCAGCAAAACTTCTACGCCAATTACCTGCAGGTTTTGCAGGCCATAGAGCATTGCGAAAATAACAATCTACTGACACCAGCTCTCGTTCTACTGTACAGCTCGATCGACAGCGTGAGTTGGCTAGCAACCAGCAGCACCAAGGAAAGCGGCAAAGCGTTCAAGACCTGGGTTACGGACTGGATGCTGAAAACGCCAACGATCAAATGCACAGCGGATGAGCTCTATGCTGCTCGCTGTGGACTAGTACACACACTCACTCCGACCTCCAGTCAGACTCAAAAAGGCACGAGAAAGATCGCGTATTCCTGGGGGACGGCAAGCAACGAACAGCTAGAAGAGCTGATCCAGAGGACGGGCTCAAATCAAAAGCTCGTTTCTGTCCACCTCAGTGAATTGATCCAAGCTTTTCGCATCGGGATGGCGGATTACCTGAATTACGCCAGCGAAGATCCACTGCGAATGGAAGCATTCGAGGAGAAATGCAAAGAGCATTTCGCCACCCTGTCGATAGATCGAGTAGACCAAGCGGTCAACCTAATGGGCCAGCTAGATCGAAAGTGAAGGCCAGAAAGCCAGTGCCTCCTGCAGCTGCTCCGGCGCCAGGCGCGCATAGCGCATGGTCATGTCCAGGCCGGAGTGACCCTGGATTTTCTGCAGGGTGAGGATGTTGCCGCCGTTCTAAATGAAGTAGCTGGCGAGAGTGTGTCGCAGGGCGTGGGCGGCCTGGCCTTTCGGCAGGTGGATGGTCGTCCTGGCAGCGCTCAGGTTGCCACCACCAATTAACGAATTTTATTCATTAATAAATTGAATAAATGCCAAAAATAAGAACATAAATAATCAATAGACTCGCGGCCGGTCTTATCGGAGCTCCGCCCCATGTCTGTTTATGAATCTGCCTCTCAATCTGTCCGCTCGCAACGAGGCGCCGGCCTTAGCGTCGCCATCCTGGCATTTTCCGCCTTTCTCATCGTCACCACTGAATTCCTGATCATCGGCCTTCTGCCTGCTCTTGCCCGAGACCTGGACATTTCCATCTCGATGGCAGGCCAACTGGTGACTCTGTTTGCCTTCACGGTGATGATTTTCGGGCCACCGCTGACAGCAATGCTTTCTCATCTTGATAGAAAGAAGCTGTTCGTGGCCATTCTGCTGATTTTCGCCGCGTCGAATGCCCTTGCAGCCATATCGGACAGCTTTTGGCTTCTCGCTGTCGCACGCCTGGTGCCTGCGCTGGCCCTGCCCGTGTTTTGGGGTACCGCCAGTGAAACCGCGGGACAACTGGCCGGCCCCGAGAAAGCGGGCCAGGCGATCGCGAATGTTTACCTGGGCATCTCTGCCGCGATGCTGCTCGGCATTCCGCTGGGCACCCTGGTGTCGAATGCGCTTGGCTGGAGGGGCGCATTCTGGTTGCTCGCCGGCTTATCGCTGATCATGGCGCTGGCAATCCTGGCGTTCATGCCTGCCGTATCCCGCACTGCCAAGGTGGACTTTCTGCAGCAAGCGAAGATTTTCAAGGAACCCTATTTCCTTTCGAATGTGCTGCTTTCCATCGTCGTGTTCAGCGCCATGTTCACCGCCTACACCTACCTCGCCGACATCCTGGAGCGCGTGGCGGGCGTGCATCCGGAAAATATCGGATGGTGGCTGATGGCATTCGGTGCAGTCGGCCTGATAGGCAACTGGATTGGCGGCAAGGCGATCGATAGATCGCCGATCAAGGCCAGCGTGCTCTTTTTGCTTCTGCTGGCGATTGGCATGACTGCGGTTGTTCCATTCGCGCATATGGGTCTGATTTTCTGCGCTGCGCTGGGCCTGTGGGGCATTGCCAATACCGCTCTTTATCCGGTCAGCCAGGTCCGTGTCATGAGTTCGGTCTCCCATTCCAAGGCACTGGCGGGCACCACCAACGTGTCGGCGGCGAATGCAGGCATCGGTATTGGCGCCATTGTCGGCGGCATGACCATAGCCAATCTGGGGATCGAGTATCTGGGCTATGCGGCTGCGGCTATCGCCGTCATGGCTCTGATGTTGGTGCCGCTGGTACATAAGTTGGCGTCCCGGCAAGAGCGGGCACCTGCGACCTGAAGGCGTCGGTTCTGGTCAATGCGGAGCATGGTTCGGCGTAATCAGTGCTCCGCCTTATCTGCCGAGGTTCGCATGCCATGCGGTGTAAGCCGGGGACGCAGGTAATCCAGAAGAGCTTTGACCTTGGCTGCGTTTTCGCGATTTTTCAGCCAGATCAAATGCATGGGCAAGCCATCCGTAGCCAGGTCCGGCAACACTTCGACGAGCGTTCCCTGTTCGATGTGGCGCTGTGTTAGCCAGGTCGGTAACTGCCCGATACCGTGCCCTGCAAGCACCGCCGCCACCTCCCCCTCACCGTCCCCCACGGCAATTCGCGTTTGTACCGCTCGGCGCTCCATCTCTCCCGGCCGCGCGCCCCTGAAGAACCAGGGGCCGACCAAACCGTCGCTCTGCACGTAACCGATGCACTGGTGACTATCCAGATCATGTTGGTTTTCTGGATAGCCATAGCGCTGCAGGTAGTCCGGTGAGGCGCAGAAGATCAGGCGCTGCGCACCAAAGTACTCATGACCCAGATTGGCCGGCCAGGTATCCGGGCCACCGATGCGAACGACGATATCGATGTTCTCGTAAGCAGGATCGATAAACCGATCAGTGAACGATATATGCGGCTGAAGCATGGGGTGCAGGCGTACAAAATCCATGATCAATGGCAGTACATGGAGACGACCATAGGAGGCCGGCAGGTCTATACGGACTTTGCCATGGAGCTCGTGCTCCTGGCCGACCAGCGCATGTTCGACCTCTTCGAGCTCGGACAGAACCGATGTGCACGTCCTGTAGAACAGGACTCCGGCATCGGTCAGCGCCAGCGAGCGGGTGGTGCGATTGAATAGCCGCGCGCCCAGACGCTCCTCCAGCCGTGCCACGCTTTTGCTGACGGCAGAGCCGGTGAGATTGAGGCGTTCGGCAGCAGCACTGAAGCTGCCAAAATCAGCGACGGCAACAAAGACATCTATCCCCTTCAGCCGCTCGGATGAATGCATCCCTATCTCCATTTCTGAACCCAGGTACGATCCTACCGAAATACCTGGCAGAGGCCTGCATCTCAATCGGTGCTTCGCTCGAAAAGCACACTGCAGACACAGTAGAAATTGGTCCGTCGTACTCGAGAGAACATCAAGACGGGCCAGGCAGCTGCGCTGATGCTCCTTACCCCAGTGGTCAGAACATTATCCTTGCGCAAACGCCCTGACATTGGCGAAGGCCTCGCCGAAGTAGCCTTCGTAGCTGTGCTTTTCGACGTAGCCCAGATGCGGCGTACAGAGAATGCGCGGATGAGTCAGCAGCGGATGATCGGCCTGCAGGATCGGCTCCTGCTCAAAAACGTCCAGCGCCGCCTGACCAGGACGGCCAAGATCCAGCGCTTCAAGCAGCGCCCCCGGCGCGATCAGTTCGGCGCGGCTGGTATTGACCAACAGCGCGTCGGGTTTCATCCGCGCCAGGTCGGCGGCGACGACACAGTGCCGGGTGGCAGGCACCAGGCGCAGGTGCAGGGTGAGAACATCGGCCTGCTCGAAGAAGGCTTCGCGTGTCGATGCAGCCTCGTAGCCATCGGCGATGGCGGCCTGGCGCGAAGCCTCGCTGCCCCACACCAGAACGCGCATGTCGAAGGCCCGCGCATAGCGCGCCAAACGCTGGCCGATCTTGCCGTAACCCCAGATGCCCAGCGTCTGACCATACAGACGCTGGCCCAGGTTGACCTGCCAGTGCCCGGCATACAGACCGTTCATGGCTTCGCGCAGCTGACGCCGAGCATTGAGGATCAGAGCCCAGGTCAGCTCGGCTGCAGCGATGGGCGAGCCGGTGCCCTCGGCGACGATCACGCCGCGCTCGCGGCAAGCCTGCAGATCGAGATGCGGGCCGGCTCGCCCGGTCTGGCTGATCACTTTCAGGTTGGGCAAGCGTGCCAGCAGCGCGGCGTCGATACGCGTGCGCTCGCGGGTCAGCACCAGCGCGTCGGCGTCGGCGAAGCGCTCGACCAGTACATCCGGGTCGCTGACAGCATCGTGATACACGCGGACATCGAAGCCTTCCAACAAGCTGAAGCAATCGAGTTGTTGAACCACCCGCTGATAGTCATCCGGTATCACGATACGCATGCCACCCCTCCGAATCAGGCCACGCTGGCGGCGCGGCCCTGCTGACGACGCGCACGCCAGGCGCGCCAGAACGGCAGCACGATCATCACGGCCACCAGCGCCCAGACCACCCAGGTGATCGGGCTGGCGTACAGAATACCCAGATCACCGCTGGACAGGGACAGAGCACGACGCAGGTTCTGCTCCATCATGCCGCCGAGGATGAAGCCGAGCAGGATCGCCGACAGCGGGAAATCCAGCTTGCGCATGACATAGCCGAAGATGCCGATGGCGATCATCAGGTACAGGTCGAAGGTGGTCGCGTGCACCGCGTACACACCGATCGCAGTGATGATCGCCACCGCCGGCACCAGCGCCCAATAAGGCACGGCCAGCACCTTGGTGAAGACCTTGATCATCGGCACGTTCATGATGATCAGCATGATGTTGGCGACGAACAACGACGCGATCAGGCCCCAGACGATGTCCGGCTGGTTCTGGAACAGCAGCGGCCCCGGCGTGATGTTGTACAGCGTCAGGGCGCCGAGCATCACCGCAGTGGTGCCCGAACCCGGTACGCCGAGAGTCAGCATCGGCACCATGGAGCCGCAGGCTGCAGCGCTGTTGGCGGTTTCCGGTGCGGCCAGGCCACGCAGGTCACCGTTGCCGAATTTATTGTCCTTCACCGCCATGCGCTTTTCGCTCATGTAGGACACCGCGCTGGCCAGTGTCGCCCCGGCACCTGGCAGTACGCCGAGGACGAAGCCGACCACGCCGCTGCGCAGGTTGGTGGCGAGCACGAAGCCGCCTTCCTTCATGTTAAAGAGCATGCGCCCGCTGGCCTTGATCGCCTTCTGCCCATGGTGGGTACGCTCGAGCAGCACCAACAGCTCGCTGACCGAGAACAAACCCAGCACCAGCACCACGAACTGGATGCCATCGGCCAGCCCCAGGCTGCCGAAGGTGAAGCGATAGACGCCACTGTTGGCGTCGATGCCCACGCACGACAGCAGCAGACCGATCAGCGCGGCGACGGCGGTTTTCAATGGTTTGTTGCCGGCCATCCCGGCCAGGCAGGTGATGGCGAACACCATCAGCACGAAATATTCAGCGGGGCCGAACGCCACCGCCCACTTGGCCAGCAGCGGCGCGAACAGCACCACACCGACCGTGGCAATCAGGCCGCCGATGAACGAACTCCACGCCGACAGCGACAGCGCGACACCAGCCTGGCCCTGACGCGCCAGCGGGTAGCCGTCGAGGGTAGTCATCACCGCGGAGGCTTCGCCTGGGATGTTCAGCAGGATCGAGGAAATACGACCGCCGTATTCGCAACCCAGGTACACCGCAGCGAGCAGGATCAGCGCGGTTTCCGGCGGCAGACCCAGGGCGAAGGCCACCGGAATCAGCAGCGCCACGCCGTTGATCGGGCCCAGGCCAGGCAGCAGGCCGACGACGGTGCCGATCAGGGTGCCACACAGGGCAGTAAGAAGGTTGTAAGGGCTCAGGGCAACGCCGAAGCCCTGACCGAGGTAGCTAAGGGTATCCATGATCAATTCTCCAGCGCGGCGAGGATGCCGAGCGGCAGGGGTACGTCGAGGGCTTTGTCGAACAACAGGTAGAGGCCTAACGCCAACACCACGCCGCTGAGCAGGCTCTGTAACCAGTTGCCGCCATACAGACGCGCCATGCCGATGCCGAACAGCACGCTGGCGGGGACGAATCCGAAGGTTTCGAAAAGCACGGCGTAGCCGATCATCAGGCCAAGAAAGATCAGTGCCTTGACCATCACTTGGCGATTCAGGGGTGGTTCATCGCTCTGCACACCACTGGCGGGTTTCAGCAACAGTTGCACGCAGCCGAAGGCGATCAGCAGCAAAAGCAGAAGCGGGAAGGATTTCGGCCCTACCGGTTCGTAGGAAAACGGGGCGCTGTAACCCCAGGCGAAATATCCCAGGGTGCAGCAAAGCAGCAGGGTTACCCCCGCAAAGATACGGTCATGCATGTGGATGTGCTCCAGAACGCTGCGCCGTCAGTGACGGCGCATGGGAACTCGTTTACTCGACTAAGCCGAACTCGCGGCCCAGCTTGCGGTACTCCGCAACCTGACTCTTGACCAGCGCATCCAGCTCCGGCCCCGTCACGTAGTAAGGCAGTACATCGCGGTCGGCCAGGTAGGCCTGGAAGTCGCTGGAGGCCGTGAGCTTGGCGAAACGCTCCTGCCACCAGGCCACGTCTTGCTCTTTCACGTCAGGGCCGAGGAAGTAACCACGGATCAGCGGCCACTGGATTTCGTAACCCTGCTCACGCGCGGTGGGGATAGACGCCAGGTCGCCGCCCAGGCGCTCCTCGCTGAAGATCGCCAGGGTACGAATCTTGTTGCCCTGCTGCGCGCGAATCTCGCTGGCGCTGCCGGTGACCAGATCCACGTGGCCGCCCATCAGCGCCATATAGTGCTCGGCACCACCCTCGAAGGCGGCATAACGCAGTTCGCTGGGATCGACACCAGCCGCACGTGCCAGCAGAGCGATCTTCACCCAACCCTGGCCGCCGACACTGCCGCCGCCGCCAACCACGATGCTTTTTGGGTCTTTCTTCAGCGCCTGCACCACGTCATCGAGGTTCTTGTAAGGCGAATCCTCACGTACCGCCAAAGTGCCGTAATCATTGCCGACGGTCGCCAGCCACTTCACCGCTGACTCGTCAAAACGACCGTATTTGCCCAGCGCCAAATTGAGCAACGATGCGCCGGAAAAGGCCACCAGGGTTCCGGGCTCGGCACGTCGGTTGGCAGCGATGGAGTTATAGGCCACGGCGCCGATGCCGCCCGGCATGTAGGTAACGCGCATCGGCGATTTGAGCAGGCCTTCATCCTTGAAGCCAGCCTGGGCCAGCTTGCAGGTCAGGTCGAAACCGCCGCCCGGCTTGCTCGGAGCGATGCACTCTGGACGGGAGGGTTCGCCAGCCAGTACCGAACCACTGGCAAGCAATACGGCGAGGGACAGCGGCAGAATACGGCGGATGGTGCAGGTGATCATGATGGGTTCCTCTTATTGGTCTTGTATGTACAGCCGATGCATTACCAGAGCGGCACGATATAACTCAGGATCAGGCGATTCTCGTCCAGATCACGGACGAAGCTCGACCGGTAGGTGGCGTTCCGCCAGGTCACCTTGAGATTCTTCAGCGGGCCGTCGCCGAAGGCGTAGGCGATATCGGTATTGCGCTCCCACTCACGCCCCTCGCCTGCCGCCAGGTCGACCTGATCACCGCGCACGTAGCGGGTCATGAAGGTCAGACCCGGTACGCCGACGCTGGCGAAGTCGAAGTCGTAGCGCAGCTGCCAGGAGCGCTGGTCAGGGCCGGCAAAGTCGTTGATCTGCAGGAAGTTGGTCAGGTAAGGCGTGGCCCCATCGACATAGGTGAAGCCATCGTCGCCAAGCATCTTTTGATAAGCCAGGCCCAGGGCATGGCCAGCGACGCTGTAGGTGAACATGCCGTTGATGACCCGGTTGTCGATGTCACCAACCAGCTCGCGCCCGGCTTCGCTGTTGCTGAAATAACGTAGGTCGCTTTTCAGCTTGCCAGGCCCCAGCGCCAGGCTGTGCTGCAAACCAAGGAAATGCTGGCGATAGACGTCGCTCAGTTCGGCGTAGTGATAACTGGCGAGCAACCGCGGGTTGATCGCGTAATCGACGCCGGCGAAGCGCAGCTCGTCGCTTTCGGGGCTACGACCGAATCGGCCGTTCTTGTTGTTCAGCGCCAGTTTCTCGGAGCCGGACACGCTACGCTGCACCACGCGGTCGATCTCGCCGAGGGTGAAGGTGGCGCGTTCGAGATCCTTGCTCTGCACCTGCCAGCCCTCGAACACCTGCGGCAGCAGGCGTGCGTTGCTGTATTGCAGGTAGGGCATCTTCGGCAACAACGTGCCCACGCGCAGTTGGCTCTCGGCGAAACGCACCTTGCCGGTCACGCCGAGCTTGCTGTAATCGTCCTCGGCGCGATTGCGGCTGTCACGCGGTAGCAGGTCGGTGCCGCTGCGATCTGGCGAGGAATCGAGCTTGATACCGAGCATGCCGATGGCATCGACACCGAAACCGACGGTGCCCTGGGTGTAGCCGGACTCCAGGTTGAGGATGAAGCCCTGCGCCCATTCTTCGCGCTTGTTCTGCCCGGCATTCTCGCGAAAGTCGCGGTTGAGGTAGAAGTTGCGCAGCTCCAGGCTGGCCTTGCTGTCCTCGATGAAACCGGCAGCGCCGGCACCGACGGCAGGCAGCGCCATGACCGTCATACCGACGACGGAGCAACTGAGGGATCTTGTTCTTGTCATTGTGACTGGCCCTACGGGTGTGGTTGTGGTGAAGCGAAATCAGCTGCCCGTGCGCCGCAGGCTGGGGATGTACACCTCACCCGAGAACAGGCGACGGGCCGTGCGCACCAGCGAGGCGCGCAGATTTTCGGGGTTGCCATCCGCGGCAGGCTGCAGGGAAACCTCGATCTGCCCGCCCGGATGCTCCAGACGCACCAGCGCCTCGCCTGCGATGGGCTTTATGTCCTGGGCGACGCTGCCGGGCAGTGCACAGGCGGTGGCCAGACCAATGGCGCCGGTGGCGGCGACCGAGCGGTGGCAGGTATGCGGCATGAAATAGCGCACGCTCAGCGTGCCGCCGTGGCGTGCAGGTGCCAGCAGCACCGGCTTGGGGATGACCATCTGCGACACGTCGCCAAGCCCCATGGCCAGGCCTGCCTGCAGGCGAATGCGTTCCAGGCGCTGGAGAAACGCGCTGTCGGCGTCCAGCTCGGCAGGTGACTCGTAGCCGGTCTTGCCCAGCGCCTCGGCATGCATGAGCACCATCGGCATGGCCATGTCGATGCAGGTCGCCACGACCCCATCGAACTCGTCACGCACGCGGCCGGTGGGCAGCAGGCGGCCGGTCTTGGCACCAGCGGCATTGAGGAAAGTCAGCTTGATCGGCGCGGCCGTGCCGGGCACGCCATCGATGGCGGTGTCGCCGTCGTAGCGCACGCGGCCGCCCGGGGTCATCACGTCGGAATCGACGAAGGTGTTGGTATTGAGGTTGCGAATGCGCACCCGGGTCATCGGTGAGCCGGCATTGACCAGGCCGTGCTCGATGGCGAAAGGACCGATGGCGCAGAGCATGTTGCCGCAGTTGGGCGCGGTGTCGACGCGGCGCTGGGTGACCATGACCTGCACGAACAGGTAGTCGACATCGGCGTCCGGATGCGGCGAGCGGCTGACGATCGCCACCTTGCTGGTCTGCGGGCTGCCACCGCCGATGCCGTCGATTTCCAGCTCATGGCCCGAGCCCATCAGGCTTAGCAATACCTCGTCGCGCTGCTGCGGGTCCGTGGGCAGGTGGTTGGCCAGAAAGACCGGCCCCTTCGAAGTACCGCCTCGCATGAGTACACAAGGTACCGTCCGCATGATGCCTCCAACGCAATAAAACCAGTGATTGTTGCTTTGCGTCGATTATGAGGAGCCAATATTTATTCTGTAAAATGCATATATTTCGATATTTATTCCATTTTACGCATTAATGCATACGCGTATTTCCTCGCTTGCCAGTGTTGAGCCGAAAGACTAGGGTTCATTGGTAACTTTCAAACAAAAATACGCACGACTGATAACCAAAGCGCATGAATTACGAACTGCAAGATATCCGCGCTTTCGTGAAAATCGCCGAGTTCGGCAACTTTCACGAGGCCGCCAACGCCATCCATCTGTCCCAGCCGGCACTGACCCGACGCATGCAGAAACTGGAAGAAAGCCTCGGCATCCAGTTGCTGGATCGCACCACGCGCCGGGTCAGCCTGACTGCCGTGGGCCGGGATTTCCTGCCCAAGGCTCAGCGCCTGCTGGACGACTTCGAGCGCTCGATCCTCGGCATCCGCGAACTGGCCGAGCGCCAGTCCGGCCAGGTCACCCTCGCCTGCATCCCGACGGCGGCCTTCTACTTCCTGCCGACGGTGATCCGCGCCTTCAACCTGCAGTACCCGAAGATCCGCATCCGCATTCTCGATCTCAGCGCTCATGAGGGGCTGGAGGCGGTGATCCGCGGCGAGGCGGATTTCGGCATCAACATGCAGAGCGGGCAGAGCGCGGAGATCGACTTCACCCCGCTGGTCAACGAACCCTTCGTGCTCGCCTGCCGGCGCGATCATCCCCTGGCCAAACGCTCGGAAGTGGCCTGGCGCGAGCTGAGCGACTATCGCCTGATCGGCGTCGGCCGCCTCAGTGGCAACCGCGTGCTGCTCGATCACGGCCTGGCCCATCTCGACTGGCGCCCGAGCTGGTTCTACGAGGTGCAGCACCTGTCGACGTCACTCGGCATGGTCGAGGCCGGCCTGGGTATCGCCGCCCTGCCCAGCCTGGCGATGCCAGCCGAGGATCATCCGATTCTGGTCAGCCGTCCGCTGGTCGATCCAGTGATCAGCCGTACCCTGGGCCTGGTACGCCGCCGCGGCTCTTCGCTGTCGCCGGCAGCCGAACAGTTCGTCGAAACCCTGCTGCGGCAATGGCCGAGCTACACCTCCATTGGCACCAGTAACCCCGCCGAAGTCGACAGCTGACGCATCGCTCGGGCCGGCGTCGCACTCGCCGCCGGTCCGACGCGCTTTCATCAGCAACCACCGAGCAAGACAGGCCGCCGAAAACCCGGATAATGGCGGCCATTTTGTTTCGCTCGCTGGTATTGCCCCATGGAAATCAAGGTCAACTTTCTCGACAACCTTCGCCTCGAAGCCAAGTTCGATGACTTCACGGTGATCGCCGATCAGCCGATCCGTTACAAGGGCGACGGCTCGGCGCCGGGGCCGTTCGACTATTTCCTGGCCTCCTCGGCGCTGTGCGCGGCGTACTTCGTCAAGCTGTACTGCCAGACGCGCGACATTCCCACCGAGAACATTCGCCTGTCGCAGAACAACATCGTCGACCCGGAGAACCGCTACGCGCAGATCTTCAAGATCCAGGTCGAGCTGCCCGCCGATATCTCCGAGAAAGATCGCCTGGGGATTTTGCGCTCCATCGACCGCTGCACGGTGAAGAAGGTGGTGCAGCAGGGCCCCGAGTTCATCATCGAGGAAGTGGAAAATCTCGACGCCGACGCCCAGGCGCTGCTGATGCCGGTGTCCGATACCACCACCTACATCCCAGGCAAGGACCTGCCGCTGGAGCAGACCATCGCCAACATGTCGGGCATCCTCGCCGAGCTGGGGATGAAGATCGAGATCGCCTCCTGGCGCAACATCGTGCCCAACGTCTGGTCGCTGCACATTCGCGACGCGCAGTCGAACCTGTGCTTCACCAACGGCAAGGGTTCGACCAAGGAGGCCGCGCTGGCCTCGGCCCTGGGCGAGTTCATCGAGCGGCTGAACTGCAACTTCTTCTACAACGACCAGTTCTGGGGCGAGGACATCGCCGCCGCCGAGTTCGTCCACTACCCCAACGAACGCTGGTTCAAGCCGGGCCCGAAGGATTCGCTACCCGAGGAAATTCTCGACGAGCACTGCCTGGCCATCTACAACCCGGATGGCGAACTGCGCGGCTCGCACCTGTACGACACCAACTCGGGCAATACCGCGCGCGGCATCTGCTCGCTGCCGTTCGTACGCAAGAGCGATGGCCAGACGGTGTATTTCCCGTCCAACCTGATCGAGAACCTGTATCTGTCCAACGGCATGAGCGCCGGCAACACCCTCGCCGAAGCCCAGGTGCAGTGCCTGTCGGAGATATTCGAGCGGGCAGTCAAGCGCGAGATTCTGGAGAACGAGCTGTGCCTGCCGGACGTGCCGCAGGAGGTGCTGGCCAAGTACCCGGGCATCGTCGCCGGTATCCAGGGCCTGGAGGAACAAGGCTTCCCGGTGCTGGTCAAGGATGCCTCGCTGGGCGGAGAATTTCCGGTGATGTGCGTGACCCTGATGAACCCGCGCACCGGCGGCGTGTTCGCCTCCTTCGGCGCGCACCCGAGCCTGGAAGTGGCGCTGGAGCGCAGCCTCACCGAACTGCTGCAGGGCCGCAGCTTCGAAGGCCTCAACGACCTGCCGCAGCCGACCTTCGACAGCCTGGCGCTGACCGAGCCGAACAACTTCGTCGAGCACTTCATCGACTCCAGCGGCGTTGTCTCCTGGCGCTTCTTCGGTACCACGCCGGACTTCGAGTTCGTCGAGTGGGATTTCTCCGGCGAGGGCAGCGACTCCAACGAGCAGGAAGCCGCGACCCTGTTCGGCATCCTCGAGGACATGGGCAAGGAGGTCTACGTAGCCACCTATGACGACCTCGGCGCCAACGCCTGCCGCATCCTGGTGCCGGGCTACTCGGAGATCTACCCAGTCGAGGACCTGATCTGGGACAACACCAACAAGGCGCTGCTGTTTCGCAAGGACATCCTCAACCTGCACGCCCTGAGCGACCGCGAGCTCAAGTCGCTGCTGCGCAACCTCAACAACACCGAAGTCGACGACTACACCGACATCACCACGCTGATCGGCGTGGAGTTCGACGACAACACGGTGTGGGGCCAGCTGACCATCCTCGAGCTGAAGCTGTTGATCAACCTGGCGCTGAAGAAATACGACGACGCCAAGGAACTGGTCGAGGCCTTCCTGCAGTACAACGACAACACCGTCGAGCGCGGCCTGTTCTACCAGGCGGTCGACGCCGTGCTGGAGATCCAGCTGGACGACGAGCTGGAACTGGCCAACTACGAGCACAACCTGCGCCGTATGTTCGGCAACGAGCGCATGGACGCGGTGATCGGCTCGGTGGACGGCAGCGTGCGTTTCCATGGCCTGACGCCGACCAGCATGAAACTCGAAGGCCTGGACAAGCACCTGCGCCTGATCGACAGCTACAAGAAACTGCACGCTGCGCGCGCCAAAGCAGCCGGGCTGGCCGGCTGAACATGGTCAGCGAGCGCCCAACCCAAGGCGTAGCGGCGCTGATGCTGGCGGCCGGCTACAGCCGCCGCTTCGGTGCCGACAAGCGCCGCCTGCAACTTGGCGACGGCCGCTCGTTGCTCAGCGCCAGCCTGGCACTGCCCTGCTCGATGCTGGAAGAGGTCTGGCTGGTGCTACGCCCAGACGAAGCGCCGGCAGAGCTGGATCTGCCGACGGGTGTGCGTATCGTGCAGAACCCGGCCACCGCGCAGGGCATGGGCCACAGCCTGGCGGCAGGTGCCGAGCGACTACTGGCCGAATCGAGCGCTGACGCCGTGGCGATCTTTCTCGCCGATATGCCTGCGATTCGCCGTGACAGCCTGGAAACCCTGTTCGCTCACGCCAGCGCGAACACCATCGTACTGCCCAGCGACCAGGGCAAACGCGGCCACCCGGTGCTGTTCGGCCGCGCTTTCTGGCCGCAGCTCGCGGCGCTGAGCGGCGATGCTGGCGCCAAGCCGGTGCTGCAGCAGCACCCCGAGGCCGTGCGCATCGTCGAGCTGAACGATCCTGGCGTACTGCAGGACATCGACACCCCGGCAGACCTGATTCAGCTCTAGGCTCGTAGGGCGGGTGCAACCCGCCACAACGCAGGCGGCGGGTTTCACCCGCCCTACTGCCCGGCCTGATGCAGCAGCACCTCGCTCAAGGCCTGCGCCGCGCTGGACAGCTGATGCCCAGCCTGGTGCAGCAGGCCGACGCGACGCGACACCTGTGGTTCGCTGAGCGGCAGGCAGCGGGCGCCCAGTTCTTCCATCTGCTGCCGGCACAGTTGCGGCACGGCGCTGACGCCGAGGCCTTCGGCAACCATGCGCCCGACCGTGACCAACTGATGACTCTCGAACGCCACCGGCAGCTTGCCGTGGCTGGAGATCACGCTGTCTTCCAGCAGCAGGCGCACCGCCGAAGGCCGTTGCAGGGTGATGAAAGGCTGCTCCAGCAACTGTGCCCAGGTTAGCGCCGCTTGCCCGGCCAGCTCGCTGGCGACCGGCACCACGGCGACGAAACGGTCCTCGTACAGCGGGGTGAACTGCAGGCCATCGAGGGTCGCCGGTTCGAAGGCGATGCCCAGCTCGACGCGACCGTCGCGCACCATCTCCATCACCTGTTCGTTGATCACGTCGTGCACCGCCACGTTGACCCGTGGGTAGGCGTCGCGAAAGGCGCGTAGTGCCGCCGGCAGGCGGTTGCCGGCGAACGACGGCATGGCTGCCACCGCCACCTTGCCCATCTGCAAAGTGAAGTGCTGGCGCAGCAGGTCCTCGGCATTGTCCCAGTCGGCCAGCAGGCGCACGGCAATCGGCAACAGCGTCTCGCCCTCGGGCGTCAGCGCCACGCTGCGGGTGGTGCGCGCCAGCAACTGGCCGCCGAGCGATTGTTCCAGGTTCTTGATCGCCAGGCTCAGCGCCGGTTGCGACAGATGCAGGCGCTCGCAGGCCTGGGCGAAGCTCAGGCTTTGCGCCACGGCGAGAAAAGCGCGTAGCTGCTTGACGGTCATTGATTTATTTACCTGATCAATCAAGAGGAAAAACAAACTTAACAAATAAGCTCGCAACACTGAA